>JAUWCL010000031.1 GCA_030609325.1 Candidatus Krumholzibacteriota bacterium
GAAAGAGAGGCCGGAATCCGGGCTGGATTTACATAAACGGCGTGGAAGTCCCGGGGAGAGTGGGAAAGAGGCGCCGAAACGCCGGCCTCTGAAGCGTCCGCAGAAGCCATCTGTACCCCCGCAGAAGCGGGAAGAGTCGCGCTATATCCCCAGGTCTGTGCGCGATGAGGTCTACGCCAGGGACAGGGGGCGGTGTACGTTTGTGGCGCCCGGGGGAAAGCGGTGCGGCTCGACGTGGGACCTGCAGATAGACCACATCGTCCCATTTGCAAGGGGCGGGGATAACTCGCCATCCAACCTGAGGCTGTTATGCGCGAAGCATAACCGCCTGGAGGCTAAAAGAGCTTTCGGGGAAAAACACATGGAACAGTACTGCGATACATGAAGCCGTTTGATCCATGAAAAACCCGGCCGCCGAGACTAGAATATCTCTACAGACTGGTTCACACGATCTGCACACTCGGGTGTCAGATCGCGCTTCCCGTGCTCGGCGACTTTCTGTAAAATGCCCTTCAGCTAGACCACATAGTCCCGCGCCTCGCCGTCATGCGGAGGGCGCACGAGTTGATTTGCTAAAAAGGAGACTGCAGATGGCACGAAGGTTCACGAGGATCCTCATCGTACTCCTGCTCGCAGGGATCATCGCTTCCGTTGCGGTGCCTGGACCGCTCTGCGGAGAAAGCCGCGGCTCGTTCCGCTTCGTCTTCATGGCCGACATCCACGTGATGCCCGAGCGTCGCGGCGCGCAGGGTTTCGAGGCGGCGATCGAGAAGGTCAACGAGCTGGCCCCCGACTTCGTGATAACCGGCGGCGATCTGATTTATGATGCTCTGGGAGTGAGTTACGAACGGGCCGATTCGCTGTACAGGCTGTTCGGGGATCTCTGCGAAAAGCTCGAGATGCCCGTCCACCACACTATCGGCAACCATGAGGTCTTCGGGCTCTATATCGGGAGCGGAGTCGATCCGACACACCCTGAATTCGGCAAGAAGATGTTCGAGAAGAGATTGGGTGGGGGCTCGACGAGTTCTTCGTTTGATTTCGGCGGCTGGCACTTCATCCTTCTCGACACGATAGGATTCACCGGAACGAGGCGCTATTTCGGCCATGTCGGGCAGGAGACGCTCGAATGGCTCGCCCGGGACCTAGAAAATACCGCTCCAGACACGCCGATTGTGCTATGTGTCCATATTCCACTAGTATCTCCTTCCATCCAGACCAGTTACGGGACAACCGAGACGGTCCCGCCGGCAGAGTTGGTGGCCAACGCCCCCGAGGTCCTCTCAATGTTCGAGGGCCGCGACCTGAGACTCGTTCTCCAGGGACATCTTCACATTGTCGAGCAGGCGCAGGTAAAGGGCACCAAATTCGTTACGGGCGGCGCGGTCAGCGGCGCCTGGTGGAAAGGGCCGCACAGGGGATTCCCCGAGGGATTCGTTGTGGTGGATGTCACAGGCGGAAGGCTCGACTACAGATACGAGACCTACGGCTGGGAGGCGGGAGAATGAGGCGTGCGACGAAATAGCGACGAAATAATTGGTGGAACCTGCGGCGGTTAATATTATATAATATACTATTGGCTGATATGGGAGAGTCCCGGTTCCTCCCGACCGGACAAGATGGTGTCGGTGGGGGGTATCGGGTTTGTTTTCATTTACTGAATTCTGTGAAGGCGGGCAAGGCTGCGAACCAGTGCCTGTCAGACGGAGGATACTCTATGAGCCTTTCGAGAAAGCTGGGCCTGTCGGTCGTGACCTTCGCCGTGATGGCGACGGTCCTCGCGTCGGCGGCCGCGGCGGGGCAGAAAGACCCGCCGAAGATGTACATAAAAAACAAGGCGCCTGATCTGGGCACTTACTACGAAGGCGTGGACATCGAGTATGAGTTCACGGTGAGGAACAACGGGGTGGCGGAGCTTCACATACTCGGCGTCCGCCCCGGGTGAGGCTGCTCGGTGGCCGACTATGACGAGGTCATCCCTCCCGGGTCGGAGGGAAAGATAGGCGTAAAACTCATAGGACACAAACTTCACCCCGGACGCTTCAAGAAGAGCTTCACGGTGAAGACGAACGATCCCGAAAACGCGAAGGTGACGCTCAGCGTCATCGGGCATATCAAGCAGGTCTTCCGGGTCTCCAAGGGTCTGTCCCTTTCGGGGTACAAGGGCGAAGATCTCAAGGAAGAAGTGATCCTCACATTGGCTCTCGAAGAGGGAATCGACCTGACCGGATATCACTGGTCAAAGAAGAGCAGGGACAGAAAGGCCCTCGAGGAGAGCGTCGGCGTCAAGATCACGCCGATTGAGAAAGGAAAGAAGTACAAGATCGAGACGTGGCTGAAGAAAGACCTTCCGCCGAGGCAGTACTTCGCCGACCTGTTCATCGAGACCGATTTCGACGAGCTGCCAGAAAAGAAACTGGCGTTCCGGCTTCATATCATGGACGACGTCGAGCTCCATCCGAGCACGATATACATGAGGGAGCTCCTGATGGCCGAGGGAACGACGAAGAGCTTCGAGAAGGTAGTCTCGGTCATCTCGGCAAGGGGAGACTCGCTGAAGATCCTCGACGTGATCCCGAGCGACAAGTCGATAACCTGGAATATCAGGGAGGTCAAACCAGGCAAGGCGTACACGTGCAGGTTCCAGATCCGTCCGCGATCTGAGCCTGGAAAGTACGAGGCCTCGCTGAAGTTCCTGACAAATTATCCCGGATATGAGGAGCTCGTGGTCCCGATCAAGGGATCCGTGAGATTGACGAAGGATACGCGAAAGAAATAACAGCCCCGTCTCCCGACGGAGAGAGTTGTCCGGGACGCGACCGGGATTCGGCGCGTCCCGTTTTTTGAAAGGGCGGAAAAGATGACAGATAAAATAAGGATTCTTGTACTGGCCCTGACGGCCGTGGCGGTCTTCGCCGGCGCGGCCGGCGCCGACGCTGCCAGGGAGGCCGCGGCGAAGGAGGTGTACGAGCAGCTGATGGCCGAGATCCAGCGGGGCCGGAACACGGTTCCGATGGATCAGCTCGTCGTCAAGGCCGAAGAGGAGCTGAAGGGCATCATCGAGGCCTACCCCGGCACGGCAGCATCGGGCAGCGCGATGGTGGTGCTCGGGCAGATCTATTCACAGATCGGACGGGGCGTGGACGCGATGGAGATCCTGAAAAAATACCACGCCGGCAGTTTCCCGAAGGAACCATCGGAAAAGGGGATGGCGTGGATGTCGGTCGGCAACGCCTGCCTCGCCGAGGACGATTTCGATGGGGCCGAGAAGGCCCTGCGAAAGGCCGTCGCCGTCAAGGGCATCAAGCCGGGTATGAAGAAATCGGCCGAAGGGATGATCGCGCGCCTCGAGACGATGAAGAAGCTCAGGATCGGCGCCGAGGCGATCGACTTCAGGACGACGGACATCGCGGGCAAGGGGATCAGCCCTGCCGACTACAGGGGCAGGGTCGTCCTCCTAGACTTCTGGGCAACCTGGTGCGCTCCCTGCCGGGCGGAGATGCCCACCGTCAAGAAGATCTACTCGACCTATCACGAGAAGGGTTTCGATATCATCGGCGTTTCGATGGACAACAACCGCAACGCCTTCTATTCCTTCCTGAAAGACCAGGACATGAAGTGGCGCCAGATCTACGACGGCAAGGGCTGGCAGGCAGAGATAGGCCAGCTCTACGCGGTCAGCTCGATCCCCTCCACCTTCCTCATCGACAAGCAGGGAAGGATCCGGTACAAGAACCTCCGCGGCAATGAGCTTGAGAAGGCGGTCGAGAAGTTGCTGAAGGAGTAGTGGAAAACCTCTCGTTACGGAGTTTGCGGTGGACGGGCCCGGCGGCCCGTCCGATTTTCTTTACGTCCGGCCCGATGCTCCAGTTGGTTGAGAAAACCGGCTGTTACAGTTTTCCGAAAAAATAATATTGACATTTTCGGCCTTCTTGTGGAATGGTACACCCTGCTGTCTCGGGCATGCCGAAGGTGGCATGTTGCTGGTAAGGTGAATTAAGGCCTCCGTGTCCACGGCTGCCGATTTCTTATTACGGAAAAAACCACATGCAGTTTATCGACTCGACAAACTTCGAGAGGTTGCTCAAGAAGCTTTCCGGTGAGGGAGAGCTTTTTGTGCCCGTCACGGAAAAAGACACCGGAAAACTCCATATAGAGCGAGTCGAAGCCTTTCCTCTTCCCGAAGGGATGAGCGTCGAAGGCTACCGTACGGTCGAGACGCTGAAAGGATTCGCACAGCTCCTCCGTTCGACAGTCGCAGAATATCCCTCGGAGGAGCTCGACGAGTTCGAGGCCGATGAAAACACGCTTTCATACATAGTGGTCGGCGCGAGGGCCTGTGACGTCGCAGCCATGGAGCTGGTAGACAGGGTGCAGATCGAGGGAGAATTCGAGGACCCGTTTTACCGGATCCGCAGGGAGAAGATGTTCACGATAGCCGCCGATTGCACCGACTGCGGCGAGTCGTGCTTCTGCACCCTGCTCGGCAGGAAGCCATGGCCGGAGAAGGGTTTCGACCTGGCGATCTCAAAGGTCGACGCGGGGTATCTCATCGAGGCGGGATCCGAGCGCGGTGAAAAAGTCATCTCGGAGAACGGCGATCTTTTCATCGCTCCGCGCGACGGTCAGGAGAAGTCTAGGGACGAGGCGCGGGCGAAGGTCGTCGCGAAACTCGAGAAAAACAACAGGGATTTCCCCGACGCGACGAAGATGACCGAGCCGCTCAGGAAGGCGCTGGCCGACGGGCTCTGGGACAAGGAGTCGGCGAAATGCGTCGAGTGCGGCGCCTGCACCAATATCTGCCCGACCTGCTACTGTTTCCTCCTGTTCGATACGGTGGAGGGAGAGAAGTACAGGAGAGTGATGTCCTGGGATAGCTGTCAGGTCACCGGATACGCGAGGATGGCAGGGATGGGCAACCCGAGGCCGCGCCTGAGCGACCGCGTCAAACACAGGTTTTATCACAAGTACGATTATCTGCCCCTCAGCCACGGCGAGATCTTCTGCACTGGCTGCGGCAGGTGCATCGACGCCTGTTCGGCCGGGATAGACATGCGTGCAGTGTTCCGGAATGTAATGAGCAAGGTAGCCAAGTAAGGGAGCAAATGGGATGAAAAACCCGTATTATCCCATCGATACCGTTGTTGAAGATATCATAACGGAAACCCCGACGATCAAGACGTTCGTCCTCAAGCCGGTCAGGCCTGTCAAGTTCCGTGCCGGCCAGTTTATGCAGCTTACCGTCCCCGGACTGGGCGAGGCGCCGTTCACGCCCAGCTCCGATCCGAACATCACTGAGAGGATGGAGATCAGCATTCTCAAGACGGGAAAGGTGACGAACGCGCTGCACGAGCTCGGTCCCGGCGCGAAGGTCGGGCTGAGAGGGCCGTTCGGCAAGGGATACCCGCTCGAGAAGCTCGTGGGCAAGGATGTCCTCGTGGTGGGCGGCGGCGTGGGCCTCGCCCCGATGAGGGCGCTGCTCTACGCCCTCTTCGACGATCCGTCGAAGTACAGGAAGATCGTCATCAGGTTCGGCGCCAGGGAGCCGGCGGAACTCAGCTTCCGCAGGCAGTACGACGAGTGGCGCGCCCTTGCAGGCAACATATCGCTGAAGACCACGATCGACGTGCCGCATCCCGACTGGAGCGGGCACGTCGGCCTGGTGACGACGCTGCTGGAGCCCGACAAGCTCGAGGGCATAGACATAGTCGACAGCTACGCACTTTCGTGCGGCCCCGAGATCATGCTCAAGTTCGTTACACTGAAGCTTCTCGAGATCGGCTACAAGCCTCCGCAGATCTATCTTTCAATGAACAGGAAAATGTCGTGCGGCATGGGCAAGTGCGGACGGTGCAACGTCGGCCACTACTATCTGTGCGTCGACGGCCCTGATATGTGTTACGACAAGATCAAGCACGTTCCGAACGTGTTCGGCTAGTTCACTTGTGGTTGGGCCGTACCGGCGGCCCGGGAAGAAAAGTCGTCTATGAGTGAAATACGCAGCAACTGTTCGATCTGCTCCCTCGCCTGCCCCCTGATCCTCAAGGGTGGCGGGAGGAGCCCGATCTTCACGAACAAGTCGATTCTCTCTCTGGAGTGGGACGACAGTGAAGACTCGAAGTACGGCGGAAGTCTCTGCGCCCGCGGGGCGGCGATGGTGGAATTCGTCTCCCACCCCGACAGGCTCAACTACCCGTTCGTCCTCGGAGAGAGGTCGACCTATGAGGCGGCAGTCAAGGAAGCGGCGAAAAACCTCTCGGTCGTCAAGGGCGAGGCCGGCGGCGACGCGATCGGCGTCATGATCGGCGACAACCTGACGAACGAGGAGGCTGCGCTCGCGCTGAAGTTCGCCAGAGATGTGATTGGAACCGAGAACATCGCTCTAATGGCCCCCGACGACGTCCCGCTGTTCAGGGCGTGGATGGAGTACGACCTCTCCGGTCTCGGCCCCGCCGGGCAGAAGCCCGTCGGTGAGAAGCAGGTCTTCCTGCTCGTCGGAGACCCCTTCTCCGAGCACCCGTGCACGGCCAGGGCCGTTGCGGCCGGCAAGTACGCGGGCAGGGGCAACGAGGTCATCGCGATAGGTCCGGAGAAGAATCACTCGGCGTGGTTCGCCAACAGGCACCTCAGGTGCCGGCCGGGCGGTGAGCCGGCGGTCCTCGCGGGATTGCTCAAGGCGGCGGCCGCAAAGAGCGGCGCGCGGCTGACTGGCGAGCTCGGGAAGCTGATCGGCTCGCTGGACTGGAACGAGATAGAACGTCTCGGCGGCATCTCGAGGGACGACCTCGAGGGTGCTGCCGGCTCCATGCTCGGGGCCGCCTCTGTCGAGACATATGTTTCGAATATATTCGGACGATTCGGAGCGCCCGGCCTGACATCGATCCTGGCCGAGGCGGTGACGCGGATCTGCCCCGGAGAGACCGTCTTTAACGCCCAGTTCGTTCAGCAGAACACCTGGGGGATCTACTCGGTCCTCGCCGGCGCTGGAAACGGAAAGGCCCTCGCCAACATCGCCTCCGGCGGCGTGCAGGCATTTGTGCTGCTCGGGCTCGATCCGGCTTCCGTTTTCCCCGCCGCACCGGTGGAGAAGGCGCTTCGCAACAGCAAGTTCACCGTCGCCACG
This sequence comes from Candidatus Krumholzibacteriota bacterium, assembly GCA_030609325.1. GTDB lineage: Bacteria > Krumholzibacteriota > Krumholzibacteriia > Krumholzibacteriales > Krumholzibacteriaceae > JAUWCL01. The sequence continues at coordinate 7,124 of JAUWCL010000031.1, forward strand.
CAGCTGTTCAGGGGACAGGCCGCATCCGGCGCCAACGTCGTGATCCCCGCGGCGACCCTGGTCGAGAAGAAGGGCACCGTGTCGCCATCGTTCGGAGAGGACATAGTCCGCGAAGAGACGATAGCCCCGCTCGCCGGCACTGTCAGCGACGGGCAGTTTCTCACCGATCTGGCGAAGGAGATGGGAGTCGGGCTTGCGGCGGCATCCGTGGAGAGAAAGACGGCAAGGACCGGTGCGGGAGAGAGCCTCGCCGCGGACTGGGCGGGCTACGCGGCGGAGATCAAGAGCCTGGAGAACGCGGATACCGTCCTCATCCCGTGGAGCGAAGCGGTTCATGCCGCCGACGGATCGATCAGCAGGAACCTCCTCTGGTCAAAGATCACATGCCCCGAGCCGGAGCTGATGGTGTCCAGGCAGATCGCCGAAGAGATGAACATTAGTGACGGCGATCTCCTGAAGGTCGTCTCCGAGGGCGGAGAGGCTGTGCTCGCGGCCAGGCCGACGGGCAAGCTCGAGGGAAAGACTGTCGCGGCGACGATACACTTCCCCTCGGTCCGCAAGCTGTTCCCGTGGAAGCTGAATGAACGACATGGTGAGATAAGCCTCGCCCCGGTCGCGGTGACCCTGGGCAGGCAAAGTGAGAAGAACTGAGTTTATGGAGAAGAGAATCTATATCAACATGAACCTGTGCACCGGATGCCGCGCGTGCGCCGCCGCCTGCGCCCAGGGACACCATGACCAGGGATTGCTCAAGCACGGAGCCGTGGAAGAGGTCGCACTCATGCCTCTCCAATGCAGGCACTGCGACACGCCGCTCTGTCTCGAGGTATGTCCCCAGGGTGCGATCAAGAAGGACGACAACGGCACAATCGTGCGCATGAGCCAGCTCTGCATCGGCTGCAAGTCGTGCATCATGTCCTGTCCCTTCGGTGTGATGTTCATGCATTCGACATGGCACTTGTCGCCGAAGTGCGATCTCTGCTATGACCGGCTTGAAGAGGGAAAGCAGCCGCGCTGCGTCGTGACATGTACGTCGGGAGCTCTCGTGTTCGAGGAGCTCACCGAGCTGGAGAAGAAACACAGACACGCCGCTGAAGGCGGGCGCTATTTTGCCCGCTGGATGCTGGAGCGTTAGCGGAGAGGACCTATGGACGCTGCGAAATATCTGTTCAACTATCTGATATTTCCCGGGTTTCTTTTCACGGCGGTAGTCGGCCTCCTGGCGACGTGGGTGGACCGCAAGGTCACCGCGAGGGTGCACTGGAGAGTAGGGCCTCCCTGGTACCAGCCGTTCGCCGATACCGTGAAGCTGCTCGGGAAGGAAGTCATCGTCCCCGCCGGGGCCAGGGCGACCGGATTCCTCATCGCTCCCGTCGTCGGCCTCGCCGCGGCCACTCTGGCTTCGGCGATCCTGTGGATGGCCAACCTCTATCCGTCGTCGTCGTTTGTCGGCGACTCCATCGTTGTCCTCTACATCATGACGATTCCTGCGATCTCGATGATCATCGGCGCGAGCGCCTCAGGCAACCCGCTGGGGATTCTCGGGGCCGCTCGCGAGATGAAGCTGCTCTTCGCCTACGAGCTGCCTCTCGTTATCATCATGCTGACGACGGTAGTCAAGGTCGGCAGCTTCTCCTTCGAGGAGATACTCGGCTACCAGAGCGCAAACGGAATCATGCTCGGAAGCGTCTCGGGAGTGATCGCGTTCATCGTCGCGATATTCTGCGCCCAGGCGAAGTGTACGATGATTCCGTTCGATATCCCCGAGGCGGAGACGGAGCTGGCCGGAGGCACCCATATCGAGTATTCGGGCGCCCCGCTCGCCGTCGTGAAGCTGAACATGGGCATCATGTTCTTCGTCATGCCGATATTTATCATCACGATGTTCTGGGGCGGCGTCTCGTTCGCCGGCTTGAGGATCCTAACGACGATCCTCAAGTATGTCGCGATTATAACGATAATGATCCTTATAAAGAATACGAACCCCAGAGTGAGAATCGACCAGGCTGTGCGGTTCTTCTGGGGTCCGATGCTTGTCCTTTCGATTATCGCATTGATCCTGGCGGTGCTGGGGTACTAGGTCGCGGAGGCTTGTAAATGTCACTGGCGCTCAAAGCATTAAAGAAATCGCCCTGGGTCTTTCACGTGAACACCGGCGCATGCAACAACTGCGACATAGAGATCCTCGATGCTCTCACGCCGAGGTTCGATCTCGAGCGGTTCGGCATCTTGCTCGTGGGCAGCATCAGGCACGCCGACGTGCTGCTCATCACCGGCCCGGTAACGCGCAACGTCCTGCCCCGCCTGAAGAGGCTGTACGAGCAGGCGCCCAAGCCGATCAAGGTCATCGTGATCGGGGCGTGCGGTTGCCGTTGCGGCATCTTCCGCGACGGATACAATATCATCGGACCGGTTGACAAGTTCATACCGGTAGATGCGTATGTCCCCGGCTGTCCCCCCAAGCCGGAAGCCATCATAGCGGGGGTAGTAAAGGTACTGGGAACGCTTTAGGGATGACGAACACGGGGAAACAGGAAATATGGAAAGGGAAGAAGTAAAGAAAAGGATCGCGGAGAGATTCGGCGGCAAGGTCCAGATAGCCGAGCGGTCGGAGAAGAGGGTCTACATATACGCAGAGAACGAGATCTGGGTCGATCTCGCCTCGTTCCTGTTCAACGATCTCGATGCGAGGTTCGATACGGGCGTCGGCATCGACGACCGCGACGGCGTCGAGGTGATGTTCTTTTTCCCCTTCGACCGCGAAGGGTATTACGTGACTGTAAAAACGTTCGCGAAGAAGCCTCATCCGGAGCTCGATTCGATCTCGCCGGTAATACCCGGAGCCAAGTGGATCGAGCAGGAGATATTCGAGATGTACGAGGTCAACTTCAGGAACCACCCCGACCTCAGGCCCGTACTGCGGTCGGATACTAGGCCCGCCGACTTCTATCCTCACAAACGGGAGATCAAGTGCAAGCACGAGATGTCCCGCGTGAAGAACGACGGCGAGGAAAGGGCCGACGAGGTGGCGGGAAAGCCTCTGAAGGGACAGAACCCGTAAGAGAATTTCAGGCCTGTAAGGCTGTGTTGATAAAGAGGTGAACAGAAATGGTTAAAAAGATCCCGATCGGCCCGTTCCACCCTGTTCTTGAGGAGCCCGAGTTCTTCGAGCTCCACGTCGATGGGGAGAACGTGGTCGATATCGACATAACGATCGGCTGGAGCCACAGGGGGATCGAACTTCTTTCCGAGTCGAAGACCTGGGACCAGGTGCCCTTCCTCGTGGAGAGGGTCTGCGGCATCTGCTCATGCTCCCATCCGTATGCCTACGTCAAGGCAGTCGAAGATCTGCTGCAGGTCGAGGTCCCGAAACGCGCCCAGTTCATCAGGATCATCATCGCCGAGCTCGAGAGGCTGCACAGTCACCTGCTCTGGACGGGCCTGGCGGGCCATTTCATCGGGTACAATACGGTCTTCATGTGGTGCTGGAAGTACCGCGAGCCCCTTCTTGACATACTCGAGGCCGTGACGGGCAACAGGAACCACTACGCGATGATGCGCATAGGCGGCGTCAGGCGCGATATACCGCTCGAGGAGTACGGGAACATCCGCAAGATGCTCGATTCCCTCTGGGAAAAGAACGACTTGATCACCAATGCAATCGTCGACGATCCGGTCATTCACGCGAGGACGAAGACCGTCGGGATCTTCAACAAGGACCAGTGCCGTCTCTACGGGGCGCTCGGACCCACGGCGAGGGCGGGAGGATACGACGTCGACGCCAGGCGCGATCATCCGATCGACGCATACGGAGAGCTCGATTTCGACGTCATCGTATGTGAGAATGGGGACGTCTTCGACAAGGCCGTCGTCCGTCAGCTGGAGAACTTCGAAGCGATAAAGATAATCAGACAGTGCCTCGACAGGCTCGAGGAAATGGGTCCGATGAAGGACGACAGCGAGCTCTGCATCGAGATAGGCGAAATCCCGCCCGGCGAGGGCATCGGCGTCTACGAGGCCCCCCGCGGCGAGGTGCTTCACTACATACGCTCGAACGGCAAGAACACGCCGATGAGGCACAAGATCCGCGCCCCGAGTTTCAACAACATCCTCACGAACGAGGCGAGCGTGCCGGGCAACACGGTAGCCGACGCAGGCCTGATCACGGCGGCAGTCGATCCCTGTTACTCGTGCACGGAGCGAGTCGGACGTGTCGATGTTAATTCCGGCGAGAGATACGTTCTCTCGGAGGGAGACCTGATAAGGCTGTCCGCGGAGAAGACCGAGGAGATCCGCAGGCAGCTGGGAAAGTGACTTAACACTTATTTACGCGTAGCGGAGATGAATGAATGAATGAGTTGTTGTTTTTAATACTGATGCCGGCTGTCGCGGGGCTGGTGCCCCTCTTCATCCCGAGAAAGGGCAAGATCGTGGCGGGGATCGTCGCGCTTGCCGCATCGGTGTGGATGCTCGTCAATGCGGTCAGGATATTCGGCGCAGGAGCGAAGGAGTACAGCGTAAGGCTATTCACGATCGGTGGTGAGCTTCCATTCGACTTCTCCCTTCGCCTCTACCAGTTCAACGCGTTCATACTGCTGTTCATCGCCCTGTTCGGGGTCCTCGTGATTTTTTATTCCATCGGATACATGCGGGGCAAGGACAGGTCGAGCATCTATTACTCGTTCATACTGTGGACCCTGTCCGCAGCGGCCGGCGCCGTACTCGCGAACAATCTGCTGATTCTCCTGATGTTCTGGGAGGTGCTCACCGTAATCCTTTTCTTCCTCGTCAACATGGGCGACGAGGGACACGAAATCGCGGCGGGCAAGACTTTCACAATGCTCGGATTCACCGACGCGGGCATGCTTCTGGCCATCGTGATTATCTGGGTCACCTGCGGCACGCTCGAGATCTCGTCGCTCAAAATCGCGGCAACTGGCTTTACAGGCGTTCTGACCTTCCTGCTTCTCTTTATCGGAGCTATCGCGAAGGCAGGCGCGATGCCCTTCCACTCCTGGATTCCCGCAATGGCCGAGCCAACACCTGTCCCGGTGATCGCTTTTCTCCCCGCCTCACTCGACAAGCTGCTCGGGATATACCTGCTGGCGAGGATCTCCCTCGACATCTTCTCGATCAGGACCGGCTCGGGCCTTTCGCTGATGATGATGATCGTGGGAGCGGGTACGATAATATTTGCCGTCCTCATGGCGCTCGTCCAGCACAACCTCAAGAAACTCCTCTCATTCCACGCCGTCAGCCAGGTCGGCTACATGGTGCTCGGCGTCGGGAGCGGGATACCGGTGGCAATCGTCGGCGGGCTGTTCCACATGCTCAATAACGCGATATACAAGTGCGGCCTGTTCCTGGGCGCCGGAGCGGTGGAATTCAGGACGGGGACAACAGACCTCGAGGAGCTGGGAGGACTTGCGAAACTGATGCCGGTTACGTTTGTAACGATGGCCATCACGGCGTTCTCGATATCCGGCGTGCCGCCTTTCAACGGATTCGTATCGAAATGGCTCATTTACCAGGGAATGCTCGAAGGTCCGGGCTACAACGTCATATTCCTCGTCGTAGCCGTGTTCGGAAGCGCCCTGACGCTCGCCTCGTTCGTCAAGGTCCTGCACTCCGTCTTCCTCGGAAGGCGCCAGGAGAAGTTCGCCGGCGTGCGCGAGGCGGGCTTTGCCATGCAGGTGCCGATGATATTTCTAGCGATCCTCTGCATAGTCTTTGGCGTCTACGCCAGGCTTCCCCTGGAGAAGTTCATCATTCCGAGCGTCGCGGGAACGACCGGAGTCAGCGTGGAGCAGATGGCGGTAAGCACCACATCGGGATACTGGAACCCAGTGATCGCGACTGTCCTGTTGTTCGCAGGGCTGGTCGTCGGACTGATCATATACGCATTTGGAAAGACGAAACACGTTCGTATAGATGAAAACGTGTGGGTCGGCGGAAACATCATGGACAACGAAGAGATGAGGATTCCCGGCACGCATTTCTATAAGACTGTGACAGACGACCTGCATCCCGCCTGGTCGGCCCTGTTCAGGGACGGGCAGGAAGGTGCCCTGGACATCTACAATATCTGGGGTAGAATAGGGTTCAACGTCGTCCAGGTGCTGAGGAGCCTGCACAACGGCATCCTGTCGACGTACCTGTCCTGGGCAATCATAGGGCTGGGAGTGCTGACGTTCGTGTTGATGTTCGCCTTGTAGCAAACGAAGAGGGAAGTGTATACGGATGGAGATCGTTCTCCTTTTTCTGCTGGCATTCATGATAATCGGTTCGATTATCGCGATCGAGACGAAGAACCTGCTTTCTTCGGTCATCTCGGTCGGCGTCGTCGGGTTCAACCTCAGTATCATCTTCCTGATGCTCGGGGCGCCGGACATCGCGATTACACAGGTCGTGGTCGAGATCCTCATCCTGGTCGTTTTGATCAGAGCGACGATCACGACCGATAATACCTCCATCGAAGGCCCGAGGGACACCTTCCCGTTCGTTTCGAGCCTCATCTTCTTCGGACTCTTCCTGATGTTCGCCTTTTTCGCGGTTCAGGAAATTCCGAAGTTCGGCGAGCCCATTATGAAGGTGTCAAAGGAATACCTCAGGACGGGGCCGGAAAAGACCGGTGCGGCGAACGTCGTGACCGCCATACTCCTCGACTTCAGGGCCTATGATACACTTGGTGAGGCGACCGTCCTGTTCACCTCGATCATCGGGGCCTTTGTCATCCTGAGGAGAAAGGGCCGCAAGGGCAAGGCCGAGGTCGACGAGGAGAAATTCGGCATACTCGAGGACGAGGATATCAAGCAGAACTTCGAGGGGTTCTAGGGAGCGCTAAATGGACAGACTCGAACAGGAAATCAGGGACACGAGCAAAGGGATGACCCCTATAGTCAAGACTATCACCAGGTTCGCGATAGGGATCATCGTCATCTTCGGGGCCTATATCATCCTTTACGGACACCTCACTCCGGGCGGCGGATTCGCCGGCGGCGTGATCCTCGCCTCTTCCTACGTCCTTCTGACGCTGGCCTTCGGCAAAGACATGGCATTGAGCAAGATGGGCAACACGGCGGCCTCGATCCTCGACAACTCGGGCGCGCTCGCGTTCGTGGTCATAGGGCTGCTGGGATTTACGGGCGGGTATTTTTTCTACAACTTCCTCCCGAAGGGAGAGCAGTTCCAGCTGTTCAGCGCCGGATTTATCCCCCTTTTGAATATAGCGATCGGCGTGAAGGTTACGGCGTCGCTCTTCGCGATATTTATGGCCCTCTCGATCTTCGGAAGGTTCATTTACCAGGCCGCAGAGGGCGAAGAACGGGAAAGCGAGGAATAACGGATGATCCTGTATTTCCTTTCAATGGTGCTTCTGGTAATGGGGCTGTACTGCCTCGTCGCCAAAAAGAATATCGTCAAGAAGATCATCGGGATCGTGATCATCGAGTATTCCGTCAACCTATTCCTCGTTCTCGTGGGTTACAGGAGCGGCGGCATCGCGCCCATTCTTGTGAAAGGCATGCAGGCCGAGGAGCTCGTGCAGAAGGGCGTAGATCCCCTGCCGCAGGCCCTTGTGCTCACGTCGATCGTCATCGGCCTCGGAACGATGGCCCTCATGGTGGCCCTCTGTCTGAGGATGTACGAGAAGTTCAAGACGTTCGACATGTCAAAGATAAACACGCTTAAGGGATAAGAGGAGCCAAATGCAGACGTATTATCCATTGTTCACGGCGATTCCGCTTGCGGCGGCGTTTCTGAACCTTCTCCTGTCGAAGATCTCGATGAAGGTGAGCGACTATATCGCGTTCCTCGTGACCGGGATACTCGCCGTGATGGCCGTCAGGATGCTCTTCGAGGCTCCCTTTATCTACGCCGTCGGCAACTGGAGGCCGCCTCTCGGCATCCTCCTCGTCTCGGACGGCCTTAGTTCCCTGATGCTGGTCATTATCAATGTAATCGGCCTGCTGGCCGTGATCTTCTCGATGAAGTACATGACGACGTACACGGCCAAGCCGAAGTACTACTCGCTTTTCATGCTGATGATCGCCGGCATGAACGGTGTCGTTATAACGGGCGATATGTTCAACCTCTACGTCTTCCTCGAGATCGCGTCGATCGCCTCGTACGCCTTGGTGGGATTCGGCACCGGGAAGAGGGAACTCGAGGCTTCGTTCAAATACCTGGTCCTCGGCGGAGTGGCGAGCACGGCGATCCTCTTCGGCATCGCGTTTCTCTACTCGATCACCGGGACGCTGAATATGCCCGACCTCGCGCAGCAGCTCGAGACGATAGGCATGACGAGGACGGTGGGCTTCGTGGTTGCCCTGTTCATCATGGGCTTCGGCCTGAAGGCCTCTGCCGTTCCGTTCCACGCCTGGCTGCCTGACGCTCACCCGAGCGCGCCGGCGCCGATCTCCGCGATGCTTTCCGGCGTCCTGATCAAGGCGCTCGGCATCTACACGATAATGCGGATCATGTTCAACATCATCGGCCAGAACGAGCTCATCTCGGCGATCATCATGTTCCTCGGCGCTCTCTCGATGGTCGTAGGTGTCCTGCTCGCAGTGGGCCAGTCGGATTTCAAGAGGATGCTCGCTTACCATTCGATCAGCCAGATGGGTTATGTCACGATAGGGGTAGGCCTGGGCCTGAATCCGAAAATCGATCCGGCCGTTGCGGCGCTCGGACTTTTCGGCGGACTGTTCCACCTGGTCAACCACGCCGTCTTCAAGTCGTGCCTCTTCCTCTGCTCGGGGGCGTTCGAGTACAGGACTGGGACGAGAGAAAAGCACGAGATGGGCGGTCTCGTCAGAAAGATGCCTGTAACGAGCACAACATGTTCAATCGCCTCCCTCTCGATATCGGGGGTGCCGCCGTTCAACGGTTTCTGGAGCAAGCTCATAATCATCCTTGCATTGATCAAGGCGGGATACTGGATATACGGCCCAATAGCCGTTCTGGTGGCCTTCATAACGCTGATATCGTTTATCAGGCTGCAGACGGGCGTTATGTTCGGCAAGTTGCCGGAGAAGTTCTCGGGCGTGAAGGAAGCACCGTTTGCGATGACGCTGCCGCTGATATTGCTGGCGATTCTCTGCCTCGGTATCGGGATAGCCTATCCCTGGATAGACTATGGGCTTCTGCAGGCTGCCCGGGATGCGCTGCTCGACAAGATGGCGTACATGAACTATCTGATCGGTGGGTAAAAAAAGAAAAGGTAGAAGATGAAACGCTTCGTTCACTTTCTGTTGCTGTTGGGGATATGGATGCTGCTGACATGGTCGCTGCATTGGCAGGATCTGCTTGTCGGCGCGTTCATCGCGTTCATAGCCGATCTGATGTTCGGTGACATCTACCCGGTCAATGCGGTCAGGATCCTGAACCCGGTGCGCTTCTTCTGGTTCGTCGTATACGGCGTCACTTTCCTCGCCTACGTGATCAAGGCGAACTTCGACGTCGCGTACAGGGTGCTGAACATCAACATGCCGATACGGCCGGGTATCGTGAAAGTAAGGACCGGGCTCAAGACAGATATGGCCAGGACCTTCCTCGCCAACTCGATCACATTGACGCCGGGAACGCTCAGCATCGACTTCATCGGGGATCATCTTTACATCCACTGGATAAATATTACCTCCGACGATGCCGTGAAGGAAACGGAGATTATCGTTCAGCGTTTTGAGCAAATGCTAGAAAGGGTATTCGAGTGATCGTATTCGTCTCACTGCTGGTCTTCTGTGTCTTTCTCTGTCTGTACAGGGTAGGGAAAGGACCGACAGCCCCTGACAGAACGGTGGCGATCGACATACTCGGGACGCTCGTGGTAGGGTTCTGCGCGATATACTCGATCGTCACCAAGAAAGACCTGTACATGAACATCGGATTATCATGGGCGCTCCTGAGCTTCATCGGGACCCTCGCCCTGGCTAAATATCTCGAAGGGAGGGGTTTCGATGAATGAGACCATCGGATTGATACTGCTGATAGTCGGCATCTCGTTCGATGTCGTAGGGTGTATCGGCCTTGTCAGGCTGCCCGACATCTATAACCGCCTCCAGGCAGCGACGAAGTGCGTAACGCTCGGGACGTGCATGATCCTGCTCAGCGTCGTCTTCTACACCGGCCTGAACTCGATCGGCGTGAAGGCTCTGCTTTGCATCTGGTTTGTCCTGATAACAGCGCCCACCGGCGCTCATGCCATCGCCAGGGCCGCCCACAGGTCGGGGATCCGGCTCTGGGAGGGAAGCGTCATGGACAAGTACGCCGACGACAAAGAAGGCACTGAGGATACAGCCTGAGAATGGCGCTGGTACATCGGGGGTTTTTCAAGTGGCGATTCGCAAACCAAAGTTGAGAGAGCTGAAAGAGGCACTGACCGCCCTGTTCACGGGGCCGTACACATCGAAGTTCCCGAAGGTGATGCCGGTGATGCCGGAGCACTTCAGGGGGACTCCCACGTATGTGCCCGATGAATGCGTGGGTTGCGGCTCGTGCGGCCAGGTATGCCCGGCGGGCGCCATCACGATAGTCGACCGGGTGAACAACGAGGGCAGGATGATCCGCTACATAGAGCGTCACTGGGGCTCGTGCATCTTCTGCAGCCAGTGCTACGCCTACTGCATCACGGGCAAGGGGATCAAGCTCGACCCCGATTTCGAAAAATCCGCCTTCGGACCGGACGACATAATCGATTCCCACGAGAAGGAACTGCTCTTCTGCGAGAACTGCGGAGGAGTCATCACCGCGGTAGATCACGCGAGGTGGTGCACGAGGCAGCTCGGAGAGCTAGCCTTCGGCAACCAGACGCTCAACGTCCTCAAGTACAAGGACCTCGGGCTTGTGGAGGAAAATACGGGGGTGAACGAGAGGAAATCGCTCGAGCGGGACAGCTACATGAAAATCATGTGCCCCAACTGCCGCGCCGCCTATATCCTCTCCGACGAGTGGGGAACGAGCTGATCGTGGACTGTATTCGATCTTTCAAGGCCCCTCACCCTCAGGGGCCTTTTTCCTGGTAAGGACGGGAGGAACAGGATGAAAGGCCTGGAAGAGGAACTGCTCGAAAGGCTGAAGGGGAAACGCTTCGGCGTTGTCGGGATCGGGAACGTCATAAGGGGAGATGACGGTGCCGGCTGTATGGTTGTCGAGAAACTCGGCGGAGATTTCACGATGCCGATTGTCGACTGCGCCGAGGTTCCCGAGAACTATGGAGGCTGGGTGGAGAGGCGCGATCTCGAGGCGGTGGTCTACATCGACGCCGTCGATTTCGGGGGCGCCCCGGGAGAGGTAAGGATTGTGGAGCTCGAGAAGATGATGGAATCGGCGACAAGTACGCACCATCTCTCCCTGCACTACATGATCAGGTTCCTGAAGGAAGAGTGGGACGGGGACGCTATGCTCGTGGGTATACAGCCCGTGTCGATAGAGGTCGGGGAAGGAATCTGCGAGGAAGTCGCGGCGGGGGTGGATAGGCTGGCCGGGATGCTGGCAAAGGCAGCGGAGTGACTGGGATATTATAATGAAAAGATTATTATAAAGGGCGGCCTTTTAGGCCGCCCTTTTTCATGTTTCACAGAGGTTGTCGCTCAAAACGCATATCAAGTAGATCGACCTGTGAGGAAAGCCTTTTTATTCAGCTCTCCCGTTCCCTTCGGGGCCATGCGCTTGATCACCTCGAGCCATTTGTCCTCCGCGAGGTCGATCGACTTCGACATCACGCCGAGGAGAATCGTGTTGACGAGCCTCGGATTGCCCAGTTCCTTCGCGATGTCGGTGGCCTTGACGAGTTTCGCGTCGGGTACGCGGGCTTTTATCCTTCCCATCGCGTCTTCCGGGTAGAAGAATTTCCCGGTGGAGGTGATCGGCGGAACGAGCTTGTGATCGTTGACTATGAAGGTGCCGCCCTCGGCGAGCTGGTGGATCCACCTGAGGCCCTCTGCCAGCTCGAAGGCAAGGATGAGATCCGCCTCGCCGGAGGGGATGAGCGGCGAATAGACCTTCTCGCCGAAACGAACATGACTCGTTACCACGCCGCCGCGCTGGGACATGCCGTGGACCTCGCTCTTCTTGGCGTCGAGCCCCATGACCTTCGCCACCTCGGTCAGGATCTCGCTGGCGAGGAGCACTCCCTGTCCTCCCACGCCGACGATCAGTACGCTGGTGATACCATTCTTCATTACTGATGCAACTCCTTTCCGGGACGGCCTACTGCTCGAGCGGGACTATGGCGCCCGCCGGGCAGACCTGCGCGCATATCGTGCAGCCTGTGCATGTGATCGGGTCTATCTCTGATTTCGGCTTGCCCTTTTCGTTCTTCTCCTCGCTCGTCGAGATCGACGGGCAGCCTACGCTGAAGCACAGCCCGCAGGCGGTGCATTTCTCCAGTATGACGGCGTACGGCTCGTCCTTGATCTTCGACGGGAAGAGCATGCACGGCCTGTTCGTGATGATGACCGAGGGAGCGTCGCGCTCCGTCTCCTCCTTCAGGACGCCGATCGTCTCTTCGAGATCGTAGGGATCGACGACGCGGACGTGCTCGACGCCGAGGACCTTGCAGAGGGCGCCGAGGTCGATCGCATGCGTTTTCTCTCCCATAAGGGTCTTCGCCGTCCCCGGATGGTCCTGCCCGCCCGTCATGGCGGTGATCCTGTTGTCGACTATGATGTTCGTCGTGTTCGTCTTGTTGTAGACGGCAGATGCCAGCGCCGTGATGCCGCTGTGGAGGAAGGTGCTGTCCCCTATGATAGAGACGACCTTGCCGTCGGTCTTGCCAGCCTTCGTTATTCCGAAGGCGTGCCCGATTGATGCTCCCATACAGAGGCAGGTATCAATCTGGCTCAGGGGCGGAAGGGCTCCCAGGGTATAACACCCGATGTCGCCCGTCGTGTAGAGCTTGAGCTTCTTCATCGCGACCAGCATGCCTCTGTGCGGGCAGCCCGAACAGAGCACCGGAGGCCTTGGAAGGACTTCCTCAGGCTCGGCCGACGAGGTGGGCGATTTGACGGACGCGTCGAGAAGCCCCGCCTCGATAAATCCGTCCCGGACCCGGTCGACATTAAGCTCGAGATGGTTCGAGAAGTACTTCTTGCCCTCGACCTCGATGCCTGCGGCCCTGATCTGCTCCTCGTAGAAAGGCTCGAGCTCCTCGACGACGAAGAGGTTCTTCACCTCGGCGGCGAAGCTGGCGATCTTCTTCATCGGGAGGGGATAACCCATGCCGAGTTTGAGGATGCTCGCGTCGGGCATAGCCTCTTTCACGTGCTGGTACGAGATGCTGCCCGTTATGATGCCGACATCGGCGCCGTTCCGCTCGATCCGGTTAAGGTCGGTTGTCTCGGCATACTCCTTGAGGCTCTCCAGCCTGTCGATCACCACCTTGTGGCGTGTGGCCGCATAGGCGGGGACCATGACGTATTTGGTGATATTACGCTCGAAACCCCCGTGCTCGACCGTCTCACGCTCGCCTATCTCGACGATCCCCTTGGAGTGTGAGATGCGCGTCGTGATGCGAAGCATGACGGGAGTGTCGAACTGCTCACTGATCTCGAAAGACGCCTTGACGAAATCCTTCGCTTCCTGGCTGTCGGAAGGCTCGAGGACGGGGATCGAGGCGAACTTGCCGTAGTAGCGGTTGTCCTGCTCGTTCTGGGACGAGTGAAGACTCGGATCGTCGGCGCTCACGAGGATCAGGCCCGCGCCGACCCCCGTGTAGGTGAGCGACATGAGCGGATCGGCGGCGACGTTGACGCCGACGTGCTTCATGACGGCGATGGTCCGCGCGCCCCCGTAACTGGCGCCGACGGCGGCCTCGAGGGCGACCTTCTCGTTGATCGCCCACTCGGCGTAGATGTCGTCCTTGAAGAACTTCGCGATAGTCTGCAGAATCTCGGTGCTGGGCGTACCCGGGTAAGCCGAGGCGAACTCGCCGCCGTATTCAAACACGCCGCGTGCAAGAGCCTGGTTTCCGGACAGAAGCATCTCCATATCAGGGTCCCTCCCGGTTTTCTGAATGTATTGAATCCAAGGTTGCGATAATCAGAGGTTGAGACATAGCCACTGAAAACTAAACGAAATAATGGAAATATTCAACTGTTTATAGGAAGGAAAAGAGGAAAAAAACAATTGTCTGTAGCTGCTGGAATTCCTCGTGATTAAAGAAGTTACTGCATCAGCGGAAGAAAATGAATGGTTGAAAAGCCCACCTTCGAGACGACAGGGGAAATAACGAAGTTCGACGAGAGGGATACGGTCTTCTCGAGGGAAGCCCTCGTACCGGGCAGCACCGAGGAGATCGAATATCACAAGCTCAATCCCGAGGCCTGTGCGGCTCCCACAGTGGCTCAGGGCCGCGGAGGAGCGTACCAGAGGGTCCAGCGGTCGATAGATCCGACCACGGCCTGTACGAAAAACGTGCCGTAGCCCTCCGGCCGTTTCTCCGAGGGACGCAGCCCCGCGAGCGAACCTTCCGTCAGATCGGACCTGATCTCGGGAAATCTCTTCTCCGATCCCTTCTCGAGCCTGATATCGATGCGGTGGCGGGGCCAGCAGGGCCCTTCACGGATAACGACCAGCTGCGGCACGCCGCAGATCCCGACTTCGAGAGAATCGAGAAGCGATACGAGGCCTGCCGCCGCCTCCCCATACGTCTCATCCGGTGCGCGTTCGACCGAGAGGATGGAGATCCTTACATGGGACGAGGTCTCGTCACAGGAAGGAGCGACAGTCACATCAAGGGGGATGGTGTCGGCGGCGCAGCCGCCGACGCGCCTCGACTCCGAACGTCCGTCGCCCGTGCACGCGCCTGTGAGGAAAAGGCCGGACAGTAGGGCGGCTATGGTAACGGTAACTCGCATGGTCCGCCTACTTCCGGCATTCCCCGTATTTGGATGGCGGCTTGAGCCAGGCCATGATGCCGATCCTGAGGTCGATCGACGTGAACCTCTCGTCCAGGGGGTCGCCGTTGCTGTCGAGGATCGCGTCGTAGTGGGAGCTCTCGAGAAACGAGGAATCATACTTGTCTTTGTTGAAGGTTGTCAGGAATGTGCTCTCAATGAACATGGTGATGTTGTCCTTGATACGGGACTCGAACTGGAGGAGGACCATCCCCTGGAGACCGTCTATCTTCCCGCCCGCCATCGAGATGTTTGTATACCCGTAACCGAACCCTGCGCCGAGATATGGCCTGAAGATGTCGTTCGAGGGCCAGAGGTTCCTCTTGCCGACGAGCATGTAGTTGTAGTGTGTCATGTCTCCCTCGAAGTCCTCGTAGTCGTTCTTGTACTTGAAGCTCTGATAGCGGGTGAAGTCGAACCACAGCTCGAGACCCCACTTTCTGTTGGCAAAGAGCCTTCCGATCGACATGCTGAAGCTGAGTCCTGTGGAGAGATCGCATCTTCCCTGAGTCTTGAGCTCGTTGTTGAGTTTCTGCATGAAGGGATAGCTTCCTCCGACCGTAGACTTGAAGAAGACGTTGCTGTCCGCCGCGGCCGCAGGCACCGTCAGCGCGGCGACCAGCAGTGCCGTCGCGGCCATGCTCGAAAAGAATCTCACTGTCTTTATCCCCTGTCCTGATCCGTCTCTGATATATCCTGTGCGGCCGTCGCTTCCTCTCCGGGAAGGCGGCTCTCGATCCAGTCTCTAAGTTCCGTTATGTTCATCAGCCCCGCCGTCCTGTCAATCGCTCCTCCGGGGGAGAAGGCGGCCAGTACCGGCACTCCCCTGATGTTGAGCGCCGTTGCGGCATGCGGGCTCTCGTTTACGTCCATCTTGTAGAATCGCGACCGGCCGACATACTCCGGTCCGACCTCATTGAGCAGACCGTGCATCACCTGGCATTCGGAGCACCACAGGTTGAAGAAAAAGACGAACACGGGCATATCCGGCTTACTGACGGTCTCTTTAAAGATCTTGTCGGGAAGCGCCTCCGGCTCTCCCGGCTTCGTTTCCAGCCCGATAAGTCTCTTGAAAAATCCCATGTCATCTCCGCCGAAAAACGCGTTCAACAAGAAGTATAAGGCGAAAGTACGCCTCGGAATCTATATAATATACAGTAATGGCGAGGATTTAACAAGGCGGTGAAGGAATGAAACGCGCGATATTGCTGCCGGCGGCCCTGCTGACGGTAGCCTTGTCATGGGCAGGGGCGTGTGCCGGCGAGGTCTCGCCGGCGGGGCTGCTCCCCGGGGAAAATGACCTCGAGGGCTGGAAGAAGAACGGGGAGACGCTCTTTTACGGGCCGGACGATCTCTGGGAATATATAAATGGCCAGGCCGAGGCTTTCCTCATGTACGACTTCCGCGAGGTCGCGGCGCAGCATTATCTCGACGGCTCGGATCTCGAGATAAAGATCGAGATATACGAGCACGGTAGCCCCCTGATGACCTTCGGCATATACTCGCAGTTTCGCAGCCCCGAGGTTTCCTGCCTTGATATCGGCAACGAGGCGTTCGGAGACGAGTATTCGCTCCATTTCTGGAAGGGGCGCTTTTACGTAAAGGTCTACGCCTACGATGAAGGGGAGAAGAGCGGCGCGGAGATGAAGATGTTCGCCGGCATAGTGGCGGGGAGGATCCCCGACGAGGGAGGCGAGCCCGCGGAGACGTCCCTCTTCCCCCGCGGCGGGCTCGTCGAAAAAAGTGTGACCTTCGTCAGCGAAGGAGTGATGGGAAGCGGCAAGCTGCCGCCGGCATTCTCGGGCGATTACACTGTCGGCGACGGGAAGGGCAGGCTGTATATATTCCCTCTCGAGTCGGGCGATGCCGCCGCCGAGATCTTCGGCTGGTACGTCGGTGAGCTCGGCGCGGCGGCAGGAGAGGCCGGATCGGGGAAGATGAAATATTCCGTGGCCGATGGCGAGGCGCCCTACAGGGGGCCGGTAAAGGCCTTCATGTGCGGAAGGTTCATGGGCGTCGTCACGGGATTCGGGGCCGGCTCGAAGGCGGCAGGCGCCCTTGCCGGCGAAACGGTGGCGCTGATCGAGGGATTCTGCGAGGCGGAGAAATAACTCTCCTTCGAATCGACAAGATACAAAAAGAGGTGCCGGGAAATCCCGGCCCCTCATCTGTTTTTGGACTTTCAGCTCCGCGGACTATTCCACGTACATGCTCTTGATGGCTCCCCAGGTCATCTCTGCGGTAGCAGTCTCGCTGCACTCCGGGGCGGCCGGGTCATAGTTGATGTAGAGGCTGTTGAATATCTTCGCAACGTAAATGGGGCGAAGTCCCTCGCACTCGGTGAAGTTCGGGCCTCCGGCTTCGGGATGCGGGGCGATCGAGATTATACCCTGGTTAGTACTCGTCGTGATGATCAGCTGGCTGGCTATCATGAGCCACCCGGTCCTGCATTCGGCGTAGCAGGCGCTGACCCCAGTGGCGAGGTCGCCCATTACGATCGGCATGGCGGGATCAAAGTTCCCCGCTCCCGTAATAATTGTGGGATCGTTGGGGTAATTGAGCATGAACTCGGCGCAGAATGTCCCGTCGGCTCTCGGCAGACAGTAGATGTACATCGTGAAGCTGCCCGGGATCGAGGCAGCAGCGCCGCACCACGTGGTGTGATCGACGTCGGCGAACAGGCCTATGTAGCCGTCGGTCTGCGCGGATGCCGCGGTCGAGAACAGAAGCACTGCGAGAAAAACCATTAGATATCTATTCATATCGGTTCCTTCCGATAGTTGAGCGCTCTGTCTGAAAAACCAGTATTCCCAGTGCCGGCAACAGGTTTTTTATCGGAAACATACAAGATGTGTGCCATAGGCGCGTCCGGAACCGTTAAGTCACTTTTCCAGAAGCCGTTTGGCCCGTTTCATCAGCTCGGGGATCGGCAGGCTGTAAGGGCATTTTTCGAGGCATTGGCCGCATTCCGTGCAGTCGCTGAATTTCATCTCCTGCGTCTTCAGCCTCGATACGGCCCAGTCCTTCAGCTCGTAACGGGTGTAGTACCCCTCGATAAGAAGGAGGAAGGGTATGTTGAGCCCCGACGGGCAGGGCATGCAGTATCCGCACCTGCGGCAGAAGAGCTCGCCCCACGCCTCCTTCTCTCTCGACAGGGCTTCGAGCTCCTCGGGAGAGGGCGGCGCCAGATCGGCCGCCGTTAAGTTCTCGTCGACCTGTCCGATGGAGTCCATGCCGGGGATCGAGATGTCGATCCCGCGCGTGAGGGTGAACCTGATCGCCGGCGGGACGTCCGCGAGGGCGCCGCCCGCGATCGGCTTCATCCCGAGCGTTCCCATCCCCGCGGCGTGCGCGGCGGGAAGGACCTTGTCCTCCCACTCCGTCTCGATCGCGTTGAAGGGAAGCTGGACCGTGTCGAACACGCCGAGACCGGTCGACTCGAGAAGGATGTCGCGCGAATGCCCCGTTATCCCTATCCACCGGACCTTGCCCTCGTCGCGGGCCTTCGCCAGCGTTTCGTACGCGCCGCCCGGGCCGAGTATCCTCTCGAGCTGCTGTCTGCTCCCGACCGCGTGAAACTGGTAGAGGTCTATCATCCCCGTGCGGAGGCTGCGCAGGCTCGTCTCGAGTTCGCCCTTCATTCCCGCGGCGTCTCTCGACATCGCCTTCGTGGCGATATAGACAGAGTCCCTGCGCGATTCGAGAGCCCGGCCGATCTTTTTCTCGCTGTTGGTATACCCCCGGGCCGTATCGTAGAAATCGATCCCGTTGTCGAATGCGTGAAGGAGAACGCGCTCGGCCTCGGCGAACGAGAGCCCCTGGATGGGGATGCCGCCGAACCCGACTACAGATGCCTTTATGTCAGTCCTGCCGAGTGTTCTCTTCTCCATGTCTCATCCTTCCATTGTTTTACTTCGGCGCGACTCTCGATAGTGATAGTATACACGGGCGGCACGGCGGTGCGCAATCACGAGGCGCCGGCCGCCTGACTCGATGAGAAAACGGAGGTCGCCGGTGAAGAGGGCAAAGATCGTCTGCACGATCGGACCCGCCTCTAGGGATGGGGCTACGCTGGAAAAGCTCGCCGCGGCGGGAATGAACGTAGCGCGGATCAATTTCTCCCATGGAACGCACGAGGAGCACGCAGAGGTCTGCCGCCGGGTAAGGA
Source organism: Candidatus Krumholzibacteriota bacterium (assembly GCA_030609325.1). GTDB lineage: Bacteria > Krumholzibacteriota > Krumholzibacteriia > Krumholzibacteriales > Krumholzibacteriaceae > JAUWCL01. The sequence goes on from JAUWCL010000031.1 coordinate 26,186, forward strand.
GTATCGGAGCGAACATTGCGGTGATGCAGGACCTGCAGGGCCCGAAGATACGCGTGGGAGAGATAGACGGCGAGCTCGAACTGACCAGGGACGAGACGCTTGTGCTGACTGTGGAAGACCCCGCGGGAAGACCCGGTGTGGTGCACGTCGATTACCATGAGCTGGCCGACGAGGTGAAGCCGGGAAACGACATATTCCTCGCCGACGGGATTATCCATCTCGTAGTAGACAGGATCGACGGAGGGGACGTGCGCTGCCGCGTTGTGCATGGAGGCCTGCTCACGTCGCGGAAGGGTGTCAATCTCCCCGGCGTCAGCATCAGCGCCCCGGCGCTGACGGCCAGGGACAGGGAGGACCTCGATTTCGGTATCGAGCTCGGCGTCGATTACGTCGCCCTGTCGTTCGTCAGGAGCGCAGACGAGGTCAGGGAGCTGAGGCGGATCCTCGAGGCGGCCGGGTCGCACGCGAAGATCGTGGTGAAGATCGAGAAGCGCGAGGCGATCGACAATCTTCCCGGGATACTGGCCGAGACGGACGGGTTGATGATCGCGAGGGGAGACCTCGGAGTGGAGATCCCGATCGACAATGTCCCGGTCATCCAGAAGGAGCTGATCGACAAGTGCCTGTCGGCGGGGAAGCCGGTGATTACGGCGACGCAGATGCTCGAATCGATGACGGTGTTCAAGCTTCCCACGAGGGCCGAAGCGAGCGACGTCGCAAATGCCGTAATCGATGGAAGCGACGCCTTGATGCTCTCGGCCGAGACGGCGACGGGGAAGCACCCCGTCGAAACGGTATCGATGATGAGCAGGATAATCGGGACGGCCGAGGAATACGCGCGGGCCCTCCCGCGCGACGAGTCCTCGACCTGTGCCCTGGCCGGGGCGGAGACAGCGCTCGATATGGACACCGACGCGGTGGCCTCGGGAGCGGTGAAGATCGCGCACGAGGTCGGCGCGCGGGCCATCGTCGTCCTCACGCATTCGGGCAGGACCGCCAGGCTGGTCGCCAGACGGCGCCCGTCGGTCCCGGTGGTCGCCCTGACCGACCTCGAGCATGTCGCAAGGCAGCTCTCCCTCGTCTGGGGAGTGGAGACGATTCATATCGACCGCATCGAGACGACCGAGGAGATCTTCGCTGTGATAAAAGAGAGGGTCACCAGGGCCGGATACTCCGGCCGGATAGTGCTCACGGCCGGCATCCCGACAAAGGAGAGGACGCCTACCAACACCGTCCACGTAGTCGACCTGTGAGGAAAGAAAGTTTACGCGGGAGAGGCTTGCGTAAAATAATCTAATTGACAGCTCAGCATTCCTTTCTTGCTATCAATCAAGAGATTACGTGTTCAGGGCCGTTTCTGTTTTCGCATCCATAATTCCACAGATGCTTGACAGTAGCGAGAATGCGGGGATTTTCCACAGGCATTCGGGAGTCCCGTTACTGGCGCCTGATCCTCAATTCCGGAACAGCTTGAAACTGGCACGGATATTGATAATTAACCGCTTGTTAACCTGTGGTTGAGCCCGCGGAAGCTCTTTGATGCACGGGGCCTCCCCCCCAGCGTTAAGAGAAGGCTCTACAGGTTGCCACGTAGCCGAAGGGGCATTGAGCAGCGGAAACGAATGACTAAACCTTCGGGACCTGGGGCGGACTCATTTCGGGTCCGTCCTTTTTCTTTTCCCATAGCCCTATTTCTCTGGTATCCCTATAGACAAACCGGTTCGCATTGTTTAGATTATCGACTGGTGCTGCGGTCGGCCGGCCGCAGCATGTTGTTTCACCTTGTGAGAAAGGGAATGACTTATCCCTTATCACGAAGGAAAATGCGGCTTAATCATCTTTTTACGATCAATCCCGGAAGTGGACAATGAGTGATTCTGTGCAGACCCGTGCCGGCAGGGAAGGCAAGAAGGGTGATCTTGCCGTCCGGTTGACGGGAAAGGACGCCGGCGGTATCGAGATATCGATCGAGAGCTCCGTAGGCCACATGTTCAGCCGGCAGATAGAGAAAACGGCAAGGGAGACACTGAATAGCCTCGGCATCGAGAACTGCGAGATCGCGATCGATGACATGGGAGCCTTTGATTACGTCATCATGGCGAGGATCGAGGCCGCCGCGAGGAGGCTGAGGAAAATCGACGGTCCCGGATGCCTTCCAGGCCGCAAGGTCGATTACGGCCCTCCCCGCAGGGAAAGGCTGCGAAGGACCCGACTCTACATGCCCGGCAACAATCCCGACCTGATGCGCAACGGCGGGCTCTACGGCGCCGACAGCGTGATACTCGACCTCGAGGACTCGGTCTCTCCCGGCGAGAAGGACGCGGCGAGGATCCTCGTGAGGAACACTCTCCTCTCGATCGACTATTTCGACTGCGAGCGTATAGTGAGGATCAATCCTCTGTCGACCGAGTACGGCGCCGACGACCTCGAGATGGTCGTCCCGCACGGGGTAGACACGATCCTCGTGCCGAAGTGCGAGTCGGCCGAAGACGTAAAGACGGTGGATAAGATCATCACCGGGCTCGAAAAGAAGCATTCCCTCGGATACGAGATTCTGATAATGCCGCTTATAGAGACGGCGAAGGGGATATTGAACGCATACGAGACAGGCTCCGCGAGCGACCGCGTGGTTGCGCTCTGCTTCGGGGCCGAGGATTTCACCGCCGACATCGGCGCGGAGAGGACGAAAGAGGGAACGGAGAGCTTCGCGGCGCGGTCGATGCTCGTTCTCGGCGCCAAGGCTGCCGGCGTGCAGGTGATCGACACGGTCTTCTCCGACGTTCAGGACGAGGAGGGCCTCATCGAGAACACGAAGGAGGCGATGGCGCTCGGGTTCGAAGGCAAGGGCGTGATCCATCCGGCGCAGATCGCTCCGATACATGCTGTTTTCAGTCCGGCCCCCGAGCGGATCGAGTATGCGAAGAAGGTCGTGGCGGCGATAGAGAAGGCCCGATCTGAGGGCAGTGGGGTCGCGACGATAGGAAGCAAGATGATCGACGCACCGATCGAGACGAGGGCACGGAAGATTCTCAGGCTCGCCGAGGCGCTCGGGCTCCTGGAAGAAGAGAATAAGGAACTGAACGCTAAAACAGGGGGAGGATCATGAAGATGGTCCCGAACGCTCTGGGAAGGTTGATCCCGGAGGAGATAGACGGAAAGAAGCTCAAGCCCTTCATGGGCGCGCACGCCGGGCACGGTGGAGGCCGCAAGGCGGCGCCGCCGATAAGGGCGGTCCCGGATTATGCGAAAAAGCTCCGGGCTTCGCTAGATGAGACTATCGACGCGTGCGGGATAAAGGACGGGATGACGATCTCGTTCCATCACCACCTGCGCAACGGCGACTACGTCGTCAACATGGTAGTCGACAAACTCGCCGAACGCGGTTTGAAGGACCTGACCCTCGTGCCGTCGGCCCTCTTCCCGATCCACGAGCCGCTCATAGGGCATATCGAGAACGGTGTCATCTCGCACATCGAGGGATCCATGAACGGTCCTGTCGGCAGGGCATGCTCGCTCGGAAAGATATCCAAGGCATGCATCCTCCGCTCTCACGGTGGAAGGTACAGGGCGATCCAGGACGGCGACATACAGATCGACGTCGCGTTCATCGCCGCGCCGGCCGCCGACCATTTCGGCAACTGCAACGGGCACAGCGGTCCTTCGGCCTGCGGCGTGATGGGATACGCGCTGGCCGATTCGCTGTACGCCGACAAAACGGTCGTTCTTACCGACAACCTCCAGCCCTTCCCCGTATTTCCGTGGGTGATCAGGGGCGGGAATGTAGATCATGTCTGCACGGTCGAGAAGATCGGTGACCCGGAACTGATCATCTCCGGAACGACGAGGATCACGCGAAGTCCTACCAGGCAGCTGATCGCCGAGTACGCGGCGAGGTTCGTCCGGGACATCGGGATGCTCGACGAGCCCGATTTCTCCTTCCAGTCGGGAGCGGGAGGCATTTCGCTCGCCTTCCTCAAGTATCTCGGCGACATCATGCGGGAGAAAGGCGTCGTGGCCCGGTTTGCGCGCGGAGGATCGAACAGGTACCTCGTCGACATGCTCGAGGAGGGCCTGATCGAGTACATCCTCGATGGCCAGTGCTTCGACCTTGCTGGAGTGAGATCGCTGAGGGAGAACCCGAGGCATCTCGAGACTGATCCCTTCACCTCGTACTGCTACCACACGAAGGGCAACTTCGCCCCGATGGTGAAGGTCGGGATTCTCGGCGCGACCGAGATCGATATAGATTTCAACGTCAATGTCAACACGCACACCGACGGCTGGCTGCTGCACGGCATCGGCGGCTTCACCGACGTGACCGATTCGCAGATCACGATGATCACGGCGCCGCTTCTGCGCGGGAGGCTGCCGGTGATCACCGACAGCGTCACGACGGTCACCGCTCCGGGCGAGGTCATCGATGTGCTCGTCACGGAGCGTGGAATAGCGGTCAATCCCGCTCGCGAAGATATCCTCGCGCGCCTGAAAGGGAGCGACCTGCCCGTCAGGACGATAGGCGAGCTGAGGGACATGGCCGTCAGCCTCTCCGGGGTCCCCGAGAAGCCGGAATACGAGGACAGGGTCGTGGCCCTGATCGAATGGCGGGACGGCACGGTGATCGATACGGTCAGGCAGCTTAAGGTACAGGCATAGCAACCTGCAGGAGGAAACTTCGTGAGCAGCATTGACGGCGCTCTTGCAAGGGAACTTGCCGCGAAAATCACCGCCCTGGCCGAGGACAGGGGCAGCTTTATCAGCGATCGCGGCGAGATCTTCGAGCTCGCCCTGAAGGACAGGGTCACCCTGGAGACGAGGGGAACGGACGACGTTCTCAACAGTTTCGGCAGCCTGTCGTTCGTTACGAAGGTCACGAGCCGCTCGGCTGCGATGACCGAGGTCTTCTTCGGCGAGCCGGACGAACGTCAGGCGGAGATCCTCCGGGAAGCATACGGCTGGCTCGAGAGGCATGTCGAGGCGGGCGGAAAGCTTCTCGTGATGGACAAGGTGATGGGCCTTCATCCCGAGCATTCACATCACTGCAGGACGATCATTACGCCGGAATATGCGCGGTTGCTCGTCCTGTGGGACAAGCTGATCTTCGATCTTCCCGCGGAGCGCGAGGGGAACGAGCCCGATCAGATCCAGATAATGATCCCAGAGTGGGAAGGATACGCCGAGTCAAAGGGCCTGCCGCCGATCAGCATACTCGACGACGCAGATAACAGGGCGACCTGGGCGCTGGGGACCGATTACTTCGGCGAGGTCAAGAAGGGCCACCTCCGGATGGCGATGTACCGTGAGAAGGTCCTGATGAAAGAGGACAGGGGCGGAGGCCTGGGTATACACGCCGGCGGCAAGCTTATCAGGGCAAGGGACGCCGCCAGCGGAGAGCTCGTCGAGAAGGGCGCGATATTCTTCGGGCTGAGCGGAACGGGAAAGACGACCCTCTCGGTCCATCACTTCTGGCTCGATCCGGAGAAGGACGAGACTGTCGTCATAAGGCAGGACGATTTCTTCGTATTGACCGATAAGGCCCAGGCGTTCGGCACCGAGGACAACGCGTACATCAAGACCGAGGGGCTCGAGGGAGAGGGGCAGCCCCTTCTCTACACCGGCGCGACGAGCACGAACGCGGTCCTCGAGAACGTATACGTCGATCCGGAGACGCGCAATGTCGACTTCTTCAGGTACGACCACCCCTTCGTCCCCGGCGGGAAGTGCCTCAACGGCCGCGGCATCGTGATTCGCCGCGAGCTCGATTTCACCGACGACAAAGTCGACCTCGACCGCGTCGACATGATCTTCTTCATAACGAGGCGCGAGACGATCGTTCCGCCGCTCGCGAAGCTCAACATTGAGCAGGCCGCAGCCTTCTTCATGCTCGGCGAGTCGATTCTTACCTCGGCCGCCGACCCGACGAAGGCAGGCCAGACGGTACGTTCGGTCGGAACCAATCCCTTCATTGTCGGCTCGCGGGGCGATGAGGGAAACATCTTCTTCGATATCCTGAAAAAGAACCCCGACATACGGTGCTTCCTCTTCAACACGGGCGGATTCGGCGGCAGGCAGGTCGACAACGAGAGGGAAAGCCTGGCCAACCCCGGTGCTATGGAGATCCTCCGCCGCTACCTCGGCGGGTTCTGGCACCTGGACAAGGGGCTGGGGATCAAGAGAGAGCTCCGCGACGGCACGGAGGAGTGGTTCCGCGTCAACCAGGTGCGTTTCGAGCTGATCGATCACGGCACAAAGCGTCTGCGGATGAAAGAGGATATCGAGAACGTATTCGAGGATATCGACCACGGTCGCAAGAACGCCGCCGACTATGAACTTGTCAAGACGTATTGCCTCGCCGGCCAGAAGATCCGGATCCAGGATTCCGCCGCGCTGATAAGGGAGGTCGCCCGCGGAAGAATCAAGTGGACCTCCGAGGACTACTGGGGCTACGAGGTCCCCGCCGAGGTGCCCGGACTCGACCTGCACAGGTTCGACGAACACCGGTACTATACCGACGACGAGATCAGGAAGCTGAAGGATCGGCTGCGCGACGAGCGCATCGAGTGGCTCCGCTCGTTTGATGATCTCGATCCGGAGATAAGGGAGATATTCAG
>JAUWCL010000003.1 GCA_030609325.1 Candidatus Krumholzibacteriota bacterium
GAAAGAGAGGCCGGAATCCGGGCTGGATTTACATAAACGGCGTGGAAGTCCCGGGGAGAGTGGGAAAGAGGCGCCGAAACGCCGGCCTCTGAAGCGTCCGCAGAAGCCATCTGTACCCCCGCAGAAGCGGGAAGAGTCGCGATATATTCCCCGGTCTGTGCGCGATGAGGTCTACGCCAGGGACAGGGGGCGGTGTACGTTTGTGGCGCCCGGGGGAAAGCGGTGCAGCTCGACGTGGGACCTGCAGATAGACCACATCGTCCCATTTGCAAGGGGCGGGGATAACTCACCGGGTAACCTGAGGCTGCTATGCGCGAAGCATAACCGGCTGGAGGCCAAAAGAGCTTTCGGGGAAAAGCACATGGAACAGTTCTGCGATCCATGAAGCCGTTTGATCCGTGAAAAACCCGGCTGCCGGATCTCGGATATCTCCAGGACCGGGTTTCCTTTAAATCTATTTACTCAAAAGAGACACGTACTAGCAAAAACACGGAGCGAAAGGGGTTTACTAACGGGGCGTGTCGAGTATATATAATAAGTGTCCGGGCGGGGATCCCCGATGGCGGAATCCTGCCGGCCCTCTGATGAAAGCATCGATATGAAGCGAACGGCCAGAACTGCCGCAACGGTTTCGCTGATCATCATCGCTTCCCTGGCGGGATGCGGCGAACGCTCGGCCGTGGATATCTCCAGGGAAGCGTTCGACTCGATAGCGGACGACGCGGTGTCCTTTTACGTCAGCATGCATCCGCTGCGCGCCTCGAGGCTCGGACTCGAAAGCGCCGATTCACTCCTGTTCACATTCTCTCCCACCGAAATAGAGCATGCGATGACGGTCATGGACACGCTGATGGCGGCTATCTCGGTCCTCCCGGCGGACGACCTGGACGACGGCCGCATCGACGAATCAATCCTGCTCAGCGACTGGATGAAGGGCGAGCGCTTCGCATTCACGCAGTCGCGAACCTGTCTCGACAATCCTCTTCTCTACTGCTGGATGATCGAGGAAGCGCTGATGGGCATACCCGCAAGGCCCTGGCCGCCCGCCGACGGCGAGCGGCGGGCCTGGGCGGCGCGCATCAGTCTCCTTCCGGTCCTCGTAGAGAACGCATCGACACTTCTGAAGAAACCGGGAGGCATCCGTCTCGAGGAGGCGGCCAGACGGCTCGAAATCCTCTCCGGCAGAATGCCTCTCCTCGCGCAGATGGCGGAGCAGCGGTACGGCGAACCGGTCGCCGAGCTCGAGCCGGCCCGCGGAGCCGTCCAGAGGTACAGGGAGATCGTCGACGGCCTTCTCGAGATCAGGACGAGCGGCAGACTGATAATGGGGATGGAAGAGCTCTCGCGAATCCTGAAATATTCCGAACATCTCGACTTCGACTCGGCAAAGATGATCGCCGAGGCCGAGAAGATCACGAGACGACTTTCCAGGCAGATCGCGCCTGCGGGCGTAGCCGTGACCGATCCGGGGGAAGAGAACGTCGAGGTGTCCGTAGAGCTGGCGGATTCCCTCTTGGGCGGAATCGAGGACGGATTGTCCTCGAGACGGACCTTCGGCAGAAAGAAGAGGCCGCGCTCGCCGGTGGCCGGATACGAAGAGACATGGAGACCGCTGAGGGTGCCGGTAAATCCCTACCTGACACTCCCTGTCATCCCCGAGAGAAAGATAGGATGGGCCTTCGGCCCCGGGGAGCGCCGCGACTGCGTTCCCACGGTCTACGTTCCTGCCGGATGGGAGTTCACCCTCGACCGTCTGGTCTACGAGCTTCTGCTCTCTTCCTCGCCGATGTCTTCTCCCGACAGAAAGATGTGCGGGGACGACTCGCCCTTCAGGATGATATTCGGTTCGGAGACATTCAGATACGCGTGGGAAGCCCACAATTCGAGCAACCTGACGGGACTGATCCCCGAACGGAGGATGCAGCTGAACAGACTTCATACCACTGAACGCGTGACCGCCCTCGCGAGGATGATCCTCGTCTTCCGGCTGCATTCGGGAAAATACACTGCCGAGGCGGCGAGGGAGTACCTCAGAGAGGTCACCCCGCTCGACGGGAAGCAGATCGACCGGGAAGTGATGCATGCCACGGTCTCCCCCATTTCAGCGTTCGAGGGAATAGCGATCATGACAGCCGAATCGATGGTCAAGAAAGCGACAGTTGACCGGACGGGAGGAAAACCCAGGGAGAAGGTCAGGAAGCTTCTTCTCGAAGCGGCCGGCATGCCCCCCTACCTCCTGATGCAAAGGATGCCCTTCTGAAACAATATCAGCGTTGTAACGTAATCAGATACATACGGAGGTGTCTGATGAATCGAACGAAGATCTTCTGCGCCGCGGCAGCGGCGCTGCTCCTCGCAACGGCCGTTCCCGCCGCGGGCGGGGAGATAGTGCGTGATTTTAGCGAGAGTTTCGAGGTAGAGCGCGGCTGGGCGCTGAGGTTGAGGCACGGTGACGGAGACGTCACGATAATACCGTGGGACAGGAACGTCGTCGAGATCACCATCCACTACCACGCCGAGCACAAGGGCTTCGGTGACGACTCGAAACATGATTTCACGGTTGAGTTCGAGGAAAAGAACGGCGTGATAGAGGTGACGGGCAGGGAATCGAAGAGCGGGTTCATGGGCCTGCAGATTTTCATCCTCAAGGAATACACATACACCATATCGGCGCCCCGCTATCTCGAGCTCGACATCCAGGGGGACGACGGCAACATCGACATCGAGAAGTGGAGCGGCCGGATAGAGATCAGGCTCGACGACGGCGAGATCAGCCTCTACGGATGCGGGCCGGAAAAGACGAGGATAAAGACGGGAGACGGAGACATCTCACTCGACGGCCACTTGGGCTCCATCGATATCATCGGGGACGACGGACACCTCGATGTGAACCGCGGAAAGTTCAATGACTGCCGCATCCATCTTGATGACGGCGATATACGGGTCCGCGATTCGGAAGGCAATTTCTATATCGAGGTCGACGACGGTGACACCGAGCTGCTCCGCATCAAGACAAACGTGATGGATCTCAAATCCCAGGACGGGGATTTCGATATAGAACTCCTGAAGACGGGCAAGCTCGACCTCGAGATAAAAACCGACGACGGAGACATCGATCTGAGCTTGCAGAGCGGCATATCGGCGTCGTTCACGATAGACATCGACGACGGCAGGATACGCACCGATCTGCCTTCGGCGAAGGATGTGCAGAAAGGAAACCACTGGATGTCCGGAAAGCTGGGCAGCGGAAAGGGCAGGATCAGGATCCGCACGACCGACGGATCAGTGATGCTCCGTGAAATAAGGTAGCTTTCGGAACCGGAGCGGACCGACGGATCTCCCCTGACACGGGGCCGGCGGGAGAACCTTCGATCAGAAAGGCGCCCCGTCGGTCCTGTATTCTATCTTCCCCGCGAGAACGGTCGCGATCACCTCTATCCCGGGGATATCACCCGGTTCAGACTTCATCAGATCCGCTCCCAGTATGGTCAGATCGGCCAGCTTCCCCTTCTCGATCGAGCCCCTCTCCTTCTCCTGGCCGGCAGCCCAGGCGGCGTCGAGAGTATAGGCCCTGACCGCTTCCTCGACAGTGAGCCGCTGCCCCGGCATCCAGCCGCCCGCGGGCCTGCCGTCGAGATCCTGCCTAGTCACGGCAGCGTATATCCCCAGCAACGGATCTATCGACTCGACGGGATAATCGGAACCGCCCGGTATCCGCGATCCGGCATCCATCAGGGACCTCCAGGCGTAGGCTCCCTCGATGCGGTCATCCCCGACCCTGTCGCCGACCCACGGCATGTCCGAAGTGCAGTGTATGAACTGCATCGAGGGGATCACACCGAGGGAGGCGAACCTTCCGATATCCGCCGGGGAGAGTATCTGCGCGTGCTCGATGCGATGCCGGAGGCCGCTGCCGGGCTCCTCCCCGAGCACCTTCTCGTAGATATCGAGTACGACACGGTTGGCCCTGTCTCCGATGGCGTGGGTCGCGACCTGGAACCCGCTTCTGTGGCAGGCAAGCATCTTATCGTATAGTACCCTGGGATCGGTGACGATTATGCCCCTGTTTCCCGGATCGTCGGAGTAATCCTCGAGCATCGCAGCGCTTCTCGCCCCGAGCGATCCGTCCCCGTAGAACTTCACCCCCACCAGCGAGAACATGCCGCCGGCGAAATCCTCGACAGACCCGGCGGTGAGCATGGAGTCGAGATCGTCCGCGTCTCCGTCGTAATACGCCGTGATCCTGAACGGAAGCTCCCCCGCCTCGTAGAGCTCCCTGTATATCCCCGCCGTCTCGCTGCCGATCCCCATCTCGTGCGTCCCGGTAAGGCCGGCGGCGAGGCAGGCATGCGCGGCCGAGATCATCAGTTTCTTCTTCTCTTCCGGCGTGAGCGCGGGGACGACGTCCCGCACGAGCGGGATTGCCCCATCGAGCAGGATCCCGGTCGGCTCGCCGGCGGTGTCCCTCTCGATCTTGCCGCCGTCCGGGTCGGGAGTATCGCGTCCTACCCCCGCCGCCTCGAGAGCCTTTGAATTGGCTATCGCCGCATGCCCGCAGACCCTCGTAAGCAGCACCGGGTTGTCGGGGCTGACCGCGTCGAGGTCTCTCCTGTGCGGAAAATCCTTCTTCTCCCAGTCGTTCTGGTCCCAGCCCCTGCCGGTGATCCATCTGCCCCGATCGGCCGCGGCGACCCCGGCCGCCGCCAGATCTCTGACCTGCCCGAAAGAGACTGTCCCTGTCAGGTCGAGTGCTGCCCTGCCGGCCGCATATCCGACGAAATGCGCGTGGGCATCGACAAGCCCGGGGATCACCGTCATACCGTGCAGATCGTATTTCACCACTTCAGGCCCCGCCGCGGCCAGCGCCTCGTCCGTACCGCCGACGAAGATGATCCTTCCCCCTCCGACCGCGACCGCCTCTGCAACGGGGTTGTTCTCGTCCATCGTGTATATCCTGCCATTGTAGAATACGGCCTCCATCGCTCCGTCCCGTTCCTCACCCGTCATGACGTCTCCCTGAAGGGCATGGATCGCCGCTGATACGACGAGAACTGACGCCGCGAGCGCGGCAATGTCTCTGCGCATGATTCGCTCCTTCTGCTTTCGGGGTTGATGAGATCGCGTGAAATGATCAGCGATGCATCTTCTTGATGGCGCCCCAGCTCGTCTCCTCCACTGCGGTACCCGTGCATCCGGGCAACTGGGTATACGCTCCCACATCGACGCCGCAGTCTATGATGTTGCAGTACCAGTACATGCCCGCGCTGTTCTCGATCGATATCCCCCTGGCGAACTCCCTGAATTCGAACCCGAGAAGGTTCGACGTCATGTTGACGTTCCTGAACGTGATACCCGTCCCCTGGCGGTAGCTCGAGGATGTGATCACCGGAGTGCCGTTCAGATTCTGGAAATTGATATTCTTGCCTTCGACGAGGAGGTCGTCCTCGCCGTAGTAACCACCCCATACGACGACGCGGTCTTCTGAAACGGCCATGTCTATCGCGGCCTGGATCGTCGGGGCGTCGCCGCTCCCGTCGGCCTTTACCTCATAGGTAGCCGTCTGCACCGCGGCGGCGCCGTGAAGGAGGATAGATGTCAGCAGAGCGATTACGAAATACCTGGCCACCTTTTATCACCTCGCAGAAAAAAATAGCATATCACTGCTGCCCGGTCGAGTCAAAATCGGACACATGGTGTCTTGCCCGTGAGAGGGCTTTTCGTTATTATCCATTGAGAAGTTCGCAAGATTCGAACCGCAAGGAATGGAAATGTACGGTAACAGGGATTATTCGAGCTATCAGAGACGCGGCAGCCCCCTGGACAGCGTCGTCATGCGCCTGATCATAGCCAATGTCGTGGTGTTCATCCTCCAGAATCTTCCGGTCGGGGTGCAGATAACGAATTATCTCGTACTTACGCCGAGGCTCGTACTGACCCGCGGCTACGTCTGGCAGATGCTCACCTACATGTTCCTCCACGACCCCAACGGTCTCATCAGGCACCTCGGCCTGAACATGTTCATTATCTGGATATTCGGACGGACCCTCGAGCAGGTCTGGGGAAGCGGCCGTTTTCTGAGGTTCTACTTCGCCTGCGGTTTCGGCGGCGCCGTATTCAGCTTCATATTCGCCTACAACACACCCGTTCTGGGAGCCTCTGCGGCGGCCTACGGCATCCTGCTGGCGTACGCGATCATGTTCCCCAACCGGCGGCTGCTGCTCTATTTCGTCTTCCCCATCAAGGCCCGCACACTCGCCATAGCGCTCGTCGTGATCTCGCTCGTCATGGGGATCCGCGGTACGGGAAATATCGCCCACTTCGCCCACCTCGGCGGCATGGCAGCCGCCCTGATCATGATGCGTGGCGAGTACCAGCTCAGATGTCTCCGCAACTTCATCAGGGACAGTTTCCCGAAGATCCCGGTGAAAATAAGCTTCGACCGCGACAAGCAGGGCTCCTCCAGCGGCCGGATGGAATCCAGTGCGGAGAAAATCGACTCGATCCTCGACAAGATCTCCGAGAAGGGGTACGAGAACCTCTCCGAGACGGAGCGGCGCATCCTCGAAAACTACTCCGAGAAGGAGCGCGACCACGGCAACGACTCCGACACCCTCCACTGACCCTCATCTCTCCCGTTGTTCTATCTATTGTTATCTCGGGGCATTATATATGCGGATGGGTGGGAGAGGGTATCTGGTTGTCGGGGCGGGGTGGTAGATAAATATGAAGAGCCGGTTTTTCCTGGAGAAACCCTCGGTGCCTCCGGGGTTTCGAAAGGAAATGCCGGCTTCGTCTAGTCTTCAAGCGACCGCAAAGCGTAAGCCAGCGCCTCGGTCTCCTCGTCCCCGAGCTCGCGCTCCGGCTCACCGTTCTTGACCTCGATGGCGTAACCCCGCGTCGAGTTCCTTCCGACGAGATTCGTCAGCATGAACCCGTTCTTCTCCCCGGTCAGTATGCAGATCGAGTAGCTCTGATTGCCGCCGATGTCCTCGAAGGCGTTGTATTTCACCATCCCGATCCCCTTGAAGCATCCCTCGAGCTTCCCGAGTATCACCTTCAGATCCTCTCCATGCCCCCTTATGAACTCGCGGTTTTCATCGACTCCCTTGAGGAGGAACTGAAGCGAGCTCTCGGTGCCGATATCATCGTACAGTCCGGCCATCTCGCTGAAAGGACTCTTCATGCGCTTCATCTGAACGGCCAGGACGATTACCGCCGCGACCGCGGCGATGCCCAATATCAGGGCGGCCGGCAGGAGTATATTCGCGTTTGCCTCAATGTAAGCGTTCATGTTACCGGTAACCACCTTCGCACCAGAGGTCCAGAGATACTGAAGCGTAAAACAGCGCGCGGGAAGGTGTAAAGAATTATTCACCCGGTCTGCGCACCAGTCCCAAAAAAAAGGAGGCGCATGCGGCCTCCGTCTGTTCAAATGCCGAGGGCGGGACTCGAACCCGCACAGGTTTTCACCCACTACCCCCTCAAAGTAGCGTGTCTACCAGTTCCACCACCTCGGCAATATGTCCGAATGTCTCTATTGCGGAGGATCCTGCTGCCCGGCAGGTTCTCCCTCCGGCGCCGTCTCCTGCTGCTGGCCCGCCGCGGGAACGTTTCCGATGACGTCATCGATGTCCTTACGCTCCTCGGGGACCATGCCACCCCACTCCTGGCGCTGCGCGGCCTTTCTCAGTGCGCTCTCGGCCTCCTGCCCTCCCCTTCCGGCGGACAGGAACGCCAGCGACAACGAGGTGCACATGAATATGACGGCCAGATACGTCGTGGCCTTGCTGAGGAAGGTGGCGGTCTCCCGCCCGCCGAGGATGGCCTGGCCTCCCCCGCCGCCGAAGGCGCCGGACAGGCCGCCGCCCTTGCTCGATTGCATCAGCACGGCGACGATAAGCAACACGCAGGTAATGACGTGTATTATCACAAACACGTTAAACAGCATTCAACACCAGCCCTTTTCAAAAGAGTAGTGTAATAAATAATGGGGTGTCAGTCAAATGATTTGTGCCGCCCTTCGGTAGCGGGAAGGGACTGTTCAGGCGGGAAATACGATGCCAAGAAACGACTCCCGGTCCAGCGACGCGCCGCCGACGAGAGCCCCGTCGATATCCTCCATGGCGAGAAGTTCGGCGGCGTTTCCGGGCTTCACGCTCCCACCGTAGAGGATCGGCGTCTCTCCGGCGACCGGCGCTCCGAATATCTCCGCGAGGACGCCGCGGATAACGGCGTGCATCGCTCCCGCATCGTCCGGGGTAGCGGTCTTTCCCGTGCCGATGGCCCAGACGGGCTCGTAGGCAATCACGGTACTGTCCATATCGTCACCGGAAAGGCCCTCGAGGCCCTGCCCGATCTGTTCCGTGACGACCGTGGAGGCCATGCCGCTCATTCTCTCGTCGAGGGTCTCCCCGACGCAGTAAATCGGGCAAAGGCCGCCGGAAAGGGCCGCCCGCAACTTTTTCGCCAGAATGTCCGCCCCTTCTCCGATCACGTGGCGCCTCTCCGAGTGTCCCACCAGGACGTACCGGCAGCCGAGGCTGAGTATCATCCCGGCCGATATCTCGCCGGTAAAGGCACCTTTTTCCTCGTACCAGAGATCCTGCACACCTGTCATTATCCGGCTGCCCTCGACGGCTTCCGCGACCGCGGGAAGGGTGGTGAAAGGAGGTATCAGGACGACCTCGCATGCCGGCTCCCTGCCCTCGAGGCCCGCGGCGATATCCTTCGCCAGTGAGGCGCCCTCGATGTGGTCCATGTTCATCTTCCAGTTGCCGGCTGTTATCGTCCTTCTCACTCCAATCCTCCCATTTCCTGATATCCGGCGCTCAGGCGTCGCTCAGGGCCTCTACTCCGGGAAGCGCCTTACCCTCGAGCAGCTCGAGCGAGGCGCCTCCTCCGGTCGAGACGTGCGTCACCTTTTCCTTGAAGTGCAGCCTCGCGAGCGCGGAGACGCTGTCGCCCCCGCCCACCACCGATGTCGCGCCTTCCGCCGTCGCATCGACTATGGCGCGGGCTATTCCCTTCGTACCCTCGGCGTAGTTCGACATCTCGAATATCCCCATCGGGCCGTTCCAGAAGATCGTCTTCGCTTTCATCAGCTCGTCGCGGAAGGCATCGACAGTCTTCCTGCCTATATCGACGCCGACCCATCCCTCGGGAATGTCGCCGGTCGACACGGTCCTGTGCTCCGCGTCGTTGTCGATCTCCCTCGCCACAACACAGTCGACCGGAAGAAATATCCTCTTCCCGTCACCGCTTCCCGCCTTCGCCATCGTCTCGCGGCACATGTTCATATACGACTCGTCGAGAAGGGAATCGCCGATCTCGAGGCCGAGCGCTTTGAAGAATGTGAACGCCATCCCGCCGCCGACGAGGATCCGGTCGACCTTCTCGAGCAGGTTCCTGATAAGCCCGATCTTTCCCGAAACCTTGGCCCCGCCGAGAAGAGCCACAAATGGCCTGTCCGGATCGGTCAGCAGGCCGTCGAGGGTCGTGAGCTCCTTTTCCATCAGCATCCCCGCCACACACTCGTCGAAGTAGTGCGTGACGCCCTCGGTGGAGGCGTGAGCCCTGTGAGCGGTCCCGAACGCGTCGTTCACATAGATGTCGCCGTACCCGGAGAGCTTCCGCGCAAACTCCGGGTCGTTCGATGTCTCCTCCTCGTAGAAACGGAGGTTCTCGAGCAGCAGTATCTCCCCGTGGGCCAGCGCGGAGGCCATCTCGAGGGCCTGGTCGCCAATGCAGTCCTCGGTGAACCTGATCGGATGATGGACGAGCTCGGCGAGCCTGTATGCCACGACCTTCAGGCTCATCGAGGGAATGCGCTTACCCCTGGGCCTTCCGAGATGAGACATCAGGACGAGGGAAGCTCCCTGTTCCGCAATATAATCGATACCCGGCAGAGCGGCCCGGATGCGGGTGTCGTCGTCGACGTCGCCGTCCTTCGTCAACGGCACGTTGAAATCGACGCGCATCAGCACCTTCCTGCCCTCGAGCTCCACATCCCTCAGGGTCTTCTTTCTCAACGGTCTCCTCCAGTCTTCCCGGCACTCTACCTGAACAGCAGCCTCGTCATGTCGACCATCCGCATCGCGTATCCGTACTCGTTGTCGTACCACGAGAGGACCTTGAAGACCTTCGAGGTGATACCCATCGTCGCCAGGCCGTCGAATATCGACGAATGCGGATTGCCGATGATGTCGACCGACACGATCGGGTCATCGGTGTATTCAAGGATTCCCTTCAGCTTGCCCTCCGAGGCTCTCTTCATCGCCGCGTTGATCTTCTCCACCGTGGCGGCCTTCTTCAGGGTCACGGTCAGATCGACGAGCGAGCCGTCCGGAGTCGGCACGCGCACGGCCATCCCGTTGAGCTTGCCCTTGAGCTTCGGCATGACCCTGCCGACCGCCGCGGCGGCACCCGTCGTCGTCGGGATCATCGAGACACCGCTGGCGCGCCCTCTGCGCAGGTCCTTGTGCGGGAGATCGAGGATAACCTGGTCGTTCGTGACGGCGTGGATCGTAGTCATCAGGCCGTTGGCGATTCCGAAACTGTCATCGAGCACCTTGACGACAGGTGCAAGGCAATTGGTCGTGCACGAGGCGGTCGATATGATGTGATGCCTGTTCTTGCGGTACTTCGTGTGATTGACGCCCATAACTATCATTATGTCCGGATCGGGGGACGGGGCGGAGATGATGACCTTTTTCGCGCCGGCCGCTAAATGCTTCGAAGCGTCCTTGCGTTTCCGGAACAGGCCCGTCGACTCGATAACGACGTCGATCCCGAGCTTTTTCCACGGAAGGGCAGCCGGGTCGCGCTCGGTAAGCACCTTGACCCTCTTGCCGTCCACGGAGATATCGCCGTTCTTCAGGACGCCGACCTTTCCCGGGTAGCGCCCGTGGACGGAATCGTACTTGAGAAGATGGGCGAGCGTCTTCGAATCGGCCAGGTCGTTTATCGCGACGACGCGGAACCGCCTGTCCTTGTGAGCGCCGCGCAACACGAGCCTTCCTATCCTGCCGAATCCGTTGATAGCTACGCTGATAGCCATTCGAGTCCTCCTCTTTTCCGGCGTTTGAGTTCTGTTCCATTACGACGCGTCAGCCGCCGAACGCCTTGCCGACGCTCCCGAAAAGTTTCATCTTTGCCTTTACTACCTCGAAGACGGCGTCCCTCGCAGCTCCGAGGTACTTGCGCGGATCTATGTTCTCCGGCTTCCCGGCAAACGACTTGCGCACATATGCGGTGAAAGCGATCCTCATGTCGGTGTCTATATTCACCTTTGCCGCGCCGCGCCTGACCGCCTCGGATATCGCCTCGTCGGGAACGCCCTTCGCGGCGCCTATCTTCGCCCCGAACTCGTTGGCGATCGCCACATGCTCCTGGTTCACGCCGGAGGCTCCGTGCAGGACGAGCGGCACGGGAACGACGGCAGCGATCTCGCTGAGCCTGTCCATCGCGAGCTTCGCCTCTCCCTTGAACTTGTACGCCCCGTGCGATGTACCTACGGCCACGGCGAGCGAATCGACCCCCGTCTTCTCGACAAACTCGGCCGCCTCGCCTGGATCGGTAAAGATCGCGTCCTGTTCGGAGACCGAGACATTGTCCTCGATGCCGGCCAGCCTTCCGAGCTCCCCCTCGACCGATACACCGGCCGGCCGCGCTTTCTCGACGACCTCGCGGGTCACAGCCATGTTCTCTTCGAATGACAGGTTCGAACCGTCGATCATGACCGACGTGAATCCCCCGTCTATACAGCGCTTGATGATCTCCATGTCCTGTCCATGATCGAGGTGAAGGGAGATCTCGATGTTCAGATTGTCGGAGACAGTCCTGACCATCGAGACGAGATTCTCGAAACCGGCGTATTTGACGGCGCCCTGCGAGACAGCAAGTATGGCCGGGCTGTCCAGCTCCACGGCCGCAGATGTGATCGCCTGGACGAATTCGAGGTTATTGATATTGAAGGCTCCGACGGCGTAGGATCCCGCCTTCGCCCTGTCAAGCAGCACCTTGTTTGTTACGAGCAATTCGCCCTCCCGTGCGCTTAGTAATAGATCTTTCCTGCCTATTCAAGCACATGGCAATCGGGGCGTTCAACCTTATTTTTTCCGGGCCTCGCCCGGCCGGCGCAGAGAACGGTCACGGAGGTCGGCCCGGCCCCGGAAAGAGCACGGCAACAAGCCAGAACGGTCTCGCCCGTGGTCACAAGGTCGTCTACCAGCACCACGTCCCTACCCCGGATCTGGCCGGCCGATCTGAGATGGAAAGCGCCGGAGACGTTGTTCTTCCTGCTCCCCCGGTCGAGGCTCGACTGCGCCATCGTTCTTCTCATCCTTCCGAGCGCCCTGTGGCGAAGCGGGATCCCCGTCCGCCGGGAGACTTCGGCGGCGAGCAGCCCGGCCTGGTCGTACCCCCTGCGCGCCAGCCTGGTCCAGTGCAGGGGCACCGGGACGATCACGGCGTCGCCTGTCTTCCCGGAATGCGCCTCGAGAGCGACGGCCATCTCCCTGCCCATCCAGCCCACGACCGCCGTCCCGCCCTCGAACTTCAGAAATCTAATAAGGTCGATGAGAACGTCGCCGGTGAAAAAGGGTGAGATCACCTGCGGTGAGCAGGATTCCGGCAACCGGCCTGCCGCCTCTGCCCGGACGAGCCTGTCGCGGCAGAGGCCGCATACGAGGCTGCCGCCCGTGAAGGATCCGCAGGAAACGCATGTGCGTGGAAATATACAATCGAGCATAAAACGGCAGAATCCCCTCACCACCACACCTCCACCTTCCGGCCGGCCGGAAAGCCTTCACCATCAGGCCGCGCGCGCCGGTCTCGCCCGTCCGACGGCGAGATAAACGGCTCCGAACAGAATCAGCAGGATGCTTATCATCTGGTTGTCCGTCAGGCCTCCGGCGACGATGGCCGAGTCCTCGTAGAAACGGAAGAAATCGACGATGAACCTCGCGATGCCGTACAGGATGCAGAGCCAGGCGAAGAGGAAACCGTCGAAGCGCTCCTTCCTGTCGAGCAGTATGAGTATCACGAATATGACAAGCCCGTAGAGCGAAGAGTATATCTGGGTCGGATGGATCGGGACTCCCGCATGATAGTGTCCGGCGGGCGATCCGGCGGGAAAAACGACCCCGGTCGGACAGGACGTCGGATTTCCGAAGCAGCAGCCGCTGAGAAAACACCCCCATCTCGTGACGAATACGCCCGCCGCGATCGAAGGAGCACCGATGTCGGCCATGCGGAAGAACGATATCTTCTTTATCCTGAGGTACACGATCGCACCCGCCACGGCGAGAAGGAGGCCGCCGTAAAACGTAGCACCTCCCTGCCAGATGGCAACGATGTCCACGATACTGCTGAAATTGTCCCTGTGTGTCAGGATGTAGAGGCCCCGCGAGCCGATCACCGCTCCGAGGACAAGGATGATGCTGAGATCGTAGACGATGTCGGGTTCTATCCCCCTCCTGCCGGCGCGCCTGGCAGCGATCACTATCCCGACCAGAAAACTCAGCGCCAGCATGAAACCGTACGAGTATATCTTGAGTATTCCCAGGTCTATCAGAACCGGATGCATCGTCCTCTCCTATCTGCCGCTCACGCTCAACCCGTCGACCAGCACGGGGGGCGAGCCGACCTGCCCGGCGAACCGGATTCCGCTTCCCGTCGCAACCATCCCCTCGAGAAGCGACACGACGTTTCCGCTTATCGTCATCTCGCAGACCGCTCTCTCCTTCTCCCCGCCGCGGACCTCGAATCCGGTTATCCCGACGGAAAAATCCCCCGAGATCGGATCGGCGGTATGCATTCCCATCACATCCTGAATATATATACCATTCCCGAGAGATTCGACAAGTTCATCCGCATCGGCCGTTCCCGGGCCGACGAAGAGATTCGTCGGCCTGGGAACGGGTATGCTCTTGAACGAGCCACGGAAAGCGTTGCCCGCAGTCCCCCGCCCGGTTTTTCTCACCGAATAGCTGTTGTGCAGGAATCCCTCCAGCACGCCCCCGGAAACGAGCTCCCTTCTGATGGAGGGAACTCCCTCGTCGTCGAACGGAGCGTTGAAACACCCGCCGGCGAGAAAGGGATCGTCGATCAGCGTGAAGACGTCCGACGCCACCTGCCCGCCGAGCCTGCCGCGGAAGACCGAGGATCTCCTGACCACCATCTCGGCGGACAGGACCTCACCGAGCAGGGAGAGGACCTCGGTAAACGCGAGGGCATCGAATACTACGGCGTATCTTCCAGTCGGCATCGGTTTACCCCCGAGCAGCCCCGCCGCCCTTCCACCCGCTTCGATACCGGTCTTCCGAAAATCGAGCATGCCGGGCAACGGAGCCTGGGCGTACGACCACCCGGACCTGACCTCTCCATCCGAAGCGGCTGCCGCACCGATCGAGCAGGAGCAGTAACCCCCGCACCTCGTCCTGAGGAAACCCCTCGTCCCGGCGACGCAGATCATATATGTCACCTCGGAGTACGACGCCCCCTCGCTCCCCTTGATCCTCCTGTCGACTGCAAGCGTTGCCTCCTCCATAGCGAGGGCGCCCTCTATCTTTATCTCCGCCGACGTATCGCGCGGATACTGCTTCTTCTCTCCGGCAGGCGCTTCCCGGCCGTCTCCGCCGGCAAGTACGTCGGCGTCCGCCCGGTCTCCCGAAGCCGCGTTGGATTCCGCCTCGCTGAGAAGGGCGGCGAGCCCCTCGTCGGAAAGATCGCACGTCCACGCGAACCCGACCCTGCCACCGCTAGCGGCCCTCATGCCGAGGCCCGTTTCCTTCGCCCGGTCGATCGACTCGACTTCTCCGCCGAAGACCTCGACCTGGAAGCTTTCAGCGTCCTCGCCGTAGATCTCGCATTCGAGCCCCCTGCCGGCGGCCATATCGAGAACCCTCTGCACGATCTCTTTCAGGCTGGTTCCTCCTCAATACTCGTAAAAACTCGATCCGAAATTCAGAAGCACCCCGATGAAGAAGCAGCTCACCAGCATCGAGCTGCCCCCGTAGCTCAGGAAGGGTATGGGAAGACCCGTTACAGGCGCAAGCCCGATCGTCATGCCGATGTTTACGGCCACGTGAAAGGTGAAATACGAGCAGATGCCGATGATGGCCAGTGAGGCGAACCTGCTCTTGACCTTGGTGGCAAGGTAGAGGCCGCGTACGATTATGACCGAGAAAAGGATGATTACGCTGATCGCGCCGATATACCCCGCCTCCTCCGACAGGACCGAATATACAAAGTCGCTGTGCCGCTCGGGAAGAAAGGCAAGAAGCTTCTGGGTCCCTCTCAGAAATCCCTTGCCGAGAAAGCCGCCCGAGCCTACGGCCACTTTCGACTGGTATACCTGCCATCCCGAACCGAGGATGTCCGACTCGGGCATGAGAAAGGCGAAGATCCTCCGCTGCTGGTAAGGTTTGAGACACTCGATCAGGGTCGGGATCACGAGCATGACGGAGAGATTCACCGCTATGAGGAAGATACTCTGGAAGATTTTTTCCCGCCGCCTGTACGCGATTATCAGGATCCCGACGAAGAAGACCAGCAGGAGGACCGGATAGCTGTCGCTCTGAAGAACGCTCTGACTGTAGACAGTGAGGAAGGCGCTGACCACCGGGCTGAGGATCAGGATCATCAATCCCTCGTCGAGGCCCCGCCAGAAGAGGATCAGCAGCAGAAGAGCCGGATATACGAGCGCCGTTCCGAGATCGGGCTGCTTGACGGTGAGCAGGAACGGGACTAGGGTCATCGCGGTGGCGGCGGCGAGAATCCTCAGTTTGTTGGGATCGTGTCTCTTTTCGGCGAAAAACCGCGCGAGAAGAAATACCAGGGCGACCTTCATCACCTCGCTCGGCTGGAACCGGAACCCTCCTATCACTATCCACCTGCTCGATCCCTTGGCCGCCCCCATCAGAAGCACAACGACGAGCATGATAAGTACCATGAAGTAGAATATCACGGCGCCCCCCTCATAATTCCTGAAGGGGATGCAGTAGGCGAGGGCCATGACACCCAGGCCGATTACGCTCCATATGACCTGCCTCTGGAAAAACCTCATGTTCCCGCTCTCGAATGTCTCGCTGAGTTCGGCGGGAACGTGCCCGACCGAATAGAGATTGAGCAGGCCGATCCCGATCAGGAGCACGGTCGACATCAGGACGAGCCAGTCGAGATTCTGCAGCGACCTGTCGCTCATCGTCCCCCCTCCCCGGCGGTCCCCATCACGGGGACGGGATTGAAATAGGCCGAAAATATCTTTCTTGCCAGCGGAGCCGCTATTGCGCCTCCATGGCCGGCATGCTCGAGGATTATCGCAAGCGCTATCTCTGGATCTCCGGCGGGTGCGTAGGCCACGAACATGGCATGATCATCACCGTGCGGGTTCTGAGCCGTCCCCGTCTTCCCGCAGACGGCCGTGCCGGGTATCGCGGCGGCCCGGCCCGTTCCGGTCTTTCCCGCGACCACCGCCTGCATCGATCCCTGCATGAATCTCAGCAGCTTCATGTCTATCTGAGACACTTTCTGCGGGGTCTCGTCAAAACTGAATATCACTCTGCCCTCTGAATCCTCGATCCTGTCGACGATGTGAGGCTTGATCCTCTTTCCGCCGTTGGCTATCATCGCGACCATCTGACAGAGCTGAATCGGCGTCGCCAGGACGTCGCCCTGTCCGATCGAGTAGTTGAGCAGATGTCCCCTCGTCCACTTGCCTTTTCCAAACTTCCTGTCGTAGTAAGCCTTGTCGGGAAGGATACCCCTCGCCTCGCTCGGCAGGTCGATCCCCGTCTTCCTGCCAAAGCCGAAAAGCCTTCCTGCATAGGCGAACTCGTCGGCCTTGAGCCTCTCGGCGAGCTGGTAAAAATAGACGTCGCAGGAGTTGATGATCGCCTCTAAGAGATCTGACGAACCGTGACCCTCGGACTTCCAGCAGCGGAAGTACCTGTTGCCGCACTGGTAGCCGCCGTAGCAGGGCTGCAACCTCTCGGAGATCGAGATCGCGCGGGTCGTCACGCCGGCGTAGGCGACGATCATCTTGAACGTCGACGCGGGGGGATACGTAGCCTGCACGGTCCTGTTGAAGAGGGGCTTGTCGGGATCCTCGTGGAGCAGCCGCCAGTCCTCCGTGCTTATGCCTCCGATGAAGACGTTTGGATTGTAGCCGGGCCTGCTCACCGCGGCGAGGACGGCGCCGTTGCGCGGGTCCATGATGACGACGGCCCCCTTGTTCCATTCGAACGCCGCCTCGACCACTCTCTGCAGGTCGAGGTCGATCGTCAAATATACGTCGTGTCCCGGAACCGGAGGCCTCGATTCGACACGGCCCTCGAGCTGCTCGTTCTCCACCAGCCCGACATGTTCTCCTATCCGTGTCCCCTCGGCACTGATCTCGATGATCCTGACGCCGTACTGCCCCCTGAGGAACTCCTCATAGATATACTCGATGCCCGTCCTGCCGATAATGTCGCCCCTGCGCAGATCGCCCGACTCCTTCAGCTCGGTATCCGAGACCTCGCCGGTATAGCCGAGAAGGTGCGCGGCCAGCTTTTCCTCGGGATACTGCCTCCTGTGTTTCATCTCGAGCCTGAAGAAGGGGAAGAGGGCCCTGTTCTCGGTCAGAATCGAGATCTGTCCCTTGCCTGCAGCCTGGACGACCGTCATCTCCCGCCCGTCGGGATATTTCTCGATCCATTCGGCGAGCAACGGTGCGAGGTCTTCTTCGTCGATCCCGAGCCATCTGCACGCGAGGCTGAGCCGGTCCTCCCTGCCCGGGATCCTGTTCGGGAGGATGCTGATCTGGTAGACGGGAACGTTGACCACAAGCTTCGATCCGTCGAACGACCTGATCAGCCCCCTCGGGGCGGGGATGTCCTCCTTCTGTATCCTGTTCGAGAGGGCCAGCCTGCTGTAATGATCTTTCTGGAATACCTGGAGATAGAAGAGCCTCAGCGCCAGCACGATCAGGGCGCCGGCGAGAATGACGAGCAGTATGGTACGCCTTCTCTCGAGAAGCCTCTCGCTGCAGACGTCAATACCTGTCACCTGAGCGCACCATCCTTCTCGGTAGTATATCGATGATCTGCATGACGAGCACCGCGAGCAGCGCGGTGTACGCGGCAGACAGGATCGAGTAGCGGAAGAATGCGAAGATCACCTCGGTCGGATCGAACGAAATCGCGATATTGAGCGTGATGATGTCGTTGATCAGGCAGGCGACGAAGACGAGCAGCCCCTTGAAGAGGATGTTGTCCGGAAGGTAATCCCTCCCGTATCTGGCTATGCCGTATCCGACAATCGATTTGGCCAGTGCGTTCATCCCCAGGAACGAGGCGTTGCCGAGGTCCTGGAGAAAACCGAGCAGGAAACCGGCGATGATGCCGACTATCGGTTTCCTGTCGATGACGAGCACGACGAGCATGACCATTATCAGATCGGGCGAGGCCCCGGCCGCCGTGACGTTGTGAACGACGGTGACCTGGAGGATGAAAACGATGAACGAGGCGAGCACGATCCTCAATACGTACGTCACTGCTCACCACCTCCCCCACCGCCGTCCTTTTCATCATCGTCCGCATTTTCTTCCTCCCGCCTGCTCTTCTCCAGCTCGAGCCAGGCCTCACCGCCTTCCCAGTCCCTGCCGCCGATGACGATGAAGACTTCCTCGAGCTTGTTCAGGTCGGTCATGCATACGATGCCGACCCTGCGCGAGAGCTCGGTCTTCTCATCGGCGACCTGGAAGACGGTGCCGACCGGAAATCCCCCGGGAAAGACCCTGCCGAACCCCGAGGTGATGAGGGTGTCCCCCGGGAGGACGTCCTCTTCCTTGCCGACGTAGTCGAGGCTGAAGAGATTTCCCCTCTCCCATGCGAGCACACCTACCACCCTGCTTCGTTTCACGAGGCAGCTGACCAAAACAGACTTGTTGTTGAGGAGAAGGACGCGCGACGAGGAGGAAAACACCTGCGTCACGCGGCCGGCCAGCCCCTTGTAGCCTACGACCGGCATGCCTGGGAGCACACCGGAGCCGGAACCGCGGTCGACCGTTATCGAATGATGGAACCTGCTCGACGACCTGGCGATCACGTCGCACGGCATGAACTCGTAGAACGAGTCCTTCCTGAAGCCGAGCAGCTCTCTCAGCCGGTTTCTCTCGTCCCTGAACTGGGTCAGCCTCTCGTTCTCGTGGCTGAGCGAGACTACGAGCCCGCGGAGCCTGTCGTTTTCCGCGCTCAGTTCCTCGACGCTGATAAAGTAATCATCCGCCCTGCCGACCGGGTAGAGAAGGAAGGAGCTTATCGACCTCACGGCCGATATCTTGCTGTCCTCGGGCCTGGTGAGCATAAACACCGAAAGGGCTATCGCGGCGGCAAGAACCGTTTTTTCGAGATGTCGGTCGAAAAGAAATGAAAAGATCTGCATACCTACAACCGGGAGCTCTTCATTATGATGCCTTCGAACTGGTGGATGTTCCCAAGCACCTTGCCGGTGCCGAGCACGACGCACGTCAACGGATCCTCGACGACGTTTATCGGAAGGTTGGTCTCTTCCTTGAGAAGGACATCGACGCCCCTGAGCAGCGAACCGCCGCCCGTCATCACTATTCCCCTGTCGACGATGTCGGCCGCGAGCTCGGGCGGGGTCTGCTCAAGCGCGGTCTTGAGCGCGACGACGATCTGGCTCATCGGCTCGGCGAGCGCCTCGCGGATCTCCACGCTGGAGATGCGCAGAGTCTTGGGGATACCGGAGACGAGGTCTCTGCCCTTGATCTCCATCTCCTCTTCCGTCCCGAGGTTGGTAGCCGATCCGATGACCATCTTGACGTGCTCGGCCGTCTGGTCGCCGATCAGAAGGTTGTAAGCCTTCTTGATGTGCTGGACGATCACCTCGTCCATCTTGTCGCCGCCCACGCGTATCGATATGTCGGTCACTATCCCGTTGAGCGCTATAACGGCGATCTCCGTCGTACCTCCGCCGATATCTATGACCATGTTCCCCGACGGCTTGTCGACGGGAAGCCCCACCCCGATCGCCGCGGCGATCGGCTCGGAGATGAGGTATACTTCCCTCGCGCCGGCGTTCTGCGCCGAATCTATGACGGCCCTGCGCTCTACCTCGGTGATCCCCGAGGGAACGCTTATGACTATACGCGGCCTTATGAAGAACCTCTTTTTCTGCGACTTGCGGATGAACTCGCGGAGCATCACCTCTGTGATCTCGAAATCGGCGATAACACCGTCCTTCATCGGCCTTATCGCCGCAATGTGGTCGGGCGTCTTGCCGAGCATCGACTTCGCCTCGAGACCCACCGCGTAGATTTTCCTCGTCTTCTGGTCGATCGCGACCACCGAGGGTTCGTTGAGGACGATGCCGCTGCCTTTGAGGTATACGAGGGTGTTCGCCGTACCGAGGTCTATCGCGATATCATTGGAGAAATATGTGCTGATTCGCCCTAACACTTCCGTCCCTTTCTTTCAGGATGTAACAAGACCCCTCTCCCGCATGCTGACGAAACCGTCACCTCCGATGATGATGTGATCGACCAGGTCGATCCCCATCAACTCCCCGCATCTCGCGAAACGTACCGTAAGATCGGTATCCTCCCTGCTCGGCTCGGGATTACCGGTAGGGTGGTTGTGAACGATTATGATCCCCGCCGCGCTCGCCACCACCGCTTCCTTGAAGATCTCGCGCGGATGTACGAGCGCCGCGTTCAGGGAGCCTATCGCCACCGTGACGATCTTTAGAATGCCGTTCTTGGTATTCAGAAGGACCGCCTTGAAATGCTCCCTGTCGAGGCCCTTCATCTCCGGGATCAGCAGCGACGCCACGTCCTCCGGGCAGCGGACCTTCCGGACGGTCCTTTCCTTCTCCTCGACGAGGCTTCTCCTGCCCAGCTCGAACGACGCCTTCAGCCGGAAGGCGCCCGCCTTCCCGATACCGGGGAAGGAAAGCAGCTCCTCGATCCTCGCCCCGCCGAGTCCGGCAAGGTCGCCGTAGCGTTCGACGAGCTCCTGCGCCACAGATACGCTCGACCTCGTTCCGAGTCTCCCCATGACGAGGGCGAGAAGCTCCGTATCGGCGATCCGCCCGAATCCCCTGAGATACCCCCTCGACCTGACCACGTCGAGAGGATTGATATTTTCGTCCTTCACACCACACCACCCCTCATTCCCTGCTGCAAGGTATCAGAACACCGATAACCGTTCAAGATTTTTCGCCGCCGCGAGCCTCTCTCCGCCCGAGCCTCCAGATCTCGCCGTCGGCGAAGTCGGCCCAGCTGTCGTCCGGATAGTATTTTACGATCTTCTCATAGCATTCCACGGCCCTGTCCGGGCGATCGAGACGCCTTTCGTATATCCCCGCCATCCTCAGCAGGATAAAAGGCGTATCGGGCGAGAATGGATACCTGAGGGCGAAATTCTCGTATGCGGCCAGCGACAGGCTGAATTTCATCGCTCTCTCCATCCCGAACGCGAGGTCGAGGTGCAGGCTCTCGTCGAGAGTGAAGCCCTTGATCGAGCGCATCGCCCCGGAGAGGACCTCCTCGGCCTCTCCCCTGTCGCCGGCGTCCAGATGCCTGGAAACGGCCTCTGAGTAGTGAAATCTCGCGAGGCCGGTCTCTCCCCCACAGAGACAGGCCCTTGCCGTCTCGGCGTGGACCCGCGCGTCGTCCGGCCTCCTCTCAAGATACTCGAGATACTCGGCATGGGCTGCGAAGAATTCCGACCTGGCAAATGCGCGGCGAGCGACTGCAAGCCGCTTCTCGGCCCTCGCGGCGGGAAGCGACCCGAAGAGGAGCGCGAGGACGACCCCCGCTCCGAATCCCCCGACGTGGACGCCGTAGGCGATGCCGGCGCTGTCCATCCCGTACTGCACCGCCGCGTAGGCGCCCTGGTATGCAAACCAGCATACGATGGCAATGACGGCGGGTATGAACCTGCGTCCGACCCTGTTCACGGCCTGGAGGGGCATGAATACCCAGTAAGCGACCTCTATCCTCGCATAGTAGAGCCTGACCATGAACGCCCCGAGCAGCCCCGAGGTCGCTCCGGAAGCCCCGATGACACCGTAAACGAGGAATCGGGGGGCGAGCCAGCCAACGAGCCAGGCGTGCACCCAGGCCCCCGCCATGGCTGTCAGGGCAAATACCGCGAAGAACCTGCCGGGGCCGTACCTGTCTTCGAGCGCCCGCCCGAATATGACGAGGTAAACCATGTTTCCGATCAGGTGGATCCAGCCCATGTGGAGGAATACGTAGCTCAGAGAGGTCGGCAGTATCGGCGCCGAAGGCAGGAATACGAGGTTGGAAAGATTCCACACCCGCCCAACGGGTCCGTATTTATATAAAACAAAGAGGATTACGCACATCGCGGCGAGGAAATACGTGATAACCGGCGTCCTGCGCGACCTGACGTCGAGCCCCGTAGGGAAATAGTAGAAGAAATACAAATCGGCGCCTTTCTGCTGTACGGCCCGTTCGAATGCAATTAACAGACCACCGGAGGCGCCGGAAGAACATTGAAGGGATATTCGGGGAAAAAGTTGTTGCGCCCTGCCGGGCGCACTAAAAAAAAGCGGGAGGCCGCTGGGGCCTCCCGCCTGTCGTTTCAACAGATGTCCGGACCTAGAAGGAGTAGGTCGCGGAGATCATGCCGATCGGGGCGCCGGAATTGTCGCCGTCTTCGGGACTGAAACCGGTCAGCCAGTAACCCATCGAGAAGGGGACTTCCTTGTTGAGCAGCAGATCGATGTCGAAATCGCCCACGTGGAATCCCAGACCGAGGTACCAGTTGAACGGAGCCCAGGTGTACTTGCCTTCTTCGCTCGTGACTTCGTCCTCGTACTTGTAATCGGCCTTAATCAGGGCCTTGTCGCAACCGGCGCGGAAGGTCAGCCAGTCCTTGACGTCGCTCTCGAGACCGAAAACGAATCCGGGCATGATCGTCATCTTCTCTTCCTCGCTGCCGGCGTCGCTGCCGCACTCGGCGGGCTCGCCCTTGTAGAGGCCGTACGGCTCGATGCCGACGATGATCAGGTTGTCATCGTTGACATTGATGTTGGCCGCCAGGCCGAAGTCGAGCTGGAAGGCCTTGACTCCCCAGCAGTCGGTGTCGGCATAGAAGCCCGACTCGTTCGACTTGAGGCTGAGGGTCCCAAACTTGTAGCTGAAGTATGGCACCCAGGTGATGACGTCGGTCCACTCGTAGAACATGCGCGCCCGAAAGCCCATGATGTTCTTCGAATCGGCCTCGATTACCTCGTCGAAGCCCATCACCTCGTAGGTATAGCCTACCGAGGTGTAGTCGAAAGCGAGGTCCATGCAGGTCTCATCGTTGAGTTCCCAGCGAAGGCCGAAGCCGAGGGTCGTGTAGCTTATGTAGTCCTCGTCCTTCTCGCCGTCCACGTCATAATAGTAGCCCTGATCGGCGCGCTCGATGCGGATACCGATGTCGATCGTCTCGAACTCCGTGGCCCACATGATGTTCCATTTGTTGTAGACGTTCTCGCTGAAGTCGGTGTATCCCCAGGGACCCGCCCAGCTCATGTTGTTCGGGCCGTAGGTGTACTCCTCCCACCACATGCCGAGGACACCGAACCTGTTGTCCTCGCCAAGGCCGTAGGTAAGGCCGAACCTGGCGGTCATGTTGTTGTCATACCATCCCCTGTTTTCGCCATGCTTGACCACGTCGTAGTAGCCGGCGGTGATCGTCACCAGGTTGGCGTACGAGGCGAGTGTGGCAGGCCACATGAATACGTTCGAGTCGTCCTCGATGAAGGGAGCCGTCATCGGGCCGAGCGCCCTGACGCGGGTCTCCGAAGCGAACGCGGGCATAGCGACCGCGATAATCAGAATAGCCAGTACTAACTTTTTCATTTTAACCTCCTGCAGGATCCTCCCTCTCGGGGAGATCTTCAGGAATCTGTGTTCTATCTCACCGCGCTCTTTGCGCGGATATGTTCCCTGTTGATTCCGACCTGTCGCCTCATAGACGACTTCTGTTTGCTGGTATCGGGGCTCCTCTCTTCCTCGCGTTCAAACTCTCGTAACCTGCGGCCATGCCCGCAGGCCAGCTTGAATACTTGGGATCCAGGCGTTTTATAAATGCTCGAGCTGTCCGAAATTACCCCCTTCCAGAACCCCCGAACACACCTTGCCGTATATTTGGGCGAAAACTAAACCAATAACAAAAATCTTGTCAACATGTTTTTAACATTTTTTTGTTTTTCCCAAAAAACAAGTAACGGGGATAACTCAATATTCGGCGTCGACAGCCACGTTCAAACGGAGGGATCGGCGAGCAGATCGCGGGAGAAGAGGTAGATCCGGGCGATCTTCTTCTCATATGCCGGATCGCCCTCGAGCAGGCTGTTGATACGCACATCACCGTACGAATGGATGAACCTGCCCCCGCCGAGGGAGATGGCAACGTGGGTGCTACGCCCCCCTTCGCCGAAGAAGAGAAGGGCTCCCTCGGGGATCTCCCGGAGACCGTCCTCCTCGACCGGGCTGCCCGTGGCCGCCTGCTGATCGGCGTCCCTCTGCGTCTCTATCCCTTCCATCCTGAAGACCCGCTTGACGAGACCGCTGCAGTCGAATCCCTTGGCCGACGTCCCGCCCCATACGTATGGTATTCCGAGGAAGCGCCTTGCCCTTTCCAGCACCGCCTCCCTTGCCGGCGGGCCGGCAGGAAGATTCTCCAGCGATTCGGTCTCGAGGAAACCCGACCTCCCCCCGGGGAGCTCGACTTTCGTATAATCCCCCGTCGTTTCACCAGTTACAACTTTCGTCCCGGCCGTTATATCTGAAACAGGAAGGCTCCCCGCCTTCGGCTCGGACAGTACGTACGTCACGCTGGCCCCGACCATGGCCCCGGCCCGCTCCCCGTACGAGGCGGCCGTTTCCCGCGGGAAATCGCCTGCGCTCCACGACCGGACCCAGCCGTGATACCCGTCGTCGAGCATGACGAGGTACCAGTCTCCCCTCGTGTCGAGGCGGGTCATCGTCTCGCCCATGATCGCCTGGGTGAGCAGTTCGGAGGAATGCTCCGGCTCGCGCCGGACGTCGACGACGCTCGATGTGGACCAGAGCATGCCGGCCGACAAGGAGCCGGCGAGTTCGACCGTCACACCGGCCTGCAGGGAAAGCTCATTGAATACCTCGGGCCGGCTTACGGTCACGTGGAACCTTCCGCCGGAGTCAGTGACGACCTTCGACCACGAGGTCCTCCAGTCGAGCCCCTGCCTCTTCTCCGTTCCGGCGATCTCCTCACTGATCCTGGCCGCGGAATCTCTCATATCATTACCTCCCACCCTTCCATGGAACCAGCCTCCGCGGGTCCAGGGCGTCCCTCATGCCGTCCCCAACGAGGTTTATCGAGCAAATCACGAGTGTCAGGACCAGGCCCGGGAGGATCGTCAGCCACGGCGCCGTGCGCATCAGCGGTATCCCCCGCGCGATCATCCCTCCCCAGCTCGGATCGGGAGGCTGGATACCGAGGCCGAGGAAGCTGAGGCTCGACTCGGCCATGATCATCATCCCCAACCCCAGCGTGAATACCACTATGAGCGGGGACAGGCATTGCGGAAGTATATACCTTACAATTAGTTTAAGATGACTCGCCCCGGCGGCCCTCGCCGCCTGGACGTAATCGCGGCCCCTGACCGAGAGGACCTGGGCGCGCACGAGCCTCGCCATTGCGGCCCACCCGACAACCCCGAGAGCGGCGCTGAGGGCCCAGACTCCGGGAGTGACGACAGCCATGATCGCGATCAGGAGCAGGAGGGTCGGGAAGGCGAACGTGATATCGGCCAGCCTCATGATGAACCCGTCGGGCTTGCCGCCGAAATATCCGGCGACCGTACCGGCAAGCAGGCCGAGGATCAGGGAAAGCGTCCGAGCCGCCAGTCCCACGCCGAGCGACACCCTTCCCCCGTAAAGGACCCTCGAGAGGACGTCCCGCCCGAATGCGTCGGTGCCGAAAAGATGCTCCGCCGACGGGGGCTGAAGGGAGGCGGAGAGTTCCATCTCGACAGGATCAAAGCGGGTAAGCAGCCCGGGCATGAGAGTGGCGGCCGCGATCGCGGCGAGAACGACCAGCCCCGCGACAGCCGCGCGGTTGAAAACGAACCTTGCCGCCGCCCTCTTCGACTCTCTCCTCCGCCTCCGCCTCACAGCACATTTTTTCATGTTCGCCGCGGCCGCCACTATTCCTCGACCCCCTCTCCGCGTATCCGGGGGTCTATGAATCCGTAACTTATATCAACGATGAGGTTTACAAAAACGAAGAGGATCGCCATGAATAACACGGCGCCCTGGATGACGGGGAAATCCCTCCTCAGTATCGACTGCACTATAAGCCTCCCGAGCCCGGGCCACCCGAATATCGACTCGGTCAGGACCGAGCCGCTAAGATAGCTCCCGAAATCGGTCCCGACGATCGTCACGACCGGGATCAGAGCGTTTCTGAAGACGTGCTTTCCCATTACGGCCCTCTCGCCGAGACCCTTCGCCCGGGCGGTCCTGACGAAATCCTCCGATCCCGCATCGAGGAACCCCGCCCTGGTCACCCGCGCCACGGTCGCCATCGAGGCGAAGGAAAGCGTCAGAGCCGGCAGAACGAGGTGCCTGATCGAGCCTCCCCCGTACCCCGACGGGGGAAGGATCTCGAGCCTGATGGCAAAGAGGTGAATCAGCAGCAGCCCCAGCCAGAATACGGGGATCGACACTCCGACGAGGGTGAGTGCCATCAATGACTTTCCCGCCCAGGGTATGCGTCCCGAGCCGGCGAGGGCTCCGGCCGCTATACCCCCGGCCACGGCGATGAGCATCGCCGCCCCCGCGAGGGTGAGGGTACGGGGAAACCTCTCCCTTATCGTCTCTATCACGGGCCTTCCCGTGACGAACGACCTGCCGAGGTCAAACCTCGCGACCCGGCCGAGGTAATCGATATAGCGGAGCGCGAGGGGGCGATCGAGCCCGAGCTCTCCGCGGAGGCGCTCGAGAGTCTCCTCATCGTATCTCTCGCCGACGAGGGAGAGCACCGGATCGCCAGGAATGACGTACATTATTATAAACGTTACAGTTACGACTCCGAAGAGGATCGGTATCAGCAGGATGAGCCTTCTGGCTATGAATCTTCCCATAGTACTCCGGCGCCGTCTATCTCAGCGACACCCCTGTGAACCTCTGACCGTTGAATATCACAGGTATCTCATACCCCTCGAGCCGGTGCGACACCACCTCGTACCTGACGGGAAACCACAGAAATATCCAGGGAGCGGCCTTCATCACCCTTTTCTCCGCTTCCGCGTACATCTCCCACCTCGCCGCCGGATCACTCACGCCCGAGGCGATGTCGAGGATCGAATCGACAGCAGCATCGGCAAATCCGGCCCTGTTCCCCCCTCCACCCCTGTTTTCCGAGTGAAAGAGGGGCACGAGGAAATTGCCCGCCTCGGGATAGTCGGCGAACCAGTCGAGATAGAACGCGTCGGGCGTCCCCCTGTCGACCGCCTGCTTGAAGGCGCTCCACTCGCGGGTGACTATCTTCACCTCGATACCCGCCCGGGCGAGGAACCCCTGCACGCTCTCGAGGATCCGGCCCGACTCGGGATTCTCCCTCTGCCATATCTCCATGGAGAACCCGTCGGGGTAGCCGGCCTCCTCGAGAAGCTGCACGGCCCCTTCCGGATCGTACCGGTAGAGAGGCCCTGGAAGGGGAGATTCCCTGAGCCCCGCGGGAATGACTCCTGTCGCCTTCTCCGCCGCTCCGAAGAGGAGGTGCCCGATCACCGATTCGACGTCGATCGCCATATTGAGGGCCCTCCGCACACGGGGATCGTCAAAGGGCGGTTTTTCGTTGTTCAGACCGATGTATACGATCCTCAGCTCAGACCTTCTCAGTAGTCTCACGCCCGCCGAGCGCCAGAGCTCGAGCTCCGCCGGGGGGATCTCGAGGACATCGAGGTTTCCCACCTCGAACTCGGCGATCCTCGTCATCGTCTCCGGGATGAGCCTGATGCTGATCCTCGGCACTCCGGAACCTGCTTCGGGGTTGAACAGGTTCCTCTCGAGGACGATCACATCACCGGAATTCCACGAGACGAGCCGCCACGGCCCGCTCCCCGTCGGCTTCCTCCCGTAATCCCTGCCGAGTGAATCGGCAGCAACGGGGGAGACGATCCCTGCGGCGGGCATGGCGAGCAGGCTGAGAAAGTGGGCCGCGGGATTCCCGAGCCTTATGACAAGCGTGGAATCGTCCCTTGCCTCGATCGAGCACCCGCCGGCGCGGCCGGTGTGAAAGTCAGGCGCCCCCGCAACCGGCTCGAGTACCCACCACCTCGGAGAGGCCGTCCAGGGCGCGACGAGCCTCGTCAGGGACCGCTCCACGTCGAACGCCGTCACGGGATCACCGTCGCTGAACCTGCTCCCGGCGATGTGAAATACATACTCAAGCCCGTCCCGGGAGATGGTCCATCTGCGGGCGAGATCGGGCGCGACGGATCCGTCCGGCTCAAACCTGACGATGTTCGAATGTATCAGGGAGCTGACCCAGCCGGAGGAATAGTCTACGGCGAAAGCGGGATCGAGATTGGTCGGTTCGGTCTGCAGGGCGAGCCTGAGAGCAGGAGGCCCTTCCCCACCACCGCACGAAACAATCAGCAGGGCGGATATGAAAGAGGCGGTGATAGACAGAAAACGTCTGATCATCGGCCGGTCAGATACTCCTCGTATCGTAGAGCATGTAGAGCCCGGATCCCATCGAATCCTTGAATATGAAAGCGATCCCTTTGGAATAGTAGTACCAGATCTTCAGCCTGCTGCCGAGAGTCCATCCATCGCGGTCGACCGTATTGTCGGGCGGGCCGTATCTGATATAGATCCTTCCCATGTCGGTCTTCCAGCCCGGACCGTGCGAACCGAAGTTCTCCAGAGTGAATCTCACCCGGCGCAGAAACTCGCTCAACGCTTCGTTGATGTCGGTTGTCCTTGTCGGATCCTTCGATTTCCAGTACCTGTTCCACTCGTCTATCCGCTCTTCGGGGGAAACGTTGCGAAGCCGCTCGATATCGTCGTCTTCGACCATGTAGCCGAGCAGCTCGAGCGTATCCTCGAAACACCCGCTGAACATCGCCCTCCCGAGCAGCATGGTAAAGCTGCCTGTCCTGACGACCTTCTTCGTCGAGTTGGGTATCGAAACGGCCGCGGTGATCTCGTAAAAGCCGAGGGGCAGGTCGTCGACGTTCATCTCTATGCAGAACATGCCCCGGCCCTTTCTGTCCACCTCGAAGGTCTGCCTCGTATATGCCTTGATGTGCTTTCTGGAATCCCGCACCCTGACTGTCACTTCCATCCCCCTGCCCGTTCTGTTTTTCATGGGGGAGAGTACGATCCAGCTCATCCGGATCCATCCCTCGAAACCGATGAAGACCTCGCCGGCAAGCGGCCTGAAACCGTCGGGGATCTCGCTCGAGCAGACGGAGAAAGACAGCTCCCCGGGGGGAGGTTTGCGGCCCCTTCCGGGATCGCCGGGAGTGGAGAAGACCGGATCGGACATCTCGAAGAGCCCGTGCTCCATGCCGTATAGCCTGACTTCGACGCGGCGCTCATACTTCAGCGAGGTCTTTACCACCTCGATGATCACCCTCAGGTCGTATTTTCCCGAGCCCATGGGGATCTTCTTCGTCACCTCGGAGAGCATACCGGCGCTGCGGGTCATCTTGTAGTCCAGAACGTTCACCGTCTTCTCGATGACCTCGCCGCGGACCCTTTCGCCCTCGTCGTCATGTATCTCGATATATATCCTGTAGTCGGCAACGTAGCCTGAAGGCCGGCGGAAAAAGACGAGGCGCCTGTAATCGATCGCCGTGCTGACGACGAGCAGGACGTTCCCCTCGGCATCGATGCTCTGCCCCGCGGAAAGCTCGAACGGCCTTTTGACCGACCTGGTCGTCACCTGCGCCGCAGCGTCGCTCACGGTCGACGGCCCGAGCGATATGGCCGTCGCGGCCAGAAGCAGCGACGTTATTGCAACAAATCCCCTTCGCATCTTTACCTCCTACATGATACATTATAGCCATCATGGGGCGGAGCGGGCAAGTTTTATGAGTTACGTCCGGCGGCGCGCCGGAAAGGCGACGGGTTATTCGTAGTGCAGGGCCTTTATCGGGTCCATCCTCGCGGCCCTGTTGGCCGGATAGAGGCCGAAGATCAGGCCGATCGAAGCGGAGAAAACGAACGCGACGACTATCCAGATCAGCGGGACAGAGTATGGGAACCTGATCAGCCTCGCCACCCCTCTCGCCGCCAGAAGCCCGAGAAATATCCCGATCAGCCCTCCCGTCCCGGTCAGGGTCGCTGCCTCGATGAGGAACTGCTGCATGATGTCGGTCCTCCTCGCTCCCATGGCCATCCTGATGCCGACTTCGCGAGTCCTCTCGCTGACCGATATGAGCATGATATTCATCACGCCGATTCCACCCACCATCAGCCCTATCGACGAGATCACTACAAGCACGAGGCTTATGTAGGTGGTTATGCTCGCCAGCATCTCCCTGAAGCCCTCGGACGTCGTGATGTAGAAATCGTTCTCCTCGCCGGGACCCAGCTTCCTCGAGGCCCGCAGGAGGGCGTGGACCTCCTCGACCCCCTCCTCGAGCTCGTACTCCGGCTTTATCGTGATCCCCATCTGGTAATCGTCGAAACGGTCCCCGAGATCTTTCTCGTACGTCGTGTACGGGACCACGGCGTAGTTGTCGCTGATGCCTCCGAGGATACTCCCCCTCGTCGCCATCGCTCCGACCACTTCGTACTGGTGATTGTCGATCTTGATCCACTTGCCGATCGGATCGCGGTGGGGAAAGAGGTCCTTCGCCGGTCCGAAACCGAGTACGATCACGCGCCTGCTGCGATCGGCCTCGAACTCGGTATAGAACCTGCCGTGCTCGATAGTGATGCTGTACATATGCCCGAAGTTATGCGTAGACCCGACGACCTGTATGAGGTTCGTCCGTTCTCCTTCGTACCGCAGGACACGCATCCTTCCCTGCGGGTCGATATTGAGGTCGACACGCTCACAGCTGCCGCAGTTCTCCTCGAGGAACTTCACGTCCCTTATCGAGAGCTGCTTGCGCCTCAGGAGGTCCCGCCTGTCCCGGCCACCACCCATCGGGTCGAACCGGGAGATAAAGAGATATGGCCTGTTGGCCGAGACGACGTCCTTCTGTACCCGTTTGCCGAGACCCGACATGACGGTGACCATGGCAAGCACGGTCGTCACGCCGATCGCCACACCGACTATGAGCAGACCCGAGCGCATCCTGTGAGTGCGGATCACCTCGACGGCCTGCCGGAAGTTCTCCTTCCAGACCTGACCCTTTCCTTCGCGGGCCCTTTCTATTGTTCCGTCAGCCGCCATCCTCATCCTACTCGTAATGCAGAGCGACCACCGGATCGAGGTTCGCCGCCTTGCTTGCCGGATACGTCCCGAAGACGAGACCTATGAAAAACGTCACGATGAGCCCCGCCGCTATCGACCAGGGGGCGATCACATACGGCAGCGGGGAGATTATCGAGATGATCGCCGCGATCGTGAAGCCGATAAGTATCCCCAGGACGCCACCGATCAGCGACAGGGTGACCGCCTCTACGATGAACTGCCAGACGATGTTCGACTTCCTCGCGCCGAGGGCCTTCCTCAGGCCGATCTCCTTCGTCCGCTCGGTGACGGAAACGAGCATGACGTTCATCAGCACGACACCGCCGACCACGAGTGCGATCGACACTACGAATATCAGGGCGTTGAATATCGAGGTCGATATCTTCTCCCAGAGCGAGATGAGATTCTCCGAGGTAACGATTGCGAAATCGTTCTCCTCCATCGGCCTGAGCCCGTGCCTGATCCTCATAGCCATCGTCGCCTCGTCGACGGCCTGCTGGAGGAGCGTTATGTCGGCCGCCTTGACCTTGATGTCGATCGAGGTCCTCGAACCATATACCTTGAGGAAGGTATTGATCGGGATGTATACGAACCTGTTTCTCGATTCCCCGAGGACGGTACCGAGGTCCTCTACTGCTCCTATGACGGTAAAATGCTTTCTTCCGATCTTGATCCTCGCCCCGAGCGGGTCGCGCCCGGGGAAGAGTCTCGTATAGACCTCCCAGCCGAGCACCGCCACGTTCGTCGACTTCTGGTCCTCGAGCCGCGAGAAATGCCTCCCCAGGAAAAGGGGAGCGTCGTCGATCATCGGATATTCCTCAGACCTTCCCTTGATCGCTATCCTGTCGACCCACTCGTCGCGAAAGCTCACCTGATCCTCGCCGCGCGCCGCCGCCCCGACATACGAGGCTGACGGGATCTTGTCGCGCAGATAGTCGACATCGCCGAGCCTGATCCTCGGGTTGCGCGCAAGAGCCTCGAGAAAGGCGTCGAGATCGGTGATCGCCTCGAAGAAGTTGATTCGCTCGATATCGAAGACGTTGCTCCCCTCACCGGCGACCTCCTCCTTGACGTAAGAGTCTATGCCGCCGATGAGCGACACCACGGCGATGACCGACATCGTCCCGACGATATTGCCGAGAAGCGTGAGGAATGTGCGTAGCTTGTTCTCACGCAGCGCCCTGAGGGCGATATTCATTCCCTGAAATATAAGCATGGCCCGCTCACTTCTTCGCGGCCTTCCTCGTGATCTTGACCCTCTGCCCGTCCTTGAGGTCCCTGATCGCCCTGTAGTTGCCGCTTACCACCTTGTCGCCCTTCTCGAGGCCGGATACGACCTCGAAGTGAGTCTGTCCGGAGACGCCGATCTTTATCCGCCTGAACTCGGCCCTGCCATCGACCACGACGAATACGCCCTCGACATCGCTGCTCTCTTTATCCTTTTTCGCTGCCGTAGAGTCAGCTGTAGCCGAGTCGGTTTTCGCAGCGTACCCCTTTAAGTCCTTTTCCCGCCTTACCGTCAGGCTCTGGATCGGGATGGCGAGCGCGTTTTCGGCCCGCGCGGCGATTATCTCCGAATCGGCCGAAAGACCCGGCCTGACGTTGAGAATCGTATCTAAAACGGTGATGACGACCTTGAAATCGACGCCCTGCCGCCCCGATACCGAGGAGGACAGTGTCGGGCTGTTGCCGACCTCCGTCACGATGCCGGAATACGAGGTGTCGGGAAAGGCATCCAGGGTGACCTTGGCGGACTGTCCCATCTCGATGCTGACCACCTCGGTCTCGTCGACCTCGACCTCCGCCTCGATGGTGGAGAGGTCTGCTATCGTCATCAGCACGGTCCCGGGATTGTTCAGCGTTCCCATGATCGCGATCTCGCCCTCCTCGATGTTGAGGCGCGTGACGATGCCGGCCATCTCGGCCTCGATCGTCACCTCCTGGAGGTTGTGCCTGGCGCTGGAGAGCTGCGCCTCCTGCTGTCTGACAAGCTGCCGGGCAGATTCGAGGCTGGATGCGCCGACGTCGCGGGCGGTCTTCGCATCGTCGACCTCCTTGTCGGTGAGGTATCCCTGAGCAAACAGCCTCTCCGCTCTCCTGAGGTCGCTCTTGTACTGCTCCAGCTGGTACCTCGCCTGGCGCTCGCCGGCCTTCGCCGATTCCACAGCCGCCTCCAGCCGGTCCACGGTGGTCTCGAGCTGTATCGGGTCGATCTGGATGAGGAACTGCCCCTGCTCGACGTAGTCCCCTTCCTTGACCGCGACTCTGGTAACCTTGCCGATGCTCGAGGCGCTGATGTCGATCTGCCGCTTCGGCTTGATGCTTCCCGAGGCGGATATGATCATCTCAAGATCCTTACGGCCCACTTCCTCCACCTGGACCGTGAGCTCCTTGCCGCCCTTGGCCTTGAGGTTGATCAGCACGAGCACGAGCACCACCACGACGACACCGATGGCTATCCAGTGCTTCCTGGTCATCTCTCCTCCTGGTTTTTTTACCGCTTGCGTTTCCGAAAGACCCTGCGATCAGAGCGGATCGGGGCTTTCTACAGGATCATTGCCGCCCTGCAGGAAGGGCCGTCAGCCCGTCCTGACGTCCGATTCTATCTTTCCGTCGAGGAGCCTTATCACGCGCCTGGTGTATTCGGCGATATGCTTCTCGTGAGTCACCATCACTATCGTGTTGCCGGCCTGGTGGATCTTGTCGAAGAGCGACATGATCTCGATGCCCGTCTTGCTGTCGAGGTTTCCCGTCGGTTCGTCGGCGAGTATGATCGACGGCCTGTTGACCATCGCCCTGGCGATGGCCACCCTCTGGCGCTGTCCTCCGGACAGCTCGTTCGGCCTGTGCTTCGCCCTGTCGGTGAGACCGACCGATTCGAGCACCTCCTCGGCCCTTCTGCGGCGCTCGTCGGCCGGGATCCCGCCGTATATCAGGGGCAGCTCGACGTTCTGCGCCGCGGTAGCCCTGGGAAGCAGATTGAACGTCTGGAAGACGAATCCTATCTCCCTGTTCCTGATCCTGGCCAGCTCGTCGTCGCTGAGGTTGCTGACCTCTTTGCCGTTGAGCCAGTAGTCGCCCGCCGACGGCGTATCGAGGCATCCGAGCAGGTTCATGAAGGTCGACTTCCCCGAGCCCGAAGGACCCATGATCGCGACGTATTCGTTCCTTTCGATCTCGAGATCGATCCCCGCGACCGCCTCTATCTTCTGTATCCCGACCTCGTATAT
This sequence comes from Candidatus Krumholzibacteriota bacterium, assembly GCA_030609325.1. Classification (GTDB taxonomy): domain Bacteria; phylum Krumholzibacteriota; class Krumholzibacteriia; order Krumholzibacteriales; family Krumholzibacteriaceae; genus JAUWCL01. The sequence goes on from JAUWCL010000003.1 coordinate 34,676, forward strand.
CTTCTTGACCCCGCTGACCTTTATCAGCATCTCATTCTCCCTCCAACCCGGCCCTGAGCCTCGATTCCCTGCCGGTCGCCCTGTCGAGGTCGGCAACGGCGATGAGGTAGTCGCACTTCGCGTCGATTACAACCGCCTTTGCCTCGGTAAGGGCCACCTGGGCCGCGATCGTTTCGAGCATCGTCCCAGCGCCCACCCTGTACCTCTCCTCTGCGAGCCGCACGTCTTCCTGCGCCTGCTCGACCGTCTCCGTGGCGACCGCAACCCGCTCGATCGCCTCGTTGATGACTATGATGAGGCTCTTGATCTCCCTGACGGCGTTGAGCTTGCTCTTCTCGAGCTGGTACTCGGATATCCTGTGATCCGCCTTTGCCGTCTTGACGTTGGCGCTTGTGAAGAACCTGTCGAAGACGTTGATCCGCATGTAGGCGGTGATGTTCCAGGAATACTCTTCCCTGAAGAAATTGAGGTTCTCGGCCATCCCCCGGTCGCTCCAGAAATATCCGAAGTTCGCGCCGAATATCGGCAGCCATCCGCTCTTGGCAACCCTCACACCGGCGTCCGCCCCCTCGAGGTAGGCCCGGAGCCCCCTGAGGTCAGATCTGTTCTGCATCGCGAAGTCGATCTCGGTGAAGGGATCGGGATTGATCATGTTCATCACAAGCGCCGTGTCGACACCCAGATCGGAGTAGTCGTCTATGTTGAGGACCGCTATCAGGTCCTCACGGGCAAGCTCCACCTGGTTCTTCGCCCTTATCAGGTCGAGCTTCGTGTTCGAGTGACGCACCTTCGCCTTCAGGACGTCGGCCAGCGTGCCGGAGCCGACCTCGAGCAGCGCCTCGGTCCTGTCGAGGCTCTGCCTCGCCTGGTCGACGCTCTCATCGGCAACGACTGTCAGCCTCTTGAATCTGACGAGGTTGTAGTAGGCCCGGATGACGGTGGCCGTTATCATGTCGTAGTTGTACTGAAGCTCTTCCTTCGCTCCTTCGCGGTTCCGCTTCGCCTGTCTGAGCCCCGCGTAGTTGGCTCCGCCGTCCCAGAGGACGATGTCGGAGCCGATACGGAATGCGTAGTCCTCGTAACCGAATCCCTGCTGCTGCACCGGGCGGCCCGAATCGTCGATCAATACGGAAGACGGGCCGTAGTACCGGTGGCCGGCGTAGAAATCGAGCTGCAGATCGGGCAGGAGGTTCCCGTAGCCGCAGAGCACGTTACTCTCCGATTTCTTGAGCGACTGCCGCGCCATCCCCATGTCGGGATTGTTCACGAGCGCGATATCGATACACTCCCTCAGCGACAGGATCCTCCCCGCGGAAAACGCCCCGGATACCGCCGTCGAGATCATGATTACCGCGCTCACTGCAATTACGGAGAGCGACATTCCTCTTTTTGCTCTAAACATCGTAGAAGCCTTTCCTTGCGTTACGGACTGTGAAACCGGTTACTCTGTAAAACGATACACTCAACTGATACGAATATTCGGACCCTAAGTTTCAATCAAGAGTTACCTTGTGTCAACATATCCCTGACAGATGGCTGTCAGGTCCTCCCCACTCCCGCAGAGGGGGCAAAAAAAAGGCCCGGCGATCAAGTCCGGGCCTCGTAATCTCTTTATTCGCAACTCATCAGTTGCCGTGCAGCTTGAATCTGATCGGGACGGCCATACTGGCCCTCACCGGAACCGTCCTCTGCTTCGCAGGCCTGAAGAGGAACTTCCTCGCCGCCGCGACGGCCGCTTTCTCCATTGCAGGCGTCACGTCGGACTGGATGACCGAGGCGCTCTCCACCTTGCCGTCCTTTCCGACTACCACTCTCAGCAGTACCGTACCCTCGATACCGGCCTGTCTCGCCAGGGCGGGATAGCTCGGCGGGATGTACTTGATCAGCTGGGGCGGTTCGTCGAACGCGTAGAACTCCGAAGCCGACTCGGACGGGGGCGGAGGCGGAGGCGGAAGGTTCTCGATGCGATCGAAACTCGTCGGGGCGATCTCGGTCTCCTCGTCCACTTCCTCGCCCTCCTCGGCGGCGATCGGGACCACGGGCTGGTCGATCTCCTTTGGAGGAGGCGGAAGCTCGAAGTCCTCGGCCGTATCGATCACGATGAACTCCTGTTCCTTCAGCACGTAAGGCTTGAATTCGAAGTGGGGTGAAAAGTAGATACCGACGAAATGCAGAACGAGCGTCGCGTAGAGCGAGTTTCGCAGATACCTGTTGTACCCCGCCTTGAATTTCTGGTTTGCAACAGCGACAACGGCCACGAAGGCCCCCTTTTCCGATTATCTACTCTTCATCACCGACTGAGACGAATGTCACGTTTACGGCGTTCGCTTCCTTCAGCTGGTCCATTATGCGGGAAACCAGTTCATATTTCGTCCGCCTGTCGACGTTGAAGGCGACGATGAGGCTCCTGTTCTCCTCGAACCGTTTCGATACCACAGCGTCGATCAGCTCGACCTGTACCAGCTTGTCGTTGATGCTGACCCTGCTGAACCGGTCGGCCCAGATATTTATGAGCTTCTCCCGATCGAGCTGCGCGCCCGTTTCGGCCCGCGGCAGGGAGATCGGAAGTCCCTCTTCCATCTTGAAGATCGTCGTAACCATGAAGAAGATCAACAGGAGGAAGATGATATCGGCCATCGACCCTGTCGGAATCGAACTCTGAACACCCTGTTTCTTTGTAATCTTCAAGGCGTCTCTCCTCTGTTAACCGCTCTTCATCGTCCTCAGCGATATCCTCTCGGCGTTGGCGAGCCTCAGCTCATCGAGGATGTCGATCATCACGGCATATTCGGCGTCGGGATGCGTCTCGATGACGACGACCAGCTTGGGGTTGGCGATGAGCTTGTTCTCGACGATCTGCCTGAGATCACTGAGCCCTACCGGTCCCGTACCCCTGATGACGATCGATCCGTTGGCAAACGCCTGGATCGTGAGAACGTTGTCCCTCTTTAGCTTTACCGACTTGGACTGCTGCCCCGGAAGGGCCATCGGCAGTCCCCTCTCGACCGCGAACATCGTGCTCACCAGGAAGAAGATGAGCAGAAGAAAGTTGATGTCCGACATCGAGGCGGTGCTGAAATCGGAGCTGACCTTGCTTCTCTTCTTGATCATTTTCTGTTACTCCGGACGGGTTACTGGCCCATACCCATCTCAATGAGCTCGTTGACGAGCTCGGCCGAGGCCTCCTCCATCTCGAGAACGAATCTGTCGATCTGGGAGACGAAGAACGAATGGCCGATACTCGCCGGAATGGCAATAATAAGACCGGTCGCCGTGGTGATGAGCGCCTCCTCGATACCGGAGGCCACCACCTTCGCGCTGACCTGCTCGGCCGCCGCGATAGCGGCGAACGCGCTGATCATTCCGGATACCGTTCCGAGGAACCCGAGGAGCGGAGCGACCTGCGCGACGGTAGCGATCGCGACCAGTCCCCTCTCGAGGAACGAGGTCTCGATACTGCCCGCCGTCTCGATAGCCTCTTTCACCGCGTCGGGACCGCGGCCCGCCCGGAGCAGGCCGGAGTGGAGCACCGCGGCGATCGGACCCCTCGTCCTCTCGCAGACACGCATCGCTCCATCGACGCCTTCCGAACGTATCGCCGAAAGCACGTCGGACATCAGTTTTCTGATGTTGACGCGGGCGCGCGACAGGGTCACGAGCCTCTCGATGATAAAGACGACGCCGATGATCGACGCTAAAAGCAGGGCGTGCATGAAGTTTCCGCCCTGGGTGTACTTCGCACCGATACCGCTGTGCTTGAGGTTGTAAAGAACGACGCCGAGCCTCTTCTTCTCAGCCATATCCTTGACAGCCTTTGCGACCACCATCGAGTCTTTCTTTGCGGTGGCCAGTGAATCGGTCTCGGCCTGGACGGTGAATTCAGACTCAACGGTCTCCTCGACTTCCTGGGCCACAACGGCGACGGAAGCGAATGCGACGAGGAGAACCGATATGAGAAGAATCGACCTGACCGAAGAGTTTGTCTTTACCATGCGACGCGCTCCTTTGGGGATAAACAGTACCTGTGGCGTACTTTCGTTCAGTTACGGATTTTCCGTTGAAATAGTCGAGAGGCTCAATCTTCACGACCATGTCGGAAGAACTGTTCGGGAAACACGCAAATCAGCCCGTATCAGCCTCTTAACTGCTGTAAAATACTTTATGGAAACCCCCTTGTCAACGAAAAATTCTCGGGGCCCGTTCCGGCGCTCTCTATCGGCGTCATTCCTCCACAAACGACGCGCCGAAGCCCTCGAATTCCTCGGAAGTGCCTACCAGCATGTAGTTTCCGATACCGTCCTTATCGACGAACAGATACCTCATACCGGCCTCACCCATCATTATCCTGTCCCTTTCGAGCAGCGGATCGCCCCGCATCGAGTACATCCACAGCTCATACCCCCCGGTGTCCATCCCACCACCCCTGTAGGGCCTCTGAATATTGCTCGTCGTTTCCTTCATCATCGCGTAATCGGTGCCGGGGCCCTTGTAGGTGCTGTGGATGATAACCTTGTACTTGTCCTCGAGCTTGCCGAGCGTCTCGTTCAGATCGATCCTGTTGAAGGGAACGCTCTCCGAGATTATCTCGTCCGGCGGACCCAGCTTTATATAGAGCTGTCCCCGGACTGTAAGCGCGCCCCTCGTACCGCCGCCGGCAAAACTCGCGTCGGCGTACCTTACGCGGTTCTGGAATATTTCGTACAGTTCGTTTACAGCCGTATGCGGCGTCGGGTCGATCTTCTTCCAGTAGGCGGTCAGCACCCGTTCCTGCTCGCCGATGCTCATCCTGCGGAACTCGGTGAATTCGGAATCGCGGAAGAGGATCCTCGCCTCGACCAGGACATCCCTCCGCGGCTTCTGCCAGTTGAGCAGCTGCCACGCGACGCTGAATTCCTTCGCCGACGCGGCTCTCAGCGCACCGCCGTAGAGTACCTCCACCCTGGCCATGTAGTTGCCCGCCGGCCAGGTGTTGACGTCGAACGATCCGAAGATCAGTATCCTGCCGTTCTTTACCGGAACGAGACCTCTCTTCGAGCCTGCCGTTTCTCCCTTTGAATCGAGGACGGACAGGTAGACGTCGACCGAATCGGGGACATCCCCGTCCGGCATCAGGCCGCTGGCGAAAAACGACAGGGTATCGTTCTTCAGCCCGTAGATCTGCATCGGATTGGGAACGTATCGTCCGCCGCTCTCGCGACTCCAGATCAGCACCGGATCACTGAGGGCCACGCGGTCCGGGGAGAAACCGACGATCTCTATCTCAAGATCCTTTATCTCCGAATTGTAATGCTTGCGCTTGACCAGGTCCATAAGTGTCTTTTTGCTGCGCTGGAGGTCCTCGATCCGGACATCGATCGTGTAGCTTCCCGGATCGACGGAACTGGAATCGGACATGTAGATAAATCCTGAAAGATCATCGATCAGGGGCTTCGTGTCGCGTTGATCCCTGATCACGAGGCCCTTCTCGTGGATCTTCTCGTCGCCTCGCATAAGCACGAGGGCCACCTTTACCGCGGCCTCGAACGATCCGTCCTGTTCCTTGTAGTGGATCTCCTTGACGGGAATGGCGATCTGGAAGAGCCCGAGGGTCCTTCCATTCTCCAGGGGAATGGCGGAGGTGTCGAGGAAGAACTCGAAATCACCTTCCCCCCTTGCGATCTGCCCTGTTGCTGCCGGCGCCAGCAGCAACAGGACGATCATTGTCATCAGTGTGATGTTTCGCGTTTCTCTCATAACAGACCGGGCCTCAGGCGGCCCGGCGCCCTCCCCTCAGCCTAGTAACTGAAATTGAGGGTGAAGCGGTGAGCCTGCCCAAGAAAACCAAGGTCCTCCCAAGCGTAATCGAAACCGATATCGGAAGTCTGGCTCGTGTCGAACCTGAATCCGACTCCCCACGCGAGACCCTGCGTATCGTAACCGATGTTGTATCCGGAACGCAGGTAGAAAAACTCGTTGAATCCGTACTCGAACCCTACGTTCATCCTCTCCTTGTTGTCGGCAGGATGGGTGAACTCTCCGGCCGCGAGCAGAGCATGAGCGCCTCTCCTGTAGGCATCCACGCTGAGGCCCAACTTGAAAAGGAGCGGCATCTTCGAGGCCCGGTCATCGAAGTCGACCTCTGCGCCGAAACTCTGAATCATCATGCCGAGCTTCATACCCCGGATACCGATCCGGTAGATGAAGCCGCCGTCGAACGCTATCGTCTGGACGCTCTTGTCGGCCAGGCCCATATGGATAAAATGTGCCGTGATACCGGCGGAGAACCTGTCGGTGAACCACATCGCGTACGACAGGCCGAAAGACATGTCGCCGGCGTCGAAGTACCGGTTCGTCCCCTCAGGCATATAGATCGTGCGCTCGAGCTGGGGATCCATCGTCAAGGCCCTCGCACTGATCCCCCAGGTTCCGGGGAGATACGGAGTGGAAAACGTCGCACCGACGAAATAGATGTCGACGTCAGCCGGCCACGTGACCGAATTGAGAGTCACCTGTGTCCTTGTCTGCGCGACTATACCGGCCGGGTTCCAGTAGATCGCGGTAGCACCGTCGGCGACCGCCGTATACGCGCTACCCATTCCGACCGCCCTCGCCGAGACGCCGATCTTCAGAAACGGGGCCGCGTATGTGCCCACCTTTTCGAACGGCTTGGTCCCGCCGTAAGCGATGCCGGGCGCCAGCATCATCACCACGACCAACCCGAGAAACACCTTGCGAAACATCACCAGACCTCCTGAAATTGATCTCACCGTCATTTATCTGATAATCACGAACTTTCCGATAGTCCTGTTGAACTCGCCGTCGTCCGGCTCCACCGAGAAGAGGTAGACGCCGCTGGTCACATTCTGACCGTTGCGGGATACCAGATCCCATCTCAGCGTACCCCGTCCCCCCGAGCCGTCGTGGTACAGCTCCTCGACGAGATCGCCGGAGAGCGTATATATCCTGACCGTGCTCCTGCATGCGGGCAGATTTCTGAACTCGACTTTGATGCCGGTCGGGTCGTCCATATTGGGTTCGAGACTCCACGGCGCCATCGATTCCGTTGTTGCCGGATTGGGCACGACGTACACCTCGTCGTCCAGGTATTCCTCCGTCGCCTGAGCGTCGGAGAGAGGCACCGCGTACTGGAAATTCGACGACGGATCACCGTACTTGTTGGGCTTGACCGGCGTACCATCGATCAGCAGGTGATCGTAAGCCGTGATGCTGTAGAAATAGTGCATGCCGTTATGCACGTCCCTGTCGTCGAACTGGTAGTACTGCAGTCCGCCCTCGAAGCCGAGGTTGTGCCTCGCGAGCGACTCGAGTGTGTCGCACTGGAGATTGCTCATCCCGGGCGGGCAGGGAACAGTATCGAGCGGATAGTACCAGAGGTTCTCCTCGAAGTATGCTATCAGCTCATCCTTCTTGTTGTCGTCGAGATCCTTGAGAGGCTCGTATTCCCATCCTCCCTCGGATACCGGTTTCTTGAAATCGTGGTCGGGCAGAATGCTGTTGATCAGGTCCCTCTCTTCGAGGAGCTGCCACAGCTCTCTTGCCGGTCCGCTGAGCACCGAGGTGCCGAGGGGCCTTTTCCATCCGTCGGCCCTCCAGATCCTGTATCCCTCGAAGTCTAACTCGAGCGTCGAGACGTCCGGGGTGACCTCGCTGAAATTGTCCCAGAGGAGGACGATCCTGTGGTCGTAGGGAAGGATCCTCATGTTCGGTGGAGGCGGCGCCGAACCTACGAGCCAGTGGACGTTGGTCTCCTTGCCACCCACACCGGTCTGATAATCTTCGAAGACCGCATCGCCCTTCGGGCAATCCGATTCCCAGAGATCTATCTCCTCGAAGCAATCGTTGTTTATCCAGAGGATTTCGCCCCTGGCCGCTGCCAGGAGCTCGAGATCGGCGTCGCACGAATCGGGATCGATACCGCTTACCGGTCCGTGTAACGGCGTCTCCCTGCCGAGGACTCCCGTCTGGGGGTTACCGTCGATATCAAACCAGTTGCCCTGGTACGCCATCGCCGCGCTCGCCGCAGAGGCAAGCATGCCCTCGAGGCCCTCGCCCATGACGAACGCTACCTGGAGTGTCATCGTGCTGTCGGGAAGCAGCTCTCGGAAGGGGCCTGTGGCCATCAGCATCCTGTAATCGCGCGGGACTTCAGCGTTACGGTCCTCGCTTCCCTTGCTCATCAGCTCGTAACGCTGGTAATCGTTCGTCGGGTCGCCGCCGTTCTCATAGGGCTGATCACCCGAGAAGTTCTGGTACGACGTAATACCGACCTTCTTCGGCGCGTTGTCGCCGAGCGGATCGATATCGTGGCCGAGGAAGATGATGCCGAGGTAGCCTGTCGTCATCCCCTCGTCGCCGTCCTTGTCGTAGAAGTAGGCGACGCTCATCCTCACCGGCACCTGCCTCTCGCCCTTCTGCGCGCAGCGGATTCCCTTCCAGAGACCGGTGCAGTCGTCCATCCAGTACTGCTCGCGGTCGCGCGGGCCGGCGTCGCCGTCGGCGAAGAAACCGACGTAGACATCCTCGATGATATCGGAGCCGTAGTTCATGATCTTGTACTCGATGCCGACGAAGTCGTAGAACTGCTCCTCTTCCCACTGGTAGCTCTCCTGCCTCACGAACAGGTGAAGGGGAGTATGCTCGGGGTAGACCTGGACGGCGTTCGCCTCATCATCGGTGTACCAGCAGGTGAACATCTGCTTGCCGATCGCGGCGAAATCCTCGTCGATCTTCCCGTCGCCGTCGTCGTCCTCGCCGTTCTGCCAGTCCTCATCGACCAAACCGTCCTTGTCGTCGTCGGCGGGGCTCGGCAGCCTCGCTCCGTTCTGGATACCTTCGAATGCCGTGTAGATCTTCGCGTTCGGGTCCTCCGTCCCGGGGGGCCTGAGCTCGATCTGGTACGCGCCGGTCGAAACGACGGGGATACCGCCCTTTCTCGCCCCGATCCATAGTCCGGCGATGTAAAGGTATTCCACGCCCGAGTTGGCCGGCCACTGCGCCGAGGGATACTCGGCCGTCGGCCAGTTCGAGCCGGGATACGACCCGAAGCAGCCCCAGTTGCATACATGCATCTGGAGGTTCCCGACATTATGTATGCCGGTCCCGTCGAACACCCAGATCTGATCGAGCTGCTTGAGTTTGTCGCTCCACTCCCTGTCTTCCTTCCTGGCAGAAGCCGGAGAATGAAGCAGGAAGATCAGAACCGCAGCAAGAGCGATCAGCATGCATCCCTTGCGTATCATCGTTGGGACCTCCAATATCTCTCCACAGATTTTTCCTAGAACTCGAACCCGAAGCCTATTCGCCATTGTCTGTGCGAGGCCCAGATCGTAGGATCATTCACCGGTGTGAAATCATCGATGCCGTCCTCGTCAAGATCCTGGAGGTACGCTCCCCCGAAGTTCCCCGTCTCGGTGAGATAGGAACCTCCGTCCATCCTGGCATTGACCATGCGGGGGCCGGCGCCGGGAGCCGTACCGAAGGGCAGGAGCACGTCATCGTCGAGCAGGTTCCTGCCCTCGAAGAACAGCGTCAGCTCCTGTCCATATATGTTGAACTTCTTCCTCCCCTGAAAGTTGATAACGTGTGTCTGGTCGAGCCTGCTCGAGTTCTCCCACAACGGGTCCTGGCGCCTGGCGAACCTGTCGACCGGCGTCCAGGGCAGCCCGCTTCCGAACGAGTAGACGACCGTGGCACCCCATTTGTTCTCGTCCTGCAGCCTGACCGTGACGTTCAGCGTGTGGCGCTGATCCCAGTCGAGGGGCATCTCCTGCGTAGGCAGGTGGGACAGCCCCTGGGCCGTGACGCCGAAGTTCGCGTCGGAGGCGACGCCATCGGCAAACGACCACGTGTAGGAGATATCGCCGCCGATGTGGTGGCTGAGACGCTTGTTGACCGAGAACTCCATTCCTCGCGAGCTCGCGTATGTCCTGTTGATATAGCGGTAGCCCTGGATACCGAGGTCCTCGTCGGTAACCCTTGTCGACGAGATCAGCCCGTAGATATCCTTGTTGAACACCACGAAGTTCGCCGCGACCGTCTCGGTGAACTGGTGCGATACGCCGACCTGGTACGAGACGGTGAGCTCCTCGTCGAGATCCGGGTTGCCGAGTACACCGGTCCCGGAGATCATGTCCTGCGTGCGGAACAGGTAGGTCCTGCTCGGCCACTGGGTGAACCTTCCGTAATGGAAGTGGAACTTGTCCTTGTCGGTTATCGGGAACGCGAAGCCGAGACGCGGGCTGATCTGGAACTTGTACTTCTCGACGTCGGCATCGATCTCCGACGAGTTGATCAGGATGTCTGTGTTGTTTCCCGGCGAGAAGAAGTCGAATCTGATTCCCGCGTTTACTACCATTCCCTGGTACTCCCACTTGTCCTGGACGTAGTAGGATGCCTCGGGGTTGAAGTTATGGAATATGTTCGCGCTCGTCCCGATCATGTAGCTGCCGTCCTCAAGACGCCTCACGCTGCCCGGGGAGTTGATCGCCCTGTCCTCGAGATCGTTGTATATGAACTGTATTCCGGTCTTGAATATGTGCCCGTACCACTGCTGGGACGTGATGTCGGCCTTCAGCGTGTAGATGACCGAGCTGCGGTCCTGGTAGTACGGGTAATCGTAACAGTCGACGAAGTACGGATACTCCGGATCGGTGTACCAGATCGAGTTGCTCACGCCGCTTAGCATGAACACGCCGCTGGGCAGTATCGCCGGCTTTCCGGCCACGAGGAATTCCTGCGGGTTCTTCATCTCACCCGTCACGGGATCCTTGACCGATACGGTCCTGTCGAACTGCGAACGACTGAGGTTGATCGTGTACAGCAGGTTGTCGTTGACATTGTGGTTCAGCGCCAGCTTGACGTTGAGGTTGTTGCTGATGCCGACGTTGGTCCGCTCGGCCGAGTTGAAGTAGACGTAGCTCGAGTCGTCCCTGAAGTAGCTGAACTCCGAGTCGGGATTCTGGAATCCCTCGAAGAGAACCTTGTTTTGTATGTCTTCCTGTCCTTCGGCGTTGAAGACCTTCTCTTCCCAGATGACCTCGATCTCTTCGCCGTAGATGTTATCCACCAGTCTTGCGTAGAAGTTGTCGTACCTGATTATAAAAGCGCCGGCATCCGGGTTGTTCGGATCGCGCACCTTCGTGTAGATCGTGATCGGGTAGATCGTGCGGCGCCTCTCCTCGAGGGAGCCGGGATAGTAACCGATCCTCATATCCTCGAGTTCCGCCTCTGACTTCTCGATCCACGGACCGTGATAGACCGAGACGTACGGACCGAAGGCCCTCGCGTCGTCGGCGAGGCTTTCGCGGCTGGGCCGCAGCGTCGTAAATCTATATATTTTCTGGACGTATCCCTCGATGTTCCAGTTGTTGGTAAATCCATGGGAGCGGGAGTGCGAATAGATCGCCTCACCGATCAGCTTCATCCCCGGCTTGACCTGCCAGGCAAGCTTTCCCTGGACGTTGTACGACTCGGACTGCCTCTGTGCGAAGCTCATGTAGTTCGACAGCGGCGTACTGGCCATATGATCGTTTCTGTTCCAGATAGCCCAGTTCTCACCGTCTGTAGTTGTGAACTCGCCCGACACGTAAAACGTGATGTTCCTGACCCCGGTAGGCCCGCCAAAACCGAGACTGAACCTGTCATAGTTGGTATATGTCTTGTCCTTGCGGCCAAAATCGTCAGTCATGTACCGGACCTGCCCCTCGAAGGTCCGTCCGCCCTCTCTCGTGCTGATGTTTACGATAGCCGACTGCGCGTTTCCGTACTCGGCGTCCATCCCCCCGGTAATGACCTCGCTGTCGTCGGTACCGAGCATACCTACCGAGATCATCCCGCCTCCGAGAGGATCGTCCACCGGAACGCCGTCGATCTGGAACTGGACCTCGCCGTCGCGTCCGCCTCGCACGTGGAGTTCGTCACCCATCTTGATGATCCCGCCCTTGAGCGCGATCGCATCGACGATGTCGTCTACCGGGAGCTCCTCGAGCTCGTCCCTCGATACCTTGTGCGCGACTTCGGAGCTCCTCACATCGATCTGGACCTGTTCGGCCTCGACGACGATCTCCTGCGTCTGGCCCACGATCCGCTCTTCGAGCTTGAAGTCGACCCTCGTGGTCTGGCTGGCATCAACCCTGATGCCGGTCTTTTTTTCCGGCTTGTATCCCATCATCATGACCTTGACGGTATACGTGCCGACGGGAACTCCGACGATCGTGAACGTTCCGTCGGTCAGGGTCATTCCACCCATCTTGGTGTCGACGATCACTACGTTGGCATAGGGAAGAGGCCTGCCGTTCAATGCTTCCGTCACTCTGCCGCTGATCCTTCCAGGCTGCGCCGTGGCGGATTGCGCAGCCACGAGGATTATCAGGGCGGGAAGCACAACGGCAAGCAGCCTGAAACGAGAGCGGGCTTTCATGTCAATCTCCTTGTACTTGCCTGTAGCATCTATGCTTGTAAACATGGACCCGTCCCGGGGCATACCGCTAGCACGCCGGGGCGGGAGCAGGTGTGGGGTCTCAAACTCTCCTCTAATTCCTCACGGATAATATAATTATCCACCCGCACAGTGTCAATCAAATTGCCCCCCGCGGCGGGAAAGGGGGAGCGATTCCCTATCGTCCCTCCCTGAACGGCCCGGAAAGAAAACCAACTCCTTGCGAAATAACAACATAAACTGAACATTCTTCGAGTGCGTCTTTCGGGTATTCCCTTCAGGTGTGTACGGAAAGAATCAGGCGGGGTCTCCGTTGCAGCCCTGTGGAGTGAGTGTACTTTAATATATCCGGAGGAAGCCGGTCAGTCAAACCCTATTGCCGTGATTCTCTCGCCTCGACCATGTCCTTGATCTTCATCAGGCGGACCTGTGTGCTGCGCTCTGCCTCGCTGAGCTTGCTCTCGATCGATCGGATCTGGACCTCGAGGTCGGGGATGAGGATGTACTCGAGGGCGTTCACCCTGCGGCGCGTCTTCTCCAGTTCGTCGGCGAGCTTGAACAGCCCGTCCTCCGAGGCCGCCAGGTCGAGCAGCTCCTGGAAGTTGTCGCGGAGCTTTTTAAACGCCACGTCGAGCTCGGGCGAGGTGCCCTGCAGGCTGTATGCGGGATCGCCGTCGGGGATAGTGAACGTGAAACGGGGAATCCTGACGTTCATCTCGCTGCGCATGCCCGTCTCGAGCGTGCCCGCCATCGTCGTCAGCGAGAGGGCGTCCTCGAGCCGCTGCCTTCCGGTGACCGATCGCCCTTTGAGGTAGTGCATCGATATCTCCATGAAGACCTTCTCGAGGCGGCGGCGCAGTTCGGACGTGTCGCGGGCGAGCGCGATGAAGTTCTGCATCAGCTTCTCCTGCTTGTTCTTCAAGAGCTTGTGTCCCCGCCGGGCGAGCTCGAGCCTGCGCCGCATGCGCAGCAGCATCATCCTGTTCGGGTTGACCTTTCTCTTCACTCGACGCCTTCTTTCTGCACGGCGTCACCGGCCGCGGCGGCCGGCGCCTCGTCATCGTCCGCCTTCCGGGGGAGGTACTTCTCGATCATGTCGTCCTTGATCCTCTTGATCTCGGTCCTGGGGATCATCGTCAGCAGGTCCCAGCCGATCGACAGGGTCTCTTCGATCGTGCGGTTCTCATCGAGCGCCTGCCTGACGAAACGGTCCTCGAACTTCTCGCCCATCTTCATGAACGCCCTGTCGGTGTCGGTCAGCGCGGCCTCGCCGAGCACCACGGCGAGCTCCTCGATCTCCTTGCTCCTCGCGTAGGAGGAGAAGAGCTGGTTCGCTATCTGCGGATGGTCCTCGCGAGTCCTGCCCTCGCCGATACCTTTGTCCCTCAGCCTCGAGAGGCTCGGCAGGACGTTGATCGGCGGGTAGATCCCCTTGCGGTGCAGCACGCGGTCGAGGATCACCTGTCCCTCGGTGATGTACCCCGTAAGGTCGGGTATCGGATGCGTCTTGTCGTCGTCGGGCATCGAGAGGACGGGGATCTGGGTGATCGATCCCTCGAGCACCTCTCCCTCCTTCTCGCCCTTTAGCAGGCCGGCCCGCTCGTAGATCGTCGCGAGATCGGTGTAGAGATAACCGGGATAGCCGCGCCTGCCGGGGATCTCCTTCCTCGCGACCGACACCTCGCGGAGCGCCTCGCAGTAGTTCGTCATGTCGGTGAGGATGACAAGCACGTGCATCCCCTTCTCGAAGGCGAGGTACTCGGCTGCCGTCAGCGCGGCGCGCGGCGTCGCGATACGCTCGATCGTCGGGTCGTTGGCGAGATTGATGAAGAGGACCACCCTCTCCATCGCGCCGGTCTCCTGGAAATCACGGATGAAGTAGTTCGCCTCCTCGAAGGTGATGCCCATAGCGGCGAAGACGATGGCGAATGCCGCCTCCCTTCCGGGGACAGTCGCCTGCCTGGCGATCTGCGCGGCGAGCTCGGAGTGCGGAAGGCCGAAGCCCGAGAAAATCGGGAGTTTCTGCCCGCGCACAAGCGTATTGAGGCCGTCGATCGCCGAAATACCGGTCTGGATGAACTCCTGCGGATAGACGCGCGCATACGGGTTTATCGGATCGCCGTTGATGTCGAGCCTCTTCTCGGGGATGATCGCCGGGCCGTCGTCGATCGGCATGCCCAGCCCGTTGAAGATCCTCCCGAGAATGTCGGGCGATACGGAGAGCTCGAGGCTCCTGCCGAGGAAGCGGACCTTCGTCCGGGCAATGTCGACGCCTCTCGTCCCCTCGAACAGCTGGACGAGGACCCTGTTGCGGTTGACCTCGAGGACCTTGCCCCGCCGCTGCTCTCCGCCGGGAAGCTCGACCTCGACGAGCTCCTCTACCGTCGCGTGATCGACGTCGTCGAGAAATATCAGCGGTCCGACGATCTCTTCGATAGTGTTGTACTCTGTTACCATGTCACTCAGCCTCCCCGGCCCTGTTCTCGGTCATGCTGCCGGCTATCTGTGTCGTGATGTCGCCGAAAATCGCGTCGAACCCGGCGAGATCGTCTTCCTTGATATACTTCATCCTCGCAATCTTCTCCCTGACGGGGAGCTCGAGCAACTTGCGAAGGGGCGCCTTCTTCTCGATGGCGCGCTCGCACGCCCTGTGGAGCTCGACGATCACCTTGAGCATGAGGAACTGTTTATTGAGTCTCGTGTACGCGTCGTCCGGATCGAACGCCGACTGGTGAAGGAAATCCTCCCTGATATGTTTCGATGTCTCGAGAACGATCCTGTCGCTCGACGAGAGCGAGTCGACGCCTACGAGCCGTACGAGCTCCTTGAGCTCGGCCTCCTTCTGGAGCAGGCTCATAGCGGTGGTCCGGACATCTTCCCATTCCTCTTCGACCTCGCTGCGGAAATACTCGCGGAGGTTGTCATGGTAGAGCGAGTAGCTCGACAGCCACCCGATCGCGGGGAAGTGCCTCTCGAACGCGAGCTGGTCCTCGAGCGACCAGAAGACCTTGACTACCTTGAGCGTCGCCTGGACCACCGGGTCGGATAGGTCCCCTCCCGGCGGTGATACGGCGCCGATGACGCTGAGCGTTCCCTGGCGCTCATCGCTCCCGCTGCAGACTACCTTTCCCGAGCGCTCGTAGAACTCGGCGAGCCTCGACGGGAGATACGCGGGATACCCTTCCTCGCCGGGCATCTCCTCGAGGCGTCCGGACATCTCCCTCATCGCCTCGGCCCATCTCGACGTAGAGTCGGCTAGTACAGCGATGTCGTATCCCATGTCCCTGTAGTACTCGGCAATCGTGATACCTGTATAGACCGACGCCTCGCGCGCCGCGACGGGCATGTTCGACGTGTTGGCGATAAGCACTGTCCTCTCCATCAGGGGTCGTCCCGTTTTCGGATCGATCAGTTGGGGGAATTCCTGGAGCACGTCGGTCATCTCGTTCCCGCGCTCCCCGCATCCGACGTAGACTATGATGTTCGCGTCGGACCACTTGGCGAGCTGGTGCTGGATTACAGTCTTGCCCGCACCGAAGGGACCGGGAACGGTAGCCGTTCCGCCCTGGCTTATCGGGAAGAACATGTCGATCACCCTCTGGCCGGTGACAAGCGGCTTGACGGGAAGGATCTTCCTCGCGATCGGGCGGGGGGTCCTCACCGGCCAGCGGTGGATCATCCTCACCTCCTGTACCTCTCCGTCCGCCTCGATCTCGGCGATGACGTCCTCGATCGTGCAGGTGCCCTTCTCCGGTTTTCTCTTCAGGATGCCGCCCTTCAAGGTCGGGGGCACCATCACCCTGTGCATGATCAGCTCGGTCTCCTTCACCTCGCCGAGGGTATCGCCGACCATTATCTCGTCGCCTTCCTTCAGGTCGGGATTCGGGATGAAGTCGAACCTGCGCTTGCTGTCGAGGCCCGGCACGTTGATCCCGCGGGTGATGAAATGGCCCACCTGGCCGTAGATGATGTTGAGCGGGCGCTGTATGCCGTCGTATATCGATTCGAGGAGCCCCGGCCCGAGATCGATGCTCAGCGACTGGCCGGTCGTCACGACCTTCTCCCCCGGTCCGAGCCCCGAGGTGTCCTCGTAGACCTGGATGTACGCCTGGTCGCCGTGCAACTCGATGATCTCGCCGATCAGCTCGCGGTCGCTGACGCGGGCGACCTCGAACATCCTCGCTTCTCCCATCCCCTCGGCGACGATGAGGGGACCCGAGATCTTCACTATTCTTCCATCGGACATCTCGTGCCTTTCTCCTTGTTTAATCCGGTCCGGACAGGTCCTGTCCGACGGCCTTTATCACCGCGTAACGTATCTCCTCGAAGGCGACGCCCTCGGAATGCGGTATCCCGTCCTTCCATACCGCTCCGTGTATCGCCGGGATAATACTGACCACGGGGAAGACCCTCTGCGATCTCTTCCTTATCAGTTTCTTGTACTTGTGGAAGACTTCCTCGGTAACAAAGATAATCCTGAACTTCCTCTCTACGATCTCGAGGAACTGCTGCTCTGTCAGCTCCCCGCCATGGGTCTCGTACGTCACGCATCCGAGTGCCCGGAAGTACTCTATCGAATCCTCGTTACCGATCACCGCGATGTTATCGGCCATCGCCGCTCCCTTCTAACACGCGTCAGGACAGCAGTGTCTCGACGCTCTCCGCTATATCATCCTCGGGCAGGTTGTTTATCCTGCCCGTGATTATAGTCCTCAGTATCCGGCCGTTTCTCTGCCTGAGCTCGATGTGGTACAGCAGAGGCATGACGTCGAAGAAACGCGACCGGCTGCCGCCGACAAGGTCCAGCAGCACGGAGTCAAGGGCCGTGTCGATCTTCCACGCCTCCATCTCCCTGTCGAACCCCCTGGCCGGCAGCCCCCGCCACTCCGTCGATCCGAGGAAGGAGAGAAAATCCTCGAACGGCTCGGAGTAGAGGCTTTCGAATCTCGACGCCTCGATCGTCCCGCCTGCTATCCAGATGTCGGCGGGGTCTCCCTTTCGCAGCCCCGTCATCCGGAGCCTCGCGAAACTCTTTATGTTGGCCCTGTCGATCTTCAATCTTACCCAGTGCCGCGCTTCCTCCGAAGGCGCAGCGCCGAGCAGATACTGCCATTTCGCACGCTCGCCCTCGCGGTCGAGCCCGTCGGGCAACTCCTTCTCCAGAGGCTTCACCAGGGCATCATAAAGATCCTTCAGATACTCCGGAAGAAGCAACGGATCGCCGCTGTCGGCGGCCGTCTCCACCAGCTCGGGCCGGGTGAGCCCGAACGGGAGGAGTACCGGTTTCGCGCCGAGCATCTTCCCCTTGAGGGCCAGGACGTAGTTGTCGAAATCGCGGCCGGCCCGCAGGAACTCCGTCACCGGCCCGTCGCCGAGAACCGAGGAAAAGAGATCGTAGAGCGAGGCCATGTCCGCCTCGATCCCTATCTCGAAATCGTGAAGCGCGTCGACCCCTTCGAATCCGGGGTAATGCTCCCTCATCCCGGCGAGCAGCTGGCGCGCGGGCGAGCGCACCATGCGCATGAACCATGCCCTGTCGGGCATGGCCGCCTCGATGGCTCTCAGCCTCGCGACAGCGTATGTATAATCGACGGCCAACGGCCCTCTCTTCCGTTACTGCTGGAACAGGATCGCCGAGACCTCGGGCTCGATCCTGTCCATGACCTGGTCGAACACCGTGGAGAGCGACAGGTCGACCACCCGTCTGCCCTCCCTCAATACGACTCCCCACTCGAAGGATCCCTCTGCAGCGGCGATCGTGAACCTTCCGCCGCCGGGGTATTTCTTATTAAGCTTCTTCAGGAAATCCGACGAGAGCAGGGATGTCTGCCCGGCGGCCGGCACGATCTCCTCTGCGCCGGAGACCGCCCTTGAGATCACCAGGGCGCGGATGAGCGAGAGGTATTCTTCGCCCGAAAGCGCGGCGATAGTCTTTCTCGCTTCACCGTACAGTTCCGAGAGGATCTCGCGTTTCCTGACCAGGGTCGCCTTCCGAAGCTCGAGCTGCTCGCTGACGAGAAGCCTGCGCTTCTCCTCGGCCGCTTTCTTCCCGGCCCTCGTGTGCAGGTCAGCCTCGAGCTCCTTCGCCCTTCGGGCATAGCGGGCGGACAGGGCCGCCGCTTCCTCACTGGCGCGCACGAGCGCCGCCTCGACGGCGACCAGCGAGTCTTCGTCTATCTTGCTCAATATCTTCTCGATCGACATGACGTATCTTCCGTTCGTGTTGCAGGCGATGACCCTACCCGAGTTCGATCCGCTGAAGCAGCAGGATCGTGCCGAGCAGTCCCAGCACGGCGTATGTCTCAACGATGACGGCGAAGACCATGCCTTTGCCGACCTCGCCGGGTCGCTTCGCGACGAGGTTGCAGCCGGCCGCGCAGACCTTGCCCTGGTATATACCCGACACGAGGCCGGTCAGGGCCACCGGCAGTGCCGCACCGAGGATTGCGAGACCCGAGGCAAGCGTGATGTAACCGAGGCTGTCCATCGCCGGAAGCTTGCCGACGATCATGAACAGCGCCACGAGACCGTAGATGCCCTGCGTTCCGGGAAGCGCCTGCAGGACGAGGAGGCTTCCGAACTTGTCGGGGTCTTCGCTCACTACTCCGGCGGCCGCCTGTCCAGCGATACCGGTGCCTGCCGCCGAGCCCGCTCCGGCCAGGGCCGCCGCGAGAGCGGCTCCCAGAATGACCATCATGAATCCGAGCATTTTCTCTCCTTCCTTGGATCTTCAGTCGGAATCCTTGAGTACCGAATACTTTCTCTCGCTCCTGAAGGGTTTGAACTCCTCTCCCCCGCCCTGGAAGAACTTCCCGAAGAACTCGAGGTACTGCAGCCTCGCCGAATGGACGAAGGAGCCGAGGGTGTTTACGGCAAGATTGAACGCGTGGCCGCCGATGAGTATGACGACCATCACCACGTAGCCGATGTAGTACGGCATCCCCTTGACCATCACCGCGATATCGTTGACGGCAAGGGCGATAGCGCTCGTCGCCAGTCCGAGGGCCAGCAGGCGGGCGTAAGAGAGGACATCTCCGAAGTAGCCGACGACGTCGTAGAACTTCACCAGCCCGCCGAAAAACTTCATGACGGGGGATTTCTGCTTTCTGCCGCCCGTGACGAAAATCACAGCCGCCACGGCGACTGATACATACGTAGCGCCGCGCAGGACCGAAGGCGAAACCTGCCCACCGAGTATTCCGGCGTATCCGAGCGGAGCGAGCGCGGCGATGAATACAATCCAGGCGAGATCGTCAAAGAGGGCGTCGGCGACCAGCCCCGCCCTGAGATTCGCCCTCATCCTCACCCCGATCCCGAAGAGAATATGGACGATCCCGATGAAGAACGAGATGTTCAGCATCTTCATCGGTTCCTCGAGAGGATCGATCAGAACGAAGGGCCGCAGCCATCCGGGAAAAGAGTCGATGCCGAGGCCGAAGATCCCCCCGGCGATTATGCCGACAACCGCGGTAACCAGTCCGCCGGCGAAGAGGAGGTTGAACAGCTTTCTCACACCGCCCTTCGGCTTGAACTTCAGCAGGGCTAACGAGGAGAGCGCCGCCAGAGTGAGACCGTATCCGGCGTCGGTCAGACACATCGCGAAGAAGAGGATGAAGAAGGGCGCGAGCAGCGGGGTCGGATCGTCCTCCCTGTAGCCCGGCCTGCCGTAGAGGGTCGTGACGAACTCGCACGGCCTTGTGACGGCAATGTTGTCGAGGTGGATCGGCGGCTCCTCGTCGTCGAGCGGCTCCCTGAACGATACCTCGACCTCGCCGAATCTCTCGCCAAGCTCCCTGACGAGCCAGGGCCTGTCGAGCGCCCTTACCCATCCCTCTATCAGGAAGGTCGAGTCGGTCGTCGACATGCGGTTATCGACCTCCTCGAGGCCGATCTCTTCCCTGTAATAATCGGACAGTATCCGCAGATCGTCGCTCGAGCCTGCGAGGCGCTTCGCCTCTTCATCCGATTCGCCGGCATCCCTTTCGTATTCCGGCCAGCTCGCCTTTTCCTTCTCTATGATCTCCGAAGGCGTTCCCTCGAGCCCTTCGAAGGAGCTCATCGAACCGCCTCTCTCCTTGAGCATGACACCGAGTTCCTCGGTGTCGCCGTCCGATACGATCACGGCGACGTACCTCCTGCCCCCCGTGGAAGCGGCAGTCTCGAGGACGGCAAGCGGAAAAGCCTCCACTGCATCTTCGAGGATGCCGGCGGCTGTCTTTTCGGGGAAGGACCAGAACTCGACGGTGTAGTCCCCCGCGCGCAGAGCCTCCATCGGGACGTCGAGTCCCTTCCAGGGCTCGAGAAACGAGACAAGGCCCCTGCTCCGGGCCAGGTCGTCCCTCGCCGACCGCGAGTCTGCCTGCAGGCCTGCACAGTGGTCCGAAAACTCCATGACAGAGACCCGCCGGGCAAGCTCGACCGACTCCTCGTCACTCGTCCCGAGTGGGCCGGCGGAGACTCTCTCGAAGAAGGATCTCGGTGTCTCGTACGCGGAGAGGAATTCGAGTGCATTCTCGGCGTTCTCCAGGCCGGCCTCGAGATCCCTGGAGGGCTCGAACGCAGCGGCCTCGGCACCACCACCCGCCTCCGAAGCGGCGACCTCTACCACGCCCCTGACGCGCAGGTACTTCTTGAGATCATCCTTGATGGAAGAATGCCCCAGCAGCTGCATCTTCAACATGCGGCTGACAGCCAACTTCGTTCCTCCCGGTCTCGATCAGATGCCCTGTCTGAAGATGCGGATGATGAGCTCCAGCGCCTTGTCCCTTTTGCGTCCGGCCGCCTCGTCGAGCGCCGTAGACACCTTCGCGCTCTCTGCCCGGAGCGCCTCGATTTCTTTCTCGGCCTCCTGCTTCGCCCCGGCCGTCATCGAGCGCCTCAGCTCGTTCCCGCTTATCTTCGTATCCTCGATCAGCTTCTCGCCCTCGGCGCGCGTCTTCTCGAGAAGAAGCTCTGCTTCCCTCGCGGTCTCCTCGAGACGCCTGCGCGCCTCTCCTTCCTTCGCGCGGATGGCATCGAGATGCTTTTCGACCATGATATGCTCCCGTTTGTTTTCGATGGTTTTTCCGGGTCCGCCATCGGGCCCCGGAAATTCGTCCCTGAGCGGCGCACCCCGGCACCGTAAATCAGGGGTTGATATATTAATACATTCGGGATGCCGTCCCAAGTAAAATACAGCCATTCCCGGAAAAATCCGGATCGCTGCAGAACCTGAAACCCCGTTTCTTCAGAACGGACAGCCAGCTCAGCCCCGCCTGCGCGGCGTCGAGCACGAGGAACTCGAATCATCGCCCCTCTCCT
Source organism: Candidatus Krumholzibacteriota bacterium (assembly GCA_030609325.1). Taxonomy (GTDB): domain Bacteria; phylum Krumholzibacteriota; class Krumholzibacteriia; order Krumholzibacteriales; family Krumholzibacteriaceae; genus JAUWCL01. The sequence goes on from JAUWCL010000003.1 coordinate 56,412, forward strand.
TTTCTGAGGCCATATTGTACACCATGCCGGCCGGACATTCGAAAACAACCCTTTACAAGATCGCGAATCCCGCGTATACTGTTTCTATCAATAGAAACAGTTTCTATTGATAGAAACAAACGCGGTGCCACCTGATATCCAGAACCTTGATATCGGAGTCACATTACCGCTATGGCTCAAAGGGCCGTTCGCACCCCTCCGGATGATACGGCTCTCCCAGGTCCCGTCATATGCGAGTGCCTGCAGCGGAACGGTGGCTCCGATTTCTCTTCCATGGAGGCCGGAGAGGTGAAAGTAACAGACAGGCTTGTACGGGTCTTCTGCTCCATAGACGATCCGCGGACGATGAAGAAGTTCATGAAGGAGCTCTTCAGCCCCTCCGAGATTGAGGATATCTCCAAGCGATGGAAGGTCATGGAAATGCTCAAGCGCGGTGTTTCCCAGCGCTCTATCGCCACGAAGCTCGGCGTGAGCCTCTGCAAGATCACCAGGGGATCGAAGATGCTGAAGACCGGCGGATCTGTAACGAACCGTATTCTCGATGAGCAGACCGCGAGGCGCTGAACGGCGCCGATCTAATCCACATGCAGCCAGCACGCAGCGCATCGCCCGGGCGAGACTTCCCTGAGCCGCGGGGTTTCCGCACTGCAGCGGCCGAACGCCTTCGGGCACCTCGTATGGAACGCGCACCCCGCAGGGATGTCGACGGGACTCGGCACGTCGCCGCTTATCGCCACCCTCACCCTGTCACCCGGCTTCGCCGAGGGGATCGACGCGAGCAGCCCCTCTGTGTATGGATGAAGGGGTGAAGAAAAAAGTTCCACCGCCGGACCGGACTCGACGATCCGGCCGAGGTACATCACCGAGATACGGTCACTCACATGCTCGACGACGCCGAGATCATGCGCGACGAAGAGATAGGTAAGTCCGAGATCGCTCTGGAGGTCGGCGAGGAGATTGATTATCTGTGCCTGGACCGATACGTCCAGCGCGGAGACAGGCTCGTCGGCCACGACGATGTCCGGTTCCACGGCCAGGGCCCGCGCTATCCCTATCCTCTGCCTCTGCCCTCCCGAGAACTCGTGCGGGTACCTCGAATACGCCGTCCGCGGAAGCCCGACCTTGTCGAGAAGCTCGCCGACCCGCCTTTCCACATCGGCGCCCCTTGCCAGTTTGTGTATCTTTATACCCTCCGCGATCGTGCTGCCCGCAGTCAGCCTCGGGTTGAGGGAGGAGTACGGGTCCTGGAAGATCATCTGGATCTTCCTGCGCGCCCTGCGCAGTTCCCTGCCCCTGAGGGCGAAAAAATCGGTCCCGTCTATCTCGAGCGTCCCTTCGGTCGGCTCCTCGAGCCTGAGGAGCAGGCGCGCCAGTGTACTCTTGCCGCAGCCCGATTCTCCGACCAGCCCGAGGGTCATTCCCTTTCTGAGCTCGATATCGACGCCGTCGACCGCCCTGACCAGCTGCCTGCCTCGCAGGAAAAGCCCTCCCTGGCTCCTGTAGTACTTCTTCAGCCCCTTCGCGACAAGAATACTCATCCGTCGCCCCCCTCGCAGAGCCAGCACCTCGCCAGGCGGCCGCCGGGAAGATCGAAGAGCGGAGGTTCTGTGGCACATTTTTCGAATCTCGCCTGGCACCGGTCGCTGAACCTGCATCCTTCGGGGAGATCGAGCGGATCGGGTACGTTGCCGGGGATCATCGGCAATCTCTCGAGTCTCCGGCCGAGCCTCGGGAGCGAATCGATGAGCCCCTTCGTGTACGGGTGCGCCGGCGAACCGAAGAGCTCCTCCACCGGCGATTCCTCGACCACTGCCCCCGCGTACATCACGACGACCCGGTCGACCATCTGCGCGACGACGGCCAGATCGTGCGTGATGAGAAGGATCGCCATGTTCCTGCCAACGCGCAGCTCGGCGAGGAGCTCGATGATCTGAGCCTGGACCGAGACATCGAGCGCCGTCGACGGCTCATCGGCGATAAGGAGCTTCGGCTGGCAGCTGAGCGCCATCGCGATCATCACCCTCTGCCTCATTCCCCCGCTCATCTGGTGGGGATAGCTGCTGTAGCGCTTCTCCGGATCGGGCATCCTGACGAGCCGGAGCATCTCGATTGTTTTTTCCTTCGACTTCCGGCGGCCGAGCTTCTGGTGGAGGGCTATCGCCTCCCTTATCTGCTCTCCACAGGTGAAGACGGGATTGAGGCTGCTCAGCGGCTCCTGGAAGATAATCGATATCTCGTTGCCCCTGACCTTCCTCATCTCCTTCTCGCTCAGACCGAGGAGGTCCCTCCCCTCGAAGAGGATGCTCCCTCCCTCGATCCGTCCGGGGGGATCGGTCACCAGTCTCATTATCGAGAGGGCCGTAACGCTTTTGCCGCATCCCGACTCGCCGACCAGCCCGACCGTCTCTCCGCGCCCGACGGTGAAGCTCACGCCGTCTACCGCCCTGGCCGTCCCGGCTTCTGTGCGGAATACCGTTCTCAGATCCTCTATCTTCAGGAGCTCTTCCGGCATATTCCTCCTCTGCCCTCTATGTGAACTGCACCGGGTCGAACGAGTCTCTCAGGCCATCGCCGAGGAGATTGTACCCGACCACTGTAACAACAATCGCCAGACCGGGAAAGGTCGAAACCCACCAGGCGTCGAGCAGCACCTCGCGTCCCTCGTAGACCATCTGCCCCCAGCTCGGCGTCGGGGGCGGGACGCCGAGGCCGAGAAAGCTCAGGGCCGCCTCGACGAGTATGATCAGGCCTATCTTCAGCGTCGCCGAAACAATTATCACGGTGAGAACATTGGGGATGAGATGACGAAGAACGATACGCCTGCTCCCCGCTCCGAGCGCCTCGACCGCACTGACAAACTCCCTGCCCCTCAGTGACAGGATCTGCCCGCGCACCAGGCGGGCCGTGCCCATCCATCCCGTCGCGCCGAGCAGGATCGTAACGAGCAGGAAGCTCCTCGAGAAGAGGGCTATGCACGTCAGCATCAGGAAGAGCCTCGGGATCGACATCAGCGCGTCGACCATCCTCATCAGCACGGCATCGACGATCCCGCCGGTATACCCTGCGACCGATCCTACTATCGAGCCGAGGACGACGGATATCGTAACGGCAAGGAAGCTCACCGTCAGCGATATCCTCGAGCCGTAGATCAACCTCGTCAGGACATCGCGCCCGAACTTGTCGGTGCCGAGGGGATGCTCCCTCGACGGCGGCTGGTGCCTCATCTCCGGCAGGTCGCCGTGGGAGACGGGATCGTACGGAGTCAGCACAGGGGCGAATATCGCGACGAGATAGAGCGCAAGGACCGTAACCGCTGCAGCCATCGCCAGAGGGTTTTTCCGGAACCTCGCCCATCCGGCCGACCAGAGGGACCTGCCTCCGCTCATCGCTCCCCCTCCTCTCCGGAAAATGCGATCCTCGGATCGAGGAGCGCATAACCGAGATCAGCGAGGAGATTGCCCAGGATGACCATCACCGAGACGATGAAGTTGATCGCGAGGATAACGGGGTAATCCCTCGTGAATATCGACTCGACCATCAGCGATCCCATCCCGGGCCACGAGAATATCTTCTCCGTCACGACAGAGCCGCCGAGCAGGAACGGAATGCTCAGGCCGACGATCGTCACGATCGGTATCGCCGCGTTCCGGAAAGCGTGCTTCATCAGCACCGTACCCTCGGAGAGCCCCTTGGCGCGGGCCGTACGGACGTAATCGCGCCGCAGCTCGTCGAGCATACTGCCCCTCATGTAACGGGCCATGCCCGCCGCCGACGCCACTCCGAGCACGAACGCCGGCAGGATGAGGTGGGCCGCCCTGTTGCGGAAGAGCTCCAGGGCGCCGAGGCTCAAGGCATCGATCGACTGCATGTGGGAAGACGGCAGCCAGCCGAGCTTCAGCGAGAAGAGCATTATCAGCATCAGGGCCAGCCAGAATGACGGGATCGAATATACGACGAGGGCGGCGAGCGTACCGACGCGGTCGAAGAGAGAGTTCTTCTTCGCCGCGGACGTGACCCCCAGGGCCACGCCGAGGATCATGTATACGGCCAGTGCCGCGACAGTCAGGCGCAGCGTGTTGGGAACGGCCCCGGCAAGAAGCTCCGAGACGGGGCGGTTGTACCTCAGGCTGATCCCGAAATCCCCCCGGGCGAAGTTCGAGATCCACCTCGCATACTGTTCCGGCACACTGCGGTCGAGGCCGAACTGCCTCCGCATCATCTCGACCGTCTCCGGGTCCATCTCCGGATCGTCGTACCTCGCCATGGGGTCGCCCGGAGCGAGATGCAGGAGAAAGAACGTGATGGTCAGGACCAGCCAGACGAGGAGGATCGACTGCCCGAGCCTTCCCGCGAAGTACCGCGCCATCACCGTTCCACCTTTCCGGCATAAAACTCGGTCGCCTTCTCCGCCGCCGCTCCTTCAATCGCGGCCCGGACGGCTTCCGTAAGGACAAGCTCCTCCGGCTCCCCGCCGAAGCGCTCGCCGAACCGATCCACTATGTGGCCGCGCAGCTCCTTTTCCTTTCCGGGTTCCCCCGTCTCGGCCTCGACCGTCGTAATCATCCCGGCAAGTCCCCTCCATCCACCGCGCAGGTACCGTTCTATCCTCTCGGAGCCGCTGCGGAGCAGTATCGATCCGTGCTGTATGAACGCCCGGCCTGTCCTCCTCTGCGCGCTCCCCGAGATCTTCCTTCCTCCGGCCGTTATCTCGTGTCTGCTCGTCGAGACGAGGCAGGGTGACGACATCGCGCTCTCACCGCTTCCGTGCCGAACTCCCCCTATCTCCGCTGTAACGCTGGCGGAACGGAGCGCCGAAACGATCACCCCGGCTATGGCGAGGAAGGTATCGGCAAGCCCCTGCCCGAACGGCGGGCCGAGGGGTGCGGTCACCGAATAGGTCAGCTCTCCGTCGTGCAGGAGAGCCCTTCCACCCGTTATTCTCCTGACGACATCGAGCCCGGCCACCGCGGCCGCCGCCATGTCTATCGCACATTCCGCATCCTGGTGGTAACCGATCGTTATCGCCGGCGGGCGAAAAGAATAAAGACGAAGCACCGGGGCCCCGCCTTCGTTTTCAGATCTTTTCAGCAGAAACTCATCGACGGCCATGTTGCTCGCGCCGCTCGCCGGCTTGTCGTCGATCAGGAACCATCCCGCCATCAGGCCTCCCCGGGCATGCATTCCTCGCCGGGCCAGCAGAGCTCCGGGCTGCGGGCCGCAGATGCCTCGTCGAGACGCCTCACCGGCGTCGTCACCGGCGCCTCGTGGAGGATCTCCGGATCCTCTTCGGCCTCTTTCGCTATCGCCGCCATCACATCGGCGAAATGGTCGAGGGTCTCCTTCTTCTCCGTCTCGACGGGCTCAATCATGAGAGCCTCCTCGACGATAAGGGGGAAGTAGACCGTCGGGGCGTGAAGGCCGTAGTCGAGGAGACGCTTGGCCACGTCGACCGTCTTCACCCCGAACTTCTTGAGGTTTCTCCCCGATGCGACGAACTCGTGCATGCATCGGCCGGGATACTTGATATCGTAGTGTGGCTCGACCTTTTTCATCAGGTAATTGGCGTTTATGATCGCGTTCTCCGAGGCCTCCCTGAGGCCCTCGCCGCCAAGCGCCTTGATGTAGGCATATGCCTTGACGAAAACGTTGAAATTGCCGAACCACGGGTGGACCCTGCCGATCGATTCCCCGATATCCTCTTTCAGGGAAAACCGGCCGTTCTCCTTTACGATCCTCGGCACTGGAAGCAGCCCGGCGAGATGCTCGCGCACCCCGATCGGCCCCGACCCGGGTCCGCCCCCGCCGTGCGGGGTGGAGAATGTCTTATGAAGGTTCACGTGCATGATATCAACGCCTATCGCGCCCGGCCTGACGATCCCCAACAGGGCGTTCATGTTCGCGCCGTCCATATAGATCAGGGCGCCGGCGTCGTGGACGATCCTGATTATCCGCTCGATGTCCCTCTCGAACAGGCCGAGCGTGTTGGGCAGCGTCAGCATCAGCACGGCCGTGTCGCCGCCCGCCTCTCTCTCGAGCACCTCGGGATCGATGAGCCCCGCTTCGTTCGACGGTATCGTCTTCGGCGTAAACCCGCAGATGACGACGCTCGCCGGGTTGGTGCCGTGCGCCGAATCGGGGACGAGAACTGTCTTCCTGTTCTCTCCCATGCGGCGGAACCAGTCCCTCGCGATCATCATCCCGGTCAGCTCCCCGTGGGCGCCGGCGACGGGCTGCAGGCTGAACGCGCTCATCCCGCAGATCTCGCAGAGGTCCGACTCGAGCTCGTACATCAACTCGAGCGCGCCCTGCACATCCTCCTCCGACTGGAGAGGATGGAGCCCGGTGAACCCGCCGAGTCCCGCCACCTCCTCATTGATTACGGGGTTGTACTTCATCGTGCAGCTGCCGAGGGGATACATGCCTTTGTCTATGTGATAGTTCTTCGAGGCAAGCTCGACGAAGTGCCTGATCAGGTCCTGCTCGCCTATGCGGGGCAGGCCGATCTCTCCGCCGCGCGGACGCGCGAAACCGAGATCCTCGACGGGGCAGTCGTTCGCCGATATGAAGCTTCCGCTCTTTCCGGCCGTGCCTTTTTCGAATATCGTCGTGCTCATGCCGCACCCCCCTTCCCGGCCGCCAGGTCGCGCAGCAACTCGAGGTCCTTCCTGGTGCGCTTCTCGGTCACCGCCACGAGGATCGCATCAGCGCCGAGCGAGGGAAAGTCCTTTCCGAGCGGTATCCCCGCCAGCACGCCGCGTTCTCTCGCCTTCGCGACGAACGCGTCCGCGCCGCCGGGCACGGTCATGACGAATTCCTGGAAGAAGTTGTCGCCGAACGGCAGGCCTATCCCGCCGGTCTCCGCGAGCATCCTGTAGAGGGTCCTCGCCTTCGAAGCGCTCTGCAGCGCCACTTCCCTGAAGCCGTCCTCGCCGAGAGTGGCGAGATAGACCGAGGCGGCAAGTGCCACGAGGCCCTCGTTGGTGCAGATGTTCGAGGTCGCCTTCTCCCTCCTTATATGCTGCTCGCGGGTCTGGAGGGTCATTGTGTACCCCCTGTTCCCGTCGACGTCCACCGCCGCGCTGATCAGGCGGCCGGGGCATTTCCTGAGGTACGGCGTCTTCGCCGCCAGGAAACCGAGCAGCGGCCCCCCAAAGTTCTGGGCGATACCAAGCGACTGGCCCTCTCCAACCACGATGTCGGCGTCGTACTCTCCGGGCGGCTCGATCAACGCGAGCGACACAGGATCAGCGAGGATGACCAGCAGCGCTCCGGCCTCGTGCGCCATACCGGAAACGGCCCGCGCGTCCTCGATCAGCCCGAAGTAGTTCGGTTGCGCCAGCACGACGGCTGCTGCTTTCCCGGACAGCATCTCCGCAAGCCGGCCCCTGTCGATCGTGCCGTCGTCACCGAAGGGGACCTCGTCTATGACGACGTCCTTCCCCACCGCGTAGCTATCTAGTACGGCCCGCACCCTCCTGGAGAGCGCGGCCGGAACGATGATCCGCCCGGTGCGTTTGATCGTAGCGGCCATCAGCATCGCCTCGGCGAGCGCCGTCGAGGCGTCGTACATTGAGGCATTCGCCGCATCCATCGCCGTGAGGCGGGCTATCATCGTCTGGTACTCATATATCGCCTGAAGGGTACCCTGGCTTACTTCCGCCTGGTAGGGGGTGTAAGACGTGTAGAACTCGCTCCGCGAGAGGACGTATCTCACGGTCGCGGGGATGAACCTGTCGTAGATGCCGCCCCCGAGGAAGCTGACCATCTCCGAGGCGGGGCTGTTCGCCGAGGCGAGAGCGCCGAGCCTCGATACGATCTCAGCCTCACTCATCGAGGGGCCGATATCGAGAACGCCGTCGACGCGAAGCTTCACATCGATCGGCTCGAGCAGCTCTTCGAAGGAGGAGACTCCTGTCTCCTTCAGCATTTCGAGCCTGTCACTGTCTGTGTTCTGAACGTAGCTCATCGATCTTCCTTGCTGTTATCTCTCAGTCCTCCTGCTCACCGAGGAATTCCGAATACTCTTCAAAGCTGAACAGGTTGTCGAGCTCTCCGGGATCGCTCATCCTTATCTTGATGAACCACCCTTCCTCGAACGGGTCGCGGTTGACGATCTCGGGATGCTCGATGATCGCCTCGTTGACCTCGATGATCTCCCCGCTCACCGGCGAGAAGAGCTCCGCCACCGTTTTGACCGCTTCGATAGTGCCGATCGGGTCCATCTGCTTGACGTTCGATCCAGACTCGGGCAGCTCGATGTAGACAATATCTCCGAGCTCCACCGCAGCGTACTCGCTGATCCCGATGACGGCGACGCCGCCCTCGTTGCACACCCATTCGTGCTCTTTGGTGTAAGTGCATTCTTCAGGAACCATCGCGCACCTTCCTTTTAAAGAGAGTCCCCGTTCCGATAGTCTGCTCCATGTTTCAATCAGTCGTTCACGCTGCCCTTGTAAAACGGCAACGGCGTTCGCACGGCGGCTGCGGCCCTGCCGCGGATGTCGATTGTAATCTCTTTCGCCTTTTTCGGTACAGCCCTTTTAACGAGCGCCATGGCGAGCGCCTTCTTCAGCGTCGGCGAGAATGTGCCTGAGGTCACCTTCCCGACCGTCTCGCCGTCGTGATGGACGGCGAATCCCTGCCGGGGGATCCCCTTGCCCGTGACCTCGAGCCCGATCAGCTTTCGGACAGGCTTCTCCTCCTTTTCCCTGGCAAGCGCGTCGCGGCCGACGAAATCGTCTTTTTTCAGCTTCACCACCCAGGAAAGCCCCGCCTCGAGCGGCGAGGTCTCCTCATCGAGTTCGTGTCCATAGAGGCAGTAGCCCGGTTCAAACCTCAGCGTGTCCCTCGCCCCGAGGCCGATCGGTGCGGCGCCGTGCTCCCCGCCCCCGTCGAGCAGTCCGTCCCAGACTCCCTTCGTCATCTCGGCGGGAAGATAGATCTCGTAACCAAGCTCTCCTGTGTAACCGGTCCTCGACAGGAGGATCTCCGCACCCTCGTGCTCGAAAGTGAAGAACCTGTAGTATTCCATTTCCTTTATTCCGGCTGCAACGCGCGAGAAGAACGGATCCGAGACAAGCAGGTCCCTCGCCGCCGGGCCCTGGATGGCGATCTGCCCCGTTCCGGCCGTCTGATCTTCGACCTTAACGCCGGCTGGTGCTATCGACCGGAGATGCCCTAGGATCTTCTCGGCATTGACGGCGTTCACGACGAACAGCACCCGTTCATCGGAGAACTTGTAGACGAGCAGGTCGTCGAGCACGTGCCCATTTTCATTGCAGCATACGGTGTAGCAGATCTGCCCCTCATCGAGGCTGGCGACAGAGTTCGTCACCGCGTAGTCGGCAAAATCGACCGCTCCCGGCCCGGTAAGCGAGAGCTCTCCCATGTGGCTGACGTCGAACAGCCCGACCTTCGTGCGGACGGTCTCGTGCTCGGCAACGATCCCCTCGAAGGTGACCGGCATGAGGAATCCGGCGAACTCGACTATCCTGCCGCCTCTCTCGACGTGCGAATCATAAAGGGGTGTCTTCAGGGCCATCTGATCCTCTCTTTCCAGTACGGGTCATGATTTGTTCTTTTTTCTATTCCTGTTTGCGGTCCGGACATACCGCTTGAGCATCTCGCCCGTGTACGAGCCGCCGCAGCCGATGATACCGGCCGGTGAACCGGTGTATACTATCTCGCCGCCGCGCTCCCCACCCTCCGGGCCGAGATCGATGATATGGTCGGCGAGCCTTATGATATCGGGATTATGCTCGATGACGAGCACCGTGTTACCCTTCTCGACGAGCCTGTCGAGAACGCTCATCAGCATCTTGACGTCCTCGAAGTGAAGTCCCGTGCTCGGCTCGTCCAGTATGTAGAGCGTCCTCCCGGTGCTGACCTTGGAAAGCTCGGACGAGAGCTTGACCCTCTGCGCCTCTCCGCCCGACAGGGTCGTTGCGGGCTGGCCGAGGCGGATGTACCCGAGCCCGACCTCCCTGAGCACCTTCAGCTTCCTCCTGACTGAAGGGATATTCTTGAAGAAATCGTACGCCTCGTCAACGGTCATTTCGAGGATCTCGGCTATGTTGATGTTCTTGAAGGTGACCTCGAGCGTCTCCCTGTTGTAGCGCCTCCCCTTGCACTGCTGGCAGTGGACGTAGACGTCGGGGAGAAAATGCATCTCGACCTTGATCATTCCCTCTCCCCTGCACGTCTCGCACCTGCCGCCCTTGACGTTGAAACTGAACCTCCCCGGCTTGTAGCCGCGAACCTGAGATTCAGGGAGCTTCGAGAAGAGGTCCCTGATCGGACCGAAGATCCCGGTGTAGGTCGCCGGGTTCGACCTCGGCGTCCTCCCGATCGGGGACTGGTCTATGTTGATGACCTTGTCGACATGCTCGAGGCCATCGATCCCGTCGTGCCGGCCGGCGAGCCTCGTACTGCGGTGGAATATCCTGTGGAGCGCCCTGTAGAGGATGTCCCCGACGAGCGTGCTCTTTCCCGAGCCGGAAACGCCTGTAACGCATATAAGTTTTCCGAGCGGGAACTCGACATCGATGTCCTTGAGGTTGTGCTCGCGCGCTCCCCTGAGAATGAGCGTCTCCCCCGTCCCTCTCCCGTTGCCGCTCTTCAATTCGAAGAATCTCTCCCTGGCGAGGTACCTGCCGGTGAGGCTGTTTTCGACCGCCGAGATCTCGCCGGGGGTCCCTTCGGCGACGACTTCGCCACCTTGCTCTCCCGCGCCCGGCCCGAGATCGATCACGTGGTCGGCGGAAAGGATCGTGTCCCTGTCGTGCTCGATCACGATAACAGTATTGCCCGCGTTGCGCAGTTCCTTGAGGGTGGCGATCAGCCTCGCGTTGTCGCGCTGGTGAAGACCGATCGACGGCTCGTCGAGTATATAGAGGACGCCCACGAGCTTCGATCCGATCTGCGTGGCGAGCCTTATCCTCTGAGCCTCGCCGCCTGCCAGCGTGCCGGCCGAGCGGTCGAGCGAGAGGTAGTCGAGCCCCACGTTGCGCAGGAACTGCAGCCTCGACGTGATTTCCCTCAGGAGCGGGCCGCCGATGATCGCCCTGTTGCCTTCGAGGCCTAGCGATCCGAAGAACTCCGACGCCCTCTCGATCGTCAGCGACGATACCTCGGCGATATTGCGGCCGCCCAGGGTGACGGAGAGGCTCTCCGGCTTGAGCCGCATTCCGTTGCACTCGGAGCATGGGCTCGATGTCATGAAGGTTCCTATCCAGCGCCTTATCGCCTCGGAACGGGTCTGGTGATAGCGGCGGCGCAGGTTCGGTATTATCCCCTCCCATTTCGTATAGTACTCGCCCTTTCCCCGTTCGAAGTCGTACTGGACGACGATCTCGTCGTCGGTCCCGTCGAGTATCATCCTGCGCGCCTTCTTCGAGAGCTTTCCGAACGGCTTGTGGAGGGAGAACCCGTGGAGCTCGGCGAGGGCCTCGAGCCTCAGCCGGAACCAGCTCGCCTTGGGCGAGCCGATCGAGGCGAGCGCGCCCCCGGCAACGCTCAGCTCCGGGTCGGGCACGAGGAGCTCCTCGGCAAAATCGTTAGTCGTGCCGAGGCCGTGGCAGGTCGGGCAGGCCCCGTAGGGAGAGTTGAACGAGAACATCCTCGGGGATATCTCGCCGAGTCCGCCACCGCAGTACGGGCACGAGTACTCGAGACTGTACAACGTCTCCTCGCCTCCCTGCAGGACTATGATGATCCCTTCCCCCGCCCTTGCCGCCGTCTCGGCGGAGTCGGCCAGGCGCCTCTCGACGCCGGGCTTGATCGTCACGCGGTCGACGATCACCTCTATGTCGTGCTTGCGTTTCTTGTCGAGTGCGATCTCCTCGCCGAGGTCGCGCATCCCCCCGTCGACCCTCACCCTGGTGAACCCGTCCTTCGCGAACTTCTCGAGGAGCGCCCTGTGCTCGCCCTTGCGTCCCCTCACCACCGGGGCCATGATGACAAGCTTCCTGCCCTCTCCAGCAGCGGTCAGCCTGTCGACGATCTGCGAAACGGTCTGGCGTCTGATCGGCCGTCCGCATCCGGGACAATGCGGCTCGCCCGCCCGGGCGAAGAGCACCCTGAGGTAGTCGTGTATCTCGGTAATAGTCCCCACGGTCGACCGGGGGTTCCTCGAGGTCGTCTTCTGGTCTATGGATATCGCGGGCGAGAGGCCCTCGATGGAGTCGACGTCGGGCTTCTCCATCTGCTCGAGGAACTGCCTCGCGTAGCTCGACAGCGACTCGACGTACCGTCTCTGACCCTCGGCGTAGATCGTGTCGAACGCGAGCGAGGATTTTCCCGAGCCGCTCAGGCCGGTGATGACCACGAACTTCCCGCGCGGAATGGTCACCGTGATATTCTTGAGATTGTGCTCTCTGGCGCCCCTGACAACGAGGTCTTCACGAGCCATTCGGCCGCCCTTCCTGCCCGTCACTTCCGGATCATTCTCCGTTGCTTTCCGGCTGCTGCTGTCCGGCCTCCAGCCTGTCGAGGGACTTCTTCGCCATCGAGCCCCAGTCGGAGTTCCCGCCGTGAGACGAGACTACCTGCGCGTATATGCTCTTCGCCTCTTCGATCCGCCCGAGCCTCTCATAGCAGACCGCCGCCTCGAGCTTCGAGGTAACGCCCCACATACCACCCGTCCTCAAGTAGGGGACGCGGAGGAACTCGCGAATCGCCTCGTCGAAGCGGCCCAGGTTCTTCAGCGATATCCCCGCCCAGTAATGGGCCCTGCCCTGCTGCTCCTCGGTAATCGCAACAACCGGTATCCTTCTGTACACCCCCCAGGCCAGTTCGAAGTCGCCCGCCTGGCTGTAGCAGAATCCGAGGTTGAAGAATGTCCCTATGATGCCTTCCCTTTCGGGGAACTGCTCGGTCACGTCCTTCCAGACGTCGCCCGCCTTCTCCCACTCCTCGAGTTCCTGATAGACCCGGGCGAGATTCGCCATCGCCGTGTATTTTCTCTCCCGGTCTATCGTCGATTCGGCGGCGAGGGCGTAGTTCGCGGCGGCGAGGTTATGGTTCCCCGACGCATAGTGCGATGTCGCCAGTTTAAAGTATACCTGACCGGCCATCGGCGATTCGGGCGATTCCCTGAGGAAGAGCCCGAGGTTCTCTATCGCCTCCGCATATCCTCCACGGCGGATGTCGCAGAGGGCCAGCTGGTAGAGCGCTCCGGCGGCTGCCTCCGAGCCGGCGTAATGCTCACGCAGGTATTCGAGCGTCGCCGCCGCCCCCTCACAGTCGCCCGCTTCGACGGCCGCCTCGCCGCGGGCGAGGAGGGCCTCGGCCGTGCCCGGATGGCCGGGGCACTGCCGGATCATCCCGTCGAGATCACGGTTCCCCTTCTTCGTTTCGCCGGCGGCGTAGTACGACCTCGACCTCCCGGAAAGAATCCGGCAGGTGTCGGCGCCCTCGAGCCTGATCGCCTCGTCGAACTGCTTTACGGCGTCCTTCGATTCGCCGAGCTCGAGGAGCGTCTCGGCGAGAAGTATCAACAACCCGGACGTCCTGCGGGTGCCGCAAAGCTCCTCGAAGACCGCGCGCGCCGCTGCGTGATCGCCCGTCTCGGCCATACGTCTCCCGGTCAGCTCGAGCACCCTCGAACGCAGCCCCGGCGGCAGGTCTGTCCGCTCGTAGAGGGACTGCAGTATCTCATCGGCCTCGCCCCCCCTGCCGGCCTGCCTCAGCGCCAGCACCTGCCTGTAGGCCGCCTCGTCCTCGAGCCCGGTAGGGGGATCATGTCTCGCAAGGGCCGCGAACCTTTCCGCAGCCTCGCCGTATTCATGCATATAGTAAGAACAGTCGCCGGCGCGGAGCATGCACCTGCCCACGAGACGCCTCGGGGGCCTTTTGGCAAGACATGCCTCGTAGGCCTCGAGCGCCCCCGGGTAGTCCTTCCGCGAGAGTCTCGTCTCGCCGAGATCGTACAGCACGGAGACCGTCCGGTGATCGTCATGATAACTGCGGGCGAACGATGCCAGCGCCGAACCGGCCCTCTCCTCTTCGCCCTTCATCCTGTAGAGATAACCCGATTTGAGGAGGGCTTCCTTCTTCCCCTTCGCCGGGGACACATTGTCCAGGAACAGTCCGGCTACTGCCAGCGCGCTGTCGGCGGCCCAGTCGTCCCTGCCCGGAGAAGCGTCGTAGAGATATTCGAATTTCCTGCCCTGCGCCCACCAGTAGTGGCCGCCGCTCGACCCGTAGTATCCCAGAAACTCGTCGAGCCTCTTCAGCCTGCCGCCGATGTCCCATTCGTCGAGCCTGTATCCGAGCCACGCACGGTGGGACTTCCCTCCCCATTTCGTCCCGGGAGCCTCGCGCGCGACCTTCCACCACTCGTCGATCGCGCTCTTTCGCAGTCCGTCGTCGGGGCTGCCTGTCGCGACCGATATCTCGTAACCCATGGCGCGGGCGTTGCCGAGGTAATACATCGCCCTCGCCTGCTCGCTGTCCGGCAACTCGGACTGGAGGGCCCTTTTGAGATATCCGGCCGCCTCGCGGTGCCTTCCCCCCTCCTCGAGAAGTATTCTCCCCGTCTCGAGGTAACGCATCCCGCCGGTGACGGAGCCGTCTACGGCGAGGCGCGCGAGCGCTTCCTCGGCGTCCCCGCCGGGACCGGCGAGCAGTTCGAGCCGAATGGCCCGTTCCGCTGCCTCCGAGGCGTATTTCCCGCCGTGATATTCCTTTTCTATTCTGTGCAGATCCGCCGCAGCACCGCGCATGTCGCCTGCGGCCTCCCTTACCGCAGCCGAACACCATAGCGCTTCCTCGCCCCTCTTTCCTCCCCGGTCCGCCGAGGCGACCATGCCCCAGTATCTGAGGGCGGCCATCGTATCGGCGAGCTGCGCTGCCGATATCTCCGCAAGGCGCCCGAGCGTCTCGAGCTTCTCCTCGCCCGCAGCTCCCTCGGCAAGCGCGATATCATACCTCAGGACGGCGTCATCGTATCGTTTCGACTTCTCGAGCAGACGGCCCTCGAGCAGAAGCGCCTCGACGAGAAGTACGGATGCGTGGTACGACCGCCTGAATCTCCCGAGCTCGGCGAGCGCGTCACCGGTCTTTCCCTTCTCCCCGAGCAGCGAGGCCCTCATCAGGCTGAACCCGCCGTCGGGGTCGGAGTATCCCTCCTCGCCCCGCCACGAGTCGATCATCGAGATCGCCCTGTCCCGCTCTCCGAGATCGCGGGCGGCATATATCCCTAGCGTATATGCCCGCGGACGCCCGGCGCTTTCGGGAAAGAGCCTAGTGTATTCATCGGCCGTTTTCAGTACCGTTTCCTCGTCGCCCGCTCGGTGAGCGGCCTCGAGCAGCTTCGAGATCGCCTTCTCGCGGAGAGAATCCTCCCTGTAGTCGTCGGCGGCTTTCCTGAAATACCGGGCAGCATCGGCCGATTCGCCCCTGGCGAGTGCCCTGTCGCCCAGCTTCATCATGGACAGGGCCGCCATCGGCGACATCGGGTACTTGTCGACCGTTTCCTTCAGTATCTTTTCCGCTTCGAGGTCCCTGCCGGTGTTCACCAGCGCAATTGCCAGGCTGTATCCCGCCCTCGGGGCCTGATCGGGGTACCTCGCCGGATCGGAGACGCGCCTGAGAACGGTCACCGCCTCACGCGAATCGCCGGCCGCGATGAGGCATTCCCCCGCCTCGAGGAGGGCCCTGCCCTCCAGGGGACAGCTCCCCGAAGTCTCGGGTATGATCATCAGCTCGTCGGCGGCCTCCCTGAAACGCTTGAGGGCTTTGAGGATCGTCCCCCTGTAGAATCTCGCCTTGCAGAAGTTTTCGTCCCCGGGATAGTCTGCGATCTGCCTCTCGAAGGCAGACAGGGCGTCGTTCGCCCGGCCGGCCTGCATCCAGCATTCGCCGGCCGAGAAGAGGGCCGGGGCGCGAAGGCTGCTTGCCGGATATTTTTCCGAGAAACGGAGGAACTCCTCCGCTGCAGCGACGAACATCTTGTCGCACTGCAGCCTCTTCGCGAAACGAAAATCCTCGCTCTCACCCGCCCGGCAAGACCCGGCAACGAGGACGATCACGATTACAGCTACGGCGGCGATGGAGACAATCCCCCACATCCTGTCATGGATATTCAAAGAAATTCCTCCCTGTATATATGGGAAGGCGGCAGTTCAAAAACAGCATTAGCAATCTAGCAAATGACCCCTGAGAGGTCAACATTGAAGGGGCGGCGGGAATCGAGGCGGGGTTTACTGCCGGTAGATCGACTTCACTGCTCCCCAGGACGATTCATCAACGGCGATCGCCTCGTCGACGACGATCCTTCCCCCGCTGGATTCCGATTCGATCGGCGAGTTCGTCCCGTCCCTGAGATAGGAATACGAGATATCGAGATACGCCGATACCCATGACCTTCAGTCGGCCCTCTGCGTCTTCACTGCCCAACTGAAACCAGAAATACCTCTTCTGCCCCAAGTACATACACCATGGCTCACCGTGCCCACCGTTTCGGGGACAATCCTCTCTACCGGGTTCTTAAGCGACCACTGGAAAAACTTTGTCGGCGTTTATGAAGAACTCTTCCAGCATGCCTGCGATGCAATGCAGAGAATTGCTACGTCGAAAGTTTCAACGGGAAGTTCCGGGTTGAGTACCTCAACGAACACTGGTTCTCCGATCTGCCCGATACAAGATCGAAGGCGGGCAGATCGATTACAACACCGACCGCCCCCACAGCCCGCTGGGTAACCTTACGCCAGAAGAGTTTCTAAATCAGCAGATAAAGAAGAAGTCCCGACTTTTTGTTGGACCGTATAACGGGGGAATGTCAATAAGAACACCTGATGGTCCCGCAGCACGAACCTGTAGATCGGTTCACTTGATCAACGTCAGATGCCGTGTCGCCGATCCATACTGCGTCTCAACCCTCGCGAAGTAGACCCCGCTCGAAACTCCAATGCCCCTCTCGTTCGTTCCGTCCCACCGCGCTACCTGGCGACCGACTCCTTGGACCCTCGCTAAGAGCCTCCGCACCCTGCGACCCTTGATGTCGTAGATTGTGATTGTTACAAAGCCCCTCTTGGGGAGAACGTATCGGAACTTGGTCGAGGAGTTGAAGGGATTGGGGACGATTTGGCCGAAGCGAGCTCCGCCTGCGAACAGGCAGCTGTCAGCCGGAATCGAAGTCGCCGGATCCACAATTGATAATACCTCGCTCGACTGCGCGCGCGCTGGATTCCCTGAAGGGAAGATACGTAGAATTGCGCTGTTTGTCGCGGGCTCCGTGACGATCCAAAGGAACTCCCCTGTATTCGGAATCCCCATTGCAACATCGTTCCATGCTCCTCCGTCTCGACTGATCTGAATCGTGCGGCTAGTGACGGAGGTCCCGGGAATCCACACGATCGGCTGGCTCGATCCAATGTCCAATGTAGCTCCGAACGTGGGGGACACGAAGCTTCCGACTACTGGACCATATGGAGCCAGTTCCATCGGTGTAACCACGAGACTCGCGCTCACCGCGCCACCGGTGCCGGACCGTACTTCCCAGCCGATAGCACAAACCTGAAGGCAATCAAAAACGTTGACAACAATGCCCGAGGTGCCATCCGGAATCACCTGATCACCGGCGGTGTGCGGGAAAGGGTTGTCTGGCAAGCCATAACCAGTGACGTCTCCAAAGTCGAGTGCGGCCACAGCCGATTCACCCGGGTCCAGAAAGACCTCCGAAGATTTCCAGAATGTATTATTTCCTGGATTGTTGCTCGGCGCCCCGCTGGGACCGGTGAATCCAGTGTTCAGGAAGAGCGAGACAAAGACTGCTCCGGGACCCTCGTTGTGAAAATGTTGGGAGTATCCCGGAAACCAGCCGAAATCGCCGTTGCCGTTAGATCCGGATCGTTGCCCGTATTGTCGCACTGCGTAATCGTCCTTGAGACCTGTCCCACTTTCGGGAAGCAGGCCTGTGTACTCGAATCGTGTCGATATCGAGTCAAGGATAGTCCGACTCACAGAGGCAGGACCGAACACGGCGCTCTGCAACGTAGTTTCAGAACTTTGGAGTACGCCGGTCGACATGGTGAAATAACTCGAATAGAGCGGATGTATCCATATGCGGGGTGGGGCGGGCCCCGAGAACGAGATCTGGTAGATGCTGTCGGCTGAGAGCACACCCCTGTACAGCTTCAGAGAACGGTAATGAGGTTTGCTATAAAGATTCGTGTTTCTATCCCCGAGAACGTTAGGGCTTACTTCATCCCCGAGTTCGCCCACCTCGTTCTCAGGACCGTCCGGCCATTCGCCCGATGTCCTCGCGAGGAATTTAGCGAACGGCGTCTGCCCGGGTAGCAGTGCTTCTGTGGGGTCATAGAGAGCCACCTCGAGGTGGTAAACTGTACTTGCGGGACGGAATGTCCAACCATTTTCATCGGAGAGTTTATGCCAGTTGCCGATGGCGACCACCCTCAACGTCCCCACCGAAACTGCTGTGATGTTAATGTTATGCGCCGGGGTACTCTTGGAGGTTAAAGCCGATCCGAATATTCCAAGCACCAGAACACAAAACCAGCTGAGCTTCATGACAAGCACACATCTCCCCAAGCGCTTAAGACGACGCGTATAATCAGACTTCTCGCTGGGACCTTTACCGAGGAATCTCTTCTTTGATTTGTTTGTCCTCCTTTTCTTATGGCAGCCGCCTACCCGTGAAAACGAGGACAACTTTTTGGAGGCTGTCCGGAACCTGGCCGTCCCAAATCCCTTCCACATTCAAGAAAAAATCGAAAGACCCTACCTCTCCCGTCCCCAACAGTTCTGCATATCCACTCACGATTGCTCCTTCACGTATTACCGCCTTGCCACTGTCCAAGAGCCGGCATGTGATTCCCACCGCCTCAGGCATTTTTGTGTCCACGTCGAGCCAAATCGGCAGCCGCCAGTCACGGTCATTTGTCAGTACGGTCAGCAGCACTGTATGATTCAGAATGGTCTGACCGGATATGGTATCGAGACGTGAGCTGTCGAAGACATAGCTAGAAGGAACAATTTGCGTTACTGCGCCAAGCGTAAGCCGCTTTCTGATATCGGCGTTCGAAGTATCCTGAGTCGCCAGATCCACCGCAAGCAACACCATAATGCTTAAAAGGGTGGCAAAAAAGACTATATATCTGATTGTCGGCATCTTGCCTACTTTCACCAAGGCCCCCTTTTCTTTTCTCTATGCTTCCGACCGGGTGTTCCAAGCATTGACAGGGTCCCATTATAAACCGCCGCGACATCATGCATGAAGATGTGAACCTTGAAGCGGAGCGTAGCCCTCGCACACTCGGCATGCTTGCGCCCCTCGAAGACCACAGGTTGATCCGCCAAATTACCGGAGTCAACCACATTGCCAAAGTCGTTTAATCTTTCCCAAAGAATTCGCGAAACTGGAATCTCATGTTCGTCGGACACAAGCGGTGAGACCCGACACTCTACTTGCCAGACGGCAGCGTTGGTGGAAACCTCTATGACTATACCTTCATTGGCTGAAATGATGCCGACTCCGGCTGTAGCATCGAAATGCAGCTCGTCCGAAGACAATTCAATGCTGATAACCTGCGGACTTTCAAACACCACTTCTATTTCCCGTGTTTCTCCCAGATCCTGCTCTTTGAATTTACCTGGCTCTTTATCTCTTAGCTCCCCAGACGCTGTGAGGTAAGGCGTTATGGTGCTCCGTACGGTTCGCGCAACGGCAGGTCGCAGGAGGAGCCGCCCCTCGTACCGACCCGGGCGATCGCGCCAAGTGGGACAGAAGAGAATCTCAATGGGCACTTCCTCTACTGGAGAGCGGTGATCACCCGTGACCAAGCGGACACGACCTGACAGTGGCAGGAATTCAGCTTCCTCCCCTCCCACCCTCACGAGCAAACGATCTGGCGGCACCGCGCCACCCGGCCCCCTGAGGACCAGGGCCTCAACCGTGGCTCCCCAGAATGGAAGAATAGACTCTACCCGGACCCGGACCTCACCCCGAACTTCGATCGGAAAGGACCTTCTATCTCTGTCGGCCAACCGAGGAGCACCCGGCCTTAAGGCGACTACCGCAGACACGGGGCTAATGACGATGCGCCCCTGCAGAATCGCTGGATCCTGCTGCGAAAGAGGCTTCCCGGTCGTTTGATCCTCCACGATCCCCGCCTGTGCAAAGGCGGCGAGGGAGAGAATTGTGACCAGAAGAAGTAGTCGGGTGATTGCTCCCGGTCTTCTTGTTAAATTTGCCATCATCCGCTCACAATCGTAAGTGCTGACTTGCGGTTAAGTTATTTCCGTCCTTCCACCCTATGATGACGGAATCACAGCACATCGAATTCCTCCGCAGGAATAATCACATAGGGTGTGATTAAAATCATGATTTCGGTCTCAACTTTTTCCGTGGTCGTGTGTCCGAACAACCTTCCTATCAGGGGAATCTCACCCAGGAACGGAATCCGCTCTTCCTGCTGTCGTTCCATCTGCGAACGAAGTCCCCCAATTGTGATCGTTTGGCCGTTCATTACACGGATCCGGGTATTGACCGACCGTACGTTCGTGATCGGAAGACCGCTGGCTCCGGACGCGACGACGTCGCTGACCTCGGCGGTGATGTCGGTAGTTATCTCCGAGGAGGCTCCAAGGTAGGGTGTAATGCTCAGAGTGATTCCGGTAGGAATCTTCTCCAGCGTGAAGTAGGGAAAGTTCACCGAACCCTGAATCAGTGAGAAGTATACCTCCTTCCCAATGCGTATTTCGGCCTTTGTGCCCTGCTTGGTTGCCACCCTCGGGTTCGCCCGAATCTTGACGCGCCCTTTCGCCGCCATGGCTTGAAGAGCGACCCTCAGATCGAAAGGCGACTTCATCGTCGTAAACTCACCTATAAACAGCGAATCAACGAACTGAGGAAGCAGCTTGACTCGGAGAATTCCTTCGTCCTCACTTCCCCTGTAGTTCCAGTCAAGACCCAGACTCATTCTCGTATCGGAACTCGTCTCCACCACCATGACATCGATCATGATCTGCGGCGTGGGATGGTCCAGAGCCGCCAGATCCTCTTCGAACGTCTTAAGCAGTGTCCTGGAAGCGGTGATTGAAATTGTATTTCTCGACTTGTCAACCCGGAGGTACTTTCCGTAGAATCGGGGCAATATTCCAGGAACCTCTTCAGCCCTCAAGTAACGAGGTTTGACGAGAACGGTCTCGGTGAGATAGGGATGGGAGGGGCTGTCCTCGGCGGGTGCGCCAACAAGGTAGTAACCATCCATTTTGCCGAACGTAAGCCCGAGGGGAGAAAGGATTCTTTCCAAGGCCTGTTCGAGTGGAGTATCTCGGAGTTCGACGGTTACGTAACCTCTGACCATCGCGCCAGGAACTATGGATACACCGGTTTGAGCGGAAATATCCATGAGCGCCTGGCGAACGTCCGTCTCGTAGAAAGCATTCGTAACCAGGGGAGCTGCGTCACCGGGATTGACCTGTTCGATATCCCCCCGGGGGGAAGTGATTCCGTTGGCCTCCTGCGAACCGGGGTTGTCGACCATCGGCAGAAAAGCTTTGTTTTTCGCCAGAGTTGAATCTGCTCTTGCCTCGCTTTCCAACAGGTTTGGGAACCGATGTGGGCTCCGGGGAAAATACCTTCTCAACAACGTGAAGCATCTGGCCGCCTTTCCCGGTTCCTCCATGGCCAGGCGCGCCTTTCCCAACAGGTAGAGCACTTCATCCATGTGCTCGACTGCACCTTCTTGTCTACCGATAGACTTGAGAAGGTCCGCCGCCTCACCAAAGGAGTCACTTTCGAGCAGACTCTTCGCATCCTCGATGGCGAGCTCTGCCCCATCGGTCTGCCATTCCAGCGTCAGACCCTGCTCAACTGATGGACGAGTGGCCGTGCATGAAAAAGAAAACAGCCCTGCCACCACGAGCAGTCCAAGCCTGCCTATATTCGGCTGGAGTTTGAACATCCCTGTTTCCTACTCCGGCGGCCCCTTGGTACACTCGAACCCCACTTCGTTCTGAAAACCCGCCTGTGGCTGTCCGTAAATCTGCCCCTCCGCGAGAAGGACGAATCGCCCAATATTCAGAAAAGGCATCTTCATCCTGATTTCCCTTACGCCACCTGGTGGCAGGAGGAGGTCCCCTCGCCTCCCGAACCGCATGGTTTGGATTGTCTGCCGCGGCGATACGCGCTCCACCACGAATTTCCCCGAGACCTTTGCCACCCGCCCCCCGACGTTTCGAAGAATAAGCAACGCGGCGGTCGGGTTGTCTTCGGGTCTCTGACGACGGATGACCTCGATCGTTTCCACCTCGACCTGGGGAAGCGCAGCGCCAGGGTTGACAACGATGACCGGGACACCAATATCCACCTCAGACCTCCACCCTTCGGCATCAGTTCCGGCAACACCCTGGAACCGCGCGGCGCACATATCAAAATCCCCAGTGGCCGCTTCGGGGCGCCTTACTTCCAGGAGAAAGTTCGCTGACGAGTGTGGGCCCAGCTCCATTTCGTCGGGAGAGACACTGACCCACTGTTCGGCGGGGTCTTCGAAGTCGGAGAACGTTAAAAAGCCGTTGGCCTCCTGCGTCACATTGACAACCGAAGCCCGAGTTACCACGGTAACGGTGTCCCGGTTTTGTACGCGAACCGAAACCGTCCGCTTGGCGCCTGGAGGAAGGGTGACCTCAACAAAGTTTGGATCCACCCGAAAATCGATATCGAGCTCGGACTTGGAGCGGAGGCTGGAACCTGTAGACTCCTGGCCCGACTCGGGAATGGTGATATCGAAGGTGCTGCGGGTTGTCCATCTCCCGGCCATGAGGACGCGGGCCTGTGCTTGATAGATGCCCGGGGGCGGTGTTCGGAGCAGAGGGCACTTGAGAGATATGGAAATGCCCGGGTAGACGGTGCACGGCGTTCCCGCCGCCGTCACCGGAATGTGCGCGCGGTAGGGGAAGGTACCTTTGGAACCGTAGAGGAGTATATCACCCTCAACCAGCGATTTCGCTTGCCCCGTGTTTGCCACCTCGAGTAGGATCCCAGGTTCACCATCCAGCAGGAATGGATCATATGACAGCCTTTCCGTTCTCAGCTCGAGGGCTCTCCCGCCCGGGATGTTGATTTCAACACGAACGGACAAAGCAGGCCTCACCATGACCACAAATGTTTTTTCCGAACGATCGGGAATATGCTTCACTTCAAGGTACGCATAGTACTCTCCGACTGCCCCCGAGGGTACTTTGATCGAATATGGGACGGTGATCCTTCCATCCGGCGGGATTTCGATATTCTTGTCAATGCTGACCCAACCGGCACAGGACCTCGCGCCCTCACCGATCGGCACTGGCCGCGCTCCTCCCGCTGGGCCCTGACTGAGATCAAGAGCCCGTATCTCATAGCGTGTGACTCTTTCCGTTCCCTGCGCAATGATTGTGATCTCGCTTTCCACAGTCCGGCCTGGACGGGCGGACAGCACTTCGGATCCGATCGAGACGGCAAAGCCCATCGTCCTCGGATTAAATTCCCTTTGGCCGGCAACAGGCTCCGGCACAAGAAAAGTGCAGCAAAGAGCAACGAAGAAGCCTTTACCAAGGGATTGCCCGAGCCTGTTCAAGGGTATTCACCTTTCTCTCATGGAGAATATTCATTCTCCCAACCAAACGCCTGGGGGGCATACGCCCCCCAGGCGCTATTGCCCAATCCTCGATTACGGCGTGGCCTCGGAGTACGTGAAATCCAGTGAGGTTGTGTAGGTCCCCGCCGGATCCGAAATGCCCGAACGCAGCACACGTGCGTGAAAGAGGATCGTTCCCTCGGTATAAGCCTGGAAGTTGGCCGTGTAGGTCTGCGTACCAGGCCCCATTGGGAACGACCACTGGTTCGGATAGAAAGCTCCGGTGAACAGGTTCATTGGAACCACGGAGCCGTCAGCATACGATCCCTCTCCGTCAAAGGGAACGATATTACCTGTGTCCACGCGCTGACCATTGTTAATGAAACCACAGTCCGGAGCCGTGCATTGCCAGTTGTTCGTCAGTGCCATCGTGAACCAGGTGTCCAGTTCGTCACCGCCGTTGTCCGACAGGTAACCGCCCGTTATAATTGTCATGGTGACATCGCAGTTTGCCTCGATCCAGAAGAAGGCATGATCGTACGACTCATAGAAACCTTCAGCAAACGGATCCTGCGACGACTTCTCTGCTTCTAGGTACGGTCCTGTAAGTGTCGGACTGAACCAATCCCCGCCGGTGCCTACGATGTCATTGAAGTTGATCTGGTGATCGACATCGGTGTTGTTCCACCAAATGTTCGTAAAGCAGCCGATGGTCAGGGTGATTGTGACATCTGGATCTGTGTCGTTTGTCACATTGACTGTCGCCGATGCCGGTACTGCGATTACGATCGCGAAGGCCACCAGCGTCGCAATTGATTTTAACACAACAATCCCCTCTTCCTTTGGTTATCTGGACTTCATTCCCCCACAACCTGGGACAACCCATCAGTCACATCAACAACTTATGTTGTCGACAAAGACAAAGTGCGTTGCCCGATTGTCCGAGCTCCAGTCCTACAACCTATTCCTGTTAGTTTTAGTTTAGTAAAATAAGGTGAGGATTCTCCCACCCAACAGAAAGCTCTGATGCAGTCAACCTAGTGTGATTCCTTATGTTGCATCTGCTTCGTCGTTGTTCTGTCAACGAGCTCAAGATCGGAGGAAGGAATGACTTTACACCCTATTTTTGGACCCCCTTAATGCAGTCCAACCTTCCCTTACACTCACCTTCTCTCCGGTAAAACCGGATTCTTCGGTCTCAAAGAAGGTGTTCATTGTCCCCGCGTGAATGCATTGCAGACGCCTAGAATGCGTTTTCTTTTCTACCATAATAATCGACATTTGTCAAGTAAATATTGAAGTTGAAGTTTATATGACAGTTTATGCCATTATTGGAGTGGCTGCCTGTAAGTATTACAAGTTAGATGGATTATCAGCCGTTACCGGAGATTACCTCTTACGGTGAGAGCCGGTTGAGAAGCCTCGGGAAAGGGATGGTCTCGCGAACGTGCTGTATCCCGCATATCCAGGCGAGCGTCCTCTCCACACCGAGACCGAAGCCGGCGTGGGGGAAGGTGCCGTACCGGCGCAGGTCGAGGTACCACCCGAACGCCTTCTCCGGCAGGCCGTGCTCCTCGATCCTTTTTTTCAGCAGGCCGAGGTCGGAGACTCGCTGACCGCCGCCGATGATCTCGCCGTACCCTTCGGGCGCGAGCAGGTCGACCGAGAGGCTGTATGTCGGATCATCCGGATCGGGCTCCATATAGAATGCCTTGATCGCAGAGGGGAAGCGGTGCACGAAGACCGGACTGTCGAACTCCCCGGCGAGCACCGTTTCGTCGGTGCCGCCGAAATCGCCGCCTTCCTCGAAATCGCCGCCCTTCTCCTTCAGGATCCGCGCGGCCTCCGCATACGAGATCCTCGGGAACGGTCCCTGGACCTTCTCCAGCCGAGAGACGTCGCGTTCGAGCTCGCCCTCGAGCAGGTCCCTGTATGTCTCTAGCGCGCGGCCGACGATCTCGATGATGAAATCCTCGCCGAGCTGCATGATATCGTCGAGGTCGGCGAAGGCGACCTCGGGCTCGACCATCCAGAACTCGATCAGGTGGCGCCTCGTCTTCGATTTCTCCGCCCTGAAGGTCGGGCCGAAGGTGTAGACCTTCCGGAAGGCCGCCGCCGTCGCCTCATTGTAGAGCTGCCCGCTCTGCGTGAGGTACGCCCTGTCGCCGAAGTAGTCGGTCTCGAACAGTGTAGTAGTGCCCTCGCACGCGTTGGGCGTGAAGATCGGTGTGTCGCAGAGGATGAATCCCCTGTTGTCGAAGAAATCTCTTATGAAACGGATCAGCCCGGCCCTTATCCTGAGAATCGCGTTCTGCCTCCGGCTTCTCAGCCAGAGATGGCGGTTGTCCATCAGGAAGGTGTTGCCGTGGTCCTTCGGAGTGATCGGATACGACTCGGCGATCTGTATTATACTGAAGCCGGTGACGCTGAGCTCGTATCCACCCGGCGCGCGCGCGTCTTCCCTGACCGTCCCGGTCACCTCGAGCGAGGATTCCTGGGTGAGGCCGGAGGCCAGCTCGAAATCCTCGTCTCCCACGACCGCCTTTTCAATGATGCACTGGATGATACCCGTGCCGTCGCGCATCTGGAGAAAGAGGATCTTCCCGCTCGAGCGCATGTTGTACACCCAGCCCTTGAGCAGCACCTCCTGGCCGGTGAACTCGCCGATTCCTGAAATCTCTGCCGGCATCATCTCTATCACCCCGCAAAATCCGCTGTGGTGGGAGAAATCTCGAAAACCAACCCTGCTTTTTATATCACCGGGCGGAGCCCCTGTAAACAAACAAATAAACACAGCGGCGGCCGAATGTCAAACGCCGCTGCGCGGCACGATATTTGCCGATGAGCAATCGGTGGTAACATAAACTGCTTCAAAATAGACAGGCAGGATGACAGAGCCAGTGAAACTTCTTATGCCGCAGAGACTTAACCCGGCAGGCCGAGCGGGCGCCCTCATGGCGCTCATTCTGACGGTTGCATTCTGCAAACCGTTGCTCGCCAACCCGTTGCACGAAATAGACAACGAGATCCTCAGATCTTACACGACAGCCGAGCTCCAGCGCGGGGCATGGTCCCTCCGGGTCCCGGCCAGGGCGGTCTACCGCGACGCGATGGAGACACTCGAGGCGGGCGACCGGGAGACCGCACGACGCAAGCTCTTCCTCGCGGCCAGCCTGTCCGGCGACTATCCCGATCCGATGTTCGCACTGGCGCGCATCGACCTGCGAAGCGGCAACACCGATTTCATCATCCATTTGATAGAGGGATACAAGCGCAAGATAAGGGGCTTCTACGGCCAGGCCCTCCTGGCGGCGAACGTCGTGATACTCTCGACCGCCGTGGCCTTCACAGTGCTCTTCCTCGTCCTCATCTTCCTTCTCGTCAGACACTGGCCGGAGTATGACCACAAGATCAGGGAGATCTACGGGGGGAAATACGCCTTCCCGCCGGCACGTTTTATCGGCCCGCTCCTGATACTGGGACTGCTCATCGTGCGCGGCGGGATAACGCTCTACTCCGCGCTGATGATAGCGGTCCTCTGGCCGGTCATCGGCCGCAGGGAAAAGGCAGCGGTCCTCACCGTCACTCTCTTCATATGCGCGGTCTCCTTCCTGACCCCCCAGCTCGAATCGCTGACCTCGGCGATCGATGAAGGGAGCGCGACGCGCAGGCTCGCCATGGTAAACGAGAGCGGAGCCGACTCGCGCCTCATCAGGTCGATCGACGAGATAGACAGCGGACGTTTCGCTGCTGAAAAGGAATTCGCCATAGGCACGATGAAGTCGAGGATAGGGCTCTACGACGAGGCGCGCGGCCACCTGCTCGCCAGCGTCTCGGAGCGCAGCGATTTCGCGCCGGCATACCTCAACCTCGGAAACGTTTACTTCAGGCAGGGCGATTTCAACAGGGCGCTGGCAGGTTACCAGAGCGTGATCGCCATCGACTCGACGAGCGCGCTCGCATGGTTCAACATAGGGCAGACATACATCAACAAGATGCTCTTCGCCGAATCGAGCGCCGCCCTCGCGAAGGCGCGCGTATTCGGAATAGAGAAATACAACGAGGCCAATCCCGCTACGACCCTGCTCGAGCTCGACATCTACGACCGGGGATTCCCCGTGGCGGAGCTGTGGAGGATCGCCTTCAGGGAAGGCGGATCGGGAAAGTCCGGGATACTTGACGGGATCTTCCGTCCATATCTCCTCTTCCCGCTGAGATGGGTCTGGATACTGCTTGTCGCAGCGGTTATATCCGGGATAGTCCTGGCGAGGACCGTCCCGCGTGCATGGAAGGTATACTTCTGCAACAACTGCAGTCTCCCGACATGCCCCGAATGCTCCGATTCGGAGACGGGTATCACGCTGTGCCATAACTGCGCCGCCGCCATCAGCGGGCTGTCGAGCGTCAAGGTCATGGAGGCGCTGCTCAGGCACAGGAGACAGAAGGTCAGATCGAGAAGGGACCGCGGAGGATGGTGGAAGATGAAGGTCGTCCCCGGCTCGTCGAAGATAATACTCGGATCGGCATGGAAGGGAATGTTCGTCATATCGGCGACGGCATCGGCCCTCTTCCTGCTACTGTGGAACGGATTCTACCTCGACGACCCGCGCAGCGCAGGCTTGGGAACACCCCTTATGCATCAGGCGACCGCGCTGGCCGTAATCGCGCTCTTCTGGCTTTCGACTATAAGATCGAGGAAGCCGCACGAGCAGATAAACTACCGCATCCTGCCTCCAGACCTCAGGTTGGAGAAGCCCGAGAAGAAGCCCGCAAAACCGCAGACACTGGCTCTGGGGGATGCCCCGGACGAGACTCCTGCCCAGCCGGAGCGGCGGCGCTTCACCGAGGAGGACAGCAAGACCCGGGAAGAGTTCAAGGAATACCTCGAGACGCTTTAGGAAGGAACGTCGATGGCACTGGAAGGAAACGCCAGGGATTTCGGGCTGAGCGAAATATTCCAGCTCATCTCGATCCAGAAGAAGTCGGGGATGCTCTCGGTCTCGGGCAACGAGAACATAGCCATATTCTTCCAGGACGGCCTGATCGTATCGACCAGGGACCGCAGGGCCAGGGCGCGCGACCCGCTCAAGGATTACCTGCTCAGATACGGATTTGCAGGCCGCGACGAGATGAACAACCTACAGCAGATCCAGGCGAGGTCGAAGATGGATCTGGCCGACATCCTGCTTCAGGAAAAGTATTTCTCGGACGACGAGCTGAGCACGATCTTCACCGAGCAGATATACGAAACGGTCCAGGAGGTGCTCTCCTGGCCGAAGAGCTACTACAAATTCGTCTCGGGCACCAGCGTCCTCGTCGGCGTCCGGACCTTCTCGGCCATCAAGGTCGAGGGGCTTCTCATGGAGAGCATGAGGCGCATCGACGAATTCCCCGAGATGCGGAGGATCTTCCCGTCGGAGGAGATGGTCGTCCGACGCCTTCCCGCGCCGCAGGGCAAAAGCTCCCGGATCGAGAAGAACGAAGAGGTCATCTACAACATGCTCTCCGAGGAGACAAGCATATCCGATCTCGTGGCGCACGCCCGTATGGCGAGGTTCAACACCTACGAAGCCCTGAAAAACCTCATCGAGAAGGAGCTTCTCGAGATCACGAAGGACACCAGCCCCGTCGCTGAGGAGGTCGAGGAAGAGGTTCTCGAGAAAAAGGCAAAGAGCGGAAAGAAACTGGCGCCGACCTTCGTCGTCGTCTTCATGCTCATCGCATGCTTCATCGCCGGCGAATACGTCGTGCCCGCACTGCTGCCGCCGGGATGGACCGCAGAGGCCTTTTCGAGCGAGCTGTCGGCCGCGGGCGGTTCCGGCGAAGGCATGCTGTCGGCCGATCTCGAGGAATTTCGGCTGCGGCGGCTCGAGGCTACAGTGAGGGAGGGCCTCGAGGAGTATTTCGCCGTCAAGGGCACCTATCCGTTCACCCTCGAGATACTCATGGTGAGGAAGTTCATCACCCGCGACGCGATCGCGCGCATCCACCAGACCGGCATCGTTTACAGGATGGGAAACAGCGGACGCGACTACACACTCGTCCGCGACTGATCAACGTTTACCCTGTCTACTCTTGAGAAGCGGCGTCAGGTCGGCGACGGCGTTGATCATCCGCCCCTTTATATCCTCGAGCCAGAACAGGCCCCCGCGGGAGAGCTTTATCTTTATCGTCGCGGGAGTATCGATCACCCAGACTCCCTCGCGCCTGAGCCGGTACCGGTCCGTCTCCCCCGCTCCGCCGGACGGGTAGAGGGTGAAAGCGGCCCTGTATCCTGCTTCCGCGGCGAGTGAAGCAACCTCCGGGTCCGACCTTCCGAACGGATAGGAAAGGCTGAGGACCTCCGCTCCAGTGCGACTCTCTATCTCTTCCCTGGACCTGACCATCTCCCGAAGCGCCTCTACACGAGTCATGCGGGTCAGCGGGAGGTGGCTCTCGCAGTGCGATCCGAACGAGAAGCCCCGCGGGCGAAGCGCTCTCACCATGTCCCAGTCCATATGACGCGCCTTCCTCCCCGGCAGGCCGAGTTCCCAGCTGTTCTCCTCACCGGCAAACCCGGAGACGAGGAAAACCAGCGCGGGCACTCCCATGCGCTCCAGCACCGGAGCGGCACTCGCAGCGATGCAGTCGTATCCGTCGTCGAATGTGAGGAGGATCTCCTTCTCCCCGGCGGGCCTGCTCCCTTCTATCGACTCGAGGAAGGCCCTCTCGTCGATGAAACGGTATCCCGAATCGATCAGGGAAGCGATATGCCTCTCGAATCTGCCGGGGCTGATCCAGGTCCCCCCGAATTCGAAATCGACCACCTTGTGATAGGTAAGGACCCCGGGGATCGAACGGTCGGGATACCCCCACCTGATCCGCCAGAGAGCGTATAGAGCGGCGACGGCAAGGATGAGAAGAGCCGCCGCCTGGAGTATCGTCGTCATCTCCGTCCCCTGCCCGTATGGCCGAAGCCTCCCGGGCCGCGCTCCGTGCTGTCGAGCCGCTCAGTCTCAACGAGCTCCGTTTCCGGCAGGGAACAGACGACCATCTGCGCTATGCGGTCCCCCCTGCGTACGGTGAAATCTTCGTCGCCGAAATTGAACAGGATCACACCGACCTCACCGCGGTAGTCGCTGTCTATGGTGCCGGGGCTGTTGAGCAGTCCGATCCTGCTCTTCAGGGCGAGGCCGCTGCGGGGTCTCACCTGCGCCTCGTATCCCGGTGGTACGGCCATCTCGAATCCCGCGGGAACGAGGATCGCACTGCCCGGCTCGATGACGACGTCACCGGAGCAGGCCGCCTGCAGATCGAATCCGCTCGATCTTTCCGTCATGCGGGCGAGCGGGGACAGGCCGTCATGATGGGGGAGATACCTTATCTCGACCGTCACCGGTGCCCCGTCTTTCGATCCGCCGTTCATCGGGACGATTTCCTTCCTGCCGCTCCGTCCGGCCCGCAGACGGCCCGGATCAGGCGGCGCGGCGCGAGAAGCTTCCCTGCCGCCTCGCCGACCATAGACACATCCACGGCGTCGATGTCGCGGAGCACATCCTCGACCTTCCTGAACTCGCCGAGGCAGCACTCCTCGTGGAAGAGCCTGAACAGCCTCGTCTCGGAGCTCTCGAGGCTGAGGATTATCGATCCCTTGAGCTGGGCCCTGGCGCTTTCGAGCTCCCCGGCCGTGATGTCGCCGGTGCGGATGTTCTCCATCTCCCTGTCGAATATCTCGAGAGCGGGCTTCACGTTCCTGGGATCGACGGAGAAGTATACCGAAAAGGCGCCCGTGTCGCTCCAGAAATTGACATGCGAGTAGACCGAATAGGCGAGCCCGGTTCTCTCCCTCATGCTCTGGAACAGGCGCGAGGATACCCCGCCGCCGACAATGCCGGAGAGGAGCATCACGGTGAACCTCATCGGGTCGCCGGCCGAAACGGTCCTCGCCCCGACACAGACGTGGTGCTGGCTCCATCCGCTCTTACGTGCCGACCTCGACACGGCGGGCATGAACCTGTCGCGCCTTGGTCCCGGGCGCCGGCCCTTCAGCGAAAATGCGAATCTGCGGTTGAGAATCCGCGCGACCCTTCCGGGGGGCAGAGTACCGATATAGGCAAAAACGGTGTTCGCCGCCGTGTATGTCTTCCTGTGAAACGACAGGATTTCGTCGCGGCTGATGCGGGAGATGTCCCTGAGGTTTCCGGCGACGGGATAACCGAGCTGGCTCCCGCTGAAAAGCCCCCTGAAGAATAGCTCGTACGTCGCTTCCTCGGGCGAGTCATTGACGCCCCTGATCTCCTCCCTTATCACCTTCAGCTCCGTTCTCAGCGCTGGAGACTCTATGAGAGGATTCAGGACGATATCGGAGAATACGTCGGCGAGCCTGGGGAAGTGCTCCTCGAGCGTCCTCCCGTAATAGCAGACCGCTTCCTTGCTTGTGAAGGCGTCCCACTGGCCGCCAATTGACTCAAGATCGAGGGCGATATCGAGGCCGCTGCGCGACGGCGTCCCGCGGAAGACCATGTGCTCGAGGACATGCGACATCCCGCGCTCGCCGGCCCCCTCGTCGCGGGAACCCTTCCTTATCCAGACGCCGAACGCCGTGGTCGGCGATACGATATTCCTCTGATAAAGCAGAATCGCCCCCGAATCGAGGGCGATCCTGCGTGGTTCAGGCAAATTTATCATAAGGGATCAGTGACGCTTCCTGTTGTCCCTGCGGCCGCGGTCCCTGCGGCCGCCTTCGTCCCTGCTGTCCCGGCTGTTCTCTACATAACCGGGAAGGAGGACCTTGCGGCTCAGGCGGATCTTGCCGTCCCTGTCGATGTTGACGACCTTGACCTCGATCTCGTCGCCGACGTTGAGGACATCCTCGACCCTTTCGACACGATTGATGTCAATCTCGGAGATGTGCAGCAGCCCGTCGCGGCCGGGCATGATCTCAAGGAACGCGCCGAACTGTACGACGCTCCTGACCCTGCCCATGTAGACCTTGTCGAGTTCGGGCTCGGCGGTGATCTCGTCGATCAACGCCATCGCCTTGTCATGCGATTCCTTGTCGATTGCGGCGATGGTCACCGTACCGTCGTCCTCGATATCGATCTTCGCTCCCGATGTATCCTGGATATGACGGATCATCTTGCCCCCCGGGCCGATGATCTCGCGGATCTTGTCGACCGGCACCTTGATCTGGAAGATCTTCGGCGCGTAGGGCGAGATGTCGTCTTTGGCCTTCTCGATCGTACCGTCCATGATGTCGAGGATATGTATCCTCGCGCGCCTCGCCTGCTCGAGCGCTTCGGTCATGATCTCCTTGGAAATACCCGAGATCTTGACGTCCATCTGGAAGCCCGTGACGCCGTCGCGCGTGCCGGTGACCTTGAAGTCCATGTCCCCGAGATGGTCCTCGAGGCCGAGGATATCGGTGAGGATCGCGTACTTGCCTTCCTCCATGATCATACCCATAGCGACGCCCGCTACGGCCTTCCTGACCGGTACGCCTGCGTCCATCAGCGCGAGGCTTCCGCCGCAGACAGTGGCCATCGAGCTCGAACCGTTCGACTCGAGTATGTCGGACACCACCCTGATCGTGTACGGGAAGTCCTCGTCGGCTGGGATAACGGGGCGGATCGCCCTCTCGGCGAGCGCTCCGTGGCCGATTTCCCTGCGTCCGGGCCCGCGGAAGAATCCGACCTCGCCGACGCTGTACGGCGGGAAGTTATAATGAAGCATGTATTTCTTCCAGCTCTCGCCGGACAGCGCGTCTATGCGCTGCTCGTCCTGCGAGGTGCCGAGCGTCGTCACGACGAGGCTCTGCGTCTCACCCCTGGTGAACAGGGCGCTGCCGTGCGTCCTCGGAAGGATGGCGATCTCGCACTCGATGCCGCGGACCTCGTCGTAGGCGCGGCCGTCGGTCCTGACCTTCTCCTCGAGAATCATCTTCCTGACGGCCTCGCGCTCGAGGTCGTGTATTATGCTCTTTATCACTTTTTCCGACTCGGGGAATTCCTCGGCGTACTTCTCGAGGGCCTGATCGGTCAACTCGGTGAGGGCCTTCGCGCGGATGTGCTTGCCCCTGATCCGGCACCGCTGGTCGATCTCCTGGAAGTAGTCGTGCCTGAGCCTCTGCTGGAGGTCCTGGTCGACCTCGGTCACGGTGAACGTCCTCTTCTCGGGGATCTCGCATTCGGCAATCAGTTCCCGCTGGAAGGCGTTGAGTTCCCTGATCTTCACGTGCCCGAAATCGAGCGCCTCGATGAGCTTCGCCTCGGACAGCTCGTCGGCCGATCCCTCTACCATGATGATCGCATCGTCGGAGCCGGCGATAACCAGCTCGAAGCTGCCCTCCTCGACCTCGTCGAATGTCGGGTTGAGGATGAACTCACCGTCCTTCATGCCCACACGCGCCCCGCTGAGGACCGTGTCGAACGGGATATTCGATATATTCAGCGCCAGTGAAGCCCCCACAATGCCGAGAACGTCGGCCTGGTGCTGCTGATCGCTGCTCAGAACGGTACACGCCACCTGGACCTCGCTCATGAAGCCCTCGGGGAACAGCGGCCTGATCGGCCTGTCTATCTGTCTGGCGCCGAGGGTCTCCCTCTCGGAGGGCCGTCCCTCGCGCTTGAAGAATCCACCGGGGATCTTGCCCGCGGCGTAGAACTTCTCCCTGTACTCGACGAAGAGCGGGAAGTAACCCCTGTCGCTCAGGGCCTCCGAAGAGACGGCCGTGACGAGGACTGTCGTCCCGGCCTCCCCGACGAGCACCGAACCGTCCGCCTGTCTGGCGACACGCCCGGTCTCGAGGGAAAACTCTCTTCCGTCGATCTGTTTTGTCTTTCTTATCATTCCGTTTCTCTTTCCTCCATCTGCCGATATTAACAGAAGGTACTATTTCACCCGGCGGCCACTACACCGTAGGTAAAACAACAAGTGCTATGCTTACTTCCTGAGGTTGAGTTCCTTGATAAGCTCGCGGTACTTCTCGATCCTGCTCTTCTTCAGGTAATCAAGAAGCTTGCGGCGGCGACCGACGAGCTTGAGAAGCCCCCGTCTCGACGCGAAGTCTTTCTTGTGAACCTTGAAGTGCTCGGTAAGAGCGTTGATGCGTTCTGTAAGGAGCGCGATCTGTACTTCCGGAGAGCCCGAGTCGAGCTCGTGCAGCCGGAATTTGCTGATAACCTCTTTCTTAGTGTCTTTTTGCAGTGCCATCGTCCTGACCTCCTTTACACACGTGCTGATACACGATGGCAGCAGAAAGGACCCCATGCCCGATCCGCCTGGAACTGCCTTGTACGTTTCAAGTGCAATGCCCAAACATACATGACAATTTCGGATTGTCAACGTTTCTTTTCCAGAATCCGCCTGACCTTTACGCTATCCCTTAGAAGCTGATCCATCAGCTCTTCCCGGCCGCGGAACCGCCTCTCGTCGCGTATGTATTCGACGACATGTATCCGCAGCCTGCTGCCGTACAGGTCGCCGTCGAAATTGAACAGATGGACCTCGATGCTCTCGCGCCCGTCGCACCTGACCGTCGGCGCGAGCCCGATGTTCATCATCCCCCCGTAGCTCGCCCCGCCCGTATCCACCGTCACGGCGTAGGCGCCACCGGGCGGTATCAGCTTCTCGCTGTGGGCAACGCAGGCGTTTGCCGTCGGATACCCGAGCTCACTGCCCATTCCCCCGCCGCTCTCTACGTCGGCGTCGAAGAAATAGGGACGGGTGAGGAATCTCGCCGCGCGGCCCATCTTCTTCTCCATCACGTCCTTCCTGATCCTCGTGCTCGAGACCGCCGTGCCTTCTACAACGACCGGAGGGACCACCGTCACGCCGAAGGCTGACCTTTTCCCTTCCTCGATCAGGGCCTCGCTTCCTCCCCGCCTGCCCCTGCCGAGATGGAAATCGTATCCGACGATCAGCTGACGCATCCCCAGGTCGCCGACGAGCCTGTTC
Source organism: Candidatus Krumholzibacteriota bacterium (assembly GCA_030609325.1). Lineage (GTDB taxonomy): Bacteria > Krumholzibacteriota > Krumholzibacteriia > Krumholzibacteriales > Krumholzibacteriaceae > JAUWCL01. The sequence goes on from JAUWCL010000003.1 coordinate 91,925, forward strand.
CTTATATAGTCGGCGTAGGGAGTCGAAGCGGTCACATCGTCGAACTTCTCGACGAATATCACGTCCAGTCCCATCCCCTGCAGCAGTGAAAGCTTCTCGTCCAGAGTGGTCAGCAGAACGGGGGCTGCCTCCGGGCGGGTCACGCTCATCGGATGCCTGTCGAAGGTCACGAGGACGGTCCTCCGCAGGCCCGCCTCCTTCGCCCTCTCGAGCACCTCGGAGATGACCTTCTGGTGGCCGGTGTGGACCCCGTCAAAAACCCCGACGGTGACTGCCGAATCAGCCTTATCGAGGACTGTCGCCTCTGCGCTTCTGATCAGCTCGGTCATCGCTTATGATCCCCGGTCTTCACCGATGAAGACCCTCCTGAGCTTCATCATCCCTGCCGGCCCCGCCTCGGCGAGCGCGCAGAGCCTTCCCTCGCCGTCGACGAGACGGACTATCTCCCCCGTTCGAGCCGACGGGCCGTCCATCCTGGGGGGGGCGCCTTTGCGCACCCCGGCGGCCTGCTGCTCGTCGAGCTCGACGGACCTGAGGTGGCCAAGAGCCTCCGTTATCCCGAAACCGGGCTTCTCCATATCGGCCAACCCGTCGAAACGATCGTCCGGCACGGCCGAATCCACGTCGAACTGCCCGATCTTCGTCCTCACGAGGCTCTTCAGGTGCGCCGGCACCCCGAGCTTCGCTCCGATCTCCTCGGCCAGGACCCTCATATACATCCCCCTCGCGCATACAGCCTCTATCCGAAAGACGGGGAGCCTGCAGCCGAGCAGATTCAATGCGTACGTCTCGACCTCGCGCGGCCTGCGCTCCACCTGCTCGCCCCTGCGGGCCAGCGTGTAGAGGGGTACGCCCTTGTGCTTCAGGGCGGAGAACATCGGAGGAATCTGCTCCCTCCTGCCGAGGAATGAGAGAAGGACCGGCAGGATCGCCTCTTCGGTGATTCCGCTCCAGTCTCCTGTCTCAACGACCTTCCCCTCGGCATCGTTAGTGTCTGTCGAACTGCCCAGCTCGATATCGGCGATATACGTCTTGGGCAGGTCCATCAGGTAGCTCGACAGCTTCGTGGCATCGCCCGTAAGGAGCAGCACGAGGCCTGTGGCAAGCGGGTCGAGCGTACCAGAATGTCCGACCTTCCTGATCTTCACAGCCTTCCTGAAGCGCCTGATGACATCGAATGTCGACAGGCCGTGAGACTTGTTTACGGGTATTACGAGATTATCGAGTCTGTCTTCCATATGCGATGCGTTGTCTCCGCGCGGCTTCAGTCCAGCAGTTCTCCGAAGCCGTCAACAATTATCTTCCTCGCGGATGCCAGATCGGTCTCGAGCGTGAGGCCGGCCGCCCTGACATGCCCGCCGCCGCCGAATCTCTCGGCGAGAGCCGAGACGTCGTGATGGTTTCTCGAGCGGAGGCTGACCCTTACCTCGCCAGGGACGGTCTCCCTGAAGAGTGCCACGAGCTCGACGTCGTCGAGCGCGGCGCCGTAATCGATGAATCCTTCCGAATCCTTCAGCGTCGTCCCTGTTCTCTCGAGCATCTCCGAGGTGACCTCCATAGTCGCGGCACGTCCGTCGAGGTGCAGGCGCAGGGAATCCAGCACGAGGCCGAGCAGTCTGAGCGTTGTGAATTTCTCCACATATATGTATTCGTGCGCCAGCTCGTACGCCCTCGCCCCAAGGTCGATCAGCTCCGAGGCAATACGAAGGGCTTCGGAATCCACGTTCTGGAAGCGGAAGCCGCCCGTATCCATCAGAATGCCGAGGTAGAGGCAGTCAGCCATGTCGGCCGTGATCCTGTCGGAGGCCGCCGACATGAAAAATCTGTATACCAGTACAGTCGTTGCGGCGGCGGCGGCATCGACGACGTTCACGCAGCCGTACATTTCGTTCGTGGGGTGATGGTCGATGTTGATGACATCCTCGTTCTCGCAGGACCTGGCGAAATTCTCCGTCCTCGCCGTATTCGGGGAATCGACGGCTATTACGAGGTCATGCTCGAAGCTCGATGCCTCCTCGCGCTCCGCGAGCGTCGATGCACCGGGGAGCATGAGGAACAGTTCGGAGATCTCGCCGGGGGCATAACACATGACCTTCTTGCCCATCTCCCCAAGCATCAGGGCGATGGCGAACATCGAACCGATACAGTCCCCGTCGGGATCGATGTGCCCCGTCACAAGGACCGATTCGTGGCGGTCGATCAGCGCCATCATCTCCGAGAATTCACTTTCGAACCTCTCCCTGCTCATCCCTGCTCCTCCCCTTCGGCGTCCTCGCCGGCTTCCTCGCGGTGTATACTGTCGATGATCTCCTCGAGATGCATCGCCCTGTCGAGCGACGAATCGTATATGAAGACGAGTTCGGGGATGACCCTCAGCCTGAGGTGCTTCTTGACGTGCATCCGCATGTATCCCCTGCTGCTGGCCAGACCTTTCTCCGCTTCGGCCACCCTCTCCGGCTCGCTCCCGCCGATGAGGTTGAAGTAGATCTTCGCAACGGAATAGTCCCTCGAGACCTCGACGCGCAGGATCGAGACGTTGGTCACCCGCGGGTCCTTGACCTTCCGCATGAGAAGCGCCGCCACCATCTGGCGTATCGTCTCCTCTATCCTTCCCTTGTTCCTCTCGCTCATGATGTGTTCCGCCGGATCAGTATGTCTCTCTCTCGATGTCGACCAGCACCGTCCGGCCATCCTTCTCGATATAGTTGATGACCGCCTGAAGCACCCTGTCCGCTCCCCTCGTATCGGTCGTGACGGTCGCGACGCCCAGGTCTGTGAGCTGCCACTTGTCCCGGCTGCCGTACTCGCAGAGGGCGACGTTGAACTTGCTCCTCAGCCTGTCCTTCAGGCTTTTCAGAACGAACCGTTTTCCCTTGAGTGAAGTGCAGCCAGGCAGGTGCAGCCGGACTCTGAGGCAGGCCACGATCATGCTGTGCCTCCCGCTCAGTCGATCGTCCTGTGCTTCTCCTCTTCGACGTATGCCTCGATGATGTCACCCTCGACGAAGTCCTCGAAGCCCTCTATCCCGATTCCGCACTCGAACCCCGACTGGACCTCCCTGGCGTCGTCCTTGAAGCGTTTCAGCGAATTGATCGCCGCCTGGTGAACGACTTCCCCTTCCCTTCTCACGCGGACGAGGGCGTTGCGCCTGATCGTTCCCGAGGTGACGTAGCATCCAGCGATAGTGCCGGTCTTCGAGACCTTGAAGACCTGTCTCACCTCGGCGTCCCCGAGAGGCGTCTCGATGATCTCCGGCTCGAGCAGGCCCGACATCGCGGCCTTTATATCGTCTATCGCCTGGTAGATGACCTCGTAGAACCTGACGTCGACGTTCTCGGTCTTGGCGAGTTGCTGCGCCTGCGGGGTTATCGCGGTGTGAAATCCTATCACCACGGCGTTCGAGGCGGACGCGAGAAGAATATCGCTCTCATTTACCATGCCGACGAGCTTCTGGAGCACATTGACCTTCACCTCTTCGGTGTCGAGAGAGGTGAAACTGTCGGTGAGCGCCTCCACCGAGCCGTCCATATCGGCTCTGACGATGAGATTCAGTTCCTTGACGCCGCCCTCCTGGATCTGCCTGTAGAGGTCCTCGAGGGTGATCCTGTAGACCGTGCGGCGGTCCTTCTCGCGGGCGAACTGCTGCCGCTTGGTCGCTATCCCCTTGGCCATCTTCTCTTCCTCGACCTGGTAGAAGGCGTCTCCCGCCTGCGGGATCCCCGTACATCCAAGGATGACGATGGGGGTCGACGGCGGCGCCTGCTTGATCCTGTTGCCCCGCTCGTTGAACATCGCCCTGACCCTGCCGTGGAAATTGCCGGTGATGAATATGTCGCCCACCTTCAGGGTCCCCTGCTGGATGAGGACGCTGCAGACGTTGCCCCTGCCCTCCTCCTTGCGCGCCTCGAGCACCACGCCGCGAACCTCGGCCTCCGGATCGGCCTTCAGCTCCATCATCTCCGCCTGCAGGAGGATCATCTCGAGCAGTTTGTTTATGTTGGTGCCGTTCTTGGCCGAGATCTCGGCCCCCATTACGTTGCCGCCGTACTCCTCGAGCACGAGGTTCTGCTGGAGAAGACCCTGCTTTACCTTGTCGAGGTCGGCGTTCGGCAGGTCGATCTTGTTTATCGCGACGATTATCGGGACGTCTGCGGCCCTGGCATGGTTGATCGCCTCAATCGTCTGCGGCATCACGCCGTCGTCGGCGGCGGTGATGAGTATGACGATGTCGGTGAGCTGGGCCCCCCTCGAGCGCATCGCGGTGAACGCCTCGTGACCCGGGGTGTCGATGAACGTGATCTTCCTTCCGACTGCCTCGACTTCGTAGGCTCCGATATGCTGCGTGATCCCGCCCTTTTCGCCGTCGATGATATTGCTGTTGCGGATGTTGTCGAGAAGCGAGGTCTTGCCATGATCGACGTGACCCATGATCGTAACCACGGGAGAGCGCTCGACCATCCGCTCGGGGCTGACTTCCTTCTTCCCCGCGAGCATGTCCTGCCCGTAGGCGGAGACGAACATGACGCCGACACCGTACTCCTCGGCAAGCATCTTGATCGTGTCGGAGTCGAGCCTCTGGTTGATCGAGACCATCAGCCCCAGCGCAAAGCATTTCTGGATGATCTCCGCAGGATCGACGTCGAGCTTTTCTGCAAGGTCCGCGACGGTAGAGAACTCGGGGAGCTTGATGACGTTCAGGTCTTCCTCGACCTCGGCGACCTCTTCCTTTTCGCGCTTGCGCCTGCGGGATTTCCTCGTGACATCGAGCTTGGCAAGCGTGCGTTTGACGCTCTCCTTGACCGCCTTGTGGTCTGTCTCGGGCTTTTTCGCGGGCTTCCCGGTCCTCTTGCTCTTTGTCCTCTTCGCGGGCTTGCCCTTGGGCAGCCTCCTGTCCTTCCTCTTGACCTCGCGAGTCGTGGCCGTCTTGATGCGCTTGAAATGCTGCTCAACGAACGTCTCGGCATTCTCGTCCACGGAGCTCATGTGGCTCTTGACGGTGATGCCCTCCTTCACGAGGATCTTGCGCAGAGCATCACTGGAGATCTCGTATTTGCGGGCAAGCTGATATACGCGGACTTTCGCCAAAGGACCTCAACTCCCTTCGAACACCCTTATTCTTCTTTTTTGCCGGGACCGGTATCCTCGCCGCCCGGCTCTCCGGTCTCTGTATCTTCAGAGGGCTCTTCCCGCTCCTCCTCAGTTTCTTCTCCTGCGTCTTCGGCAGCGTTCTCCTCGACGCCATCCCCGACCTCTTCTTCATCCTCGCCGCCGGTCTCCTCCTCCTCGTCCGCCTCCTCGTCACCGGACCCGGCCAGGTCTCCGAACAGCTCCTCCTCGGTGAGCTTGACTTCTTCTTCCTTTTTTTCGACCTCGGGAGCGAGGGCAGTCTCGTCGAAGAGCTCCTCGGTGGTAACCTCTTCGGCCTTCTCCTTCTCGAGGAGTTCCTTGAGCGCCTTGTTCAGCTCGTCCATCGTCTCGAGCGCGCTCTCCTTGAGCTTCTCCGCCGTCTTCGGGCCGATGCCCTCGATGTCGAGCAGCTCGTTGAACGTGGTCTTGTACAGCTTTTGAACGGTGAGGATGCCGATACCTTTCATCTTCGCCGCGATCTTCGGTGTCACCCCGACCATGTCGGAGATATCCATCTGGAGCTTCTGCTCGAGCTTGTCCTTGCGCTCGACGTCCCTGACGTTCGCCAGGTCGATCTTCCAGCCGGTGAGTTTCGATGCAAGACGGACATTCTGCCCCTCCTTGCCGATGGCAAGCGAAAGCTGGTCCTCCTCGACGATGGCGAGGACATCCTCCTCGGCCTCGTTGAACCTCAGCGCCGATACCTTCGCCGGCGCGAGCGCCCTCGACACGAACTCGCTGGAGCTCTCGCTCCAGCTGACGATATCTATCTTCTCGCCGTGAAGCTCATTCACGACAGCCTGTACGCGCGATCCTTTCATTCCGACGCAGGAACCGACGGCATCGACCTTCTCGTTTCTCGAGTGGACCGCGATCTTCGAGCGTCCGCCCGGCTCGCGGGCAATCTTCTTTATCTCGACGTCGCCGTCGAATATCTCGGGGACTTCCTGCTCGAACAGTTTCTGGAGAAAATGGTTGCTCGTCCGGGAGAGGATGATCAGGGGGCCCTTCGCCTCCTTGTCGACCTCGATGATGACGGCGCGGATCGTATCGCCCTGGTTGTAGCGCTCCTTGCGGATCTGCTCGCGGTTGGGCAGGTACGCCTCGGCCCTGCCCAGGTTGACAAGGATATTGCCCCTGTCCACCTGGCGGACCGTGCCGGAGGCGATGACTCCGATCTTGTCCTTGTAATCCTCGTAGACCCTCTCCCTCTCCGCCTCCCTGACCTTCTGCATCAGGACCTGCTTGGCCGTCTGAACGGCGTTGCGACCGAACTCCTCGAGGGGAAGCATCAGCTTGATCTCGGACCCGACCTTGGCCTCGTCGTCCATCTCGCGGGCGCTCTTGAGGCCTATCTCGGTGTCGGGTTCCTCCACCTTCTTGACGACCTTGTATATGCGGTATACCTCAAGCATGCCCTTCGTGTCATCCAGCTCGACCTCTATCTCCGCTTCCTGCCCGAACTTCCGCTTGGCCGCCGAAATGAGACTCGTCTTGATAGTGTCGATAAGAGTGGCCTTGTCGACCCTCTTGACCCTGATTATCTGCGCAAATGCTTCCAGAAATCCTGCGTTCATTCCTGACGCTCCCCTCAAACCGTGCAAAGTATTCTAGTCTACGCACGTTGAAGTGTCAAAATCTTTTCCTCTGGCGGCCTTTCCCGGTTTGCTTCCTGCCGCGCCCCTTCGTTCCGCCTATGTCCCAGTTCTCCCCGTGAAGGTTCGCCTTGATGATCCTGTCGAACCCGATGGCCAGCTCTTCGCCGGCGGAGACTATCACAACGGAACGGTCCTCGACCTTCGCGATCTCCCCGATGACCGTATTCTTCTCTCCGGCGTCTCCCGAGTATTCCACCCTGGCGCCGTGCCCGGTGAACTTCTCAAAGTGCGCCGGCTTCACCAGCGGCCTGTTGATGCCGGGAGACGAGACCTCCAGGTTGTACGACCCCTGGATCAGTTCCTCGCCCTCCAGCACGAACCCGACCGCTTTCGATACCTTGACGCAGTCGTCGACCGACACGTTCCCTCCGGGCCTGTCAATGAGTATCCGCAGGACCCGCCTGCGGCCCCTCGAGGTCAGATCGAGCTTCACGAGCTCGCAGCCGAGGAGATCGACCTCGTTCTCCACTGTGGAAGATAGCCGTTCGTCTGGGATCATCGGTCGCCGCCCCAACGCCTCCGAACGCCGAAACGCCGGATATAAAAGAAAACGGGGCGCCCACCGCCCCATTCATACCGTCGATATATAAGTATCCAAAGAAAACGGATAAATCAAGTACTTTTTAAGGAGAGGGCGTGCGGCCGGCTCTTTTACTGCCGCCAGATATAGTGCAGCAGCACCTTCCCGACCACCTTGAGCGACCCGGGCGAGCACTTGTCGGGAGTGTCCTCGAGGGTGTGCCAGTATTCGTAGTCGAAATCGATCAGGTCTACGGCGTTGATGCCGGCCTGTATCAGGGGGAGATGGTCGTCGATTATCGCGATCGTCTTTTCCCGGCGGAACTGCTCGAAACCGAGCTCCCCGGCGATGTCGAACAGCTCGCCGAGCAGCGCGGGCGAGGCGGCCCTCGAGTATCCCTCCATCATGATCTCGAGGTCCCTGTCGCCGATCATGTCGATCACAATCGCCGCCAACGGCCTGTATCCCCTCAGGCGTTTCGCAAAGTGCGCCGACCCGAGGCAGTAGTCTATCGGCACCCCTTCCCTGCCATAGTCCTCCCCGTCGAATAGGACTATGTCGACACCCACAGGCGGTTCACTCCGCCCCAGCAGCCTCGCTATCTCGAGCAGTACGGCGACACCGCTCGCCCCGTCGTTGGCGCCGTGGATGGGCTTGTCGCGGTTCGACGGATCGGGATCCCGGTCGGCGTACGGCCTCGTATCGTAATGCGCGGCGAGCATGACGCGTTTCGACGCCCCCCTGTTGTAATTGCCGATGATGTTTATAAGGTGCAGCGTGTCGCCGGTGGTCAGCACCGCGTCGAACGGCTGAAGGGAGACGTTCGCTCCGAAGTCCTGGAGCTTGCCCGTCAGGTATCTCTGCAGTTCCCTGTGCTCGGGAGATCCGGGGTAGCGGAATCCGATATCGACCTGTTCTTCGAGAAATGTGAAGGCCGACCGGCTGTCAAACTCGGGCACGCCGCCGGAGCCGCAGCCGGTGAGGGCGGCGAGTACGGCCGCGGTGAGGACCGGAACTGCCGCCGCTATCCGCCGGCCCGTCCTAGAACTTGAATTCCGCACTTGCATGCAGACCGACCTCGTGGTTGATGTACCCGAACCTGCCGCCGGCCATCCTCTTGTAACTGGCCGTCAGGTTTCCCGAAATGTTCCGGCTGAACGTATAGGCGAACCTCGGAGCGACCGTTATCACGGTCGACGCCGGAAGATTGTAACTCTCCGTCGAAGTGTACCCCAGGTTCAGCACGGTGGTCAAACTACTTTCGAACTTGATCTTCTTGCCTCTCAGGCCCGGGATGGACAGCCCTATGCCCTTCGATCCCTTTATGTCGTACCGCAGCTCAAGGTTTGTCGACCACGACTGGTCCCAGATCTCCTGCTTCTTCTCGATCTTCGTCTGCCTGCTGTAGGAGAATGAGAGGTTTGTCGACAGGGTGTTCTTCCATGTAAGGCTCCAGTTGGGGCTCAGGGCGTAATCCTGCCTGTCGGCATTGAGGCTCTTCGACGTCTTCCTTATGAAGTTGACCGTGAAGCTGCTGCTCCTTACCAGCCCCTTCAGCGGCCCCCAGTTCTCGAGGCCTTTCCAGTTCAGGGCGATGTCGGGCCAGGTCATGTCCTCTGTCTTTGTCAGCCTGCTGTCGGCCTCCTCGGCCCTCTTCGCCATATTGAAACGTATGTCGGCCGAGAGGCTGGACGTCAGGTCGAGCCCCGATCTGAGGTCGAGTGTGATCCTCTTCGACGCCCGGTATGGTTCGTTCTCCGGTGCGCAGTCCGCCTTATCGCAGGAGGAACCGATCGCGCCCGATCCGCGGTCGAATCCGAAACGGTACATCCAGTCGGCCCTCTCGTACAGGCGCTGGTAACTACTTCTGTCGTCGATCCGGATCGAGCTCTTGATCGGCTCGATTTTCCCTATGAATCTCATGGTCATCTTCACGAGCCGCCAGGAATCGCCCCTCTTCTTCGCAACGGTATCAGCCTCGGCGATCTTTTCTTCCTCCGGCTTCGGCTGCTCCAGCCCGTAGACGCCCGACCGCGGCTTCCTCACCATGAGGTCGGAGAAGGCGCCTTTCTTCTCCTTCCGGTCGCCGGTATCCTGTCCGGCAGGCTGCTGTCCGGGCGCCGGCGGCTTCGCCGCGTCCTTGTCCTTGTCGAGTTCGAGACCGGACGGCGTGCCGCCCTGCGTCGGCTTGAGCCTGTCCTCGAGTAACTTCTGAAAATCCTCTTTCTTCCTGGCGAGCGAGGCACCGGAAGATCCCGGAACGGCCGTGGTCCCTTCATGCTCGCCGAGCACCCTGATCCACTTACCGAAATCGATCGCGTATCCGCCGATATCGAAATCGAAGACGATGTTTATCTTCCTCTCGTTGCTGACATTCCTCGTATCCTCGGGATCGCCGGTCTTTCTCACGCTGGGATTGAGATTCTCGCCGTACCGCGAGGTATACTCGAGCCTCGGATTGAACTGCGAGAGCAGCCATACGTATCCGCGCGGCTGATACTGCATCTCGAAGTTCTGCCTGTAGTCGTAGAGCTTTCCGACGGGCATTCCGTAAAACTCGCGGTAGTTCATCATGTTCCGCTTTTCGCTCCTGCGGAAGTTGATCCTCACCGATTCGAGCGGATCGTAGCTCATCGACATCTCATTGTTCCAGCCGTGCGAGAATCCGGTCGGGTTCTTTACATACTGATCGCCGCTGTGCGAGTATGTATTCTTTAGAGATTTCGAGCCGGACGCGTTCACGGTGAAGCTGGTGAGCCAGTACCTCAGCTCCGCTCCCTTGAGAAGCTTCAGTTTCCGGTCCTTGCTGAACTGGATCTGGTAGTTCGTGTTCCAGCTATACGACCACGATGTGTCGATCGCGGTCGGAGACATAATCTGGCTCTTCGAGTAGCTCGCGCCCGCCTTGAGGTTGTCGAACACGTGCTTCATGACCGGATTCCTGGAGCCGCGCCTGTTGAGTGAGACGCTGTATGTATAGCTGTTTCTTGTCGTCTTCTGCTTGTTTCTGACCGACTCGTCGATTATCTCGACATCGCTCTGTGTCAGATACTTCGGTTTCGACTGGGACTTGCTGTACCTCGCCGTGACAGGGATGTTGAAGCCGAGGGTCGGGATGAAATGGCTGACCTCGGTCTTGCCCGACAGCGCGAGGTTGTCGCTCGTCGTACCGCTGCCCTTCTTCTGCTTGAGGGACCTGAACTCTGGCCCGGTCCTCTGGTAGCTCGCGTTGAACGACAGGATATTGGCGAAGTTTGCCGAAACACTGAGCCTCTCGGCGTGGTCTATGTCTTTGCGCACGCATCCGAGCGCGACGTCGTTGAACCACAGCGCTCCACGGTCGATGCGTCTTCCAATATCGTTCCTGATGCCTGCGAAGAGATATCTCACCCTGAACAGGGTCGGATCGCCGCGGAGCCTCGCCGTGTACTTCTTCGACGGATCCCTCGTATCGGTGATCTCCTTCTCGATGATCTCCCCCGGGACGGCATCTATCTTCATGTTGGTCAGGTCGCTCATCAGGACGTTGATCCACTGCCATCTGTTCGCCTGCCCCTCGTGGAGGGAGACAGCCACCTCGTAATAGTTGAGGCTGTCATACGCGATCTGCAGGTAGAACTCCATTCCATCGGTCACGCCGCTGACCAGCTCGTCGTCCGGGTGGATGAAGAACTGGACCTCCCTGTACTGATTGAAATCCATCCCCTGCCCGAAGAACCGCTTCATCGACTTGAACGAATACCCCGTCTCGAAGTTCTCGACGGCGTAAAGGAGCGACTGTTCGCGGTTTTCTATCCCCTCTTCCACATCGGGTGGATACGGCGTCTCGTATATCGAGGGATTGTCCTTGTTGTTGATCGTCCCGAGATTGACCTTCATCCCGCCGATCGTGTCCCCCAAAACCGGTTTCTCGTTGTCGGCAAGGTCCCTGATATGGTTGAACTCCCACCTGCTGCCGACGAACTTGATCCCGGTGATCTCGACCATATGCTCCGCGGGCCGATCCGTCTGCGTGATCGCCTGTACCTGGTCAATGTTCTCCACCCAGATCTTCATGTGGGAGATCTTGTCGAGCCTCGGCAGTACACCGGCCATGGTAGCCGCCTTGGAGAGATCGAGCCTGTACATCCTCCAGCTCTTCTTACGGTTGATCCATCCCTTCTCCGGATCCTCCCAGTAGGAAGTGACCCCCTCGAAGTCCCTCTGGACGTCGATGATCGCCGAGTCGGCGAGGTCGAGCTCGAGAGAATAGTACTCGTTGAGCTCATCGAGGCGGCCGTTCCTGTTCAGGTCCTCGCTGTCGGCCCTCGAGTTATCTATCCTCGAGTTGATCCACTTGTAGATACCCCTCCCCTCGTCAAACTTGCCCGCGCTGAAGTCGCGGTTGAACTCCTTGCTCTTGTCGTCGCCAACGAATCCTGTATCGGCCTCTATCGTCCAGTTGATGAGGTTCTCGACGTCGAACCTGTCCTCTTCGGGCTGGTGAAAGTCCTCGTCGATCCTTCCGAAATCGATATACAGTATCCCCCGCCGGTCGTCCGGACCCACCGTATAATCGTTCACCCATATCTCGAGGTACTGCGACGTCGAGAGATCGATCCCGCCGGCGAATCCGGTCATGATCCCCGCCCACTGGTCGACATCCGGATCGATCGCCTTGATGAACATCGAGGTCTGCCTCGAGTTCTCCCTGTCGTCGAGCCTGGGATTGAGGTCCTTCTTGCTCGTAGTCAGAAACTTCTGCTGGTCGGTGTTTGCCGGATTGTACCAGTAGAACTCCATCGTACCCGGCCAGGCGGGCAGGGTGGTCCCGGGATCGTCCGGATCGACCGGAGGGCTCGCCTCGTACCAGTGGGCGCGGACGAGGTTGATCTGGTCGCTGTCCTCGACCCCTTCCATATCGTCGACGAATGCCTCTCCCTTCGTGTTGGGATTGGGGATGCTCATCGCCACCTCGCCGGAAAGGCTCAGGTTGCTGAAAGCGTCGGTATCGACGAGCGGGAGCATGTTCGCCATCGTCGTCATCCACCCGGGGCGGAACTGGAAAGATCCGTTGATATCGGCGGCCATGTTTCTCGTAGGCTCGTCTCCGAGCCTCGGCCTGTACTTCGGGGCTCCGACGGAGTTGTAGAGGAAGGTAGCGTTGACCCTCGAGTTCTCCGAGAGATAGAGGTTGCCGCCGATACCGAGCAGCGAGCTCTTCCCTCCACCGAAAAGAGGCTTGTGCTGGTAATCTATCGCCACCCTGGAATCGGGGGGCAGGTTGCCATAGTCCCCCTTGAGCGTCACCACCCCGCCTATGTAGTCAATGTCATAGTCCGATCCCCTCGAGAGCTTCACGCCGTCGACCATGACGACTTCCGTACCTTCGAGGACTTCGAACGCGCTGAGGTTGAACACCCTGCTCCCGCTCGACGCCTCGATGACGATCTCGTAGTAGTGAGGGGGGCTGTTCCTGTCGAGAATCTCGTCGTATATCCTGCTGTTTCTCTTGAGGTGGACGCTGAGAGAGTCGACCACGGTCCTCAGCGAATCACTGATCCCGTAATCGGGGGGGCCTCCCTCGCCGAAGCACGCCCACAGCTCGTTCGTCGATACGTTGAACGGCTGCGGTGAAGGAAACATGATGTAGCCGTTGTAGAAGTCGATGATACCCTGCCTGACGTCGACATACCCGTCCTCGCCCCAGGCTCCAGTGGTCAGGTAGCGGTCAAGGCCGAAGATCCTCAGATAGGTCTCCTTCGAGTACTCATCGATCTCCGGGGTACCGATGATCGTGCTTACCGATCTGATCTTCACGTCGATGATCGCATCGTCGATCCCGCTGAGGCCGAGGGAGTAGACGTTCCTGAACATCATGTTCCAGGTAGAAGTGTACTTCGCACCGGTAATGGTCGGAGGCGCAAAATCCTCCTCTGGGGGACATATCAGCTCGGCTGTTATCGTCAGATCCGGGCCCGGTTCCGGCGGCGGATCGATCGGCGTCGCCGGATAGTTGCCGTAATCGCCCACTGTGACTACCTTTGTCCCGAGGTCGAGCCTGTACCTGACGGCCAGCGCCTTCTCCGTCCCGAGGGGCTGCCTCAGCCTGATACCGATGTATCGCGGCGTGGCCTCGCCGGTCCCGTAGTCCTGTATCAGGTCGTAATCCCGGCCCTCGTAGAGGAGACGGAACCACTGGGTGAACTTCTCTCCGTCGCTCAGGTCGCCGTCGTTGTTCGGGTCGGTCCACGCCTCGACGTAATACTTCGGGCGGGTGTTGCTGCTCCACTCTATATCCGGCCGCAGGGAGACGAAGACCTCGAGGCTGTCGCTGCCCGCACCACCGATCACCGGGTAGACCATCCCGAACCCCCACTCGGGATCCTGGAAGTCATCGCCCGGCGTCTCGAGGTAGAAGAACTGCCTCTTGATGTACGCGTAGTCGCTGACCGCGACCTCGCTGCTCCGGCCTCCCGACGACGAGAAGGTCCCCGTGGAGGTCTCGCCCTCCTCCTTGCTCGCTATCACGGTGAGGTCGAGGGGGCCGATCTGCGCGACGGCCTTGACCCCAAACAGGCCCTTCGCCTGACCGGAGAAGCTGATCAGCTGGGCGCCGGCGAGTGTGAGGTCGGTATCTCCCATCTCGATCAACTTGATGATCTCATCGTCGAATCCGGTGTAGTTCAGCCTGATCCTGTTCGTCGAGGGCGCGCCTCCTCTCCCGCTCGAGTGATCGATAGCCACATTGATCTTCTCGCCGATCGTCCCGTGGAGGTTGACGGTGAGCTGCTGCTCCATCTCCAGATCGGGAAACTTCTGCTGCTGCGGCATTCCCTCTGTCCGCGGACAATTCGCGCACCAGCGCGAGGTGCCGCCGATTGTGATCTTCTCCTTTCCCGACACGGTCAGTCTCGTCTCCTCGCCGCGCCCGAAGACCGCCTCGAGCTGCTTGGGAAGGGAGATCGGAATGTTGATGTCGATCAGTCCGCCCCTGCCCGCCCGGGTGGCCTTCCTCGTCGTGAGCGCGTACTTCACGTCGTCTACCCAGACCTTCCGGAAACCGCTCCGCCACAGGACGGTCGAGCGGGAATCGATCGACTGTATCGCTATCTCCATCCCCTCGATGTCCATAGATCTGACGGTCTGGGAGAAATAGGCGCCCGTGCGCTCCTCGGTCCTGACGAACCTCTCGTGCCCGGGGACCTGGAAGCTGTAGAGCTGACCCGAGACCGGATCGTACTCGGTATATGTCTTCCTGAACTCCTTTTCCGTCTTGAGGAATGCCGGGTATAAGAAAGCGGCACCCTCCGGGTCTCCGATGAGTATATAATCCGGAGACAGCACCCCCGTCTCGGCCCACTGATAGCGGACATCGAGCTGGCGCGACATCTCGAGAAGATCGATTTCGAGCAGGAAGACCGGATCGCGGGCCTGGGACACGGCCGGTGGAGACAGCGCGGCAAGAGAAAGCAGAAACAGCACTGCAGGAAGCGCGCCGAGCCACAGTTTCTCTCTTCGATTCTCTGCTCTGTTCGGTCCGGGCACCATCACCTACCATCCGGGCAAGCGGTCAGAATAGGCTGTCATCCGCAAGCGGATATGTGATAAATTACCGGGTGATGAAAATCGCCGTCGGTCCGGCTGCCTGCCGGCTCGAAGCGGAAGCGGCGATGTCCCTCAACGGGGACAGAATACACCTGTCCTGTCCACTATAGGGTACAGGCACAAAACCCCCTTGAGGCCTCTTTCATCAAGCGGCCAGGGGGAGCGGACAGGCCGGATATCCGTTATTTCATCACTCCCGGCCGGCGCCGCCGGAACGATTGATGCATCCGACCGAAAGGTACGATCCGCGGCGCGCCGGAAGGTCTAGCAACAAATCAAGTTATTGCCATGTTTACACTTGATCGATACATACTGAGGAGTCACATAGCTCCCTATCTCTTTAGCCTCATCATAATCACATTCATATTCATCATGGATTTCATCATCAGATATCTAGATATGTTCATAGACAAAGGCGTCGGTTTCTTCGTCGTTCTCGAGTTCTTCATCCTCAGCCTCGGCCATATGTTCGCATTAATCATTCCAATGTCCGTGATGCCCGCGACGCTCATGGCTTTCGGCCAGTTCGCCTCCGAAAACGAGGTCACGGCGATGAAGTCGACGGGCATCTCGCTCTACAGGATGATCACGCCGATTGTCATCGCCTCTCTCTTCCTCGGCGCCGGCCTCGTCTACTATCAGAACAACATCCTTCCCGAGAGCAACCACCGCCTGATGTCGCTGATGCTCGATATCGGAAAGATGAAGCCGACACTGGAGATCAAGGAGAACATCTTCAGCACCGCCATCGACGGATACACGATCCTCGTCAGGGAGAAAGACGACAAGACAGGCAGGATCGAGGACATCCAGATCTTCCGCACGAAGAAGGGCACCGTGCCCGTGACGATCGTCGCCGACCGGGGGAAGATGTCGTTCATCGAGTCGGAGAACGTCCTGAGGTTCGAACTCAAGGACGGCGAGATCCATGAGATGCCCGACCCCTCCAACATCTCTACCTATCGGAAGACCCTCTTCAGCAACTTCACTATCAATATAAGGGATACAGAGCGGGGACTCGAGCGCTCCCGGCGCTCGTACCGCGGCGACCGCGAGATGAGCTCGCGGATGATGCGCGAGAAGGTCGCCAAGCTCGAGAAGGAGATCGACAACTACAGCCGTGACATGCACATCAGCGCCGAGAAGGAGATGGTCGGCACCCTCTCGAAAGCAATGGCCTTCGACGCCCTCGAAGTCAAGGACATGGATAGGCCGGAGACGCCCACATCCCGTGCCGACAAGCGCGCGCAGCAGAATGCCAAGAATCCCGCCGAGCAGCAGATGTACGCGCTGGAGACGATCCTCCGGCGGATCACCGGCCTCGAGAGCCAGATATCGAGATACGAGGTCGAGATCCACAAGAAATACTCGATACCGTTCAGCTGCATCATATTCGTCCTGCTCGGCGCCCCCATGGCTATCAGGTCGGGGAAGAAAGGGATGACGATTTCGATCGCCTTCTCGATCCTGTTCTTCCTGGTCTACTACGTCTTCCTTATCACGGGCGAGAAGCTTGCCGACAGGAGACTGCTCGAGCCGTGGCTCGCCATGTGGCTCCCGAACATCATCCTGTTCGCCGCCGCAGGACTGCTCATCTGGAGCACGGTCCGCGAGGCGCAAACGATAAACTGGGACCGCCTCAACCTCTTAAAACGTTGGCGGCAGAGGGGAACTGCGGGTATATTGTAACCCGACAGCCGGGAACCTCGACGTTATCCAGGGGAAATTACCAGCCGTGAGGATCCACGACCGCTACATACTCGGAGGTTTCTGGAGAAACCTGCTCCTCGGCGTTCTCGCCTTCACGGTGATATATGTCACAGTCGATCTCAGCGAGGAGACCGACAACTTTTACGACAACAATGCGGCCGCCAGGGAGATCGCGTCATACTATTTCTACCAGCTTCCCTGGATACTCCTCCTGACGATGCCTATCTCGGTCCTCCTCTCGGCCGTGTTCACGCTGGGAAGGCTGTCCCGGGAAAACGAGCTCACGGCCCTCGTGGCCTCGGGGATGCCGCTGACGAGGGTCGCCCGTCCGATCCTCGTATCGGCTTTCTTCATCAGCCTTGCCTCGCTCGCATTCAGCGAGTTAATAGTCCCCTTCGCCAACCGCAGGGCCGAGAGAATAATGTCGATCGACATCGAGGGAAGCAGGAAACAGGACAGCTTCAAGTACCGGAAAAACCTCCATTACCAGGGCGAGGGGAACAGGACATGGTACGCCGAGAGGTACGATATAAAGCTCAGCGTGCTGATGAACGTCTCCCTTCACGAGCACAAGGGCTCGAGGCTCATCAGGCGCGTCGACGCGAAGAAGGCATTCTGGGACGGCTCGAAATGGGTCTTCATGGATGGAGCGATCAGGGATTTCCATGAAGCGGGCGAGACGGTGACGACCTTTCAGAGGATGGAGATGCCCCACCTGCCCGAAAAACCCGAAGACATCGCCAAGGAGGAGATCGACCCGGAGGAGATGAGCTTCTTCGAGCTGAGGAACCACATCGACAAGATCAGGCGCGGCGGCGGATCGATCAACAAGTACCTCGTCGACCTGTACTTCAAGTTCAGCTTCCCGTTCACGAGCCTGATCTTCGCGATCATCGGCACGGCCCTGTCATCGGCCAAGAGAAAGCCGTCGATGGCCACTGGATTCGGTCTGACACTGCTGATAAGCTTCATATATTATGGGGTCCTCCGCATCGGCCAGTCGCTCGGGCACAGCGGTGTGCTCCACCCGCTGCTCGGTGCCTGGATAGGCAACTTCATCTTCATCGCCGTCGGGGCGATCCTCCTGTACAGGGCGAACAAATAGGCGGCGGGGCATTGTATCAGTTATATTACACATAACGACCCCTTCCCGCCCGGGAGGCGGGAGAAAGAACGATATGACCCGCAGAACCGTCATGACAGTCCTTACGATCATCCTGGCCGTGCACTGCGCGGGTGCGGCGCTGCGCGCAGAGGACTTCAAAGGAGAGAACGACCTCCTCAGGAAGATCGAGCCGGAGGAGAGGCTCACCTATTTCGGCCTCCGGTACTCGCTGAACAACTACGAGAAGCGCCACTACCTCTCCACGCCCACGAGGAAGGAGCGCGACGAATGGCTCGAACGCTACTGGGCAATGAACGATCCTACTCCGGCGACACGCGAGAATGAGCGCAGGATAGAGCAAGATCTGCGCGTCAGGATCGCCCGCAGCAAGTTCGGCATGAAAAAGGCGCCGGGCTGGGACAAGAGGGGAGAGTGTCTGATCAGGTGGGGCTGGCCGGGCATCCGGTCGAGCTTCCCGGCAAACATCGGTTTCTACAGGATGCTCCCTCCCGGCGAGATGTGGTACTATTACAGACTCGACATGACGATCCTCTTCCACGACTTCAACCTCAACGGCATTCATATATTCGCGATCGAGCCGCAGGTGATGTCGGCCCGTGAGACGCTCGACAAGATGAGGGCCGTCGCCGAATACTCGAAACTGATGCCCGTAGAGGAGACGCAGTTCAACCAGGGCTCCGCACTGATGGCGCTGAAGAACTTCAACCCCGACAATATCAATTACATCGCATCCCCCGACGTCAGGGCGCAGCTGGCGACGACGACCTTCGAAAACGTCGTAAGGCAGGACCAGCTCCGTAAATCGAAGAACAACTTCTTCAAATACCTCGAGGAGAAGCCGACGATATACTCGTTCGAGATGGACGAGGACCTCCTCCCCATCGCCTTCGACGTCACATCTTTCAGCGGCGGCGACGGAAAGATCCGAACAGAGGTCAACTTCGAGGTACCGACGAGGGAGCTGCGCTTCGAACGCAGGGACGGCATACTGAGGGCCGAGGTAGGGCTCAGCGTACTCGTCCGCGACATCGACATGAAGGAGATCGCCGCCGCCTCGGAATTCACCGGCGCCTCGCAGGAAGGCGGACAGATCTTCGAGGGTCCGGCCTACATCCCCGGGCAGGTTGCCGTCACCCTGGAGCCCGGTTATTACCGGATCGGCATCGAGATCCGCGACCTGAAGTCGGGAAGGATGGGCGTCTACCGGACAAACGTCGAGCTCCCTCCCCTGCATGAGGGGCTGGCGCTCAGCGACATCCTGTTCGCCAGCACCATCACGCAGGTAGACGAGACGGTCAGATATCAGAAGGGGAACCTGCAGGTCGTCCCGCACCCCCTCCACGCGTACAGGATCCCCTACCCCCTGATCTTCTATTTCGAGATCTACGGCCTTGATACGGACAGCGAGGACATGGCCCTCTACTCGGTCGAATACCGGGTCGTCCCCGTCACGAAGAAAAAAAAGGGCCTGACCCTCAAAGACATCCCTACCGCCGTCGAATCGAGGTTCGAGATGAGCGGGTTCGGGCCGTCGCAGCCACAGCGCCTCGAGATCGCGACGGACAACCTCTGGGAAGGCTCTTTCCGGCTGATCGTCACCGTGATGGACCGCCGGACGAGGGAATCGGTTGAAAAGATAGCCAACTTCTCTATACTTGAATAGGGACCCCGTCTCCCCGGTACAGTCATGATCCTCGCCCCGGAGACAAAGGATCAGGCTTCTCAGGAAGGGTCCGGCATGTTCGGCCGGCTGCGATACTCGATCCTGTTCATCCTGCCGCTAACACTGTTTTGTGCGTCTTCCCCTTCATCGGGAGCGGAGGAGTATATCGCTCTCTTCGACGAGGTCGAGCTCTACAGCCGTCTCGACCGCTACGAGCGCAGACGCTACGAGGGCCTCCGCTACCTGATGAACGATCACCAGAAGATGCATTACCTGACGACCCCCACGCGGAAGGAGCGCGATGAATGGGTGATCAGGTTCTGGAGACTGAACGACCCGACGCCGGCGACGAGAAAGAACGAGCGGAGGATAGAGCACAAACAGCGGGTAAAGGATGTCAGGGAACGGTATCCGAAAGACGGATTCCCAGGATGGGACAACCGCGGAGAGACCCTCATAAGGTTCGGTAAACCGGACGCTATTGCGGAGATTCCGGGGAATATCGGCGGATTCAATGCACAGAGCAACCAGAAGGCTGCTGAGGATATCAAGATGCCCGGACAGGTATGGCAGTACCACAGGCTCGGCATGGTCGTGCCGTTCGAGAACGTGAACCTCGACGGAGAGCATATATACTACATGGAGATTAAAACAGCATACTCGAAATATCCTGCCCTGATGCTGACCGACGCGTACAGTGATTACGTCGAGTCGATGACATATTCGAGCTCGAACGTCTACAGCCTCTTCTTCGCGGCGAGCAAGGAACTGATGACCTTCTACTCCCACCTCGAGAACAACAGGTACTTCCATACTGCCGACCTCGAGCGCGTCCCGCTCCCCTGCTACTTCGACATCACGGCATTCAACGCAGGGCGGGGCAAGTTGCGTACCGAGGTGAACTTCGAGATCCCCGCGCGGGAACTCTCCTACGAGGCAGGTCCGGACGGCTACACGACCGACTTCGAGGTGAGGGTCGCCGTATACGACCTGAACATGGAAGAGGTGGTGTCGGGATTTGAGATTGTCGGCATCGACCTTCCCGAGCTGCCCGCGCCCGATTCTCCCTGGCTCCTTCCGGCGCAGTATATTCTCACGCTCGATCCGGGATATTACAGGTTCGGCCTCGAGGTAAGGGACCGCAGGACGAAGAAACACGGCGCATTTCTCGCCAGCAGGCATATCGCTCCCCTGGGCGACACCCTCAGCGTGAGCGACATCCAGCTCGCCAGTTCTATTGAGGAAGCGGGAAGCCGCACCAGCTTCATAAAGGGGCCGCTTCGCGTCATCCCCCACCCCGTGCACGCCTACCGCAAGCCCGACCCGGTGAGATTCTACTTCGAGATATACGGCCTCGACGTCGACGACGAGGATTTCGGATTCTGGGAGATAGAATATTCGGTCGAGCCAAAGGAGAAGAAGCACTGGGGACCGGTCTACAAGGACGTCGGCACAGTGATGAGCTCGAAGTTCAACGCCTCCGGGTTTGGCTCGATGCAGCACGAGCGCCTCGAGATAAACAGCGACGAGCTCTGGGAGGGCAGCTTCAGGCTCAGGGTACGCGTGATGGACAGGCGCACGAGAGAATCTGTTGAAACTATAACGAGTTTCTCAATACTGGAGTAGAGATCCCGGCATCCGCAGGGACCCTCATTATTGATATTTTCAGGTCTTTCGCCTAGGTGCCTTCCTCCCAGCTGGAGAGGTACTTGATCTGCTTCCCGGTCAGCGAATCGATCTCGCAGCCCATCGACTCGAGCTTCATCCTCGCGATCTCCCTGTCCATCTCCTCGGGCACGGGGTAGACCTTTTTCTCGAGGCTGTCCGCGTTCTTCACGATATACTCGCTCGCGAGCGACTGGTTGGCGAAACTCATGTCCATCACTGACGCGGGGTGTCCCTCTGCCGCGGCGAGGTTTATGAGCCTCCCCTCACCGAGAAGGTTGATCTTCCGGCCGTCGGACAGGGTGTACTGATCGAGTTCGTGGCGGATGCGTTTCTTGCCGGTGGATATCTTCTCGAGCTCGGGGATGTCGATCTCTACGTTGAAGTGGCCCGAGTTCGCCACGATCGCGCCGTCCTTCATCGCCTCGAAGTGCTCCAGCCGGATCACCGAGACATTGCCGGTCAGCGTGAGAAATATGTCGCCGATCTTTGCCGCCTCGTGCGAGTCCATCACGGTGAAGCCGTCCATCACGGCCTCGAGTGCCTTGACCGGCTCGATCTCGCATACGATCACGTTTGCGCCCATACCCCTCGCCCTCATCGCCGTGCCGCGTCCGCACCAGCCGTAGCCGAATATCACGACGCGCGAGCCCGCCAGGAGTACATTGGTCGCCCTCAGCACTCCGTCGATCGTGCTCTGGCCGGTGCCGTACCTGTTGTCGAAGAAATGCTTCGTCATCGCGTCGTTGACGGCGATCATCGGGTACTCGAGGACGCCGTGCTGCTCCATCGACCTGAGCCTGATGACGCCGGTCGTCGTTTCCTCTGAGCCGCCGATAACGTGCTCGAGAAGATCGCGGCGGTTCTTGTGGAGGGTGCTGACCAGGTCGGCGCCGTCGTCCATCGTGATGTGCGGCTTGATGTCGAGGGATGCGTTGATATGGCTGTAATAGAGATCGTTGTCGGAGCCGCGAACGGCGAAGACGGAGATCTCGTAGTCCTTGACGAGCGAGGCTACCACGTCGTCCTGAGTGCTCAGCGGGTTGGAAGCGCTGAGGGCGACCTCGGCGCCGCCCGCCTTGAGCGTGCGCATCAGATTGGCGGTCTCTGTCGTGACGTGGAGGCAGGATGCGATCCTGATGCCGTCGAGCGGTTTCTCCTCCTCGAAGCGTTTCCTTATCATGCGGAGGACCGGCATATTGGCGTCGGCCCATTCGATCCTGTCCTTGCCCTGCGGTGCGAGGTCCAGATCCCTGGCGTCGTATTTCATTCGTTTCCCTTTCTTATGCTTTCGATCTGAGCTGATCGACGTAGTCGAGCTTTTCCCATGTGAAGCCGTCTTCTTCGCGGCCGAAATGGCCGAACGCGGCGGTCTTGCGATAGATCGGCTTTCTCAGGTCAAGCCTCTCGATGATCCCCTTCGGGGTGAGGTCGAAGATCTCGCGGACGATCGCCGTGAGCCGCTCGTCACCGATCTTCCCCGTGCCGAAGGTGTCGACCATCACGGAGACGGGCTCGGGGATGCCGATCGCGTAGGCCAGCTGGACCTCGCACTCGCCGGCGAGCTCGGCGCCGACGATGTTCTTCGCGACATGCCTGGCCGCGTACGAGGCGCTGCGATCCACCTTCGTGGGATCCTTCCCCGAGAAGGCGCCGCCGCCGTGGCTGCCGAATCCGCCGTACGTGTCGACGATTATCTTCCTGCCGGTGAGTCCCGTATCGGCCTGCGGGCCGCCCAGGACAAATCTTCCGGTCGGGTTGACAAGCACCCTGTAGTCGGACGAATCGACGTCGAATCCCGAGACTACGGGCCTTATTACGTGCTCGAGAAGCCCCGCCTCGATCTCGTCGTGCGAGACCTTGTCGCTGTGCTGCGTAGAGAGCAGCACCGTGTCGATCCGGTGCGGAACGTTGTCGACATACTCGATCGTGACCTGCGACTTGCCGTCGGGCTTGATCCAGTCGAGATCTCCGGCCCTGCGGACCTCTGACATCTTCCTGACGAGGAGGTGCGCCACGTGAATAGGCATAGGCATGAGCACATCGGTCTGCGTGCAGGCATAGCCGAACATCATCCCCTGATCGCCCGCCCCGCCGGTATCGACGCCCATCGCGATATCGCCGGACTGTTCGTCGATCGAAGTTACAACGGCCGAAGTCTCCGAAGCAAATCCCAGGTGGGGATCGTCGTACCCGATCTCGTGTATGACTTCCCGTACGATCGTCGGAATATCCACATACGCTGTGTCGGTGTGGATCTCTCCGGCGATAAAGACCAGGCCGGTCGTGACCAGCGTCTCGCAGGCCACCCTGCCCATCGGGTCCTCGCCGAGGATCGCATCGACGACCGCGTCGGATACCTGGTCCGCCACCTTGTCAGGATGGCCCTCAGTTACCGATTCCGATGTGAAAAGATGCTTCTCCGGCATGAATCGTCCTCCCTCGTACTCGTGTATCTTAATTCACATTATGCATACAAGTCGTTGAACGGGGACTTCAAGTCAAGCAATTATTCCCCCTACCCGAGATCGACCTGTGAATCATCGCTGATGTTGAGATTGGAGCTGCTCCTGGTGACCTCCGCTCCCGCCCCGATGATGCTGGAGTTGATGACAACGTTCGAGAGCGAGCTGCCCTCGTTCAGTATCGAGTTCTTTACCACCGAATCGGTTATCGAGCACCCGCCGGCTACCGACACGTACGGTCCCACGACGGAGTTCTCGATCGTCGAACCGGGGTCGATGAAGCAAGGGGGGATGATCACGGAATTGACGCCGTGGGCCCCGTTCCTGACGCCCTCGAGCAGGACGCGATTTGTTTCTAACAGGGTCTCGACCTTGCCGCAGTCGTACCAGCCGTCGATCTCGTACGGCACGAACGTGGCGCCGTTCTCGATCATCAGTGACAGGGCATCGGTGATCTGGTACTCGCCTTTCGTCTTTATATCCCTGTCGATCACCTGCCTGCATGCCTCGTAGAGAGGGGCCGAGTCGCGGAAATAATATAGTCCTACGATGGCCAGATTGCCCTTCGGATCGTTCGGCTTTTCGACGATACTCGTGATGACGCCGCCGTCGACCTCGCAGATCCCGAACCTCTTCGGGTCCTCCACCTCCCTCACTCCCAGAACGAAGTCACCCGCCTTCGGTATCTTCGTAAAATCAGTATCGATGATCGTATCGCCGAGGATGATTATCAGCTCGGAGTCGTCGGCGTACTGCCGCGTCAGATCGACCGCGTGGGCGATCCCTTTCTGCTCCTTCTGATGGACGAAGTTGATCGGAAGGTCGTAAGCTTCGGCAAGGTACTCGGTAATCTGGTCGCCCTTGTACCCGATGATCGGTATCAGCTCGGTCACTCCCATATCGACGAGGCTGTCGACGATATGTCCGAGAATCGGTTTTCCCGCGACTGTTATAAGCGCCTTGGGACTCGTGTGGGTGTGGGGGCGGAGCCGCTTGCCTATGCCCGCGACGGGGATTACGGCTTTCATTCATCCTCCGATCTGAGTATCGTCTTTATCTCTTCTATCTTGTCGATCGGCGTGGGGTCCTTCCCGGATTCCACGGCGAGGTATACGCTCGTGAGGTCACCGAGGGCGACTATCGAGAGCAGCCTGGCGAGCCTTCCGGCGAAACCGGGGCCGCCGACGCTGT
This sequence comes from Candidatus Krumholzibacteriota bacterium, assembly GCA_030609325.1. Taxonomy (GTDB): domain Bacteria; phylum Krumholzibacteriota; class Krumholzibacteriia; order Krumholzibacteriales; family Krumholzibacteriaceae; genus JAUWCL01. The sequence goes on from JAUWCL010000003.1 coordinate 116,637, forward strand.
TGAGCTTGATCGTGCCCGAAGCGAGCGGTTCGAGCATCCCGTACGTCACGTCCATCCGCTTCCCGACCCTCGGGTGGTCGTCGACATCGGTGAGCATGACGAGAAACATCTCCTGAAGTATCTTCTCGGGGCTGTCCCAGCCCATTATCTCGTTGTGTCCCAGCTCGGGGAAGTTGTTGACGAAGGCCATGCTCTTGCTGTTCTCGTTGAACTGGCACTTCCACCTGTACGCCGCCCCGATGAGGAGCCCGTTCCCGCTGTAGACGAGGGGGATCTTCCCGTAGAGCCTCTTTGCCAGCTGCAGGGGTGTGTTTTCGGCGAGATCGGCCTCGAGAGAACACTTGTCGAGGAGTTTTCGCGTCTTTCGCAGGACCGACCTGAACTCCTCCTCCCCGATCGAGCAGAAACCCCGGCACGCGGCGAGCTTCAACAGCGGGGTGAAAAGATATCCCAGCGCCGCTCTCGGCGGCATGCCGCCGGGGATGCGCAGGGCCGGTATCCCGGCCTTTTCGGCCTCCTCGGTGAGGATGCCCCCCGATGAGATGACGGCCATCGGCGCGCCTCTTTCGAGCCCGTCGCGGAAGCACCCGAGGACCTCCTCGGTGTTGCCGCTGTGGCTTATGCATACGACGGGGGTGTCCTTTCCGGCGAACGAGGGGAGGGTGTAGCCTCTCTCGATGTGCACCGAGACGTTCGAGTCTTCGGCAATCAGGTCGCGAAGGAGCTGCCCCCCGATGGCGCTTCCGCCCATCCCGCATATGACCAGGGTCCTTGCCCCGGCCGGCATGCATTCGGCGAACTCGTCTGCGAGATCCCACGCCTCGGCCATCTGGTCCGGGAGGCCCAGGGCCTTGTCGAGCATCCTGTCCGTGTCTATCCCGTAATGTCTTGCCGAATGGTCGGGAGTCATCCCCTCTCCTCCGGGTCTGCCTGTTTCGAACCCTTGATCGCAAATTCCTGGAGCTCCGGCCGCCTGTCCCTGAGATATTTGTCGATGAGGGCCCTTATCTCCTCCGAGGTCGACTTTCTGAGCGCTTTCTTGAGCAGCGTCTTTGTCTCGTCATAAGTCACAGACCGTATGATCTTCTTGACCTCGGGGATCAGGAAGGCCGGCGCGCTGAGCTCGTCGAGGCCTGCTCCTATAAGGAGCAGCGTTCCGTGAACACCGACGCTGGCGGTCATCTCACCGCAGAGACCGGCCCATATGTTGTTCTTGTGCGCCGCCTGCACCGTCTCGTGGATCAGCCTGATGATGCTCGGATGAAGCTCGTCGTAGAGATAGGCGATCCTCGAGTTTCCCCTGTCGACGGCGAGGGTGTACTGCACGAGATCGTTCGAGCCGATGCTGAAGAAATCGACCTCCTTCGCCATGTGGTCGGCCAGCGCTACGGCCGAGGGGGTCTCGATCATGATCCCCACCTCGACGTCCTTGCCGTACTGGTATCTCTCCCTGTGCAGGCCCTCCTTGACCTCTACGCATATCGCGAGCGCCGCCCTGACCTCGTCGACGACCGAGACCATAGGGAACATTATCCTTACCCGCCCGTGCGCCGCGGCCCTGTATATGGCCCGCAGCTGCGTCCGGAATATGTCTTTTCTCGACAGCGTGAACCTTATTCCCCGCCATCCCATGAATGGATTCTCCTCCGGTCTGCCGTCGACCCAGTTGGCGATCTTGTCGCCGCCGATATCGAGCGTCCTGATGATCACCGGGTCGGGAGCGATCCTCTTGACGACGTCGCGATAGAACCTGTACTGCTCTTCCTCACCGGGAAGGGTCCCCCGTCCCATGAAGAAATACTCTGTCCTGAAAAGGCCAATGCCCTTTGCACCGTGACTTATCACATCGTCCAGCTCGTCGACCGTCTCGATGTTCCCCGACAGTTCGATCTTGCGGCCGTCGAGAGTCACCGCGGGGTAGTCCTTGAGGGTAAGCAGCTCGGCCTCGAGCTGCCTGAACCTCTCCCGTGCCACCTCGTAGAGCTTGACCGTCTCCGGTGCGGGATTGAGGACGACCTGGCCGGTCGTACCATCTACTATGATGTTATCGTACGGCTTTGCGTACGAGCTGAATCCGTCGGCACCGACGACCGCCGGAATACCGTGCGACCTCGCCATGATCGCAGCGTGAGAGGTCGACCCGCCCATGTCGGATACGAAGGCCTTCACGTACTTGCGCTTGAATCCCATCGTGTCGGAAGGGGTCAGGTTCTTCCCGACGACGACAGCCTCCTTGCGCAGGTTGGCAAGGCCGTCGACCTTCTGGCCGAGAAGGTTCCTGATGACGCGCCTCCTGACGTCGCGGATGTCCTCGGACCGTTCCTTGAGGTACTGGTCCTTGATCTGGTCGAACGCGCTCAGCGTCTTCTCGATCACCCTGTGGAAGGCGCATGGCGCCGATACATGCTCGGTGCTGATTATATCGACCGTATCCTTGCGCATGACCTCGTCGGCAAGAATGAGGATATGCGAGTCGAGGATCTTGGCGTGCTCCTTCCCTATCTCCTCTTCGAGGACCTGGGAAAGGTTCTTCAGCTCCTCTTTGGTTTCATCGAGGGCTTCCTCGAACCTCGATATCTCCCCCTCCACCAGGTCGACGCCTATCCGCTCGTCCTCCACCGAGAGGTCCTCGACGTTGACGACGAAGGCCTCCCCGAAGGCGATTCCCGGCGATGCAGGGATGCCGTCGAATATCATCTCTGTCTTTTCGATCTGTTCGTAGTCCATCAGATCATCTCTCTGCCGAAGTTCGTCTCGAACAGCCCGGTCAGAGTATCGAGGGCATCCTGTTCGTCGCTGCCCTCTATATTCAACGTGAGCTCGGCTCCCTGCTCGGCTCCGAGCATCGCCACTCCCAGCATGCTCTTCGCGTTCACCTCGAGGCCTTCCTTCTCAAGCATCACCGTCGCCTCGAACTTGGAAGCGGCGCTGACGATTTCGTTGGCGAGCCTCAGATGGATGCCGGTTTCGTTCAGGACCTTGATCTTGCCGGTGACCATATCTCTTTGCCCGTCTTTCTCCTGTTGATCCGGCCCCGGCACGACACCGGCAGTCTTCTACCATATTGCCAGGAACACCCCGGCAGCGAGCAGCAGCAGAAACGCCGTCTTCAGCGGGGACATCCTTCCCCCGGCAAAATACGCCGCCGTCGCCAGCACGGCTCCCGCAACAGCGATCCGCGGCCCGCCGTATCTCCAGGCCCTGACCATCAACAGAGCGGCAAGGACCCCGGCGGAAAAGGCGGCGGCCGCGCCCAGCAGTTTCTGCTCCTTCAGCAGTCTGGTCGCGAGGACCCGTCCCGTATCCTCTCCCAGGTGCAGACCCGTCCGGTAACCGCCTGTCCTTAACCGGAAATTATACAGATTATATAGAACCAGGAAGACGACCGGTCCGGCATACCACGTATAAATAGCAAAAATACTTCCTGTTGTCAACGAAACGAGGAGCAGCACCATTTCGATGAAATAGTCCCCCCTGGCGGTCAGGGCGGCCGACATCGTATCCCTGATCCTCTCGACTCTACGCGGGTCTATCCCTCCCGAGCCGGCCGAATCGAGCTCCATCCTGGTCAGAGCGCCGGCGATATATGAGGCCATGAGAGGATTGCAGTTGAAATATCCCGCATGCCTCGACGCGGCCTCCGCCCTGTCCTGGCCACCGCGGGCCAGGCGGCGCACGAGGGGCTCCATGACATGAAAAAACCCGAGGCCGTCGATGGTGCGGCCGTTGCGCGACCCCTGGATGAGAAAGAGCCGCCAGACAGTATCGAGCGCCAGCCAGATCATACGCCTCCTCCAAAGACGAAAAAGACGGTGGCGATAAGAAATCCCGCTCCGAACCAGAAGAGGCGCGTCCTGTCGCTCAGAAGCTTCAGAAGGGACCCGGCGGCGACCAGCGGGATCAGATATGGAAACGATCCCATCGATCCGGCCGACATGACCTCGAGCCGGGTCGAGAGATATCTCACCGCCGCAAGCCCGGGCGGCAGCACGACAAGGACTATCAGGAACCCCCAGGTGAAATGTACCAGTGAAAGGGCTATGTGAAGCGCCGAGGCGGCCCTGGTCCGGCCCTGCCTGGCTAGATCGAGCGCTCGCCCGGCGGGCCTGGAGGCGAACCTCTCCCACTGCGTGTAGAATATCGAACCCGCGGCCGCGGCCGCCAGTCCGAGCAGAAGGGACCAGAACATTATCAGTCCGTTCATCGGGGTGATCCTGCCCGACTCGCGCGATACTATGATGAACGCCGCCGCCGCGATTACACCCGCGGGAGGCAGGTCGGGTTCGGGCCTCCCCCTGAGCCTCACGGAGCCGATAAACAGGAGCTGCATCAGGACCCCGGCCAGGAGCCCGTGCAGGGGATACCCGAGCAGAAGGCCCATGATCAACCCGCTGACAAGCGGTGCCGACAGGTAGAGCCTTATCGACGTGCGGTACTCGAACGAGAGAGCGCCGCCGAGAAGTGATGCGATGATCAGGGGATTCATTATCGTCTCATATTCTCCATAAAATGATTCACTTAGGGAGAGTATTCCCCTAAGAGATATTGTTGTCTAGGGAAAAGAGAACGATTGTCAGGTAGACATCATCACTATACAAGTTGGCATTGTAGGATCGATATCATTTTAAAAGGACCATCTTTTTCGATAT
>JAUWCL010000025.1 GCA_030609325.1 Candidatus Krumholzibacteriota bacterium
AAGAGAAATTGCAAGATAGTAATAATCCTGAAAACATCAATATTGGATTCGTCCGCACGGCTAAAACAAACCGGAATTCTCATTTCTCCAGAATTGCAACGATTTATGAGGATCTAAGAACGATGGATATAGAACCGATTATTTTTATCAGAAATAAATTGCAAGAATTTAACAGTCTTAAAGGAGCCGACATAGGATGCGGTTGCGGGAGATACACCGCAGAATTGCTCCGTTTTGTAGGAGATAATATATTTCTTACCTGTGTTGATGAGAATGAAGATATGTTGAAACAGCTTAAAATGAACCTGGTAGGAAAGGATCTGCAAAATTTCAAGACGGTAAGAGCCCCTGCCAACAATCTACAAATAGAATCGAACTCGTTGGACTTTATAGTTACCTTCAATGCTGTGCATCATTTCGACCTTGTAGGTTTTCTGAACGAGAGTGCTAGGACCTTGAAAGACAACCGATATCTTTTTGTCTACACCCGCCTGAGAAGCCAGAACAAAAGAAATATATGGGGAAGATATTTCCCAAAGTTTCACGAGAAAGAAACCCGGTTGTATTATCTTGAGGAATTTAAAATGGTTTTAGAAAAAATAAAGCCATTGAAATTGGATTCTTTTAAATATTTTAAGCATAAAAGAAAAGCTAGCACGAATTGGCTCATAAGTCGCGCCATACATCATCACTATTCTACTTTCGATTTATATGACGGGGAAGAGTTTGATGATGCTCTAATGAAGTTTCGAAAAAACATTGCTAATAATTTCAGTAACAGAAATGATGTTTTTTGGGAAGACGAAAATGTAATGTTTGTCATTAGTAGAAAATCAAGATAAATAGTAAATTCGCTTTCTTTTGACAACGGTTCCTTCTATTAATATCGTCCGCCAAGGAGAAGAGACTAAAAAGATAAAAAGCCCCGGAAGAGGTCCTGGATAAAATTTGGCTCCCCAGTCAGGACTAGAATCCGATCCGCAGAAGAAGGGACAACACCTCGTCAACCTTGGTGTGCCGGTCCTGGGACTGGTCGGACATGTCGATCCGGAAATCTACCCGTCTCGATGAAATGCACATGCCGACACCGTCAACGGCTTTAATTGCCCGCTTGCCAGCCGCTCCGATTCTGTTATCCTCTGTAATCGAGTCAGGAATCATGGAGGATATGATGAGAACAACGAGAAAGAGGGCGGCGTATGCCTGTCTGCTGGCGGCCGCGCTCCTTGCGGCGGCTGCTGCGGCGGGTGCGAAGGAGCCGTTTACCATAGAAGACATCTTCAGGCTGCGGCGGGTGTCGTCGCCGGCCATATCGCCCGGCGGCAGGTATATCGCGTACATCGTCGAGGAGCCTGCAGATACGCTGAAGGATCAGAAGACCGGCAATCCCGACATCTGGGTGATCGATCTCAAGGACCGGGACCATCCAAGGCCGTTCGTCTTCAGCGATTCGCGCGAGACGTCGCCGGCCTGGTCGGCAGACGACATGTACCTCTACTTTCTCTCCGACAGGGAGGAGAAGGGCAAGACCCAGGTGTGGCGGATCGCCTCCTCCGGTGGAGAAGCCGGGCAGGTGACCGTTCTCGAAGGAGGCGCTGCCTCGTTCGTGCTCAGCCCCGATGGCTCGAGGATCGCGGTGACCGCCGGCAGGGGCGAGACCGCGGCAAAGAAGAAGGCCCGCTCCGACGGCAAGGACTGGAAGATGGTCGGGGAGGACAGGAGCATACACCGCCTGTGGATAATAGACGCCGGAACAGGGGAGGGGACACCCGTCACTCCCGAAGGGTTCCACGTCTCGTCGGCCTGCTGGTCTCCCGCAGGGAATGCCGTGGCGATGATCACGGCCGACGCTTCGGGGAGCAACGAGACCTACTTCAATTCGAGGCTTGAGATAATCGACCTCTCCGACCGCGGCATCACGCTGGTCACGGACAACGCTTCCGGCGCGCCGTCCTGGTCTCACGACGGGAAACGGATCGCGTTCACGTACAGGCTGCGGCATAAGGGGATGACCCTGCCGGCCGGCGTTGTGGCGGTGATCGGTCCGGACGGGAACGACCTCAGGTTCCTCGGCGAGAGGCACAGGGGGACCCTCGTCAGTCCGGTCTGGATGCCGGAGGGCGACAGGCTCCTCGTGATCAACCTCAACGGGGTGCGGGGAGAGCTCGCCACCGTCTCGGTCGGTGACTCGAAGGTAGAGCGCATCGAGGAGCTCGAGATCCCCTACTACATGGGGAGATCGTTCGACATATCGCGCGACGGCTCGAAGATCGCGTTCCTCAAGGGCAGCACGAAATCACCCCCCGAGGTCTGGCTCTGGGAGAGGGGGCTGTTCAGCGGCAGCGACCGGCTCACACGCGTTCACCGCCGACTCGAGGAGAAGGAACTCCCCGAGGCGAAGGTCGTCAGGTGGAAGAGCCGCGACGGGACCGAGATAGAGGGTGTGCTCTGGCTGCCGCGGGATTTCAAGAAGGACGGAACCTTCCCCGCCGTGGTCAGCGTGCACGGAGGCCCGATGTGGGCCTGGTGGTTAGGGTGGCACGGCAGCTGGCACGACTGGGCGATCCCGCTGGCCAGCCGCGGCTTCGTGGTCCTCCTGCCCAACCCGAGGGGCAGCATGGGATACGGCTCCGGATTCGCGAGGGCGAACTTCGACGACTGGGGCGGCGGCGACTACGAGGACGTGATCGCCGGAGCCGACTACCTCGTCAACGAGGGGTATGCTTCCCGCGACAGGCTCGGCATCGGGGGATGGAGCTACGGCGGGTTCATGGCTTCCTGGGCAGTGACGAAGACGGCCCGGTTCTCGGCGGCCGTGGCGGGGGCCGCGGTGACGAACCTCTTCAGCTTCCACGGCACGACCGACATCACCCCGACGTTCCTCGAGGAATACTTCAGGGAGATCGCCTACCGGAGGGCGGAGGCTTACCGCAGCCATTCACCGGTGGAATACGTTACCGGCGCCAGGACCCCGACGCTCGTGCTCCACGGCGAGGACGACATGCGCGTTCCGGTGGGGCAGGGGTACGAGTTCTACAACGGGCTGAAGCAGTCCGGCGTCGAGTGCGAGATGGTCGTCTATCCCCGCGAGGGACACTCGCTGCGGGAGATCCACCACCAGATCGACCTGATCGAGAGGATCGTCGACTGGTTCGAGCTCCATTTGAAATGATTCCCGGAGTTCTCCCGCGGGACCGCTAAAAACGGGTTGAGTATCCGCCGACTGCATTGTAGACTCCATTCTTTCCGGTCGCTACACATCGTATCCAACCACCCACGGAGGTCATAGATGAGCGGTCTCTTCGGCGTTGTCTCCAGTAAAAAATGCAGCGAGTATCTTCTCTACGGAACCGACTACCACTCGCACCTCGGCACCCAGTTCGGCGGCGCCGCCGTGCTCGGCGATGATTTCGAGAGGCAGATCCATAATATCAGCAACACTCAGTTCAAGTCAAAATTTGACGTGGACCTGCTCGCCATGAAGGGCGGGATGGGAATCGGCGTCATCAGCGCCTTCGAAGAGCAGCCGATCTACATCAACTCGAAATTCGGCCCGTTCTGCATAGTGACCGACGGATTCCTCGATAACGCTCACGAGCTCACCGCGAAGCTTCTCGAAGAGGGAGTGACTTTCAGCGAGGTCGGCGACGGCGTCGTCAACTTCACCGAACTGGTCGCGAAGCTGATCACGAAAGGTGACTCGATCATCGATGGTATAGAGAAGATGTTCGACCGGATCGACGGCTCGATCTGCCTGCTCATCCTCCACGGCGACGGGATATATGCCGCTCGCGACAGGCTCGGCTACTTCTCGCTTGCCGTCGGCCAGAACGGGGACGGCTGGGCGGTCAGCACAGAGACGACGGCATTTCCCAACCTCGATTTCGACCTGAAGAAGTTCCTCGGTCCCGGCGAGGTCGTGCTGCTCAGCCCGGGCGGGCTCCAGCAGAAGAGGCAACGCAACGACGCCCAGCAGATCTGCGCCTTCCTCTGGATCTACACCGGATTTCCCGCCTCGTTCTATGAGGGGATCAACGTGGAGACGGTCCGCGAGAAGTCGGGGAGGGCGCTGGCCCGCAGGGACCGCGATATCGAGGTAGACGTAGTCGCGGGCATTCCCGACTCGGGAACCTCCCACGCGATCGGGTACGCGATGGAATCGGGCAAACCGTACAGGCGGCCGCTTGTCAAGTACACGCCGGGATACGGCCGCAGCTACATCCCGCCGTCGCAGGACGTGCGAGACCACGTGGCGAAGATGAAGCTCGTGCCGAACAGGGCGATCATCGACGGCAACAGGATCGTAATATGCGAGGATTCGATCGTACGCGGGACGCAGCTGAAGAACTTCACCGTCAAGAAACTGATGGCGGGGGGCGCGAAGGAAATCCACGTCCGCCCGGCCTGCCCGCCGCTGATGTTCCCCTGCCGTTTCAACCTATCGACCCGCGATATCAACGAGCTCGCCGCACGCAGGGCGATAAGGGCCCTCGAAGGCAGTGACATCGAGGACATCTCGGAGTATCTAGATCCGTCCACGGAGAAATACGCGAAGATGATCGAATGGATACGCAGGGATCTCGAGATCACGTCCCTGCGCTACCAGACGATCGAGGACATGGTCGATGCCATCGGGCTCCCGAAGGAGAAGCTCTGTCTCTACTGCTGGAATGGCCAGTACCCGAAGCCCGGCTCGAGCTGTGCGGGGTGCGGCAGGGAAGAGGTCGGCGCTGAAACTGGCGGGTAAAAGGGGAGTGATCCCTATTCCTCGTCCCGTTTTTCGAGTTCGGCTTCGAAGGCGGCGACGACTTCCTCCGCGATATCCACGAGCAGCACCTTGGTGACCGAATCCCCGCTGTGATTCTCCACCGCTTTTACCACGGCGGCTGCGGATTCTTTCGCCCCGATTCCCCCGTCGACGAATCCCAGTCCGGGCACCGTCACGGTCTCCGCCTCGAGCTCCTCCGCTTCTTTCAGCGCGGCTGCCAGGGCCTCCGTGACCGAACCGGCCGTTATGCCGCCCGAGTCGTTGTTCACCGCGGCATGGATGACGTTTCCCGTGGCAAGGTCGCCCGGCCCGGTCGACACGGCGCCGTCGGGATCGATGGGGATGACGATGGCGTCGGAGAACACCTCGGTAATATCTGCGAGGCGCACCTCTATACCGATGTTGCCCAGGGAGGTGATGTATCTGTTCTCGTCCATTGCGATGCCGGCGAGGATCACGTCGGGCCGTTTCTTGAAATCGGCGATCATCGTCTCGCCCTTTCGTGCCGCGTAGCCGGCCGCCTTAAAAACGTCCGCCGCGTCGGCCTCGCCCTTTTCCCAGGCAGCGATCTTCTCCGCCAGGGCGCCGAGGAGCTCGCCCGATTTTCTGCGCCTCATACGCTCGATGAAATCTTTCTTTCTTATATCACGGGGATCGTCGTCGAAAAGCATCGCTTCCTCCATTTTGGGTCTTTTCACAATCCGCCGGGGATTATATCCTATCGGGACGGCGGCAGAAAGCCGCAAGTGTAAATGGACGATCATCGGTCCGGCACGTGCCCTGCGAAAGGAGCGGGAATGAGAAGGATATCCGTTTTTCTGATCGTGATGGCGCTGACAGCGGCGATCGCGATCCCTGCGGCAACTGAGGAGGGGAAGAAGCCTTGGACGCCCGACGACCTCTGGAAACTCAAACGGGTAGGCGACAACCAGGTCTCGCCGGACGGCAAGTGGATCGCCTACGTGGTGAGCGTCACCGATTTCGAAGAGAACAGCAGTAACTCCGACATATGGATCATCCCTGCCGACGGCGGCGAGGGCCGCAGGATGACTACGAGCCCGAAGAGCGACAACTATCCCCGCTGGTCGCCTGACGGCAGGAATATAGCATTCCTCTCCTCGCGCGACGGTTCGCGCCAGATATTTATCCTGCCCCTGCAGGGCGGCGAGGCACGAAAGGCTGCCGACATATACGGCGGCGTGGGTGACTTCATCTGGACGCATGACGGCGCGGGATTCATATTCACCGCCCGCATCTACCCCGGCTGCGAGGATTTCGACTGCGTTGAGGAGAAGGACGAGGAGAGGGGCCAGTGCAAGGTCACTGCGATGGTCCACAAGAGCCTCATGTACAGGCACTGGGACACGTACGAGGACGGGAAGGTCCAGCATCTCTTCCATATCGCCGTGGAGGATGGCGAGCCGCGTGACCTCACGCCGGAGCTGAAGTTCGACGCCCTGACCTACTGGCTCGCGTCGGCCGGGAGGGATTTCGACCTGAGCCCCGACGGGAAGACGATCTGCTTCTCCGGCAAGCAGGACGAGGACCAGGCCGTCTCGTACAACGAGGAGATCTGGTTGGTCTCGGTCGACGGCGGCGGGGTGAAGAAGTTGACTTCGAATCCCGCGGCGGACAGCCATCCGCGCGTCTCCCCCGACGGAAAGCACATCGCCTACAGGGCGACCCGAAGGCCGGGATACGAATCGGATCGCTACGAGCTCACCGTGATCGAGCTTCCCGATGGAGAGCCGGTATCGCTGACGCCCGATTTCGACCGCAGCGTCGGTTCGCTCTTCTGGTCGCACGACGGGAAGAAGATCTACTTCAGCGCAGAGGACCAGGCCGACATAAATCTCTTCAGCGTTCCGGCCAGAGGCGGGAAGGTAAAGACGGTAATCGGCGGCAGGGGCGGCACGGGACGCGGCTATCACCTCAGTGTCCGGCCGGGCCCGAAGGACAAGTTCTTCACTTACCTCTATCGCCCGATGGTGCATTACTACGAGATATTCCGCTGCAACGCAAAGGGTGGCGGGGTGAAGAAGCTCACAGGCGTCAACGACGAGCTCTACGCGAAGTATCATTTCCCCGACGCTGAGGAGATCTGGTTCGAGGGCGCCGAGGGGACGAATGTCCACGGTTTCCTCGTCAAGCCGATGAACTTCGATCCGGGCAGGAAGTACCCGATCCTTGTGCGGATCCACGGCGGACCGCAGCAGATGTTCGGATATGCCTACAGGACCGAGTACGCCGTATTCTCCGGCGCCGACTACGCCGTCTTCTTCTGCAACCCGCGCGGCTCGACAGGATATGGCCAGGAGTTCTGTGACGGGATCAACGGCGACTGGGGCGGCAAGGTGATCGAGGACATCAGGAGCGGTGTGCGGTACGTCCTGGCCAACTACGACTGGGTAGATGGTGGCAAGGTCGCCGGGTGGGGCGGTTCGTTCGGCGGGTTTGTCTGCAACTGGCTCCAGGGACACAACGAGGACGGGATGTTCTCGGTGCTCGTCACGCACGCCGGAGAGGCGGACCAGTGGAGCTCGTACGGCTCGACCGAGGAGCTGTGGTTCCCCGAGTGGGAGTTCTTCGGCACGCCGTGGGACAATCCCGAGCTGAATGACAAATATTCACCGATACGTTACGCGAAGAACTTCTCGACCCCTCACCTCATAATCCACGGCGAGCTCGACTACCGCGTTCCGATCACCGGGGGCGAGCAGATGTTCACGGCGCTGCAGCGTCTCGGTGTGCCGTCGAAGATGATCCGCTACCCGGACGAGAACCACTGGATCCTCCAGCCGCACAACTCGCGGTTCTGGTATTCGTCTATTCTTGATTGGTGCGATCAGTGGCTGCGTCGTGACGGAGCTGAAGAAGAATAGAAAACGCGGCCGGTCCCTCGGAAACCCCGGAGGCACCGAGGGTTTCTACGGAACCGGCCGCGTTTACTTTAGTTCACCACGCGTCCCTTAATTTCCCGGAGTGAGAGAGGGACCGGAGTTCTTGAGGCATCTCTCTGCATCGGGGTGGCCGGGATCGATCTTAAGAGCTTCTTTCCAGGTTTTTATCGCCCTCGCCGTATCGCCGGAGTTCGCGTAGACCTTTCCCAGCCTCACAATCTGCGACGCCTTTCCGAACGACGTATCCCTTGCCACCGTCAGGCCGGTGGCATAGAAGATCAGGAGGAGAGTTATCGCCATGATCAAGAGGTCGAAGAGCTTTCTGTCCCGGATCATTTTCAGCAGAATCGATATGGCCGCTCCGGCGAGGGGGATCAGGAAAACGACCACTGGTATGCGGTATCGCGCGAGGACGTAGAATACGATCGCCGCGGTAAAATAAGTCAGCACCCCGCCGTACATCAGGATAAGCCTGTCCCAACGTTTTCTCGTGAGGAATATCCCGAGCAGCGCGAAGGAGAGGACGAACCAGTAGCCGGGCAGCGGCAGGGCGATGATGCCGCCGAACTTTCTGTGGAAGTACATGCTCTCGACGCTTGCTCGCTCGTACCTGTTGAAGAAGTAGAGGAACTTCCGGAATGTCAGAGCCGCCGAGGCGCCGGGTTCGGCGGCAATATGCCTCAGGCCCTCCCTCGTCCAGAAACGCGAGACTTCTCCCGGCGAGAGTTTCCGCTTCCCGGCCGCCTCGGCGAGCAGGTACATCCTCTCCCGCTGGACCTCAGGCGTCCCGCCCAGGGACATGCCCCGGTAGAACGGTACCGAGTAGAAGCCGTTCGCCTTCGGATTGTGCCCGATGTAGAAGTTTATCCCGCCGCCTGTGGTGAGCGGCACGAACGTTCCCGTCATCCTCGCGTTTCGTATGGTGAGAGGTGTTATGGCGAACACCAGCCCGGCGACGAGGGCGGCGTATCTGAGAAAATTCACGACGACGCCTCTGCGGGCGTCAGCCGTTTCCAACCTGTCTGCTGCACCTGCCCTGTCGATTGCTGCATCACCGCTCAATTTCTTCGTCCTGAACCAGATGTAGAGAAGCGCGAAGGGCAGCAGGAGAAGGGCTACCGGCTTGGCCATCACGGACAGTCCGAGTACGAATCCTGCCGCCATCAGCCTGGCCGGCCCGGCCTGCCCCGTGTCGGATACCATTAGCAGCAAGAAAAGGGCGTTGAGAAAGAGTACGAGGGTGGCCGGCAGGAGAACTCCCTCGTAGAATATCGCGGGAAGGTAGAGCGCCGTGAGAAGGCCGGCGGCTATCCCCGCGGTCGAAGATCTGAACAGCCTTCTCGTGAACACGGTGATGAAGGCGCAGGTGAATATTCCGAGCAGGGCCTGCACGCTCCGCACGGCAGTCAGAGAGGGCCCGAAGACGCGGTATATCAGGGAGAGGACCCATGGGTAGAGCGGCGCCTGCATGAGCTTCGTCGCGGGGAGCTCGCCTCCCCAGACGAGGGCCTTGGCCCACCTGTCGTATACAATCGAGTCGAGGACGAGGTTGTTCGCGAGGGGATTGAGGCGGGCCGTGAATATTACGTGAAGGAGGCGGACCGCCGCGGCGACGAGTATGACCATCGCGGCGAGAAAGGTCTCGCTGATATATCTTGTGCGGCCGCTATTGTTCTCCATTCGCTTCATCAGCGGGAATGATAATGCAACGGCGCGCGGCGGTCAACGATCCACGCTGATCTCGAAGAGCTCGCTCTCGTCCATCTCCCAGACCTTCATGCCGGCCTGCTCGACGCCTTCGCTGTCGACGGATCTCTTCACCATCGCGGGGATGCCCGGAAGGAGCTTGATGGTCACGGTGGCGCCGCCTGCCGTCATGAATACGGCGAACGGCGGCCCGTCGAACGGCTCGACGGAGATGTTTCTCTTTCCGAGGGTGCATCCGCTGCCCAGCTGCACGCCGTCGATGAGGCAGGAGGGCGGCGGTTCGAGCACGCTGTGGACCTCGGCGCTGATGCCGAAGTGACCCGATGAGCCCGTCTCGTCCAGAGCGAGCCTGCCCATCCTGTAGCCGAGGACGACAAACGGTCCGAGATGTCCATGGAAGTTCCTGATAAGGGCAAGGATATCTCCTGTGGCCGGCATGTGGTGAGCGTGGCCTTCGTGCTCCATGCCCGGCGCTTCCCAGACGCCGTGAAGGTATCTCTCGAGGTCGGCGCCCTTTTTCAGCCTGACGATCCTGATCCTGCCGCTGTCCGATCCTTTCAGGGAAAATCCGCCGTCGGCGCGTGCGACCGGCTCGAAAGTCTCACCGCCGACCTCGAAGAGATCGGGGGCGGCGACAGCCGCCGCGGCGATCTCGTCAAAGAGGAAAGCGTGCGCTCCGGTCCCTCCGCCTACGGTCGCCGTGATCCATCTTGCCGCCTGCGTGTTTCCCTCGACGTCGCGCAGCAGTCTGCCCGGGTCACCCTCCCAGGATACATCGACAAGGAAGATCGTGCCCGCCGTCTCCATGACGAGCCTGGCCGCTTCGGGATCGTAGCCGAAATTCCAGCCATCGACCGCTTTCCCATCGAGCGAAACGGGCATCCAGACCTCCACGTCCCGCAGGGCGCCGGGGTCGCGCCGCTCGAGCCCGGCCAGATTGGTCAGCGGCCCCAGGGCCAGCCACACGTCATCCGGCAGCCGATCCGATCGGGAGGCGGCGTCGGCGAGCGGGCTGTGAGAGAGCGCGCGTGGGGGAGGGAAAGGATGGCCTCCGAGCCCCTCGGCGTGCATTCTCCACGGCGGAGGCTCTTTCGAGCTTCCCGGTAATCCTCTGTAGACAGTTATAGGGGCGGCTCCCGCAGACTCGATCAGGCCGATTACGTTATCTGCCGCCTTTACAGCCGAGGCGGAGCCTTCGACCGTGCAGAAGGCGGCTATCACGATGCTACGGGAGCCGAGCAGTGCGAATATTGCCCTGGCGTCGTCGAGCCCCATGTCGGTATCGACGATCAGTACGCGGCCCTCTCCTGTCGGCGGGCTGTCGCCCGTTGCACGGCAGTGGGCCGGCAGGGGATGGGCGAGCAGGGCCGATATCACGAGCGCAGCGACGGCAGCGACAGATTTTACTCTTTTCATCTTATCCTCCGTGTATCCCCGCATGTCGATGACGAAAGTCCTCCGGATCGGGGTTCTTCGATTCGTTATGTCGGATCCTCCTGCACCTAATAACACAAAATATGGAAACGTGCCACTATTTTACTTGACTATAATAGCACGAATATAATTATATTAACACGATTTGTTGTCTGCTGTATTTACCGAACAGGTGGTGGAAAATGCCCCGGAAGATATTCTCTGCTTTCGCTCTGTTAATGATCCTTGTTCCCGGCGGCGGTCTTTGCGGCGATTCGAAGGGTGAAAAACCGGACACTCTCGTCCAGTACAGGATGGAGGAGATCATCGTCACTGCGACCAGGATCAAATCTCCCCTCGAGAACCTTGCTCTCTCGGTATCCTTTATCGGACCGAAGGAGATCGATAACTCGCTCAAGAACTCTTCGACCGACCTGGCCGGTGTGCTCCCGGGTGTTTTTATCATGCGGACGGGGGATTTCGGGAGAAGCGATGTGAGTATCCGCGGGCTCGGCTCGAGGGGGAGACAGTCGCTTGTTCTCATGGAGGGCCGGCCGGAGAGGATGGCGCTCTTCGACTGCACGGTGACTCATTCTTTCCCCCTGCACGACGTCGAAAAGGTGGAAGTGGTCAAGGGGGCTTCCTCCACCCTGTACGGATCGGGCGCGATGGGGGGGGTGATGAACGTCATCCCCCGCAGCGTGAGAAATTCTCTCGAGATCGATCTGCGGGCGGCGGGCGGGACTTACGAGACCTACCTTTCGAGCGGCCGTCTTGCTGGCAGGAAGGGAGGCCTGGCCGGCGTGGTCAGCGCCGATTACAGGGAGTCGGCGGGCCACGTGGACAATTCCGCTTACAGGGGCACCGATATTATCGCCAGGGGAGAGGCGCTGATTCCCGGATCACTGCTGCTGTCCGCATGGGCGAAGTATTTCGACGGGTACAAGGAAGAGCCGCTCAGGGCCACCGACGATCCATCGCCGGCCTCCAATACGTGGAACGACTACAAGCGCGGCAGCTTCGACCTGGGCCTGAAAGGCGAGGGCGATGCGTATCATTACAGCGCAAGATATTACCGCAACTTCGGGGAGCACAGGTTCTCCGACGGATGGTATTCGAAAGACGCCACCGACGGAATCATCCTGTACGGGAGATCCGAGCCTGTAAGGGGACTGGAGATCTCGGGCGGCGGCGATTACAGGTTCCAGCGGGGCGAACTGCCGGACGAGCCGGATGCGGAATGGGACAAATGGGAGGCCGGAGCCTATCTCCAGGCAGAGTATTTCTGCAGGGAGCGGCTCGCCCTGACGGCGGGAGCCAGATACAACCATGACGGCGTTGCCGGAGAGGAAGTGAGCCCGTCTTTCGGTATGGTCTGGCGGCCGCTCGAGGGGACGAGCTTCAGGGCTGTGGCCGCTCACGGTTTCAGGTCGCCTCAGATCAACGAGCTGTACATGTTCCCCCCGTCGAACGAGAACCTCGAGGCGGAGAGGATGTGGAACTACGAGGCGGGACTGCGCCAGAGGATCCCGGGAGGCCTCGAGATAGATCTCTCGGTCTACAGGATGGATGGAGAGAACATGATCGAGCTCGCCGACAATCCCTCTCCGCCCCCGATGATGAGATTCACCAACACGGGGGATTTCGTTTTCGACGGGATGGAGGTATCACTCGATGGAAGCTGGAAAGGCGGCCTCGGCGCGAACGTCTCGTGGTCGAAAATCGATCCGGGGCGCTGGACGCAGGGACGGCCTGGCACGAAGGTCGATTTTGGCCTCTCTCAGCATGCGAGACGCTACACGGTAAGGTTGTCCGGAAGATACATCGACGATTATTACGCCGGAAACGATTCAACCGATCCGATACCTTCCTATACGGTTGTCGATATCTACGGGGAAGCGATAGTCGCTGGAGGCGTGTCGGTCTTCGCCGGCCTCAACAACATCGGCGACGAGGAGTATTTCATCTATACCGATCTGCCGGGGGGGCAGGCAGGCCTGTACCTGATGCCGGAGAGAACGGTAACAGTCGGGTTGAAGTACGGATACTGATCGGGCGCGGGTCAATCGGTCCTGCCGTCGAAATCATCCTCGATGATCTCCTCGATCTTTCGAGTGTCCTCTTGTGTCCTGATCAGCTCGAGCACGTGCTCGTACTCACCCCGCACGTCGTCGCCGAATCCCTCAACCATGGCGAGAGTGCGTTTCCCGCTGTTGAGGCGGATCGTCCTCATCCGCTCGAGGATCGATTCGTACGGCTTGTCGGAGGTGTAACCGGACAGTGTGTATCTCGACACGAACTGCCCGCATTTCGCGCACTCGATATAGATCCTGATCCTCTTGCCCCTGCAGAAATAAACATTGTTCCTCGTCTCTACCGCTCCGCACTTCGGGCAGTGCTCGAGCCTCGCGCTCTCGGTGCCTTCATTCTCGTTTATATGCATGACAGACATCCTTTCCGCCTCGCGGCAGCCGGACTCAGAACAGGAAGTATATCACAAGCGTCACGAATACGAGTGAAAAGGCCGTGATGATCGATCCGGCCCTGGCCATTTCGCGCACGTCGACATGGCCGGAACCGTAGGCGATTGCATTGGGCGGCGTACTGACGGGAAGAATCATCGCAGCCGAGGACACTATCGCCACCACCAGTGCGTTCGACACCGGAGAGACAGCGGCGATACCCACCACTATCGGAAGAAGCAGGTTAGCCGTGGCGCTGTTCGAGATGAACGTCGTCAAGATCGCCGCGGCGGCGGCGAAAAGGAAGAGGATCCCAAGCGTGCCGATCGCGGCGAAATCCACCTGCGAGACCATCCATTGGCTCAGACCGCTTTCCCTCATCGCCACGCCGAGGCTCATCCCGCCGCCGACGATAAAGAGGATCCCCCAGCCGAGTTCCCGTATGTCGTCATCATCGAGCATTCTCAGCCCGAATAAGACGACAAAAGGTATGAGCGCAGTTATCGCCGGGGGTATCCCGTGCAGGGACGAGGTCAGCCAGAGGACGACGACGAGCAGGAAGACGATCAGTATAAACTTCGAGCGGCTGTCGAGCGATTCGGCTTCCTCGGGCAATTCGAGCTCGACGTGCTCGATCTTCGGCCGGTACAGACTGTAAAGGATCAGCCAGCAGACCAGTATCAGGACGATGACGATTGGAATACCGATGGTCATCCAGCCGAGAAACGTCATCTCGTACCCGGACTGTTCGAGAAATCCGATCGCGATCGCATTCGGGGGGCTGCCGATCGGCGTGCCGATGCCGCCGATATTGGCGGCGAAGGGGATGCCGAGGATTATCGCCTTCCTGAACGG
Organism: Candidatus Krumholzibacteriota bacterium; assembly: GCA_030609325.1. Taxonomy (GTDB): domain Bacteria; phylum Krumholzibacteriota; class Krumholzibacteriia; order Krumholzibacteriales; family Krumholzibacteriaceae; genus JAUWCL01. The sequence continues at coordinate 14,106 of JAUWCL010000025.1, forward strand.
CTCGTTGCCGGGGAATGTGTTCACGACCGGGATGGCGACGGCCATCATCAGGGCCGTGGTAGCAGTATTGGAGATCCACATCGAGAAGAAGGAGGTCATGACCATCACGCCGAGCAGGACGGCGCCCGGCCTGTTCCCGATCCTGTGCAGCAGCTTTCTCAAGAGCCATGTGTCGATGCCGTACCGCTTGACGGCCTGGGCCATCACGAATCCGCCGAGCAGGAGTACCACGACCGAGCTGAAGAACGGGTGCAGGAAGATCATGTATCCCGAACCGGTCAGTCCAAGCGGCCCGCCGCTCCGCCCGAGGAGGATCACCTCGAGGATGACGATGATGAACGAGGTCACGTAGAGGGGGAACGGCTCGAGGACCCAGAGTATTGCCGCCATGGTAAAGATGCCGAAGGTCAGCCGTCCCGCCTCGGACAGCCCGTCGAACGGGATCCGGCTCACCGCGGCCCCGGCCAGCAGTGCGATCGCCAGTATCAGGACGGTCTTGCGGTTCTTTCTCGTAAGTATCGTCAGAGACATCGCGATTCGCCTCCCGGCCTGCCGCGGCCGGTTACCGGTCTTGCAAACAGGGGGAAGATAATGGCGGGGCATGTAGATGTGAAGTGAAATCGCCATGCGGCTGATTCCATCCCGAATCGGGCAAGATCCCGTCCCGAATCGCCTTGACACCGTGCGTTGTAGGCCGATAGCATCACCGGTGGTGAAACCACCCGCGAGGGGCGGCTGGAAGGCTCATCCATTCGATGCCGGTATGGAAATCACGGAGGCCAGAGATGCCCGAAATCAGGAAAGTAGTCTTCACGACGGATTTTTCCGACTTGTCCAACCACGCGCTGCCGTACGCGATCAAGATGACGAAGATATACGACGCCGAGCTGATCATGCTCCACGCCGTCACGATCTACGACAACGACCCGAACGATCCGGACTACCACTTCCCATACCTGCAGACGTACTGCGAGCAGGCCACGAAGAGCGCCGACGAACGCTTCCAGGTATGCTGCGAAAAGGCCGGTGATTCGGGGGTCAAGGTGCGCAAGGCCCTCGTGCAGGGCATCTCCCCGCACGCGGCAATCCTCGAGTTTGTAGAACAGGAAGGCGACATCGGCCTGATCTGCATGTCTACGCACGGGCGCAGCGGCCTCAAGCACGTCCTCCTCGGCAGTGTCACCGAGAACGTCATAAGGTACTCGCCGTGCCCGATCCTCGCTGTCAAGCAGACCGAACACGAGTTCGTCGATCCCGACACTCACGAGGCCCACATCAGAAAAATCCTCTTTCCGTACGACTTTTCCGACGAGTCTCTCAAGCCGGTCGAGATGCTCCGCTCCATCGCCGCGATAGGCGATGCCGAGATTCTCGTCCTCCATGCCGTCGATGTCGAGATACCGCCGGTCTATTACATATCGGGGGTAACATCGATACTGCAGCTCGATCCCGGGCTCAACGACAGGGTGGGAAAGAAGATGAGATCGGAGCTCGGGAAGGCCCTCGAAGGCTTCAACGTGAAGTATGTCGTGAAGGAGGGAAGGGCGGTCGACCGGATACGCGAGGTCGCCGAGGACGAGAAGGTCGATTTGATCGTTATGGGAGCGGCAGGGTCACACGGAGTCGGAGACTTCCTCTTCGGGAGTACCACGGCCCGCGTCATCCAGAAGGCCGTCTGTCCCGTCTTCATCATCTGATCCGCCGCCGCCCGCCCGGTCCCGGCTCCCGCAGAGCTTCCCGAACGCGATCCAGGCGAGCCAGCCCAGGAGCGCCCCGAGGGACATTCCGACGATGATGTCCGAGGTCCAGTGGACGCCGATGTATACCCTCGAATAGGAGACGAGCGCCGCTACGAAGAGGAGGGGCCAGAGCGTCTTCCGGAATGCGAGGCCGAGAAAAAGCATAGACCCGGTTATATTCGTCGCGTGGCTCGATGGGAACGAGAACGAGGACTTGTAGCTCCGCACGACCTCGGCAGGTGTTGTGATCCAGCCCTCGAGCCCGTACCAGAGGTGGATGCTGCCGAGAAGTTCGCACGGCCTCGACCTGCCGACGAGCGGCTTGATGACCGAGGCTGAGAGTTGATCGGTTGCCGCGACGAGCGGGATCAGCATCACCGCTGCCCACTTTCCCCTGTTTCCGCCGAAGAGGACCAGCGCGGCCCACACGAGAAGCAGCATGATGCGGCTGCGCTTCAAGTCGGTGATGATCGGCATGACGAAGTCGAGGACGGGGTTGGCAGCCCTCGAATTGAGGAGCCTGAACACCCTGACCTCGAGGGAGCCCTCGTCGGCGGCCGGCGGCGCTGCAGCCGGCAGCGCGGCGGATGCCGCGGGTATCGCCATGACAGCCGCCATAACCGCTGCTGCGGCAATAACCATGACCAGTGCAGTTATACGAATATTATTATTCATCGGTGGCAATCTACCGCATCGACCGTGTGCTGGCAAGCAGGGAAAGAACTTAAGAAATCACTCCCGGCGCCGGGAGTGCGGAAATCATTATTATTTCTACTGGATTGCAAACCGACGGGATTCTATGCGGTCGGATCGATCCCGACCATCTGCGACTGTATGTGGAATTCCCCGACAAGGCTCTCCAGCGAGCCGGAACTCTCGAGAAAAGGGAACTCTATCAGGACGGGGTTCGAGGCCTCGAGGTGGATCCTCTTCATGAAGCTAGAGCAGGTCTGTATCGATTCGGGCAGGGTGGCGAAGAAGATGTAGTCGACCAGGCGGACGGCGTCTTCCGGCCCGAGCACGCACATGACCGGCTTCCCGGGATCGTCGAACCTCTCCGCGTTGAAGGCCGGCTGGCGGCGGGTCATGAGCTGTCCTATCTTCAGGTACGTCCGCGTGTTGGTGGTCCAGAAGGCGGGGATGTATACGTGCCAGCGGCCGTCCGACTCCATACGGCCGAGTATATGCTCGAGCCTGGCCCTCGACGGCAGCCGCTTCGACAGGTTCGGCGAGTCGATCATTGCAGGTGCGCGCACATCGGCAGGGTCGGCTCCCATCAGGTTCATTCCCAGCTCAATGATCCAGTCAGGCTTGGACGGATCCGCCTCGATCCTGGTCGTGGCGATCTTCTGCGATATCTCCGCAAGGCCGGTCATGACCGAGGAGATGTTCTTTCTCAGGGCGTCCACGTCGGCCCTGAGGACCCAGAAAGGCAGGTATACGATTGTTCCCTCGCGCTCTTCCGGGGGCGAAGCCCTGTATACGTTGAGGGGAGCGAGGCCGTCGTCCGTGATGACGCAGCGGCGGAAGCAGGTCCTGCACTGGAAGGTGACGTACCTTCCCATGACGGGCAGTTCGCCTCCGCAGTGGCCGCACTGAAGACGCTGCACTGTCAACAGGCCGTTCTTCATAACCTTCCTCCGAACCAGCGCTCGAGCCTCTCCTGCAGCCAGCGGTGCGGCGGCAGGATCCTGCCGGACTGCATCGTGTCGTGTACGTACGTGGCCCCGGCGGCGATGAAGAGCAGCGGCAGCCATGTGCCGGCGAGTATCGCGGCGAATGCCGGAACGAGAAAAAACGACTTCGCCGAGATCTTCCTCCATCGGGGGAAGTCTCCGCGTATCACATTGCCGTTGTTGCCGTCGATGGTGATCGAGTAGATGCGGCCTGCGTGACGGTACCGCAGGATATATACGGGGTAGTAGTAGATCGAGAGTCTGTTGCCGAAGAGCTCGAACCTGCTCGCCTTGATGAACGCGCCCGCAGGCGCAGCGAGCGTGGTCATGTAGCTGTATCCGTCACTGCGCGCCTGCGCGGCCGTTTTCATCGGAAGCGCGATGTTGAGCTTGTCCTTCATGTCGTGCTCGAAGACGTTCCACTTGAGCATCCGCGTTCTCAGCGAGATCCCCTGGAGGCCGAGGTGCCTGAGCGAGCATGCCGGCGTGCTCCAGTCGATCCGCTTGAACGCGAGCCTGGAGAAGGGACGCTTCTCCTCCTCGGTCCTCGTGACCATCCTCGTTCCTTTCGGACCGGGGACGGGGACCTTGGTCTCGTGCCTGATGACCTCGTCGCCGCTTATCCACCCGGCCATCATCCCGTTCATCCGCCAGAAGGGCACGTTGATCATCCGCAGGTCGATTATCGAGGCGTGTCTCGCCTTGACCCTGCCGCCCGTCTTCTCGGACAGGTACTGCAGAGCGGCGAGCCTCGCCTTGCCCTCGCTGATGCGGGGATCGAGGATGTATCTGCGGACCCCCCTCGGGCGGGTGACGAGCAGCGCGCAGCCGCAGTATTCACAGCGAATGCTTCTCTCACCCTCGTGGACCCTGAGCGATCCGCCGCATCCGCTGCAGCTCACTCCGAACGTCTCGGTGGACAGGGATGTCTGCCGGGCGGCGGCATTCTCTTCGGCTTCGGCAGCGGTCCGGGTCTGCCCGGAAGTCTGCGCCTGTCCGGACGTATCCGGCGCGGAGACGCTCGAGGAGGCGTTATCGAGGATCTCAGTCACTCCTGCTCACCATCCTCGCGCGAAGGGAGAATATGCCCCATCCGGCAAGGGCCGCGGCCATGATCACCATTGTCCTGGCTGCAGCCGAATGACCGAGCTTTCCCGCGAAGAGATAGACGAGGGCCATCGAAACCGCTACGAGGATGTTCGGAATGCTGATACCCCGCGGACGTTCCGGCGGCAGGGAATCTGCGAATACATAGTAGCTCTCGCCCATGATCAGGGCGCGGTATTTCTTTCCCGCGGCCCTGTACCGTACCCGGTATACGGGAAGGAAGAGGATCCTGGTCGCTTCGGCCAGCGTCTCCGGATTCTCATCGAGCGGGATCACTTTCTCGTCGCCGGCGAGTGATTCGTCGAAGAAACGGTATTCCCCCGCGGGAGGGAAGGAGAGGGGGCCGACCTCGGGCCACGAGCCTCTGCCGGGCTGGCCGAAGAGGCGTCCCCTGTCGTCCTCGAGCATGCTGTAGGGGATGTATGCGAAATCGAGCTTTATATCCTTCGGAAGAGCGAGGCTCTTTGCCGCTAGAAACGACCGGAGCGCCTCTTCGGCGTGCCGGTCGTTCCGTTCGTGAGGCAGTATGAGGCGCTCGGCCCCCCTGTCCTCCTCGATAGCGAGGGCGGAACCGCAGTACGAGCAGAAGAGCATCTCCTGCCCCGGGTGAACACTGTTTTCGCCTCCGCAGAGGCGGCAATTAACCTGCATCGTCCTCTTTTTCCAGCTTCTCGCCGCAGCTCGTGCAGAACTTCGTTCCATGAGTCAGCTTCGCGCCGCAGTGCGGGCAGATCAGCTCGGCGCCGATCTCAATTCCGCAGCTCGAACAGAACTTCGCCTCGGCGGGCAGCTCCGTGCCGCAGTCCTGGCAGCGGTTCATCACGACCAGATGGGTCCCGCAGTTCTGGCAGAACCTCGAGTCGGGCGTGACTTCGTTGTGACACTTCGGGCACTGGAGCATCTCGATAGTGCCGGTTGCCGAGCCCGACGGGGTGCTGACGCTCCGGGCGAGCATGCCGGGGATCATCATCCCGAGACCCGCTCCGACGCCGACGCCCATCCCGCCGGCCGCAGCCGCTCCCGCGCCGCCGCCACCGCCGTTTGATGCGGCGGCGTCACCCATCGCCTTGGCGGCCTTGAACTTGAAGAACTCGTCAAGATTGCCGACCGCCTCGAGCCCGCTGCGCTCATCGATCATCTTCTGGACTTCGGGCGGTGGGGTTATCGAGTTGATGAAGAAGTCGGTCAGCTCCATGCCGTACTTGGAGAAATCGTTGACGAGCCTCTCCTTGATCTCGACGGCGAGTTCGTCGTAGTACTGCGGGAGCTCGAAGATCGAGTCGAGTTTCTCGCCGAAGAGGTCGTTCATCCTGGCGACGACGACGTCGCGCAGGTAGTTGCCGATCATCTCGCTCGTATAGACGCCCTGCGTTCCCACGACCGTGTTGATGAAGAGGACCGGCTCGGTAATCTTGAATGTGTAGATGCCGAACGCGCGGAGCCTGACCAGACCGAGCTTGCTGTCCTTGAACGCGACGGGATCCTTCGTTCCCCACTTCTGGTTGAGGAACATCTTCATGTTGACGAAATAGACCTCGGCCCTGAAGGGCGACTTGAATCCCCAGGGAAGCGAGAGGACTTTCGTGAGGATCGGGAGGTTCTTCGTCGTGAGCGTGTGGCGTCCCGCGCCGAAGATGTCGAGGCCCTTTCCGTCCTTGAAAAAGACGCCGGACTGGTTGTCGCGCACGATCAGCTGGGCGCCCATCTTGATCTCTGCGGACCCCTCCGGGGGTATCCTGTGAACGATCTCCTCGCCTGTCTCGTCGAACCACTCGAGGACTTCCATGAACTGTGACATATTGCCTCCTGACTATAAAATTGCCGGTCCGGGCGCAAAAAATTGCTAAATTGCCGGTTTACACTGTGCCGGAAAGGTTTTTTGCAAGGTGGGTGCCAAAAAAATGTGCCGGTAAGCGCGCAGATTTTTTAGGCACTCCCGATGCCGGGAGGAAATTCCGGGATACTACGTGTCACCTCGTTTTTAGACGAGAAAAAGCTTGTCATCGCCGGGAATTGTCCTGAAAATAAAATGGAACGGTATTTGCTTCGTTCGTTCGGACCCGCGGGACAAGAGTGCGTCCCGTGACGTATACAGTTACTGATCAGCACAGCGCAACCGTGGATAAACAACCTGATGGTGAGATGAATATTATCAGTGCTGCGAGGGAGGTGATAGGTATGAAGTGGACCCCGGGGAACAGGGATCTTTTCCCCGGGAGATGAATGAGCCCGGCCGGCCCGCACGGGCCGGAGGTATGGAATCGTGGAACTGTAATATCACTTACTGGCCTGGGAGATTCGGATGAAACGCATAGTTGTTATCGCTTTCGTGATCATGGCGATTGCCGCGACTGCTTCGGCACAGGAATCGTCGAAATGTCTGGGCATAAAGGGCGGCCTGAACATGTTCAAGGTTTACGGCGACGACGTAGCGGATGATGTTGTCAGTTATCTGTACGGCTTCGCCGTCGGCGGCTTTTTCACGTACAACATCAACGAGACATTTGCCCTCCAGCCCGAACTCTATTATTCGATGAAGGGCTGGAAGCTTGAAGCTGGTACAGAGGAGACTGACGTCAAGTTCGGTTACATCGACATCCCCGTCCTGATCAAGGTTAATATTCCACTGGAGGGAAAATCCTTTGCTCCCAACATGTTCGCCGGTCCTTACATGGCTTTCAACATGAGCGCTGACATTGAAGGTGAGGATTTCAAGGACGAGATAAAGAGTACGGACTTCGGTCTGGTAGTCGGCGCCGGTGTCGACGTAATGCTCAAGGAAGGCGTGCAGATGCTCACCTTCGATTTCCGTTACTCGATCGGATTTGCGAAGCTCGACGATGAAGGCGAGGCCGAGTCGTTCAACAACGGCTTCCAGTTCCTGCTGGGTTACGGATTCAGCCTTTAGTGAATATACGGCCTGTCTGTTCGAAAGGGCGCGGTGCGGCCTGTGCATCGCGCCCTTTTCATAGACCTGTCTCCGGCGTGTCCGGGAGACCGATATTGTTGGAATCGCCCTTTTCCCTGTGATAATGTTACCGGGAACAGCGATATGGTACGCAGGGTAACCCCTTGGAGGAAAGATTCCCTTGGCCGGAGAAGGACCGCACAGGATAAAAATCTGCGTGATGCTGCCGAGGCTCAGGATCGGCGGCGCCGAGATGCAGGTCCTAGGCCTTCTCGCCAACATCGACCGCCTGCGGTTCGAGCCTCACCTCTGTGTGTTCACACGTGGCGACGCGAAGATGGAGGAGGCGGCGAGACGCAACGTCGAATCGTTTACCTGCCTCGATTTCCGCTGGAGAAAGCTGCCTGTCGTATTCCCCCGGCTCGTACGCTACCTGAAGAGGGAGAGATTCGATATCCTCCACGCGCATCTCGCCATGGCCGATTCCTTCGGCCGCATAGCGGCCAGGTTCGCGGGCGTACCCGTGCTGATGACCACCGAGCACGGGAAGCATCTCTGGAAGGGGAGACTCTACCTGATGATGGAGAGGATACTCGCACGGTCGACCGACATGCGGATATGCGTTAGTGACGATATAGCCCGCATCCGCGTCAATCGCGAGAGCACTCCGGATGAGAAACTTGTGGTCATACCCAACTCCGTCGATCCGGCCCCCTTCCGCGGGGCAGTAAAGGGACGCGCGACGGTCATGGCCGAATTCGGGTGGGATGTCGAGGATCCCCTCGTCGTCACAGTCGGGAGGCTTGTTGTCGCGAAGGCCTATCCGTCCCTTGTCGAAACGGTTTCCTTCCTGAAGGAGGAGTTCCCGTCGGTCCGGTGCCTGATAGCCGGCGACGGGCCCTGCCGCGAAGAGATAGAGGAGGCGGTGGAGAGATACGGGGTGAGCGGCAACGTGACAGTCCCCGGAGCGCGAAGGGACATACCAGACCTGCTGTCGGCCTGCGACGTATTTGTACTCTCGTCGATAAGGGAGGGGCTGCCCGTCTCCCTTCTCGAGGCGATGGCGTCCGGCTGCGCGATAGCGGCGACGACGGCGGGAGGGATATCGGAGGCTGTAAGGGACGGCGAGAGCGCCCTGCTCGTGCCGCCGGACGAACCGAGGGCCCTCGCCGGGGCGATCGGCAGGCTGCTGGGAAACAGGGAGTTCGCCGCCCGGTTCGGGGAGAACGCCTCGCGAGTAATAGACGAGAGGTACAACGCGGCGGCGGTCACCAGGAAGATCGAGGATATCTACACGCGGCTCGCTGCCGCGGTGAGAGGTGAGGACGATCGGAGCGCCTGAAGTCTGCAGGAACCGCAATCCCGGCGATGATTCCGGGAAAGGTCCCGGGAAGAAGCGCGGCATCCCCGTTGTGATGTATCACGGCGTCGGGCCCGAACGGCCCGGCTGGATCTGGAACCACCTGCTCACCCCGCTCGACGTGTTCGAGGGGCAGATGAAGGCCCTCAGTGACAACGGCTGGACGACGATCTCGCTCGCTCAGCTGCATGCCCATGTATCCGCCGGAGAGCCCGTTCCTGAAAAACCCGTTGTCCTCACCTTCGATGACGGATATCTCGACAATTACGTCCTTGCCTGGCCGATACTTAGGAAGCACGGTCACCGGGCGGTCATCTGGATGACGACCGATTTCATCGATCCCTCTCCCGATTCGAGGCCGGCGCTGGACAGCGGGATCGAGGGGGGCGCCTGGAAATCGGGGATGCCCCTCTGCGGTTTTCTCTCGATGGCCGAGATGAGGCTGATGGAGGCTTCGGGGCATATCGAGATCCAGAGCCACGCGAAGACTCACACGTGGTACCCATCCGGCCCGAGGATCGTCGACTTTCACAGGCCGATCGGCGTCGAGGGATATGCGCCTCCGCCATGGTTCGCGTGGAACGCCTTTCCCGAAAGCAAGTACGAGTACATGTCACGGGGCAGGGAGGACGAGATCCCCTGCGGCACGCCGATTTATCAGCACTCCAAGTCGCTCGAGGCGCCGAGGTATTTCCCCGATCCCACGCTCTCCGAAAGGTTTGTCCTGCATGTCATCGAGAACGGCGGCGACAATTTCTTCGCGAGAGACGGATGGCGGAGCGAGCTCGAGAGGATAGCGGCGGAGAACCCTCCGTCGGCCGACAGTGTGGAAACACAGGAGGAGTACCGCGAAAGGGTCCTGTTCGAGCTGACCGAATCGAAGCGGATACTGACAGGGGGGCTTGGCCACAGCGTCGATTTTCTGTGCTGGCCGGGAGGCGGCAGGAATCCGGAGGTCCTCGAGCTGGCGAGGGAGGCGGGGTATCTCGCCACGACGACCCACTACCAGGTTATGGATAAAAGGAACGTCCCGGGGCAGGACCCGTCGGAGATCGGGAGGATCGGCAACGGCTCGCCGTGGGTCTGGAGGGGGAAGCTTTTCCGCAGGACCGATCCGGGATTCTTCATATCGATCCTCGAAAACTTCGCCGGCGGTCAAAATACGGTTTGGACGATGAGATCCTATAAATTAAAATACATTTTGCGCCATTATCTTACCGGCACGAGATGAACGATGAAAGAACCCGCGTCGGCCCGGGGGCCGACGCGCTGACCAGGAGCTGATTCAACCGATGTTCCCGTCCCTTCCCGAATCACTTGTAAGAAACGTTGTGTATCCCGTATACAGGGGATTCCGCAAGGACAGGGTCCTCGACATCCTCGACGAGCTTGAACACAACCAGTTCCTTCCCGAGAGAGAGATAGAGGACCTGAAGTGGCGGAAGCTGTCCGTCCTGCTCGAGGCGGCCGGACGCCACGTCCCGTATTACAGGGATCTTTTCGAGCGCGAGGGGATCGACCCGGCCGCTTTCGAGAGCCCGGTGGACATGGCGGCGATACCGTTCCTGACGAAGGAGGTAATCCGGGGCGAGAAGAGGAAGATGATCTCGAAGGACCCGCTGCGCAGGGGGTATCCCTCGAGCACGGGAGGATCGATGGGGGAGCCGCTCCATTTCTGGTGCGACACCGCCGCCGGCCCGGTACGCCGTGCGAACACGATGAGGGGATACCGCTGGACGGGATCCGATATAGGCGGAAGGCAGGCGATGCTGTGGGGATTCCATCTCGACAGGCCGCTGAAGGATCGGATCTCCGAGGGCGCGAAGAGCTTCTTCAACAACATTATGACCCTTTCCTCGTTCGACATGACCCCGGAGACGATGAGGAGATACGCGGCGAAGCTCAGGCGGTTCAGGCCGTCCATCGTGATCGGCTACCCTTCCGCGCTGACGGTCTTTTCCGAATTCTGCCGGGGCGCTGGCGTTCGCCTGCCATCTCCGAAGGCCGTGATAACGGGAGGCGAGAGGCTCTTTCCGCACCAGAGGGATCTGATCGAGGAGGCCTTCCACGCCGACCTGTTCGACCGCTACGGAAGCAGGGAGTTCTCCACCGTCGCGCACGAATGTTCCGAGCACAAGGGGCTGCATGTCTTCAACGACCTCTTTCACGTCGAGGTTATTCACGAGAGCGGGCGCGCGGCGCAGAGCGGCGAGATCGGGGAACTGGTCATCACCGACCTCTCCAATCTATACATGCCGTTCATAAGGTACAGGACGGGCGATCTCGCCATGCCGACGGAGAGGAAATGCCCGTGCGGCAGGGGCCTCCCGCTGCTCGAGAGGATAGAGGGGCGCTCATTCGACTCGATCGTTACCCCCGAGGGAAAGAAGGTCGGCGGCTTCTTCTGGACCTGGCTGTCCAGGGCCGTACCCGGCATCGACAGGTTCCAGATCGAGCAGAGGGACAGGGCCGGCATCATCTTCCGTATCGTTCCGGGCGAGGGGTGGAGGGACGATCATATGGAGGTTCTCGCCGGAAAGATACGCGAGAACTGCTGCGAGAATTTCAGGATCGATTTCCAGGTGGTCGACGACATCCCGCTGACGCCGGCGGGAAAGGCGAAATTCATCATCTCGAACATCGAGGAGAGGCTCGTCATCAAATCGAAGATCCACAAGGCTCACATAAGCGGCGACGCGCCGGAGGAGAACGATTGCCTGCGGATCGACGCGAAGCTGATGGAATTGAGCAACGTGGCTGCCTTCGAGAAGATCCTCATAGTCAACGCCACGAGCGGGGCCAGGCTCGAGACCTTCGCACTCGAAGCGGAGAGCGGGAGCGGGGACATCATTGCCTGCGGGGCGGTTTCGAGGCTCTGCAGGCCGGGAGACGAGATAAGCGTCATGGCATTCACCTGGTCGACCGGGGAATCGGGTGATTTCAGCAATATCCTCGTCGACGAGGAGAACAGGTTCGTCAGATACCTCACCGAGAAGGCCGGCGACAGGATCTGAGCGGCATCCTGCACCCGAAACAGCTTTTCATCGCAGGGGTTTTGTACTATATTCCGAACCGGGCTGGTATATGACGCAACGATTCTTCGCGGTGGACTGCTACATGAAACGCCTTCTGCTCAAATCGATGATTCTCGGGGCCACCGTGACGCAGGCCGACCTGCGCTATGTGGGAAGCATCACAATCGACGAGGACCTGATCGACAGGGCCAATATGAGCGAACACGAGAATGTACACGTCGTTGACCACACCAACGGCCACAGGCTCCAGACCTACGTCATCAAGGGGGAGAGGGGAAGCTGTGTGATAGGGATGAACGGCGCAGCCGCCCACCTCATAAAGGAGGGCGACGAGATCGACATCATGGCCTACAGCTGGTCGTCGGACGATGCGCGCCCAATGCTGATAGAGCTCGATTCAGGCAACAGGTTCAAGGGTTACGCAGGCTGACCCGCCGGGATGATCGATGTTCAAAAGAAATCTCAGGCTCTTCACTCTCCAGGGCATACCGGTCGAGATCAATATCTCCTGGCTTTTCCTGCTTGCGCTTGTCACGTGGTCGTTCGCCACCGGGTTCTATCGTGAATCGTACCCGGGCCTCTTTACGTCCGCCGCCAGATGGGCGATGTCGCTGCTCACCGCTCTTCTGCTCTTCGTGTCGATACTGATCCATGAGTTCAGCCACTCGATCGTCGCTTCGAGAGGCGGCCTGCCGATCAAACAGATAACGCTGTTCATGTTCGGCGGCGTCGCCCAGATGGGCCACGAGGTCGACGAGCCGTCGCTTGAGCTGCGAATGGCGGCGGCGGGCCCGCTGATGACCCTTGTCCTCGTCGCTATGTTTCTGGGGGCGGCGGTCCTGGCGAGGGGCGTCCCGTTCCTCTCGATCCTTCTCGGTACGGTCGGCGCGATTAACATCGGGATCTTCATATTCAACATGGTGCCGGGATTCCCCCTCGACGGGGGGAGGATATTGAGGGCGATCATCTGGAAGAGGACCGGCGACGTCAGGAAGGCGACGCGGATCGCGACCGGTGTGGGAAAGGTGTTTTCCTGGGTCCTCGTGGCGGGAGGAGTCTTCAACTTCCTTGTTTACGGTAACCTCGTCAGCGGGATCTGGATGGTGTTCATCGGGCTCTTCCTCAGGCAGGCAGCCGAGAGAAGCTACAGACAGATCGTCTGGAAGAAATCGCTGGCAGAGGTGAAGGTCGGAGACGTGATGCGCCGGGAGACGACGGCCGTCGAGCCTTCGACCGATCTCGAGACGCTCGTCGGGGAGTTCTTCCTGCGCTTTCACCGGGACAGCCTGCCGGTCGCGGCAGGAGGGATGCTGCTCGGGATCGTATATCTCGATGATGTCACCGCGATAGACCGCGGCGCGTGGGCCGGCATCTCCGCCGCCGATATTGCGAAGAAGATCGATCCTTCATCGGTCGCGAGGCCGGAAGATCCGGCCTGGATGCTTTTCGGGCCCCTGATGCAGCAGGGACGCGGAATCGTCCCGGTAGCCGGACCAGACGGACGTCTGGCCGGTGTTGTGACGAGAAGGGACTATTCGGCCCTTCTCGAGGTGATGTCTTCTGTAGGGTCCCGGGACCGCAGCCCCGGATGATATCATTCTTCGTCGTCGCTCGGGGAATCCTCCTCGAGAAGAGTGGAAACGCCGTATTTGCTCGTCTTCCTCTCCGTGGGGCTTCTCTGTTTTATCAAACCGCAGCCTTCGTATGACCGCTTGTCTTTGTGTTTCGACCTGTGGTTGTTGGGTTTCTTCTTCAACTCGGTCGCTCCTTTCTCGTCCCCCGCAATAGTGAATCACTTCCGAGCAGAACTTTGCAAGATTTATGACAAGAATTCCAAGGGTTTCTGTTAAGTGGCAGAAGAGTATACTTGCTTGGAAATAATATAATTAACAAGGGGCTGCAGGGCGTTGCATAACGCCATGCAGCCCCTTTTGCCTTTTCTAATCCTGCATTTTGAGAACCGTTGAAAACAGCCCCGTCCTGTATACGGCCGTCAGTCCTCGGTCGGCTTCGGCCTGTTCTTCTCGAACTCCGCCCTGTCGATCTCGACGTCGAACTCGATCGACTTCCAGATCATCTCCCGGTTCTTCGAGCCGTTGACGTATATCGTCTCGTGGAACGGGACGAGGTATCCGTTGACCGGGCGGTAGTCGTCGTAGAGGTTGTGGTTCCATTCGCCCTGATCGTCCTTGTCGATCGCCCGTGCAGGCAGCCAGGTCGAGTTGTCAAGGTCGAAGAATACCGTGTCCGCCCCCTCGACGGCGGCGACCCTCGTGAAATCGACTCCGGTGAGTATCGTATCGGGCTCGACTTCGGCGACGATGTAGAGGGTGTCGGCGTGCTCGAGATAGTACGCTATCCCGTCCACCGTCCTGAGCCCCTTATCGAGCATCGTCGTGTAGCGTTCGCTCTGCCTCACGCCGAGGTTCACCATGACCCATGCCTCTCCGGCGTTGTAGGTGTACCTGAAGAAGAACGGATGGTCGTAGGCGCTGTAGTCCTGGTCCAGGACCATCATGTCCGGTTTCTGGATGTAGTAGGTGCAGTCGGCCCGCAGGTCGCCCCAGCCGGGCCAGGTCGTCATCATCAGTCCCCTGTTCACAGAGGTCTTCCATCCGGTAGCCCTCTCGAGGCCGCCGAGCGCCTTCACCGATCTCTTCATTATTCCCTCGGCGTCGGGCGGGCCGCCGCAGCCGGAGAGCTGGACGGCCGATGCCGCCAGGCAGCAGGCGGCCAGCAGGGCCAGTGACGCCTTCATTCCTGATATCCTCATCTCGTTACTTCCCCTCTTGTCAGACGGCCAGCTCTTCGTGCGCCCTTATGAGCTTAGACCTGATATCGATGTTGTAAGAACAGCTTGCCGTGCAGTGCCCGGCGCATGAAGCGCACTGTCCTGCCCGGCGCGACTCCGGCAGTTTCGAGTACATGCTCATCGCGTACTTTTCCCTGCCGTAATTGTTGAAGTAGAGCCGGTACCTCAGTATGTCGTGGACAGGGACGTCATTCGGACACGAGTCGAGGCACCCGTCGCAGCCCGGCCTGCAGTAATCGCTTCCCAGCAGAGCGCAATACCCTTCCAGGACCTTCTTTTCCTTCATCGACATCTTCGGTCTGCCCGATACGGCGACGAGTTCGTCGATGTCCTCGATCGTGCCCATCGAGATGCAGACGGTGTCGAGGTTCGGCTGCGCGAGCATCCATTTCGTCAGCGCCTGCCTCGCCGTGCGGCCTTCCTTCACGTACTCCGAATAGTCGATCTTTCTCGCGGCCGAGAGGCTCTTCATCGCAACGACGGCAACGCCCTTCTTCTTCGCCTTGGCCAGAACGGGCTCGAGCCCCTTCGTGAGAAGGTTCATGCCGGGCATGATCATGTCGAGATCGGTGTTGTCGAGGAGCCAGTCGAAATCCTCGACCATCTTCGGGCCGTGGGAGCTGGCACCCCACGCCCTGATCTTGCCCGCCTTCTTCGCCCTGCCGAACGCCTCCGGTATCGCCGGGTTCTGGACCCTTTCCAGCCCGCCGAGGTTCGGGTCGCCGACCGAGTGGATCAGGCAGCAGTCGATATAGTCGGTGTTGAGCCTTTCGAGGCTCTCCTCGATCGCCGTCGTGATCTGCTCGACCGTCGTCTCGGGGGTGAACAGCTCCGGCATCAGTTTCGTCGTCACAAAAAGCTTGTCGCGCTTTGCAGGGAAGATCTTCCCGACGACCACCTCCATGTCGAAGTACTGCCGAGCCGTGTCGACGTAGTTGATCCCGCGCTCGATGGCGTACTCGAGCTGGGCTGGGTCCTGCATCCTCCCGTTGCCGAAAGAGATATCGGAGACCTTCCAGCCAGTCGAGCCGAGAGGCTTGTAGTCGAGGATCTGCGGCTTGGCCGCCTCTTTGCCCCCCTCAGCGGGAGGCCCGCCGAGGGCCCTGCCTGCGCCGGCGATCCCTATCCCCGCCCCGACTATGCCGGCCATGCCCCGGCCGAGGAATGATCTCCTCGATATTTCTTTCCTGTCACGATCCATGACGTACCTCGCTTTTGCGCGCTACTCCTTGCCTTCTTCCTCTTTTTCCTCCTCCAGGTCGAGGCCGTAGCTCCCGTGAATCAGAAGCGGAGGCATCGGCCCCTCAAGGGGATTTCTGTCGCGTACGTACCAGTCGTACCACTCTATGTGTCTGTATAATACGTCGATCCGGCCGGGTTGTTTCCTGTTTCCGTGTCCCTCGCCGGGATACTGCACGAGCCGCACAGCCGGGTGATCGTTCATCTTCAGCCGCCGGTGAAACTCGAGGCTCTGGGAGGGGTGGACCCTCGTGTCGGCCGCCCCGCCGATGATCAGCACGGCCGACCTGCTCTGGTGGGCCCAGTAGATCGGGCTGCGCTTGAGGCTGAACTCCCACTGGTCCCAGTCTGCGTCGAGCTTCTTGCCCGAGTGGACGTAGAGCTCCTCGTACGGGATGTCTGTCGTGCCGCGCTTGCTTACCAGGTCGCTGATGCCGACGAACATGCAGACGGCCCTGACTTTCCCGGTGTAGTAACCGGCGAACCACGCCGCGGCGAAACCGCCGTATGATCCGCCCCCGAGGCCGACCCGGGAGCCGTCGGCGATTCCCTCGTCGACGAGGAAATCGATCCCGTCGGCGACGTCGTCGAATTCCTTGCCGGCGGCGTCCATGTATCCCTGCGCGGCGAACTCTACCCCGTAACCGGTGCTGGCCCGGTAGTTGGGGTAGAAGACCGCGTACCCCTTGCCGGCGAGGACCTGGGCGGGGTGGAAGTACGAGCCGAGCCAGATGTTGCGGTAGTGTGCCTCAGGCCCGCCGTGGACGGTCATGATCAGGGGATATTGCTTGCCCTCCTCGTAACCGACCGGATAGACGAGGATCCCCTCGATCTCGAGGCCGTCGCGCGCCTTGTACCGCACGACCTCCTGACGGCCGAGCTCGCGTTCGGCGATCCACGGGTTGAATGTCGTGAGCCTCTCGAGCTCCCTGCCGCCCTTTTTCCAGTAGAATATATCGCCGGGGATGTCGGGCGACGCCCCGACGAACGCGAAATGCTTGAAGTCTTTCGTGAAATGCGGGGCGTTGAAGACGATGCCTGCCTTCTTTCCGTCGAGGATGACCTTGCGCCCGCCGCCTTTCGCCTTCACCGTGCTGAGCGTGTTCCAGGCACCCTCGCCGGCGAGGGTGCAGACGGTGCCGTTGTTCTCCCAGCCGACCCAGTTGATGTGGCCTCGGAAGTCCTCCGGCGTGAGGTTGATCGCCTCCTTGCCCGCGACGTCGATGACGTAAGCCTGGCTGAGGGCGTGATCGGCCTGCGTGAGCGCAGCGACGTAGGCGAGTTTCTTTCCGTCGGGGCTGAACGCGAATCCACCGAGTTTGCCGGGATTGTCGGTCAGGCGCCTCGTTCTGCCCGTCTCCAGGTCGAGGATGTGGATCTTCCTGAACATGTACCGGTGATCTATGAGATTCTTCGGGCAGGTAGCGATCGCCGCGTACTTCCCGTCGGGGCTGAGCACGAAGCCAACGACGTGGATTCCCTCGGTGACCTTCTTGCCCTTTACCTTCTCGCACTCTCCGAATTTTCCTGTGTAGAGCTCGCGGTTGCGCAGGTTCTCCTCGTAGTAGATAAATCCGTATCCCTTGTCGTCGAGCGTCTTCTCGACCTCCGGTTTCTCCTCCATCTCGAGCCAGGCGATCCCGCTCCCGTCGGGAAGCCAGCGGAACGAGCCGGCGCCGGTCTTCGAGGTGGTCACCTGAACCGATTCGCCGCCGTCGACAGGGATCATCCATACCTGGGTCTTGGCCTTTTCCCCGCGGCGCATCGTGAAGCCGATCTTCTTTCCGTCGGGGCTGAAACGGGGCGAGCCGACGTTGACCTTGCCGGTTATGAATGGGAGGATCTCGCCTGTCTTCGTCGAGACGAGATAGAGTTCCGAGTACGCTCCGCCCGCCTTCTCCTTCGCGCAGCGCGGGACGCTCAGGGTGTATGCTATCCACCGGCCGTCGGGGCTGATGTCGGCGTAGTAGGTCCTCTTGACGCGGAGCATGTCCTCCGCCGAGACGACGTCGGCCGAAACCGGCGCCTGAAACGCGGAAAGCGCCGGTATCATCAGGGACAACACCAGCGCAAGCAGGAAGTCGAACCTCCCGAACCTGGTCATATCGACGCTCCTTCCGTTGAATGCAATTTGCTGAGGGCTTGATTGCACGAGGAATTATACACACGGGGGCGGAGGTTTGGATATAACAAAAGGGAACAGCAGCATCCGGCGGACAATATCTGCTTTACCGGCCAGGCACGGCGGTGATAGTTTTCTGACGATGCGAGGAAAAAATACAGTACGAGCTGTCATGACGAGAAAGGATGCTCAATGAGCGATCAGCCTACGAGACTTTCGCCCGAAGCGTACAGGGAACTGAAGGAAGGCGAGACTTATCACCCGATAGTGCCGGCAAGCGAATCTCCGCTCGAGATCACCGTCAGGTCGGTGACGATTGGACTGATCATGGCGATGGTCTTCTCGCTCGCTTCCGCCTACCTGGCTCTCAAGACGGGGCAGGGGATGGAGGCGGCGATACCGATCGCCATCATTGCCATCGGGATAGCCAACGTATTCGCGCGCAAGAGCACGATCCTCGAGAACGTGATCATCCAGTCGATAGGCGCAGCGTCGAGCGCCGTGGTCGCCGGCGCAGTATTCACGATACCGGCCCTCTACATGCTCGACATCGAGGTAACCTTCTGGCATATCTTTCTGACCGCTTTCTTCGGCGGTTGCCTGGGCGTGCTCTTCCTCATACCGCTTCGCGACTATCTCATGGTCAGGGAACACGGCAAGCTCCCCTTCCCCGAGGCGATGGCGACGACCGAGATCCTCGTGGCCGGCGAGAGCGCCGGGCGGCAGGCGAAGACACTCGCCTGGGCGGCGCTGGTCGGTTTCGTATTCGACCTCTGCATACTCACGTTCTCGTTCTGGAAGGAGGTCATCACCTTCCACGCCGTGGGGCTCGGCCGCTGGATCGAGCGCAGATTCTCGATGGCGTTCAGGATCGACGGGCTTTCCGCGATCGTAGGGCTCGGGTATATCGTGGGGATCAAGTACGCATCGATCATCGCGGCGGGAAGCTTCCTCTCGTTCCTCGTCCTCATACCGCTCGTCAAGTTCATCGGCGGCGGGCTCGATATAGTCATCCCGCCGGGGGATGTTCCGATCTCACAGATGTCGGTCGACGACATATTCGTCAACTATATACGCCTCATCGGCATCGGTGGGATCGCCGGAGCGGGGATCATGGGGATCATCAGATCGATCCCCTCGATAGGACAGTCGTTTATCCTCGGGATAAAGGGTATCGCCGCCTCAAGGGGAGAGGAGCACCCCGACGTCAGGACCGAGCGCAACCTCAACATGCGCGACGTCCTGATAGGCATCGCCGCGATCGGCGTCTGTCTCTGGCTCTTCTTCCGCGGCGGAGTGGCAGACAGCCTCGTGGCGACTATCGGCGTTCTGCTCGCACTCGGCATATCGTTCCTCTTCACGATGGTCGCCGCAAGAGCGATCGGACTGATCGGAACGAACCCCGTCTCGGGAATGACGCTGGCGACGCTGATTATAACGAGCGTGATACTCACCCGCGTCGGGCTGTCCGGCCCGCCGGGGATGTTCATAGCGCTGATCATCGGAGGAGTCGTCTGTACGGCCCTCGCTACGGCCGGCGCATTCGCGACCGACCTGAAGACAGGTTACTGGATAGGCGCCACGCCGAAAAATCAGCAGACTTACAAGTTCCTCGGCGTCCTTGTCTCCGCCGTTTTCTGCGCGCTGGCGATGATGCTGCTGGCGAACACATACACTTTCGGATCGATGGAGATGCCCGCGCCCCAGGCCTCGGCGATGAAGGAGATCATATACGGGCTGATGGGACCGGAGGCGGGAGTCCAGTGGATACTGTTCTCGTTCGGGGTGATCATCTCGGCCATCCTGTGGATGGCCGGCGTACCGGCCCTCGCATTCGCGCTGGGCATGTACCTGCCTATCCAGCTCAACACCGCCGTGTTGCTCGGCGGCATCATATCGTGGTTCGTCGGCAGGTCGAGCAGGGACGAGAAGGTCGCAAAGGAACGCAAGGCGAGGGGTATCCTCGTCGCGTCAGGATTCATCGCCGGCGGCTCGATCGCCGGAGTCGTCGCTGCGGTCTTCGCCGCGCTGGGATGGGACAGGATCCTCGGCGTCTCATACGGGGAAAACGCCTCCGAGCTCGTAGCCATCGGCATGTTGATAGCCCTTTCCCTGTTCATGTACCATTACTCGAAGAGGGTGAAGGGATAAGATAAACAGCTGACATGCGCCCGATCTGAAAAACCGGGGCGGCTCCACAGGTCATGGCCGCGCCGCCCCGCGTCCCTGCCTCACCACCTGCCCGCCCGTGTCCCGATCTGTCTTCGTATACAGATACACAGCGGGTGGGGAGGGTATTCAGATGCAGCTGGACAGAATGACCAAGTGTGTCCAAGAATCCAAGGGACCGCGGAGACTAGCGGGCAAAACCGCCGCGAGCAACACGAAATCCGGTGTAGATTTCCTCACTCGCCGAGCCGCGCCCGCTGAAGTCGCGAGTTGCTGAACGGCAGTAGGCAGGGGAGTTGTACCAGCCGCCGCCGCGATGGGCGCGGTAAATGTAAGGTTCAGAAACATTAACATCCGGACCCAGTGGATTGTCCTGAAAGCTACTTGGATAGTTATCAAACTGGTCCCAGCACCATTCCCATACATTACCGCTCATATCATATGCACCCAGACTGTTCTCATGCAGCTGCCCAACTGGATGTGTGGTTGATCCTGTATTATCCTCATACCATGCACAGTCCCCTATATCGGGATCCAAATTACATCCGCTGTGCTCAGCCCCCGATGAAACACTCGTACCATTTATATATCTCGCCGCGTATTCCCACTCCGCCTCTGTAGGCAATCTGAACCCATCCCCAGCCCAATCCACATAGTCATTGCCTATATCTCCACCCGTTGATGAATCCTTATAAAATTCTGTCTTCGACGAGCTTGTATAATATACTGGTGTTAGCCCTTCTTTATCTGAATACGCGTTGCACCAGGCTATGCAATCCCGCCAGTTTATATATGTTACAGGGTGCTGACCTGTAGTACTACAAGGTTGGGGATAACATCCGCCTTGTTGGCCAGCATTCGAAAAAATATATCCATTCGACTCAGCCCAGGTCTTGACCTCTGTCCAGAGAGCATAGGTTACCTCGTATTTGCCAATCTGGAACTCATCCAAGGATACAGTATGAACTGGTGCTTCATTAGCTACTATCCCATCCCAGCCCATCGGATAACCGATTGTCGCGGGGACTGTGCTTAAATCATATTCATCGGGTTCAGTTACTGGATTTGTCACCTCATCTTCACCGCAATTAATGAATGAAATAGAGATAAAAATAACCATGGCAAATAGTGCGAAAAGCCTTTTCATTTTATTTCTCCTTTGGTATGAAGTGCCGTTCCTTCTTCCTGATGACTATATAGTACCATATCCCCATCAATGCATAGAATACCATCATTGGGTATGGAGAAGTTTCGGCATTACACATAACATTGTGTTATCCGTAGTCGGCCTCTCTATTTGTCGTGTTCTATGCACCCCTTGTTCGATTCACCAGATGCGTATTCTCTCAATATTGGAAGAGCTATGCTGTAGGATATCCATGGAAATTCATCGTTTTGGTAGATTGTACCTTCAAAAAGATCTTGGGTAAGTGAGTTTTTGGGGATCAAGAAGAACATATCTTTTGACGCAACGACAGCAAAGAACTTATGGCTATCGATTGAAAGCAACGATATCTCTGAATCGGTTTTCTTCTTCCTAAGATCATGAATGACGCCAAATAGCTTTTCCTGTCCTGATGATCGATAGTACTCCCACTCCTCGCCAGTATTTCTAACGCTGATCATACCCTTGGGAACACCCTTGACTAGAATAGGAAAGTCAAAGCAGACGAATGTCGCATTGGCAAGTAGGCTGGATCCATCTTCATCTAAATTCAGCAAGTCTTTACTCCACATCACATATCTTGGATATGGCTCGCCTAGGGATGCATTTAGGCCGCGCTTCTCCAGATACACCTCCGCGACATCGCGAGCTTCCTCAGGGACCTCAACTGAATGAGCAAGAGCTGACATCATCAGAGATAAAATGAATATCGTGGCAGTCTTTGGACTTATATCAAACATAGATGAATTCCTATTTCGCTCAATCCGATTACGTATATTGCCGCACTCCCGGCGCCGGGAGTGCTTACTGGAGTGGGCGTTTGAGCAGCTTTATTTCGTCGATCCAAACCGTTCCGTGTCCGCTGACGTGGATGTTCAGCTCGACCACGTCGGGATTCTGGCCCGCGCGGAGCTTGAACGGGGTGCTCCTGACCGTCCAGTCGTTTGTACCCGACAGGGCGAACTGGTAGTTTCGCGAGAAAAACTCGCCCTCCCCCTGAAAAAAGCACTTCATCTCAAGAAACGTCTCTCCCTCCAGGTCCTTGGTGCGCAGGGCCGCCTGGTAGACGAGGAACGCCTCCTCGAGATCGATGTCGCCGAGCCTGTAGAGCGGCAGTGTCTGTGTGCCCGATACGTCTATTCTGATAGAGCCGTTCCCGTCGCGTGAGATATTGTTGTCGGTGGATATGTTCTTTCTCGCGATCACTTCGGAGGAAGAGTTGACGGGGATCTTTTTGATAACGTCCCCGTTGCCGTCGCCGTTTCCCCCGCCTCCGCCGCAGGCCGAGAAGAGAGCCAGCAGTATGGCGAACGCCGCCATCGCGGTCTTACCTGTCGAGGTCTTCCGTACGGTCATGGTCGTCAACCTCCGTTCATTCCCGGGGCCTGATTATCACCTTTATCGATTCGGAGCCTTCCGCGACGAGCCTGAATCCCTCGGCCGTTCTGTCGAGGGGAAGGCGGTGGGTGATCATGTCATCGACCCCGACCTCTCCCGAGGCGAGCAGATCGATCGCCTCGCGCGAGTCGACCGGCGGCCCGGCGTAAGTGGAGAGAATCGTGATCTGGTCGCGCCATACGTCGAAGAACGGGATCATGATCTCCACTCCCGGTGCCAGAGGCGCGAAGAGGAGTACCGTACCGCCGCGATCGACCGACCGGAGAGCCTGCAGGACGACCGGTTCGACCCCGGCGCATGTCACCGTCAGGTCGAAGAGGCGCCCGCCGTTGAGCTCCTTCAGTCTGTCAGGAAGAGCTTCCGACGCTTCGACAGCCTCGTCCGCTCCCATCCGTATCGCCGCCTCGAGCCTCGCGGGGTCGACGTCGGTGGCGACGATCCTGCCCGCGCCTCTCGCCCTGAGGAGCTTGATGAAGAGGAGCCCCGAGATGCCGCTGCCGAGCACGAGGACGTTGTCGCCTTCCGTGAAACGCGTCACGCCCAGGCCGCGGACGACGCAGGCCAGCGGTTCGATGAACGCGGCGGCGTCGAACGAGAGGCCGTCAGGGATGAGGAACGTCCCCTTCTCGACATTGATCTGCGGCACACGGACGAACTCGGCGAATCCGCCCGGGTCGAAATTCGTTGTGCGCAGCGTGTCGCACAGGGAGTACTGGCCCTTGAGACAGTATCGGCACTGCTCGCAGGGCACGTGATGGGCGACCGAGACCCTGTCGCCGGGCGTGAACCGGTCTATGTCGGCGCCGACCCCTTCCACCGTGCCGGCGATCTCGTGGCCGAGCACGAGCGGCGCCTTCTTCACGCGGTACCATTCCATCACGTCGCTGCCGCAGATACCGCTCGACTCGATGCGGACGAGGATCTCGCCCGGGCCGATCTCCGGCACCGGCATCTCCTCGATGCGGATGTCGTTGTTATTGTAGTAGACGGCTGCCCTCATATGGATCGTGCCTGTCAAGTTACTCGTTGGAGAGGTTCTCGAAAAGCTCGAAGGCCTCGTCGACCGACATGTTCTCCTGGACGACGCCGCGCACGGCCCTTATCGCCGCGACAGGGTGGTCGGCCTGCCATATGTTCCGTCCCATGTCGACTCCGCTTGCGCCCTTTGAGATCGCGTCGTGCGCCAGCTGAAGCGTATCCTTGAACGTATCGAGCTGCGGGCCGCCGGCGATGACCACCGGAACGGGGCATCCCTCGACGACCTTCTCGAACTCGTCGCAGTAGTATGTCTTTACATAGTGGGCGCCGAGCTCGGCAGCGATACGGCAGCAGAGGGATAGGAACCTCGCGTCCCTCTTCTTCAGCTCCTTGCCGACGGCCGTGACGGCGAGCACCGGTATCCCGTACTTCTCGCCCTCGTCGACAAGCTCGGAGAGGCTGAGCAGGGTCTCGCGCTCGTAATCGGTGCCGACGAATATCGACAGCGTCACCGCCGACACGTTGAGCCTGATCGCTTCCTCGAACGATGTGGTGAGCCCCTCGTCTGCGAGCGAAGGGCCTATGATGCTCGTGCCGCCGGAGACCCTCAGCACTACGGGGATGCTAGCCTCGGGATCGACGCACGTGCGCAGGATGCCTCTTGTGAGCATCAGGGCGTCGGCGTAAGGGAGCAGGGGCGTTATCGTCTCGCGCGGGTTCTCGAGTTTTCTCGTGGGACCGAGGAAGTAGCCGTGGTCGACGGCCAGCATCACGGTGCGGCCGGTCTCGGGGTTGAATATCCTCGACAGCCTGTTTTTCATTCCCCACTGCATGATTATCTCCTCTTTGTTTTGATGGTGACCGTGCGGGGTGGAGTATATTAGCGGCTTGCGGTGATGGTCAAGCGGTGAATTCCCGCCGGTATAAGTGCGGCTCGGCGCGCCTGGCGATCCTGCACCCGTCGGCCGAGATCCTGCCGGTCCTTATCATCGTGACGAGATAGGCCAGGACCAGCAGAGTCATAACCCCGAGGAGCAGGAAGGGGGCGTTGATCCCGAATGAATCGGATAGCCTCCCCGATATGAACGAGAAGATCGAGTTGCCGATGATCATGACGTTCGAGGCGAGGCTGAACGCCGCCGTCCTGTTCTTCGGGTCAACGGAGCTCCCGATGAACGAGAGGATGGCGGGGTAGGTGGCGAAGAGCGCGATGCCGAAGACGGCGAAGGCGGCGATCGTCACGGGTACGTTTCGTCCGAGCCCGAAGATCACGGCGACGACAGCTATTGCGATGTACGCGTAGACGAGGGTCCTCGACCTGCCGAGAATAGCCGAGATCCTGCCGTAGGAAAATGCCGAGAAGGTGCCCGCGGACATCCAGCATCCCATGATGATCCCTGTTATTGACATCGGCACGCCGAGCCTGTGGTTGAGAAGGCTCGGGGCGTAGTTGATCGTGATCCCCCAGGCGAGGCCTCCGAGCACCATCATCGGGATGAACGATTTTATCCCGTGGAATGCCCTGATCCACGAGACGGGCTCCTTCTCCTCCTCGATCTGCTGCGCGATCTCGCTCTTCTCGTACGGATTGCGCGAGAGGTAGAGGCCGATAGCGACGGCCGAGAGGTTTATCATGCCCCACATGTAGAGGGGCGCCTGCCAGCCGAAATGCTCGGCGAGGAAGCCTGTCGACGCGAAGGCAAGAAGTACTCCGATGTTGCCGAAGGCGCTCTGGAATCCCATCGCCCTGTTGAGGTTCTTTCCGGCGAATACATGGGATATCCACGAGATCCCGACGGGGTGGTATATGCTCGTACCCATCCTCACCCCGATGAAGAAGAGGACGAGCATCCAGTAGCTCGTCGCCTTCGTCATGAGGATCAGCGATGTCCCGACGAGTAGAGCGTCGACGGCGAGGTAGTATCTCGAATGGCGCGTCCTCGCGAAATGTCCGACAAACGCCTGGAAGATCACGGCGGTTACGAGGCCGACGAGGTTCGTCGTCCCGATGTCGGAGTAGCTGTGGATGAGCAGGCCCTGCGTGCAGAGGAGGGGGAAGATCGACGGCAGCACGACGGTCGAGGCGTCGTTGCACGCGTGGTGCAGCGAGACCGATCCGAGTATCCTTCTTTTCTTGCCGGTTATCATCGTCTCTCCGGGCAGTGCAGGACAGGAGTATCTAGCAATGAATATATTTTCAGAGCGTGATAATGTCAGGCTTTTTCTGTGCCGGGAGGCCGCGCTGATGTATCATCGTCCGGTATCAGGAGGTCGATCATGAGAAGAAATATCCGGGCGGCGCTGATGATCGCCGCCGCAACGGCCGCGGCGCTGCCGGCGGCATCAGTGGAACAGCAGGCGTTTGAGAGCCCGACGGCCGGCACCGTGCGCCAGCCGTTCGACACCGTGGGATACGCGACGACTCCGGAACAGGTGGAGGCCGTCATCGCGGTATCCGATTCGCTTGCCGCGGCAGAGCTTCCGCTCGTCTCAGGTTCCGCTCCCGCCGATGCGGGAGCGATGATAGGGGCGATCGTTCCGCACGACGATTACATATATGCCGGGCCGTACTACGCGATGACGGTCGACGGGGTGAAGGCGCCGCTCGTCGTACTCTTCGGAGTGGCGCACAGGGCGAGGAGGACAGGGCTCGAAGGGAAACTGATATTCGACGATTTCAGCGGGTGGAAGGGACCTTACGGAGTGACCGCGGTATCGGATCTCAGGGAGAGGATCATCGAGCGGCTGCCCGAGGAGATCGTCCTCGTCGACGGATCTTTCCATGCATCGGAGCATTCTCTCGAGGCGTTCATCCCGTTCCTGCAGTATTACGGTGGCGGGAAAGTAGAGATACTACCCGTCCTCGTGACCAGGTTCGCGGGGGATTCGTTCGGTATAGCCGTCGGCGAGATGACGCGCGCCCTCTCCGCGGTCCTCGAGGATGAGGGGAAGAAACTGGGCAGGGACGCCGCCGTGCTGATCTCCGCTGACTGCGTTCACTACGGTGATGAGGAGTGGGGCGGCAGGAATTACGCCCCGTTCGGCACGGACCGCGAGGGGTACGTGCAGGCGACGGCGCAGGATATCGACATAGCGAGGGAGACCCTGGAAGGGCCCCTCTCGGCGGAGAAGATCGCCTCCTTCCGCGAGCGGGTCGAGAGAGACGACCTCGAGTGGCCGTACAAGGTCACGTGGTGCGGGGTCTATTCGATACCGTTCGGGCTGAGCGTCCTCGACGGGCTGGCCGCCGCGCAGGGACTCCCTGCGCCTGACGGCCACATTCTCGGGTACGGGACGAGCCTCGAACCGGGCCGGCTACCTGTCGAGCGGACGGGCCTCGGAGCGACGAACATCGCCACGGAGAGACACTGGGTGGGGTATCTCGCGATGGGGTACTGGTAGAAAAGGAAGGGCCGCGCATCAACCGGGCTCTATGACGAGGATGTCGCCGACCGACGTGCCTGTCTCGGACAGACGCTCGGGAGGGAACTCCACCGCGCTGACCGCGCCGGCGACCGGTTCGACGAAGCAGTTCGGCGGGAAACTGCGGTAGATCTTTATTACCCGCATATTGCTGTCGAGGAAGACGATGTCGATCGCCCTGCTCATGCCAATGGTGTATATCCCCTGACAGGGCGATATGTAGAGCGCGCAGTCCGCCGGGATCCCCTGGTTGTTGATATGTCTCAGGGTATTCATGAAATGCTCGTTCAGCGTCAGGAGAGTCGTCCCGAGGTAGGTGCATCTTGTTCTGTTCCAGACAGCCAACTCGATCCTCCTGTCAGATGAACATGTCGGTCATCAGCACTGCCAGTGTCGCGACGGCGAGCGAGGTCCGCCAAAGCAGCATCTCGATGCCGGCCGGTATTCGGGCGTCGGCATCCCCGCCGGGTTCTGCGGCGCTGTCATCCTGATTTCTTCGGGGGGGCTTCCTGAGTCTACGGTTCTCTATCAAGGCCAGGATGGAACGGCCGGTCGGATTGCATCCCGCGTCGGAACCGGCAAACCGGGGGACTAATCTGTCCATCATCGCCGGCTGGCGGCCGGGCGAGCGCTGCACGATGTAGATCGCAGCCGCTATGGCGATCGCGGCCAGCCCTCCGATCGGGCCGAGAAGGGATCCCACCGCCACTGGAGCGGCGATGTCCCTGAGCGCGACCCTGTTTCTCGCGACAAGCGGAGCGGAGACGGCAAATGCCGCCATGGCCCCGATAAGAGTCATTAAAAGCCCGCCTCCACCGGATCGCAGTAAGTTAACTGTGGCGGAGGCGGTAACGATGATTAGGTACAACACGGTTTCCCGTCCTGCTTCCTTTCCTCTTCCGCGGATGCGAAGGAGGGCGAAGACGAAAAGGACAGCTATGAGCCTTAGTATCAGCGTTTCGGTTTCACAGATGCTCATAGAGATCTCCCTGCCGGGGACTGTCCTTCGAATCCGCACAAATAACCATTAACAAGATACGGTCCATGGATTCGGGATCGGATCGTCAGCTGCCGCCGACACCTGGGAACGATATCTAAATGTGCCGTAACCCACTGATATGGTGAGGATAGCGAAGCTGACGGTTTTCAGGGACTGCGGGCGGAAACCTGTATTCGCGTCATGACTGAACGGAGGGCGAGGTCTGAGGCTGGGGAATTTCCCTCATGCCCGGGCGGCGGACTCCCGCCCTATGAGTAGAATTGCTTATTAAGAAATCCCGGCGTTCTTCAAAGCGCTCAGGACGGTCTGTCGTTTCCCGTCGTTTCCCGTCGTTTACTGTCGGTCTCCGTGCCTTCCTGTGATGGCCCGGAACCGGGCTGCTCACCGGCGATGATCGCTATCGTCATGGTCCTTCGACGAGGCGTGTGAATTCCATCTCGGCCCTTTCCATGTTCGGAAGCCATAGCCCCCGCTGCGCGACCGCCGCCGCCGACTCTTCCCTCATCGAGGCGGCCAGGACGGGATTCTCGTGAAGGCTGAGCATCGCTTCGGTCAGGCCGGTGGCGTCACCGGAGCGGAAGAGCAGGCCGCCGACGCCGTCGCGTATCCATTCGCGGTTGGCATTGAGGGCGGCCACTACGGGTACCGCGCCGCAAGCCATCGCCTCGAGGAGGGAGACCGACGTCGAATCCGATTTCGCGGTGGAGACGTAGATGTCGGCGCGTTTCAGCTCCCTGGCGATATCTGCCGGATCGAGCCTGCCGGTGAACGTGACCCTGTCACCTGTGCCGAGGCTTTCCGCCCTCCTCTCCAGCGCACCCCTCTCGGGCCCGTCGCCGCAGATCACGAGCCGGGAGTCAGCCTTCCCGTGCATCTCTGCAAAGGCGGCAAGGAGGGTGTCGAGGCCGTAGATGGGGTAGAGATTCCTCGTGCTGACGATCCTCAGGGGCCCGTCGCCGCGTTCGGCCCGGCCCTCGCGGTTGAAGACGGACGGGTCGATGCCGAAGTAGATCTCGACGATCCTGGAAGGCTCCACGCCCGCATGGACGACGCTTTCGGACAGCGACTCGGCGTCGGTCGTCACGAGCGACGCGTGCCTCAGGGCATACTTGATCTGGAGCTTGTGAACGAACGAGGAGGGGTAGTCGACGAGCATGTCCGACCCTATCGCCGTAACGACAAGTGGGCGGTAGCCGGACTGCGCGCCTATGAATCCGTATCCGCCCGCGTAGATCGCGTTGACGATGTCGGGACCGAACGATTCGAGCTCTTTCCTGACGGTGCCGAGGGCCGCCGCGTATCCGGCGAGCTTCGTGGGGAGGAGTTTTCTGATGCGCCTGGCGGGAAAGGGGCATCCGGCGACATCCTCGAAGGAGACCAGCAGGACGTCATGCCCCTTGTCGTGAAAGTAATCTGCCCATCGGCGAACGTGGCCGAGAGAGCCGTCGCCGAGAAACGCGATCCGCATCCTCATCCTTTCCCGTGAGGTCCGACTCCTGCCTTTATAGCAGAATCACCGGTTACGGGACAGATGAAACTGGAGCGCCCGCGGGCCGGGCTAACCGGGAAGCCGGATCGGCGCGTCCGGGCCGACGGGCAGCCCGATCAGCATCCATACGGCGAGCAGGATCGTCCATACGATTCCGATGATGACCGTGTACGGGAGCATCGTGGCCGTGATCGTGCCTATCCCGTATTTCTCGTCGTATTTCTGCGCGAACGCGACGATCAGGGCGAAGTAGCTCATCATAGGAGTGATGATGTTCGTTATCGAGTCCCCGATCCTGAACGCCGCCTGCGTTATGCCCGGGTGATATCCGACGAGCATGAACATAGGAACGAAGACCGGCGCCATGATCGCCCATTTGGCCGACGCGCTTCCCATGAAGAGGTTGATGAACGCCGACAGTATCAGGAAGGAGACGAGCAGCATGACCCCGGTGAATCCGATGCTGCCGAGGAACCCGGCGCCCTTGATCGCAACCAGCACCCCGATGTTGCTGTATTTGAAGTAGTAGACGAACTGGCCGGCGAAGAATACAAGGACGATGTAGCCGGACAGGCCTTTCATCGAGCCCGTCATACTTTTGATGATATCCTTGTCGCTGCGGATGGAACCGACGGCGATCCCGTAGGCGATACCCGGTATCAGGAAGAAGATCAAGATCGCGGTGATGAGCCCGTTCATAAAGGGCGATCGCAGGAGCGATCCGGTCTCGGGGTCCCTGAGGACGGCCCCCTCGGGGAGGGTGAGCAGGGCGAGGATTATCAGGAATGCGGCCGTCGCGCCGGCCGCCCAGGCGAGGCCCTTTCGCTCGTTGGGCGATACCTTCTCGAAGTCCTCGCTCTCCCCCTCGTATTTTCCCAGCCTCGGCTCGACGATCCTCTCGGTGACGAACGTGCCGAAGATGACGATCAGGAAGGCCGAGGCAAACATGAAGTAGTAGTTTACCGCGGGGGATATATGCATATCGGCGTCGATGATCTGGGCGGCCGATTCGGTCAGCCCGGCGAGGATCGGATCGATCGATCCGATGAGGAAATTCGCCCCGAAGCCTCCCGACACACCGAGGAAAGCGGCCGCCAGCCCTGCTATCGGATGCCGCTTGACGGCGGCGAATATCATCGCTCCGAGGGGGATCAGCACGACGTATCCTGCGCTCGAAGCGAGGTGCGAGAGGATTCCTGCGGCGATCACCGCGGCAGTGATCAGCCGCGGCGGCGCGCTCGTGACGATGTGGCGCAGCAGCGCCGAGATGAGGCCCGAACCTTCCGCAACGCCTATGCCTATCATCGCCACCAGTACGATGCCGAGGGGAGGGAAAAACACGAAATTGTCGGTCACCTTCGTCCACATGAACCGGAATCCCTCGTGGGAGAGCATGTTGATCGCCTCGATCGTCGCGCCTGTCCCCGGATGGACGGCGGTGATACCGGCCCTCGAGATCAGCGCCGAGGCGACGGCGGTGCTGACGGCGAATATCGCGAAGAGTGTCGCGGGGTGGGGGAGCTTGTTGCCCACCCGCTCGATGCGATCGAGGAATCTCATCAGGGCGGATCTCTTTACCGTTGCGGTATTGTCGTTGCCTTCGGTCATCGTCAGTCCTCTCTGTCAGTCGGGCCGGGTGCTTTTGATCCGGTGGATAAGATGTCAGAGCGCCACGCCCGCGGTGGCCTTGACCAGCGTCCCGTATTTGATGCCCTTCATCGAGATCATCTCGTCGGCGAAATCTCTCACTTCTCCGGCCTTTCCGCGAATCACCTTGACCTCGAGACAGTTGTCGTGGTCGAGATGGATGTGCAGAGTCGACAGGATGCCGCCCTCCCAGTAATGTTCCTTCTTCAGGAGACGGGAGGAGAGCTCGCGGCTGTGATGGTCGAACACGATGACGAGCACCCCGATGATCTCTCCCGCGGCGTCGGCCCATTCGTCGTCGACGATCGTTTTTCTTACCAGGTCGCGTATAGCCTCGGACCTGTTGGGATAACCCTTCTCCCGGACCATCGCGTCGAGCTTTTCGAGGAGCCCGTCCTCCATCGACACTCCGAACCTTGTCGTACTCATCTGAGACCTTTCGCAATATTCGAGGTTACATACAACAGGATGACCCTAAGAGAGAAGCGGCCCGCAGGTCAACCGGATTCCGGCGCCGGGAAAGAGATGGTTGAACGCGGCCGGCCGGCTGATGTAAGTTTATCCGGTCGGTAAAAGCGCGATGCGAGGTGAATATGGTCCGCGGGGAATCACCGGACAGAAAGATCGCTGACACGATCAGGGAAGTCTACGAAATCCTGCTGTCGGAGTATGGGAGGCAGGGATGGTGGCCCGTGACGAGGCGAAGGGGCGGGGAGCCCGAATACTTCGGCGGTCCCAGCGACCGGCGAGGGAGGTTCGAGGTGGCGGTCGGGGCGGTGCTCACGCAGAACACCTCGTGGAAGAATGCAGCCAGGGCGGTCTCGGCCCTCTCGGCGGCGGGAATGATCGATCCGGGCAGGCTCGCCGCCGCCCCGCGCGATGAGGTCGCCGGACTGATACACAGCTCAGGCTACTACAACCAGAAGGCCCGCCGCCTCGGGATACTCGCCCGCTATTTTCTCGATGCCGACGACGGCCCGCCGGAGAGGGAATCGCTCCTTGCCCTCGAGGGGATAGGTCCCGAGACCGCCGATTCGATTCTGCTGTATGCATATTCGGGCACTTTTTTTGTTGTGGACGCCTACACGAAAAGGTTATTTTTGCGACTGGGTGTCATACGGGGTAACGAGAGTTACGACCGGATCAGGGGCCTTTTCGAGGGAAGCCTCGAAAAGACTCCGGAAATATACAACGAGTACCACGCGCTTGTCGTCGAGCACTGCAAGCGAAGGTGTATGCGTGGGCCGGTATGTATAGACTGTCCCCTGTCGACCCTGTGTGTGTCCGAAAGCTCGCGCGGGGAAGGGTAAGGTCTTTTCTCCGCTCATCGATATGGTCCGGCAGCGGACGATAACTCGCAGTCGGAGTGCCGGAGCAGGTCGGCGGCAACAAGAATTATTATTGACTTGATTGCCGTTTATTCGTAACTTGAAACTGTGTAAAGGATTAGAATCTCCGGGGGGGTAGGAGCGGTAAGATGCATTCGTTCGAGACGACTATCGGAAGACTGAGAAGCGAAGGATTCAAGCTGACGCCGCAGCGTCTGTCGGTGATCCGTTACCTGATCGGCAACAAGACTCACCCGACCGCCGCCGTTATCTACGGGGACCTGAAAAAGAAATACCCGAGTCTTTCCTTCTCGACGGTCTACAACACGCTGAACATGCTCGAGAAGATCGACGAGGTACAGTCGCTCCACCTCTTCGACGATTTCCTCAACTACGATCCGGATACCGGCTCTCATTACCACTTCGTCTGCAGGAGCTGCGACAGTATCATTGACATTTTCCCGCGTAACGGCGAGAATGTATCCCTGCCGGAAGGCGATATTTCCGGAAACAGGATCGAATCGGCACAGGTCGTTTTCAAAGGTACGTGCAAGAACTGCCTTTAGGGGAGAACCTGCTTGATAGCCCAGGTCTGGAAGTGTTCGGTGTGCGGACACGAGACAATAGGGCTTTTCCCGCCCGAAACGTGTCCTGAGTGCGGCGAGCCGAGGTCGGTCTATGCGTTGGACGATGCGCTGAAGATACCGGCCGATGAGGTCGACGGCGTCATCGACGCGTGCTGGAAGGTCACCTACGGGCTCTACGTGATATCCTCTGCAGACGGCGAACGGATAAACGGGCAGATCGGCAACACGCTCTTCCAGGTGACGTCCACTCCGCCGAGACTGGCGATTGCGATCAACCGGGAGAACTACACGCACGAACTGATCGAGAAGAGCGGCGTGTTCGCCGCCTCGATCCTCGGCAGGGACGATCACAGGTTCGTCCGGCGTTTCGGCTACAGGTCGGGCAGGGATTTCGACAAGTTCAAGGGGGTCGAGATCCGCACGGCGAGAAACGGCTGCCCCGTCCTGGCAGGAGCGGTAGGATACTTCGAGTGCGAGGTTATCCCGGAGATGACGGTCAGCGCGGGGACTCATACGATATTCGTTGCCGACCTGACCGGCGGCGGCATCCTCGCCGGCGGCGATCCCATGACCTACGCGCACTATCACGAGGTCAGGTCCGGCGAGATGAAGAAGGCGAGATCGAAAGACTGACAGCAGGGGGAAGGCGGCCGAGGCAGTGAGCAACGACGAACGCGAACAGATCCTGAAGGTGCTTTCCGGAGCGATCATCCGCGAGACCAACGCATTCAACTTCTACTACGAGGGCGGCGAGAATCCGAACATACCTGCCGGTGTGCGAGGGCTTCTCACGAGGCTGGCCGAGGAGGAGCGCGTTCACAGGCAGCTCCTCATCAACGAATACAAGGCGATCGAGAAGGGCTGGAACGGCGAGCCGGGCGAGGAAGGGGAGCCGGAGCTTTCCTACACCATGCCCGACGATCCCACCTTCACTCCGCTCGAACTGAGCGATCGCCTCGAGGCGCTCGCACTCACCATGCCGAGCAGGCTCGTGGGCGGCGACAACATATTCTCGAGGGTCATCCGTGACCATAGCGGGAACGACAGGGGGACGCTGCTCCTTCTATATGACACCATGGGCCACAGCATGAAGACGACCGAGATCAACGGTTTCGCGGCCAAGGCGGTCGGCGAGTATATCGATTTCGTCTCTCTCTCGGGGATGGAGATCGAGATGCTCGGACCGAAGAAGATAGTGACCCTGCTCAACGAGAAGATCGCGGAGAAGTACGAGGGGGAGGGGATCTTCCTCACCGTGTTCTGCGTCCTGTTCGACAGCAGGGAAGGGACGCTGACCTATACATGCGCGGGGCACGAGCCCCCGTTTCTGGTCGACGCTTCGGGTAAGGCCTCGTCGCTCCTGCAGACCCAGCTGATAGCGGGTATAGATCCCGTCTTCCGCTACAGGGAGCATTCGATGCCGTTCGGTCCGGAGGATATCTTCTGCGTCTTTTCCGACGGGATCGTCGAGGCGGAGAATGCGGAGGAGGAGATCTACGGGCGAGGAGGCATATCGAAGATCCTCGAGGAGAACAGGGACGGAACACCCGGCGACATTGTCGCGGGCGTTCTGGCGGGCCTGAAGGACCACCTCGGCGGGAAGCCGCTGAAGGACGAGGTGTCGATCATCCTGGTGAAATTGAAGGGAGAGTGAGCCTTGTCGCACCATACTCTGAAAGACGCCATCACGGGGGCGATATACGCCGAGACGAGGGCCAGCGACTTCTACCTCGCCGAGGCGGAGAAGGCCGAAGACCCCGAGCTGAAGAAGATGTTCGAAAGTCTTGCGTAGCAGGAAAAGGGGCATTCCGACCGAAAGGAGCCAGGTATGAAAAAGTACGTATGCGACGTCTGCGGGTATATCTATGATCCCGAAATCGGCGATCCTGACAGCGGTATCGAGCCCGGGATGGCCTTCGAGGATCTTCCCGACGACTGGGTATGCCCTGACTGCGGCGCCGGCAAGGGCGAGTTCTCGGCCGTCGAGTAGTCCCGTCCGGTTCCGCGCTGCGCGACGGCAATAAGTATTGAAAGCGGCCGGTCGGCCGGATAAGATACATCCCTGCCGGACCCGTCATGTGTCACGGCACGGAAACGTACGATTGTCAACGAAAGGATCATGAATGGGAATTTCCTTTAACGCCGACGAAATCTTCGAGATGGGAATGGACATCGAGATGAGCGGTGAAGCCTACTACCGCAAGGCTGCCGAGCTGACCGAGGACCCCGAGATCAGGAAAATCTTCGAGGATCTGATGGTCGCCGAGAAGCAGCATTACGAGACGTTCAAAAAACTCAGGGAGAACCTTCCCGCGAAGGACACGACTCCACTTGTCTCCGATCCCGAGGACCAGGAATATCTCTATCTCGACGCGCTGGTCAAATCGAGGCTTTTCAACAACGTCCGCGAAGCGGAGGAAGTCGTTTCGAAGACATCCGGCCCGATCGAGGCGCTCCAGGGCGCCCTGGCCTTCGAGAAGGACACGATCCTCTTCTTCACCGAGATGAAGGGGAGGACGAGGGAAGATCTCGGCAAGAAAGAGATCGACCGTCTCATCGCGGAGGAGAGGGAGCATATCATCTGGATCTCCGGCATGATCAGGAAGATCAGGGAGAGGGAAGCCTGATCCTGTCTCAGGGGCGCCTGACGGCGCCCGCACCACGCAGATCTGTCTTTCGGGGCGCACCGTAACGGCGCGCCCCGATTTTTCATGCCATCCGAATTGTGAACGTTTCTTGCCCGATATCCCCGGTGGTGCTTTCTGCGCCTGAAAGCGCAAGAAATCCGGCCCGTGGTGCAAGTTTTTCCCACGAGAGGGATGGATGGGCAAGCCGAAACCGGGTAAGAGCGATAAAGATCTCAAACGGCCTTCCGCCGTCGATCCGGCAAGTCGGCCGCTGGAGTGGAAGATACGCGCCTTCGACGCGGCGGCCCGCATGGCCGGCGCACTGGAGATGTCCCGCGATCACCGCGAATCGATCAGGATCCTGCTCGACGTCCTCACCGAAAGCCTCGGGATCGGATGCCAAGCTGTCTATCTCGACGAGGCGGGGACCGGCGACCTGAGACTTCTGCGCTGCTGCGGAGCGGAACCGGGAACGCTTCCCGAATCGATAGGCACCGGTTCGGCATTCGTGGAATGGCTCGGTCGAAGCGGGTCACCGAAGATAATAGAAAGCTTTTTCCATACATCGGGCGAACTTACCGAAAGCGAGTTGTACTTGCAGGACGCCTTCGTCCGCGCCGGGACCGGCTCGGCATGCGCGCTGAAGTTCGGTAGCGAGGTCATGGGGATCTACATCTTCGGATCGGGATCGGGAGAGGAATGCCGGATAGAGGAGATGCATGCCGCGGTTGGTCTGATGACCGGCATAGCCGCGGCCGCTGTCGCGAGCCAGCTCATATCGGTGGAGGCCGGCCAGGGTGCCGAGGCCCGTGAGAGAGCCCGCGCGATCGAGTTCCGGGCCGTCCGCAGCGCTGTCCTCGAGAAAACAGCCGCCGATCTCGAGACCTCCCTGGGGGTCCTGAAGAGCGGCCTCTGGTCGATAGATCCCGATCCGGACAACGGCTCGGTGATGATCGATATGGCGCGGGACGCCGCGGTCCGTCTCGGCGCGAAAGTCGGGGAACTGATATCCCTGAGCGGCATCGAACCGGCCGGGTCGGATCTCGAGCTCGAAGAGGTCGACATGGCCGATATCGTCGAGGACATCACGAGAGAGATGATCGCCGATTTCGATCGGAAGGAACTGGTCGTGGCCGTCGAGGACCGGACAGACGGAAGAATGCTGCGCGCCGATTCCGGGAAGCTCGCCTATGTCGTACGCAGCGTCATAGATCATGTCATGCAGTCAACCGACAGGGGCGGCACCGTGGATATTGCCTGGTCGGCCGTGAACGAGGGACCTGACGGAGACAACGGCCCCTGGTTCGTGCTGCGCGTGAGCGGCGACGGCAGGCCCGGAGGGAACGACGCCATAGAGGCTATCCTCGACAGTCTCGCCGCGGAGCATGGAGAGGCGGCGGGGCCTCCAGTCGACTCGGGACTGACCCTCTCGGAATACATACTGGAATCCCACGGCGGCCGGCTGGTCCGGGGCGGGGACGATGCCGGCGGCATCTCGGTCTGGCTCCCCCTGGGGTACTAGCTTGCCATAG
This sequence comes from Candidatus Krumholzibacteriota bacterium, assembly GCA_030609325.1. Classification (GTDB taxonomy): domain Bacteria; phylum Krumholzibacteriota; class Krumholzibacteriia; order Krumholzibacteriales; family Krumholzibacteriaceae; genus JAUWCL01. The sequence goes on from JAUWCL010000025.1 coordinate 51,447, forward strand.
TGAAAGCCTTTAGAACTGCTCGGCCAAATAATTGGCTCCCGTGGTACTGGAAAAGGGCGGCTCCCGGTAGAACCGCCCCCTGCGATCTGAATTATCTCAGCCTGAGATCCCTATTCGTCCTCATCCGTCATCAGCGTCATCGCCTTGATGATCACCGGCTTTACCGGCACGTCGCCGTAGGAACCCTTCGTTGTTGTCTTGGCCATCTCGATCTTGTCGATG
>JAUWCL010000008.1 GCA_030609325.1 Candidatus Krumholzibacteriota bacterium
GCTTTTCCCTTCCGGTTTCGTCGGTTACGGTTGCCAGATCCTGTTCTGCCATGATGATACTGCTCTTTGCAAGAAAGGTACCCGTTCGGCCGGAATCGCTTCCTATATAAGTATAATATCCCTCTGCGGTTTCGACAGGAATTCCCCGCCGTCCTTCCTGACGACGATTATCTCCTCGATAGTGGCGACGCCGTAGCCTGGTATCGTGATCCTCGGCTCGACGGTGTACACCTGGCCCTCCTCGATCCCGAGGTAGGGGAGCTTTCCGTACCGCTCCCACTCGGGGCAGAGGAGGCCGGCGCCGTCATGGGTCTTCCGCCCGACCTGATGGCCAGTCGCGTGCGGGAACTCTTCGTATCCTCTTCCGGTGATGAAGTCGCGCGTTATGGCGTCGACCTCGCGCCCCTCCATCCCCGGCCTGATCTTCTCAGCGGCAAGGGCTATCGAGTCCCTGATCGTCTCGAAAGGCTCTTTCACCTCGAACGGGGCGTCGGTTTCTCCATCCTGGAGGAAGTACCACGTCCTCTGCATGTCGGAGCAGTACTCCTCGGTCCGCGTACCGAAGTCTATGTTGAGGACGTGTCCCTTCTCGATCTTCCTGTCGGTCGGCCCGGCGTGGGCGCCGGCCGAATCGGGCCCGGTGAACACAGAGGGGCACATATCCCGTTCCCACGAAGTCTCCACGCCCATCGCGTCGACCTGCTCGAGCACGAAGGCGGCGACCTCCTTCTCCGTCATCCCCGGCTTCACGAAACCGGTGACACGTTCGAATATCTCCTCGGTCAGGTCGATGTTCTTCTTTATCCGCCTTATTTCCTCGGGGCTTTTGCGGCCCCTGAGCTTCGCCACGATCTTCTCGGACGAAACGATGCCATCGACCCAGGGAGTGGGCTCGAGGTAATTCATCAGAGTGAGGTACATGCCGTACGACAGGCCGTCGGACATGACGTCGTTTTCCGAGAAGTTTATGGCGACCGTCGAGGGGTCGAAGCGTTCCAGCTGCTCAAGCAGCGCCTGTCCGATGCCTTCCTTGTAGCCGATGACCTCATACGCGCCCGTCTCGCGGATCCTCGACTCGTCGAGGCTGCCCACCAGCGCGACCGCGTCCCCGCAGCGGGTCAGTATGAAGGCCGACTGCCAGGTACAGTTCGCGCCGACGATCAGGTCGAGCACCGGGTCGGGATTTACCTCGCTCTCCCTGACGAAAGTCAGCCAGAGGTCTATCCCTTCCTCGTCGAGGATACCGGCTGCCTGAGCGATCTTTTCCTTTATCATTCCTTCGTCCCTTTCTGATGATCGTGTTCGAATCTGAAGAGCTTCACTTTATCGTTACTGAAGACCTCGGAGAAGAAACGGGCGTTCCCGGTGAATCTTCCCTCGATCCACGGGCAGTCCGCCGCGTCCTTCTCCCAGACAGTGATATACAGATCCCGGCCGAGCGTTCCCGCCTTTTCCAGATCTGCTGACGACGGTTCCTTCTCGCCGTAAAGCGTTTCCCTGATCGCGCCGAATTCTGCGTGCCTCTCTCCGCCGTAGCCGAGGACCGAGAGCACGCCGCCCGTCGAGTAGAGATTCCTCCTCGCCGAGAGGACCGGAGCGAGGTGGAAGATCTCTCTCTCCGCGACGACGGCGTCCATGCCGGTGTTCGTCGCGATCCAGCCTAAGACCTCCCTTTCTGCGTCAGAGAGCGAATGTCGCCGGACTTCGACGGGATGGCGCGGGCGCGACCCGACGAATCCTCTGTACGTCAGAACGGGAGGAACGAGGAACAGGATGATCAAGCAGCCCGCCAGGAAGAGCTTCTTCAGCCGGTGAGACTCGCCGGTGAGTCTCACCGCCTCGACGGAAACGAGCGGCCCGAGGACGAGGAAGAAAGGAAAGATAAGTTTCGACTCGTTGACGGACGGCAGGTCGACGAAGAGGCAGAGAATGAGCAGACAGAGCACCCAGGAGGCCAGCTCCGCCGCAGTTCTGTCCTTCGGCCTCGCCAGTTTCCTGATCACGTGGAGGGCGGGGCAGAGGAGCACGACGAGAGGAGTGACGATCGTAGCGGCATTCTTGAATCCGAAGCTCAGATACTGCGTTGCTCCGGCGCTCCCGCCTGATTCGGCGGATCCCAGGGAGAAGTAGTATAAAAGACCGATGGCGGCCGCCAGCGCGCCGGCGACCGGAAAGGATATGTCGCAGCAAGATGACCGGATCCGTCTGCCGGCGAACCTCGACCAGACGTATACGAGGACGCTCGAGCCGATGACCGTGGAGATAAGAGCCATCCCCGTCACTATGTGGAAGAGGACCGCGGCGAGCATCACGATGAATCCGAGGGTCGCCGACCTCAGCGGGGCCAGTTCCCTGTATCTGCGCGAGCGGAAGATGTTGAGACACGCGGTGAAGAGGCAGAGGGAATATCCGAACGCCGTGATGGTGAGGAACTTGTCGCTGAGGTTGACCATCCAGGTCCATACCGGATGGAGGAAGTAGATCACCTCTACCGCTCCGACCTGGTCCGCGGCCTCCCGCACCATCCGCGTTATCTCGGCCATTCCCTTCACCTCGCCGAAGAACGCCCTTCCTAGGCCTATCGGCCAGAGGATCCACGACGCCGATTCGAATCCGGCGATCGTCATCAGGGTCGCGAGGAGGGCGTAGCGCCTGTTCGACGTGAGCGTCCCGACATACCTTCCGACGACATAGGGAAGGGCCAGTGCGCTGACGATGTTTATCGAGGCAAGCGCGTTGAATACGGAAGACCCCGAGACGATCTTCCAGGAGGCGTTGAACATGTGGTAGATCCACATGTATCTGATCGGCAGGTCTGCAAGCCACGGTTCGCCGGGGGGGATGCCCCTGGCGAGGATCTCGCCGGTGACGGAGGCGTGATACCACGCGTCCGAGCGCGAGAGCAGGAAGCCGTTTCTCGAGTAGGCGATTAGCAGCAGTGCGCAGTAGGCGAGGCTTGCCGCGACGATGCCGTACGGCACGGCCGGCTTTTTCCCCGCGCTCTTCGGCCCCGGCACGATCAGGCTCAGCGCGAAGACGGCGTACCATACGCCGGCCGAGAGCCTCGCCGCGCCGCCGATGCCGCCCGAGCCGCCCGTGGCATACCAGGAACCGATCACTGTCAGGGCGAACAGGGCCGGAGAGAGGAGTATCGAATAGAAGAGGCCGTCGCTCCACGGCCTGTTCCTGTCGCCGAGCAGGCGGATCACAGCGTACCCGGGAAGGACGAACGCCTGGAGTGCGCCGCACAGGCGGGCGACGGGAAGGGGAAGGTCCGCGAACAGCGACACTGAACTGAGCAGGATGAGGATGTTTACGATCATATTCAGCGGCATTCTCCTTCACTCCCGGCCTGGAAGCCAGAAAACTATAGCAACCCGGGGTGTTTTTATATAGCATTTCCTGTGAGCTCGCCGTGAACCGGTGCCTTCAGGACGTTAACGACATATCGTTCCCGAAATGGAAAAAAGATTGCTGGAAAGACTCACGACTTCGATCTCCGGCCGGGTTATCCCCGATTGTTCCCTCAGAGGATACACCACTTACAGGGTGGGCGGTCCGGCGGAAGCCCTGGTCGTTCCCCGTGACAGCGGCGACCTCGAGCGGGTCTGCCTCTTTGCCACGGGTGAAGGCATCCCCCTGACGATCCTCGGCGCCGGTTCGAACGTGATCGCGCCGGACGAGGGGATCGAGGGAATCGTTGCCGTTGCCCCCGTCAGGGAGCTTCCCCTGGTCGTATCCGGCGAAGGGGCGGTCGCCGTCGAATCGGGGATGATGCTCGACGACCTGATCAGGGGTGCCGCCGATCGAGGGTTCGGAGGCCTGACAGCACTAGCAGGGATCCCGGGGACGGTAGGCGGTGCGCTGGTGATGAACGCCGGGACGAACGAGGGAAATATCAGCGATCACCTCGAGTCGGTGACCGTGATCGGCCGGTCGGGCCGCAGGGAGACGATTCCGTCCGACAGCCTCCGGTTCGGCTACAGGACCAGCGATCTCGCAGGGATGGGCGCGGTAATACTCGGCGCCTCCTTTCGCCTTCCGCCCGGCGTCCGTGATGAGATAATAGACGAGGTGGAGTGCATCCTGGGAGAGAGAAACTCCAGGTTCCCGCATGACCTTCCCAGCGCAGGCTCCGTGTTCAGGCGGCCCGAGGGGGATTTCGCCGGGCGCCTGATAGAGGAGTCGGGATGCAGGGGAATGCGTGTCGGCGGGGCCGAAGTCAGCGATATGCACGCCAATTTCATAGTCAACATCGGCGATGCGACCTCCGCCGACATCGTGGATCTGATAGGGCTCGTCAGGGAGAAAGTGCGGGAGAGGAGAGGAGTAACTCTCGAACTGGAGCAGATCCTTCTCCCTCAGAAACCGAAGTAGAATTCGATATTGTACTATTATCTCCAAGCCCGTATATTCTCCCAGCGAATGGATATATCACGTCCAGACCGAATATGGTTTTCTGGACGTGAGGCTGATCGCAGCGGAATGCGGATTCTGCTTATGATATGAAAAAAAACGACTTATTGCCGCTGTTATCATTGATCCTGACGGGGATTTTTGTATTTCTGAGCCTCTACCCGTCCGTACTTCCCCTGCAGAGGGTGCTGTTCACGTTCTTTTTCCTCTATCTTGTGATCGTTCCGGGCATGCTCCTTTCCAGGAGACTCGTACCGGGATTTACCGGAGTCCTCGGGCTTCTTTCCTCTCTTGTCTTCGGGACGGCCCTTGTCTTCTGTATCTTCTTTGTTGCGGCGCTCCTGAGACTCGACTCAACGATCATCCGATTTATTATACCGGCGCTGGTCGTCCTGCTGGCGCTCCGGCCGGCCCTCCCTGCAGAAAGCGGAGTCGTTATCGACGGCGAGCGGGTACCCTCTCCGGATAGACGGCATGTCGTCATGCTTCTGGTCCTGATCGTGCTGGCCGCGATTCTGATCCTCGGCCCCGGCGACCCGGTCCTCCTTACAGGCGACTCTCCCGATCATATCGCCTACATCGGGGCGATCTCCGGATCGCACGAAGTGTTTCCCGAAGAATTCTATTACCGTGAAGGTGGTATTCTTACGCGCGACATCCGCAGGGGCATGCTTCATTCGTTATGGGGTACGATCAACGCTCTGACCGGTAACGGGGATGTGTACCGGATCTGGCCGCTGATCTCTCTCTTCGGATCCATCTTTTTCATCATCGCTATTTTCTGTTCGGGTATCCTGCTGTTCAGGAGCGGGACAACTGGGCTTATCGCTGCCGCACTCTTTTTCCTGATCGATCACGGGGGGATCGCATCTTTTCAGCTGATCTACTTCGCGACCAACTTCTCCTTCGGGAAGATATTCTACCTTTCCGCCCTTTCCGTCCTGCCTCTCTATCTTCGCTCGGGAAACCGGAGGTATCTCGTGTTCATCCTGGCGGCATCCGTTGCCGCCACGAGTACGCATATTGCTCATTTCATCATCCTGATCTTTCTGACCTGCGTCGTGATCCTGGTGCATCTCGTTTTCAGAAGGAGATCGCTTGTGGGGCCCGGTCTGGCGCGCCTGGTCCTCCTCGTTCCGGCCGCTGTTCTGATTGTCAACCTTCCGTACATACTCCTCCGGTATTTTCGGGACTACTCTCCGGCCAACTTGATCCATACGCATGTCCAGGGCGTGATGTACCTGACCGGGAAGCTGTATACTCTCAATCCGGTCGTGTTCATCCAGGAGGCCGGATTCCTTGTAATCCTGGCAGCTGTCGCTGTTCCGGTCCTGTGGAAGACAGCGAAGCGCAACAGGACCCTGATGCTTCTTTTCGCCGCTCAGATCACTTACTACCTGCTGATATTTATCCCGTTCCTCTTTCCCCTGGTCCACGCGAAACTTTCTTATCTCCTGATACGGATGGAATTCGTCGCCCCGTCCTTTGTCATATCGGCCTTTCTGATGCACGAGCTGTGGGGCGCGCTGCGCGGCAAACGGCGCGAAATGCCAAAGAGCGCATTGGTTATCGGCCTGCTGGCCGTTCTGATATTTGCGGTCCATCCTCTCGCCGATGGGATCCGTCACTTCGCGTACTCAGGCAGGAACATCGAAAGACTCGAGAAATTCAGCTCACTGAACCTGACTGACGTGTATCAGTATATGAATGATAATCTGGAGGATGGCGGTGTCGTCCTCTCCGATCCGGTGACAAGTTACAGCATCCCCGCATTCACGAGGCAATTCGTTGTCTGTCCGTACGATCAGCACTCGACGCCCAACGACTCGTCGGCGATAGACAGGCTGATCGACTGCAGGACCGCTTTTTCGCCGTCCTCTTCGCCCGGTCGGATAGCCGATGTCATGAAGAAGTACGGGGCCGTGTATATCCTGATCAACGGAAGGATTCCGCGTACGCTGAGGACGATGTACTGGCGCTCGGACAGCGTACTCAACGGTATTCTGAAGGAGAAACTCGATCTTGCCGATGGAGCGTTCGAGAAGCTGTACGAAAACGATTCCGCGGCGCTATTCATGGTCCGTCCCGGGATGACCGTTGATCTGAAGAGGGGCGAGGCCCCGCCTCTGTTTGTCGGCAGGACCATTGAGGCCGGGGAAATACGGAGACTCCCCGATTCCGGGATGCCCGGGATCAAGATATTGGAATTCGGGCTCGATCGGAAAAAAGCGAAAAGAGGCGAGAGGATCGAGGCGACGGTGAAATGGGTCGCGACCGAACCTCTTCCCTTCAGGAGTTACATAACTCATATCCGTTTCGACACCGGGTTCGAGAAAAGCGCCGTCTACAACAGGTCGTACGGGAAGATCTACAGGAAGGTCCTCGAGCGTATGAAGAGGACCCGTTTCAGGTTCCGGGCCGACGATCAGCCGTTCGCCGGGATATTTGCTCCCGACCTGTGGCCTGTGGGGCGTGAGATAGAGAATCCGATATCGATCGATATTCCGTCTGATATAGCCAGCGGCCGGTATGCCATATTGGTCAGGATGGCGGGGAAGCCGCAGTATCCTAATTACTACCTGAAAGACATATTGGTCGACGAGGATTATTACAGCGGCACCGTTGTCGGAGAAATAGAGATCGAGTAGAACAACGGAGGCGAGGTGACGACGAATTGGCATCGCTGACAAGGAGAACTTTAATCCTCGCTCTGTGCCGGGCACTGAACCACGCCGTGATACTGCTGTCGCCGATCTTCCTGGTCAGGATCTTCGACATGACGTCGTACGGGCAGTACCGGGAATTCGTCCTCTATTACTTTCTGATCACGGGTTTTCTGATTTTTTCCGTCAGTGTGAATCCGCTCTATTTTATTGCGAAATATCCAGACAGGTCGCACCAGATAATAACGCAGACCGCCCTTGTCCTCTTTGCTATCTCGATCATTGGCGTCGTTGGAGTCTATCTCGCCCGGGCTTACATCCTGGCAAGGACCAGTTATGATTTCATCACTCCTCTGATCCTCTATATCTTCTTCTTCCTGAACCTCGAGTATTTCGAGAGCTACAGCCTCGGAAGAAAACGGAGCGATCACGTCCTGTACTATTCCGCCACCAGGGCGTTGCTCAGGATGGCGACGATAATCACCGTGGCATACTTCACACGAAGCGTTAGCGCCGTCATCTGGGCGATCGTGGCGCTGGAGGCGCTGAAGTGCATCTTCATGCTTATCGTCTCCCGGAAGCTTTTCACCCTGAAACTCGACGTGCAGCTCCTCAAAGAGCAGGTCAGGTACATCGTCCCGCTCGGATCGGCGAATGCGATCACGAGAGTCAACTCCGACCTCGCCAAGCTCGTCGTCTCCACGACTCTCGGAGTGAACGTCCTTGCGATTTACAGCATCGGCAACTACCAGGTGCCGGTCATCCATGCGGTGCGTTCGAGCATCATGGATGTCCTCTTCCCGGAGATGACGAAAGCGGATGAGATGGAGCGGATGCTGATGTGGAAACGGGCGGCGGTCGTGCTGTGTTTCCTCGTCTTTCCGGTCTTTGTCGTCTTTTTCTGGTACGCGGGAACCGTCATCGTGACGCTCTTTGGCGAGAAGTATATCAACGCGGTCCCGATATTCAGGGTCTACCTCACGCTGATGCTGATCCAGTGCTTCGATATGGCGATTCCGCTGAGGGCGATCAACAGGAACAAGTACGTATTCTTCGGGAATATTGTCCACCTGATAGTCAACGTCTCTTTCATTCTGCTCACCTTCAAGTTCCTGGGAATCATGGCGCCTCCAATAGCCTACATAGTCGGTTTTCTGCTCTTCACGATTTTTCTCGCCTGGAAGGTGCTGGATCATTATCCGTTGTCGCTGAGACAGCTGGTAATGTGGAGGAAAGTGCTGACCATCGTCATGGTCTGTCTGATCTCGCTGCCGATCCTCTATGCGGACAGATATTTCGATCTGCATCCCGTCGTGAAGGCTGTGGTCTTCTCCCTGCTGTTCATGGGAACGTATCTGCTTATTTTAACGAGACTTAAAATAGACGAGGTGGGCATAATCGTGTCCAAGTTCATGAGCAGGCTGAAAAGATCTCCGAAGTGATACCGTACGGATGTCTCTGATCTCCCCGTGGCTGAGCCCGTGGATCGTGAGATAATCGAAATCCCGGCTGTGCCCTATCAGCAGGGCATGGAGCGTAGTATCTCCCCCGAGGGCATCCGTACGGAATAACAGCTGGGCGGGCCGATCCGGAATTCCATGGACAAGGGTCCGGACAGTAATTATTTGACACCGTTTGTTTTTTCTATGTTAGAATGCCCGGAATCTAGGTCTTTTCCGCTCTTTGAGACATGACGGGCAGGCAAGGAGGAGCAATGGAACAGAGCAAGGGCACCGGCAAACTCCCGGCGAATGCATACCGGATACTTGAGCCGGGCGAGAAGTATATCCCCTACGTTCCCACCGGGAAAACAATCCCAGAGATCACGACGCGCTCGGTGGCGCTCGGCCTTGTAATGGCCGTACTCTTCACCGCGGCCGCCGCGTATCTCGGTCTGAAGATAGGCCAGGTCTTCGAGGCCGCGATCCCTATCTCGATCCTCGCCGTCGGTATCGGCGGGCTGTTCGCCAGACGCTCGACGATCCTCGAGAACGTGATCATACAGTCGATCGGCTCGGCGTCCGGGGTGGTCGTGGCCGGCATGATATTCACCCTGCCGGCGATTTTCATCCTCGATCTCGAGTTGAAGTTCTACCAGACGTTCATTGCCGCGATGCTCGGCGGATTCCTCGGCATCCTCTTCATCGTCCCGCTGAGGCGCTACTTCGTCAAGGAGCAGCACGGTCAGCTGCCGTTCCCCGAGGGAACGGCGATCACAGAGGTGCTCGTAACGGGCGAGGTGGGCGGAGAGCAGGCCAAGGTGCTGATCAAGGCCGCGGTCATCGCCGGGCTGTACGATTTCTGCATTGCTACCTTCGGGCTCTGGCGCGAGGTCATCTCGACCCGCGTCCTGCCCCCGCTCGCGGTGGTGGCGGACAAGGCCAAGCTTGTGGTAAAGGTCAACGCCGGGGCGGCGGTGATGGGCCTCGGGTATATCATCGGCCTGCGGTACGCGACGATCATCGCCGCGGGAAGTTTTCTCTCGTGGCTTGTCTTCATACCGGCGATCTACTATTTAGGGCAGCACATCGGCGCGCCCCTGGCGCCCGGCGAGATCCCGATCGCCGACATGACCCCCGAGCTGATCTTCACGAACTACGTCCGTCACATCGGCATAGGCGGCATAGCCGTCGCCGGTATCATAGGGATCATCAAGAACATCAAGATCATCGTCTCTTCGTTCAGCGTCGGTATAAAGCAGATGTTCGCCGGCAAGGGACATGCCGAGGAGCAGACGGAGCGTGTCGATACCGACATGCCGATGTCGTCGGTCGTCTTTCTGCTGACGGTCTCCCTGCTCGCCGTGCTCCTCTTCTTCGGATTCGGCGTTGTCGACTCCTGGAAGATGGCTCTCATCTCGCTTGCCGTAGTGACCGTGATCAGTTTCCTCTTCACCACCGTCGCGGCCAGGGCGATCGCGATCGTCGGTGTCAATCCCGTTTCGGGCATGACCCTGATGACGCTGATACTCTCCAGCGTAATACTGGTGAAGGCGGGCCTGTCCGGGCCGTCGGGGATGGTTGCCGCGCTGATCATCGGCGGGGTCGTCTGTACGGCGCTCTCCACGGCGGGAGCGTTCATCAGCGACCTCAAGGTCGGATACTGGCTCGGTTCGACACCGAAGAAACAGGAGCAGTACAAGTTCCTCGGCATCCTTGTCGCCGCGGTGAGTGTTACCGGCGTGATCCTGCTGCTCAACAAGGTATATGGTTTCACGGGCGAGGGATCCCTCGCCGCGCCTCAGGCGAACGCCATGGCCGCAGTCATCAAGACCCTTATGTCAGACGCCAGTGCTCCGTGGGGCCTCTATATCGCCGGCGGATTCATGGCCATCATCCTCGAGTTCCTCAAGATATCGCCCCTGGCATTCGCGCTCGGCATGTACCTGCCGATACAGCTGAACACGCCGATCCTCGTCGGGGGGATCGTATCCCACTTCGTCATCAAGAGCAGCAGCGATCCCGACGTGAGCACGAGGCGCAAGGAGCGCGGTACGCTCATCGCTTCCGGATTCATCGCCGGCGGCGCCCTGATGGGAGTCGTCAGCGCGCTTATCGCACTGCCCGGATGGGACAGGGTGCTCCACACGGGACTGGGAGAGACCTGGTTCGGAGAGTTGCTCAGCGTGATCCTCTTCACGGGTCTCTGCCTGTATGTCTACTGGGATTCCAGGAGGGCCGCGTAGGACCGGTGGGCCGGGCCGGCCGGTCATGACCGGCCGGCGGACCTTATGAGATATTAAGAGGGATGTGACCGTGGCCGGACCTCTTGCCAGGATGATATATGCCGTTGACCGTATCCTTCCCGGACCCAGGGTCGGCGGCAGGGGTTCGCACGAGGCTTACGCCGAGTGGGAATACGGCATCGGGAAATCCCTTCTGGACGAATACTCGGACTGGTTCGGCTCCCTCGAGGGAAAGAGGGTGCTGGACATCGGGTGCGGCCTCGGCGGAAAATCTGTCGCCTATGCCGAGGAGGGCGCTGCGGTGACGGGCGTCGATCTCGATCCCGTTTACGCCGCCGGAGCCCTCGAGTACGCCGGGAGGAGGGGAAGTCCGATAGACGTCGTCACGGGCGACGCGGCAGTTCTTCCTTTCCGCGAAGGCTCTTTCGACATCGTCATCGCGAACGACTCGATGGAGCATTTCGCCAGGCCCGCCCCGGCGCTGGAGGAGTTTGCCAGGGTGACGCGGGCCGGAGGGCTCGTCTTCCTTTTCTTCACCCCGTGGGGCTCTCCGCTGGCATCCCACCTCTACGACTATATCCACACCCCGTGGTGCCATCTGCTCTACAGCGAGAATATGCTCGAGCAGCTCCTCGAGCTCTCGCTCGAGCGGTGCGGGGACCGGGATCCTTCGGAAGAGGCGGCGAGGATGATCGAAGACTACCGCAGCTCGAACAACAGGATCGACGTGGCCGGCTACCGCCGGATCCTCGAAGGGGTCGCGTCGCTCGAAACTGTCTTCGAGGAGCTCAAACCGCCGCGATTCGGATTTCTCAGACCCCTGACGTCCATTCCCCGGTTCGGGGAACTCTTTACCGGAACGGTGGCGGTGGTTTTGCGTAAAAAGGGATGATCTACGAGGTGGCTGGCGGGGCATTCCGTCTTGACGGAGCATACCTGCTGATGTAACTTCCACAGGCGTCCCGCACTGCGGGGACGAAACGAAAAACATGATGAGACGCATATATTTCGCATACGCTCTGATCGCAGCCGTCGCCGTCCTGGCGCTGTCGGCCGGCTGCGGGACCGACGCCGAAGGACCGGTCACAAGGCCTTTCCATGAATCGGGCTGGTACAGCCCCCATGCGGGCGATACGGAGAGGTACGTCGATATGCTCCGCAGTGTCTCGATGATCGAGATCCCTTACGGGATCGGACACAGCTCGATCCTCAAGCTCGGCGAGATCAAGGGTGTCCGCTATACTAACCTGCTGATGCAGTTCAGCTATGACTCCCTCGTAAACTACGAGGGGATGACGGTCGATTCGGTGGTCCTCGACCTGCCGGTGGTCACCGTTCAGGACACGCTCTTCCACCTCGGTGTGACCTTCAACGAGCTGCTCGAAGATTTCTCCGAGGACGACACGATAACGTTGCCGCCGATGTACGACCCCGATCCGATACAGGGAGCGCTCGGGGAGACGATCAGGGATATCAGCTTCGAAAGGACCGAGTTCAGCATCGACAGGACGATAGTCCAGGAGTGGGTGGACGGGACCGCGGACCCGTGGACGCACGGAATATCGATCAATTGGGCCTACATACCCGATAGCCTCGGCCTCATCGAGATGTACGCGCAGGATTACGGCACCAACCCGCCGGTCCTGAGGGTTCTGTTCGACGGAGGCACCGAGGTGATATTGCCGGTCGTCTCGGACTACGCGATTACGGAGGACCGCATCACGGCTCTTGCCGCCGCGGGAGGGACCGCGCGCAGGTTATACTTCGAATTCGACCTGGACGGGGTGCCCGAGCTGGCCACGCTGAACTACTCGGCGCTCGTCTTCCACACGGACGGTTCGTCGGGACTCGGGGCGACCTACAGCGAGATGCTCATCGGGGCCCCGACCGATTTCCAGTACGACCTCTATGCGCCTAAGGCATCCGATCCGGACTCTATCGATATACTCATCTCGAGGAGCCTGCTGCCGGTCACGATAGACGCGAAGATCAAGATCCCGCTGGGACAGTACACGATCGAAGTCCTGAACGGAACGCGCGTGAACACAGGCCTCGTCCTGAAGTCCACCCTCGAGACCACGAGGGTCCAGATTCTGGCGATATACGATGCCGCCGCCGGTGATTCCCTCAGGCCGTACATCGAGGTCATCTACACGATGCCGACCGATTTCCAGGGGGAGCGATGAGAACCGCCGCCGCAGCCGCCATCCTCGTCCTGCTTCTTCCCTGCGGGGCGAAGGCGCAGTCGATCTACGGGATAAACTATATCGGCGAGGTGGTCCACATGGGCAGCTCGAAGCATCAGGCCCTCGGCTACTCGGCCGTCGCCGTCCAGGACACGAGCAACTCGGTGACGCCCAACCCCGCCTCGACTGCCGACCTGACCATGGTCACTCTGACCGTTCAGCAGCTGCTCAGCGCGAGCAGGGTCTACTACCTCGAAGACATCTCGAAGCAAACGCGTTACCAGGTCCCCGCCTTCACCGTCTCCTTTCCGATAGGGAAGGGGCTGGTCCTGACAACGGGATACAGGACGAGATATTTCGGCAGGGCGGATTTCGCCTACCGGAGGGATATCGAAGGGGCGCCGACGGCATACGAGAACTACAAACTCGACAGCTCGCTCTACACCCTCCCTGTGATCGTCGCGTGGAAACCGATAAACACTCTCCGGGTCGCCGGCGAGGCGCAGTTCAATCTCGGCTCGGTCGTCGACAGGGTCAACGTCTGGTTCAACGACGTGGACTACAGGAACGTCGACTCGAAGAGGCGGAGGAACTACTCCGGCATCTCCTGGGGAGCGTCCCTGCTCTGGGAGGTCCACCCCCGCCTGTGGCTGGGATGCAATATTGACGGCGCGGTGGATTACCGGGTAGACGAGGTCGTAGAGAATACCACCTCCGTCCTCGATACCTCGATGACGTTCGACTATACACTGCCCCTGGCCTGGGATGTGGGGTTCGCAGCGAACGCCTTCGGCAGGTGGTGGCTCTCCTCGTCGTACTGGATGAGGGCGGCCGCAGATCCGACCGGTTTCCCGCAGCTCGAGGGAAGTGTGGGGAACGAGACGCATATAGGCGTCGGCATCGAGCGCAGGGCGAGCAACGAGGGGCACATTCTCAACCGGATCCCGATCAGGCTGGGGTTCTATACTGACAAGTGGCACCTCCAGTTCCCGCCGGGACAGGAAGTCAACTCGATCTTCTTCACCGTCGGATCGGCGATACCGCTGGGCAACACCCCGGGGGCAATCGACTACACCCTGGAATTCGGGCGGATCGGCTCCAAGGCGGAGAACTTCGTCGAAGAGAATGTCTTCCGGCTGGGACTGAGCTTCAGCGTAGCCGAACCCTGGTCGAGACGGAAGACCGAGAGACACTGACCGGGCCGGTGACGTGCACTCCGTACACCTTTCCCGGAAGGATACCTCTACAGGAAAGCCGCACCGCGGACGGTCACGGAAGGTGAGCGGGATGAGATCGGCAGTATTCACGATATCAGTCCTTACGGCGGCGGCGATCCTCATCCCGTCAGATCTGTCCGCCGGGCAGTCCCCTCAGAAGACCGCGCGATCGCCGGAGCGGACCGCACAGCAGGCCGCCGGCGAGATTCCCCTCTCAAGGCAGCTGGAGGGCCTCGGGCCGGGGCCGAGGCTGGCCTACCTGCGCCACCTTCTGGCGCAGGGGAGGGCGGACGCCGACGTGATGTTCCAGACGGCCGTCGCATACCACGAGCTCGGCCGGACCGACTCCGCTCTGCACTATTACGACAGGGCGATCGCGATCGATCCGGGCGATTTCAAGTCTCATGTCAACAAGGGCGTCCTCTACGACGACGAGGGCGATTACGCCGGCGCGATCAAGAGTTTCGCGACGGCTGTCACGCTCAATCCGGAAGATGTCCTGGCCCATTCTCATCTCGCGTTTCTTCTTCATCAGAACGGGGACCACAGGGCGGCATGGAACCATCTGCATGCGGCCCTCGAGATCGATCCGGGCCATCCCCAGCCGCATTTCTACCTCGCCATCTTCTTCTGGGAAGCGAAAATATACCGGGAGGCGATGAGGGAATGGGAGATGGTCATGGGGCTCGAACCGGACGGATTCCTCGCCGTGAAGGCCCGCGACAACATAGTGATACTCCAGAAGGCCCTCGAATCGCCCTCTCCGGAGGGTGGCTGGCAACCCGAACGCTGATTCAATCTTCATCTTGACAGTTCAGGCGGCTTTTTCTAGATTAAAGCCGGGTAAGGGATTATTGAAAGGAACTTCGAATACCGACCCCTGTACAGGAAAGGAAGAGATCGTGAAAAGACTATTGATTATTATGTTTGTCCTGGCGATGGCAGCAATGGTGGGATGCTCGTCCGGCGGCGGAAGCGCTGTCGAGACCGATGCGACGGCAAATGTATCAGAATCGACGACCGATTCGCAGGGATTCGAGCGCAGCCTCGGACCCGCTGAGATAGCCTACCAGTCGGCAAAGCAGTTCATGTCGGCGGGCAACTATACCGAGGCGATCTCAAACCTCGAAAAAGCAGTTTCGGTCAAGCCGACCTACCTCGAGGCCTGGTCCGACCTGGGCAGGGCATACACCGACAGGAAAGATTACGAGAGGGGCATCGGCGCATATCAGAAGGCCCTCGAGCTGTCGCCCGGCAACGAGGCGCTCATCGCATCGATAGGGTACAACTACCTCAACCTCGATGACTTCGACAGCGCCGAGACCTATTACCTGATGCTGGTCGAGGAGGACACGCTCAACTACAACGGCAACGTCAACCTCGCGTTCATCGCGCAGAGGCGCGACGATAACCGTGGAGCGATAACCTGTTACCAACGCGCGCTGCAGTCCAATCCCGGGGACGCGACGACGATGGGTACGCTTGCTTCCCTCTACGACAAGCTCGGCGACAAGGAAAAGAAGTACGAATACCTGAACATGGCGATAGAGGCCGCTCCGGAGAACCACCAGTTCAAGAAACAGCTGGCAAGGGCGTACTTCAGCGAGAAAGATTACGAGAACGCCATTCCTCTCTACGAGGCGCTTGTGATGGAGTTCCCCGACGACTCCAACTATCACCAGAGACTCGGATTCGCGCTGTCGCAGACCGACAGGAAGGCCGAGGCCCCGGCTGAGCTGGAGAAAGCGGTAGAGCTCAACGGCGGCGACGCGTTCACCTACGCGATCCTCGCCAAGATATACAACGAGAACAAGACATACCAGAAGGCGGCCGATGCGTCGAAGGCCGGACTCGCCCTCAAGGGCGGCGAGGTCGCGTTCCTCAACTACCAGTGGGGCGAGGCGCTGTCGAAGCTCAACGACTACGAGGGTGCGATCGCGAAGTTCGAGAAGGTCGCCGGTATGGGCGATCCTCTCTGGTCCGGACCCGCGGCCAAGCAGATCGACCGCCAGCAGAAGCTCATCAAGATCCGGGAGGCCAAGAAGGAGCAGGAACAGTACGAATAGATCCATTCCTGACCCTGATATGATCGTTGCTTATTCCGAAGCCTCCCCGATGAGCGGGGAGGCTCTGTCTTTTAAATAGACGGAGGTGAGATCGATGGTCTCTTCCGTGAAGACGCGCAGGCGCCGTCCGGGAGTGCCGTTGGCAGCGCTCATCGTCCTGATGTTTGCCGCAACGGTTCCCGTTACCGCCGCCGATACCGATGCCGTACTTGCCGAACCAGTCCCCCCGCAGCAGCAGGAAGTCCCGGCCGCCGGGAAAGCGGCAGAGGAGGGGCCGCAGGTCTTAGACACCCAGAGGGTCGTAATCGTCCTGGACAAGGGCGGCGAGATCGTGATGGAACTCATGCCCAAAGAAGCCCCGCTCGCCGTCGAGAGATTCACACTCCTGGTGAACGATGGTTTCTACGACGGACTCAAGTTCCACAGGGTCGAGTCGTGGATCATACAGACGGGCAAGAAGGAAACGGATCTCGAATCGATCGAGGGCGAGATGTTCTTCCAGGACCTCAAGCACGACAAGGGGATGGTGGGAATGGCTCGCCTCGTCGACGACTACGACTCCGCCACCACGCAGTTCTACATCATCAAGGAGTGCAAGGCGGCACTCAACGGCGAATACACGATCTTCGCGTGCGTGGTCAAGGGGATGGACGTCGTTACGAACGTTAAGAAAGGGGCGAAGATAAAGGAGATCAGGTTCGTGGAATAGCCGGCGACGGCGTGTTGCTTTATAAAGTCGTATTTTCGTCTTCCGCCGCGTGTTTCTGTCCATCAAATGCGGTCCGGCACTTGACCTGAGAGCCCCGTTTCAGGTATATATAGGGCTACGAGAGATGTCTTGACCGTAACATGAAGGACGGATGATGCGTTTTACCGCGATGTTCAGGTACGGCCTCAGGGCGCTGGCTGTCATGTCCGAGAGATACGGACAACAGCCCGTATCGGCCAAGGAGATATCGGAACTGGAGGATATCTCGCCGAGCTTTCTCGAGCAGCTTCTCGCCCACCTTCGAAGGCATAAAATCATAGTAGGAGTCAGGGGACCGGGAGGCGGCTTCAGGCTGAAGAGGCCCGCCGAGGAGATATTGATCAGTGATGTCGTCGAAGCGCTCGAAGGCTCGTTCTACGTTTCGAGCTGTCTCAGCGAAGACTGCGAGAATGTACGCGGGGATCCCTGCGACAGGTTTGACGATTGCGTCGTAGTGCCGATGCTGAAGCGGCTCGAGGGAGATATCTCGAACGTCCTTTCGTCCTATAGTCTGTCCGACATCAAGACGTTCTTCGACGAGGAAAAGGCCGGATGACTTCACGGCAACGACCACTGGTACGATCGCTGCCACCGGGGACAATCAGGATATGAACGATTCGAAACGCAGGGTCTATTTCGACCACAATGCCACCACGTACATGCGGGAGGAAGTCATCGAGGCGATGCTTCCCTTCCTGCGCACGAGATTCGGAAACGCGAGCAGCCTCCATTTCTTCGGCCAGGAGAACAGGGGCGTCATCGACGAGGCCCGCGACCACATCGCCTCCTTCATCGGAGCCGAGCCGGCCGAGGTGATCTTCACCTCCGGCGGGACTGAGTCGGACAACATGGCGATAAGGGGCGTCGTCAGGGCGCTTCGTGAAAAGGTCCCCGAACCCCACCTGATCACTTCTTCGATAGAACATCCCGCCGTGCTGCGGACGTGCGAGTCGCTGGAGAAAGAGGGCGTGAGCGTCACCTGTCTTCCCTGCAGGAAGGACGGCTCTGTCGACGCCGCCGATATCGAAAAGGCAGTTACCGACCGCACCGTTCTCGTCAGTATCATGATCTCGAACAACGAGACGGGCGTCATCCAGCCTGTAAGGGAGATATCGGGCATCGTCAGGCCTCGCGGGATAATCATGCACGTCGACGCCATACAGGGTATGGGGAAGATCCCGGTCGACGTCGGCGAGCTGGGTGTCGACCTCCTCTCGATTTCGGCTCACAAGTTCTATGGCCCGAAGGGTATCGGGGCTCTCTACGTCCGGCGCGGCACACCGATCGAGCCGATCTACACCGGCGGGCATCAGGAGGAAGGGCTCAGGCCCGGTACGGAGAATATCCCCGCCATTGTAGGCTTCGGCGAGGCGTGCAGGCTCTCCGCCGGGCATCTCGAGGAGGAGATGGGAAAGATCGGCGCTCTCCGCGACAGGCTCCAGGAGGGGATACTCGAGAAGGTTCCCAATGTTCATATCAACGGCGCTGGAGCCCCAAGGGTCCCCAACACGTGTAATGTAACCGTGCCCGGCATCGATGGCGAGGCTATGTCGCTCAACCTCAGCATGCTCGGTTTCGCGCTCTCGAGCGGCAGCGCCTGCGCGACGGGCGACCCCGAACCGAGTCACGTACTGAAAGCGATGGGCCTCGATCCTGCCGAGGCACAGGGCGCGCTCCGGATAAGTCTCGGCATCTGCAACACGGACGAGGACGTCGACACGTTCCTGGAGACTTTCCCGGAGGTCGTCGGGAGGCTTCGTGAGCTGTCCCCCATAAAGGGAGAGAACTGATCCCTTGATCCATCCGATTTATCGCCCAGCTATATTCCTGATGCGCACCGCCGCCTCGATGCTGTTCGGCAGGCCGAAGCCGTTCATCCGGCCGCGGACGGCGGCACTGTTTCTGACCGTGGTCCTCTTGCCTGCCGTCCTGTTCTCGGCCGGCCCGGCCGCTTCATACGACAGGAAATTCGTCGAGGACCTCGACGGGTATTACGCGAGATCCGCCGAGTGCGGGACGTACATCATCTATTATGCCGACAGGGGGGAGAGGCTCGCCGCCGAGATAGAGAAGATGGCCTGCAGGTCGGCCGGCGAGATCGCCGCCGGCATCGGGCTCGAGGATATCTCACCAGTCGCGATCATCATCGCTCCCGACACCCCGTCGTTCAGGCGTCTGCACGGCGGGCAACTGCCCGAGTGGGGAGAGGCGTTCGGTGATTCGCGGAGGATGATCATCGGCATCGACGCATCCCGCGTCCTGTTTTCGGGTCGGCCGCTCGAGACTGTCGTCCGGCACGAGCTCTCACATGTTCTTCTCGCGCAGAGAACTGCCGGGGCGCACTGCCCATCGTGGTTCGTCGAGGGGATCGCCATGAGACAGTCGCGGGAGTGGACCCTCCGCGACCAGTGGCACCTCGCCCTGACCGTGTGGAGGGAGGACATGCCTCGTCTCGAGGATCTCCGGGGCAGATTCCCGAAAAGCGCCGGTAAGGCGGCGATGGCCTACCGGGTCAGCTATGCGGCGGTCAACGAGCTTCTTGCAGGCGGAGAGAGGGACCTGATCACTTTTACCGCGTTTCTCAGGGACACGGGGGATTTCGAGAAGGCATTCACGCTGACTTTCGGTGAGATGGTCGGGGAGTTCTCGGGCAGGTTCGCGGCGACGATGAGAAGCAGGTACCGGAAGACCGCCTTGTTTCTGAGTATATCCCCGTACGGCCTGACCCTCTCGGTCATGTTCCTGCTGGCTTATTTCATCAAGAGGAGCAGAAGCAGGAGGAGGATCGAGCAGTGGGAGAGTGAGGACACCGAGCCTCCGATGCTGCACTGAAGCGTCTTTCGATCTGTTCTGAAGTTATCCTCGGGATGTTCTGAAACATCAGGCTCGGGTCCTGCCGTCTGTTCTTGACAGCCTGTCAGGCGCTTCTTATACTAACCGGTACCTTCCGCGTGTCTGCGGAAGCGGTTTTTTTTGGAGGGCTAGTCCTAACTGGTAAGGCAGCGGATTTGAAATCCGCCGGGCGTAAGCCCTTGGGGGTTCGAGTCCCTCGCCCTCCGCCATGAAGAGATGGAGTAAAGCGGAGAGGTGGCCGAGCGGCTGAAGGCATCCGCCTGCTAAGCGGTTGTAGGGTTAACACTCTACCGAGGGTTCGAATCCCTCCCTCTCCGCCACTTTTTGAGATATAATTTTGTTGTTGAGATATCATTAATATGATACTCATTGTTATGGGATCGGTCTTGCGCCCATAGCTCAATTGGATAGAGCGTCTGGCTACGGACTAGAAGGTTGGGGGTTCGAGTCCTCCTGGGCGTATTTTTCATGGGCCGGCAGTTTGGCGCTGCCGGCCTCTTTTCGTATAATGATGATATTAAAAGAGGTACGCTAACTCATGAGCCAATGGATACCGTGAATACACTACGGGATTATGTTGCGCCCGATACAGTTAAAGATTAAATTATAAGAGATAACAAAAAAGCGCTTGACCGGCGGCATATGGCCGGTGTAGTCTTTTGAGCGGGTTTTTCCCATCCGGGAAGGCCCGGCTTCTATCAGAAAAACTCACAGGAAACGGGTAACCGTCGACCCGCTGGGAAGGGACTGGATATGCTGGAAATCAGGACCCATGGCCGCGGAGGCCAGGGATCGGTGATCGCCTCGGAGATTCTGGCGGACGCGTTCTTCCATGAGGGGAAGTTCGTCCAGGCGTTTCCAGCTTTCGGCGTCGAGCGCAGGGGCGCTCCCGTGATGGCGTTCACCCGCATCTCGGACGGCAAGATCCGCGAGAGATGCCAGATCTACGAGCCCGATCACCTCATCGTCCTTGACCGCGTCCTTCTCTCTACCGTCAATGTCACCGACGGGCTGAAAGAGGGGGGCTGGATCGTGATCAACACGAACATGGATATCGACGACGAGGAGCTGAGCGGTAAGTTCAGAGTTGCCATCATCGATGCGACGAAGATAGCGCTGAGCCACAGGCTCGGATCACTCGCCTCCCCGATCGTGAACACCTCGATCATAGGAGCCTTTGCCGGCGCCACCGGTCTCGTAGGGCTCGACGCGGTGAAGGAGGCGATCAACGGTTTCGCGCCGATCAAGAAGGAAGCCAACATGCAGGCGGCCGAGGACGCCTTCAACGAGGTGAAGATCATCTCCGGAAAATAGATATGGGGCTGTGTGAACAGACCCGGTCCCGGTCCGGGATCAGATAAGGCTGGAGGCTAAATGGTCAAGAAGATCGAATTCGAAAGTTACAAAGAGATGCCGATCCGTCCGATGACGTTGGGCTCCATGATGTGGAACCTCACCGGATCGTGGCGGAACGTAAGGCCGCTGTACGATTTCAAGACATCGCCGTGCATCCTCGGGTGCCCCACGAACGAGAACATCCAGAGGTATATCTATCTCGTCACCGAGGGCAGGTACGAGGAGGCATGGAAGACGATTATCGAAAGCAACCCGATGCCCGCCGTGACAGGCCGGGTCTGCTTCCATCCGTGCATGACCAAGTGCACGAGGAAGGACTACGACGAGGCGGTCGACATCAACGCCATCGAGAGATCCCTTGGCGACATGGGCCTCGAGAACGGCGGCTGGATGGAGAAGTCGAAGGCCGTAAAGAAGGAGAAGGTGGCCGTGGCCGGAAGCGGTCCCGCGGGCCTCTCGTGTGCCTTTTACCTCGCTAGGCAGGGTTATCCGGTAACGCTGTTCGAGAGGGACAAGGCGCTCGGTGGAGTTCTTAGATGGGGCATCCCGGAGTACAGGCTTTCCAACGAACTCCTCGACAGGGTCATAAAGCAGATCCTCGATTCGGGGCCTGTCGAGGTGAAGGCGGGCGTCAGTGTCGGTACCGACGTTTCGATGGATCAGCTCGAGAAAAAATACGATGCCGTCTTCCTGGGCCTGGGACTGATGAGCAGCCGCGGCCTGGGAATGGACGGCGAGGATGAAGACGGCATCGAGCCGGGCCTCGATTTCCTCCGTAAGGTCAACAGCGGCGAGAGGGTCGATCCCGGGGCGAAGGTCGTCGTGGTCGGCGGCGGAAACACCGCGATGGATGTCGCCAGGTGCGCCCTGCGCGCCGGCAGCGAGGTGACCGTCGCATATCGCCGTACGAGAAACGAGATGCCTGCGATCGCCGAGGAGATCGAAGAAGCGGAGAAAGAAGGGGTGGCGTTTCATTTTCTCGCGGCTCCGAAGGAGCTCGTTCGCAGGGGCGGAAAGCTCGTCCGCGTCATATTCCAGAAGATGGAGCTCGGCGAGCCCGACGATTCGGGCAGGCGCAGGCCGGTTCCGGTCGAGGGCGAGACTATCGAGATGGAGGTCGACAGGCTCTTCACGGCGATCGGCGAGCAGGCCGATCTCGAAGGCATCGAATCCACAGTCGAGACTGACTGGGACCTGATCAAGACTTCCGACGAGACGGGTGCTACATCGAATCCGAAGATATTCGCCGGGGGGGACGTGGTCACCGGCGCCGCGAGCGTCGTCGAGGCTATAGCTGCCGGACGCAAGGCGGCCGAGAGGATTGGCAGGATGTTCGCTGGAGAGCCGGAACCCGAGGTCGAGGAACCGAAGACTGTCGGCATCGAGGATATGAACACCGATTATTTCACCCGCTCGAAGAGAAACCTCGTTCCGAGGATCTCCGCTTCCGAGGCGAAGACGGGATTCTCGGAGATAAAGACGGGGTACACCCGCGAGCAGCTCGCTTCCGAGGCGGAACGGTGTTTCTCGTGCGGGGTGTGCAACTTCTGCGATAACTGCTGGGTATACTGTCCCGACGTCGCCATCGCGCGGCACGAGGACGAATACGAATTCCTTTACGACTACTGCAAGGGCTGTCTCATCTGCGTATTCGAGTGCCCGTGCAATGCCATATCGATCCGGGAGGAGGGAAAATGAAGAAGGTCATCATGGGAAACCACGCCGTGAGCTACGGCGTCAGGGCCTCAGAGGTCAAGGTCATCTCGGCGTATCCGATCACGCCGCAGACCCATGTCGTGGAGCTCCTCTCCGAGATGTGCGCGAACGGCGAGATCGACGCGAAATTCATCAAGGTCGAGTCCGAGCACAGCGCGATGGCCGCATGCGTCGGAGCGTCTGCCGCCGGGTCGAGAGCCTTCACGGCGACGTCGGCCCAGGGTCTGCTGCTGATGCACGAGATGCTTCACTGGGCCGTCGGCGCGAGGCTCCCGATCGTACTAGCCAACATCAACAGGGCCGTCGGGCCGCCGTGGTCGATCTGGACCGATCAGAACGACTCTCTTTCGCAGAGGGACGTCGGCTGGCTGCAGATCTACTGCGAGTCGAACCAGGAGACGCAGGATACGGTCCCTCAGGCGTTCAAGATCGCCGAGGAACTCCAGATGCCGGTGATGCTCGTCATGGACGCGTTCTTTCTCTCGCACACCTACGAGATCGTGGACATGATCGAGAAAGAGCAGGTCCGGGAATTTCTGCCTCCCTACAAGCCCGACATCAAGATCGATACTGCCGATCAGCACTCGTTCGGCAACCTCGCCGGCCCCGATCACTACATGGAGCTGCGCTACATGATCCAGAAGGCGATGGACAGGGGACTCGACGTGATTAAGAGGGTTGACAGTGAGTTCGAGGAGATGTTCGGCCGCGGCTACGGTCTGATCGAGCCCTACCGCTGCGACGACGCCGAGACTATATTAGTGACCTCCGGCACCGTCGCCTCGACGACGAGGGTCGTCATCGACGAGCTCCGCGACGAAGGCGTACGGGTCGGGTCGCTGAAGATAAGGGTCTTCAGGCCTTTCCCGATAGAGGATGTCTTCGAGGTGCTCTCGAAGGCGAAGAAGGTCGCCGTGATCGACCGGAACATCTCTTTCGGTGCGCACGGCATCTTCTATCAGGAAATAAAGAGCGCGCTGTACGGCCGCACGGATATACCGATCATAGGCTACATCGCAGGTCTCGGCGGCCGCGACATCACGCCGAAGGTCATCCGCGAGATCGCCGACAAGGCGATAGGCGACGAGCAGCCGGAGAGATATATCAACTGGATAGGAGTGAAGATATGAAAGCGCCGCGTATTCCGATGGAAGAGCTGATGGGCTCCGGTCATCTCGCCTGCCAGGGGTGCGGAGCTACACAGGCTATGAGATTCGCGCTGAAGGCGCTCGGTCCGAAGACCGCTCTCACCATCCCGGCATGCTGCTGGGCCGTGATCGACGGATCGTTCCCCCACTCGTGCATCGAGCTGCCGATATTCCATACGGCGTTCGAGACGGCCGCCGTGGTGGCCGCCGGCATCAAGGTCGGGCTTGAGATGAGGGGCGACAGCGAGACGACCGTGATGGCCTGGGCGGGCGACGGAGGCACCTACGACATCGGCCTTCAGGCCCTCTCCGGCGTCGCGGAGAGGAACGACGATATCATATACGTCTGTTACGACAACGAGGCGTACATGAATACCGGCATCCAGCGGTCATCCTCGACGCCGGTAGGCGCATGGACGACGACCACGCCTGTCGACAACTACAAGAAAGAGCCGAAGAAGAACATGATCGATATCATGGCCGCTCACTCGATCCCCTACATCGCCACCTGCTCGGTAGCCTGGCCTGAGGACGTGATCGCGAAGTTCAGGAAGGCGAAAGAGATAAAGGGAACGAGGTACATCCATATCTTCACGCCCTGCCCGACGGGGTGGAAGTTCGCTCCCGAGCTCTCGATCCAGATGGCGAGGCGGGCCGTTACTTCACACGTCTTCCCGGTCCTCGAGATCACCGAGCACGGGCAGAAGATCGAGGTCTGGAAGGACTTCGAACCGACGTCGGTCCGTGATTACTTCAAGCCCCAGGGACGCTTCAAGCACCTGACCGACGAAGAGATCGAAGGGCTCGAAAGGGACGTCGAGCAGAAGTGGCGGCGGCTGCTGGCCAAGGAGAAGATGATGGCCTCCATCCCCGGGATGGAATAGCCGGCGTCCACCCCGGACCAATTCCGGGTGGAACCCTCTGGAGTGCCTTGAATCGCTCCGGATCATCCGACTTTAAATCACTCTTTCTTTCTGAATCTTTCCATATGCGGACTGCCGAAAACACGATCGGCCTCGAGGCGATTATGTTTCCCGCACAGCAGCCTCAGGTTCCCCGGGGAGTTGTCGCCGCCCCTTGCGAATGGGACTATATGATCGATCTGCAGGTTCCAGCTCGATTCGCATTTCCGGCCGTCCGAGCCGATGAACGTGCATTTTCCCCCGTCTCTCAGGAACACCTCGTCACGGACCCTCTGCGGGATGTTGCGGGATCTGATCTTCCCCTCACCGCCAGAAACCGGCCTGGCATTGCCTGAACCGTTTTCTTTTGTGGAATCGCGGTCCTGATGCGACTTGCGAACCTGGCGTTTTTCTCTTCTCGCAGCCCTTCCCTCGGGGCTGTGTCGGTCGATGTATTCGTCCATCAGCAGCATGAACAGCTCCTCGAAGCCGATTCCGCCGGGACACCTGTTTGAGAGCAGAGTCTTCGTACGCTCGAACTTCCTCATGAATTCGGGGTCCACGGCGAACTCGAGCTTGTACTTTCTGCTGATTTTCACACGCTCGAGAGTATTGCCCCCGGACCCTTCAAAGACAGGATTGGGGAATTTCTCACTCCCGGCGCCGGGAGTGGATCCGGCTCGGCCGGCACCGTTCGACCCGCCTGCGTTCCAGGTCGATGTGCTTCCGGCGGCGCTCGCGTCGTCCCCGTCCCTCTCTTTCTTACGGGGTTCCGGCTCCATGACGCATACCGTCCTGATGCGGTCCCGCACGATCCGACCCGGCCTGTGCCGGGCGACCAGAACCTCGACCTCACGGGTCGACCTGTTCCTGATCCCCGAGATGACCTGCTCGATATTGTCCTCAGTCAGGATCCCCGATACGAGGGACAGTGCATAGAGGTTCACTTCTCCATTCAGAAGATGTCTTTCGAGAACGGGGAACTTGGCGAGGGATCTTGCCGCGGCGATCCTCCGCCCGGCGGCGGACCTGGAGTATTTCAGGTGCTGTGTGCAGAACTCGAAGAGCGAAGAGTATCCTCTCGGCAGATAGAGTCTTCTGCGCTCTATCTCGACGAGGTGACGAAGGATCCCCGCAAGGACCTTTCGTTCCTTTCCCCGGAGAGATTCGATCTGCCGGACCAGTCTGTTGTCGGAAAGAGTACCCAGGGAATCGAGCCGGATTGATTCGTTCATTCTTCCACCTCCCGTAGTCCGCCCCCCACGCACCGCTATTGTAGCACGGGATTTCAGCAGGGGAACAGGAGATCATGAAGAAACCTGAAGAAATTAAGGAAGAATTCCGCTTTATCGCATATTGACATCGCAATAATACCGCTGGTATCTTTCAAAAAGTCATAGAGTTCTTTTACTGGAAAATGGAGAGAGAGATGAGAAAAGCAGCAGTATTTGTGATTGCCGTTGCCGTTCTCGGACTGATCGGATGCAAGTCGCAGCATCCGGCAAGCGTCGTGGTCGAACCCGATTTCAACCCTGGAGAGTACGCGACGATCCTGGTGGTTCCGACGATGAGCACGATCACGAGGGGCGAGGACCCGAAGCGTGAATCGGAAAGGATCCCCAACAGGATCCTCTGGGAGTTTGTCTCCGAGAGATACGACTACAAGTTCCTGTCCGCAGAGCAGTTCAGGATGGCCGTGGCCGCCGCCGGCATGGGAGACAGGCTCGACGAGTTCAAGAACAAGTGGAGCCGCGATCACGTGGTAGACATCGAGCTCTGCCGGGCTGTCAAATCCGAGCTTAATGTCGATCTGCTGCTGGTTCCTGTCGTCTACCTGTGGTACAAGGACGAGGTGGACTACCGCGAGGCGGCCGCAGCCTCGGTGACACAGGTCGGTATGACACTGAGCCTGATCGATCCCGACAACGGCGTGGTCGTCTGGGAAGCCACCGACGAGAATTACAAGGAGTCGGTGCGCAGCGAGGGAGACCGGATCCAGGCCTCCACGGGCGGCATCGACAGGAGGGTGTCGGGGAGATCGGTCTTGGGCAGTGACATCTACGCCGCTCCTCCGTTCGACGATGTGGCGGTCCTGGTCCTCCAGGCGCTCGTCGGAGCGATACCTGAAAGATCCGGCTCTCCGTCGTTGTGACGGATCCACGTAACGGATAATTCGTACTGGACGATAGATTCAATGGATGAGAAGTGGATGAAGGAGGCTCTCGCCGAGGCCTCGCTGGCCCTGGAGGCCGGCGAGGTCCCCGTCGGTGCCGTCGTGGTCCGCGGCGATGAGATAATCGGGCGCGGGCGCAACGAGGTCGAGACGAGAAAGACGGCGACGGCCCATGCCGAGATCATTGCGATAGACAGCGCTTCGGAGAGGACGGGCGACTGGAGGCTCGACGGCTGCACCGTCTATGTGACCTCGGAGCCCTGCCATATGTGCCTGGGAGCCCTATATCTCGCCAGGGCGGAACGTGTTGTGTACGGGGCGAAGCAGCCGAGAAGCGGAGCGTGCGGATCCGTCGGGGACCTGCACCACGCGGACCTGTACGGCCACAGGCTCATTGTGAAGGGCGGAGTACTGGAGGAAGAATGCCTTTTGCTTCTCAGGGAGTTTTTTACTAGATTACGTGAAGACTGACATGCGCTTGGATCGTATGAATACTCGCGAGCGTATGGATTATCTCAAGACTTGCCTGCGCGGAGAGATGCGAGAGCTGGCTTAATCGGCACGATTGGAAATCGTGTGTGGGGGTGACTCCACCGAGGGTTCGAATCCCTCTCTCTCCGCCATTTTCTTATCCAGCCTGAAGATTCTCTTTATCCCGATGATTCTCCTTACCTGATCATTCTCCGCTATTGATATATCGGCGTCGATTATATATAGTATCCGACGGAGAGATGCCGGAGCGGTTGAACGGGGCGGTCTCGAAAACCGTTGAGCAGAATTTCTGCTCCGAGGGTTCGAATCCCTCTCTCTCCGCCATGGATGAGATTGTCGGGCCGTGGCGAAGCGGGCCGGCGTTGATGATAGAGGGTGGGGATGTAGCTCAGCTGGGAGAGCACCTCGTTCGCAACGAGGGGGTCGTCGGTTCGAGTCCGATCATCTCCACCATACCTTTAAGAGATCGTGCTAGGCGGGGAGGTAGCGGTGCCCTGCACCCGCAATCCGCTATAGCGGGGCCGAATTCCCGGTTGAGGGAGCGTCGTCTCCGAGCGATCGGCGGCGGGAAGTGGCGTTGAGTGCCAGGACCCGCGCAATGAGAACCTGCAAACCCCGTCAGGACCGGAAGGTAGCAGCGGTACGCAGTCATTCTTATGTGCCGCGGCATATCCTGACAGGAGCTAACCCTGCCGCAAGAGCCGGGGGTGCCTTTCGAGGCCGGGTGCACGGTCTCATGACCTTTCTCACCGGGGGACTGAGAGCATGTCTTATCTTGTACTTGCCAGAAAATGGAGACCCGGTACATTCGCCGAGGTGGTTGGACAGGAGCACGTG
The DNA here is from genome assembly GCA_030609325.1 of Candidatus Krumholzibacteriota bacterium. Lineage (GTDB taxonomy): Bacteria > Krumholzibacteriota > Krumholzibacteriia > Krumholzibacteriales > Krumholzibacteriaceae > JAUWCL01. The sequence goes on from JAUWCL010000008.1 coordinate 28,459, forward strand.
ACGTCCACCCTCCAGAAGGCATTCGAGAAGGGCAGGCTCGCGCACGCATATCTCTTCTCAGGCCCTCGCGGATGTGGCAAGACCACGACGGCGCGACTGCTCGCGAAGATTATCAACTGTGAGGACCCGCAGGGCGGCGAGCCATGCAACAGATGCCCCTCCTGCGTGGCGGTAAACGGCGGGACACATCTCGACATGATAGAGATCGATGGCGCCTCCAACAGGGGCATCGACGAGATCAGGGATCTGAGGGAGAAGATAGGGTACGTATCCTCGCAGTCCAGCTCGAAGATCTACATCATAGATGAGGTCCACATGCTCACCCAGCAGGCATTCAATGCCTTGCTCAAGACACTCGAAGAGCCCCCGGGACATGTTTACCTGATATTCGCCACGACAGAGCCCCACAAGATCCCGGCGACGATCCTGTCACGTTGCCAGAGATTCAATTTCAAGAGGCTCGAACTGGCCGAACTCTCGGGACAGCTCATCAGGATATGTGATACCGAAAAGATCGAATACGACTCGGAAGCACTGACGCTGATGTGCCGCAGGGCCGACGGCTCGATGCGCGACGCCGAATCCCTGCTGGACCAGTGTATCTCGGCCGCTGACGGGAAGATAGACCTCGAGACTGTCCGGAAGGTCCTCGGTCTGGTCGATTCGCAGATCGTCTCCGGTCTGCTCGACGCGGTGAGCCGGCGCGACAGGGAGGGAGCGCTGTCGATCGTGGACGGCGTGGTGGCCTCCGGAATGGATCTCGAGGAGTTCTTTATCGCTTTCCTCGAAGGGATACGTAATCTCCTTGTGATCTCCGTATCAAGCGGCAGGACCGACTGGCTCGACCTGACATCAGGCGAGATCGAGGAGTTATCGGCGATTGCCGCGAAGTTCGATGTCGAGGATCTCCTCTTCCTCTTTCGTTCGATGTCCAGGGCGCACCGCGAGCTGAAGGGTTCGAGCCAGCCCAGATACCATATAGAAGCGGCGGTAGCCGAGGCTGCTTCCTGGGAATCGGCCGTGGAGATAGGCGAACTCATCGGCAGGCTCGAGTCCGGAGCGGGCGGTGCGCGAAATGAGGCGGGCGGCGCCGCGGAAAGCGGGACCGCTGAAACGTCGGGGCCGGCGGAAAGGACGGCAACGGCCGAAATATCCCGCTCAGCGGAATCGCAACCGCCGGCAGATCCTGCCGGCCCGGCGGTATCGTCCGCGAGGATGGAGAAGGTCGCCACACCCGGGACTTCGGGGATTCCCGAGACCCCGGTGAAGGAGAATCCCCTGCTGGCCGCTCTCGGCGGCAAGGAGGAGTGGGAGCGGTTTCTCGCGCAGGTCAGGGAAGCGAAGCTGACTCTCGGAATATGGCTGATGTCGGCCGACGTCGCCGGCGTCGAGGACGGCAGTCTGATCCTCTCGTTCACGCCGCAGAACAGGTTCGCGATGGAGATGATAAGAGAGAAGAAGAACAGGCGGTTGATCGAGAGCCATCTCGAGAAGTTCTATGGCAGAAAATTTACTGTGGAGGCTTGCGAGTCGGTTGATCTGAAGGGTGGTGGCAGGGCCGACCGCCAGGCCGAGATGGAGATAAAGGCGCGGACAAAACCCAGGTCCGGCAGCAACCCAGCAGAGTCGACGTCAGAGGATTCGCCGGCGGCCGGAACAATACCTGTGAAAAAGCCACGGGGTGGTACAAAAAATAAGTCCCGCGCCGTAAAAGTGGATAATCCCACGCTGGAACGCATTATGGACGGACTGGATGCGGAGCTCCTGGACTGAAGTCTCCGGCGTTCAGTATTACAGATACTTGACGGATCACAGGACACAGGGAGAATCGGATGAAGGACATAGGAAAGCTTCTCAAGCAGGCGCAGCAGATGCAGGCGAAAATAGCCGAGATGCAGGCCGAACTGGCTGAAAAGAGCGTCGAGGCCTCCGCCGGCGGCGGAATGGTCAAGGTCGTGATGAACGGCAGACACGAGATCGTCTCCGTGACAATAGATCCGGAAGTCGTCGATCCGCAGGATGTAGAGATGCTTGAAGATCTTGTCGCCGCTGCGGTTACAGAGGCGGCTAACCGTGTCGAAGAGATGGTCAGGGACGGAATGAGCTCGATCACAGGTGGAATGCCCCTGCCTGGAATGTTCTAGATCTTCCGCCGCAGGGAACACCGTTCTTTTTCGCGGCTTATCTTTTCCGATTGTGATTCGAAACAAGGCAAGATTCTTGCTAAATACAGGGGGAAAGCAATGGATCAGGGTCTTCCGCTGCTTCAGGAACTGATAGAGCATTTCAGGAAACTGCCTGGAGTGGGGGAGAAAACGGCGCGCAGAATGGCATTCGCCATCCTCGATATGGATAAGGGGGAGGTCAGGGGTTTTGTCGAAGCGCTCAGACGAGTCAGGGAAAAAACCGGGTATTGCAATAGATGTGGAAACCTCGCAGAAGGCGATGTCTGTCCGATCTGCAGCGACCCGGGGAGAGTCGAAGGCGTGTTATGCGTCGTTGAACGGCCCGCCGATCTTTACGTTCTCGAAAAATCGGGGCATTTCAGGGGCCGCTACCATGTTCTACACGGAGTTCTTTCACCACTTGATGGAGTGGGACCAGAGCAGCTGAACCTCACGACCCTTAAGGAGCGTGTGGAAAAGGAAGAGATAACGGAGCTCATCATAGCGACAAATCCGAGCGTCGAGGGAGACACGACGACCCTCTACATCGCGCGAATGTTCAGGGAAAGCGATGTGAAGGTAACGAGGCCGGCAAGGGGACTTCCCCTTGGCAGTTCCCTCGAGTTCGTTGACAGGGGAACGATAAGCAAGGCCCTCGATGGGCGCGAGGAAGTCGACTGACAAGGTCGACAACAGGTCGATTGATCCCGGGCAAGGGAAAGAGAGCGCAGGATGGTCAAAACGAACTGGAAAGTATTCGAAGAAGATTACTGGGCGATCAGCACGACACTCCAGGAGCTGTTGAAGAACTCGAACGCCACCAGCGTGATCCTGCTCGACAAGACGGGTCAGTTGATCTCGAGCGTGGGAGAGGAACCGAGGTTCGACATGTACAGCTTCGCGTCGCTCTGCGCGGCCGATTTCGAGGCGAACGCGCAACTGGCAAAGCTGATAGGGGAAAAGGATTTCTCGACACTCTACCACCAGGGGAGCAACGAAAGCATGTACCTCGCGAGGGTAGAAAGGGATATCATATTGGTTGTCCTGTTCGACAAGAAGACCACGCTCGGTCTGGTAAGGCTCAGGACGAAGAAGGCGGTCGAGAACCTCGCCACGGTCATCAGGGGTCTCTACGACAAGCTCGAGTACGAGAATGAGGAATACCACGAGGAGCTCGGCGAGGAGTTTACCGCCGAGGCCGAACTTGAGATAGACAGTCTGTTCTCAGACTGATCGGGGAGGGGACAGAGTTGTCGCTGATAAATTACTCCTCGCGTGAGATCAACGTAAAGATCGTCTACTACGGGCCCGGCCTGTGCGGAAAGACGACCAATATACAGTACATCTACGAGAAGGTGTCTCCGGATACGAAGGGCAAGCTGATCACGCTCGCCACCGAGATGGACAGGACCCTCTTCTTCGATTTTCTGCCGCTGGAGCTGGGGACGGTCAAGGGGTTCAAGACACGGTTCCACCTCTACACCGTACCGGGACAGGTATACTACGACGCGTCGCGAAAACTGATTCTCCGCGGAACGGACGGCGTAGTCTTCGTCGCCGATTCCCAGACGAACAGGTACGACGCGAATATCGAGAGCCTTTACAACCTCCACGAGAACCTCGCCGAGTACAACCTCAAGCTCGACGAGCTTCCCTACGTGATCCAGTACAACAAGAGAGACCTCCCCGACCTGATCGAGGTGCCCGATCTCGAGGAGGAGCTCAATCCCAAACACTACCCCGCTTTCGAGGCTGTTGCGGTAAAGGGTATCGGCGTGTTCGATACGCTGAAGGCGGTCGCCAAGGGAGTCCTCCGTAATCTCTCGTAGGGAAACCCGTCGTTCAGGTATATGTCCTGTACATATGAATAATTTGATTGCCGCCCGACGTTTATATCTATATCCTGCCATGTGTAACCGTTAAAGGATGCAGATGAAACGTTTTCTCGTCACACTCTTCGGCTCTTTTTTTTATACGGGGTTTTTCCCCTTCGCTTCCGCGACCTTCGCCAGCATGGTCTGGCTGCTTGTCTGGCTGTTCGTGCCCGGCGGTCACTGGATGACGCACTGGGCGGTCGTCGCCGGGCTCATCCCCGTGGCCATCATCCTCTCGGAGATCATGGAGAGAAAATACGGCGAGGACGCCTCCTGCATCGTGATCGACGAAGTCGTCGGCATGCAGATCACCCTGCTGCTGTCACCCGTTTCCATAAAGGCGGGGTTGGCGGGATTCGTCCTGTTCAGGATATTCGATATCATAAAGCCCTTCCCCGTCGGGAGGTCGCAGAAGCTTCCAGGGGGTCTGGGGGTCGTGGTCGATGACGTGCTCGCCGGGCTCTACGCCCTGGCGGTGATGGTTCTTCTCAGACGCTTCACGGGACTTCTGTGAGGGTAGAGATCATAACGGTCGGCGACGAGGTCCTCCGCGGCGAGACTGCCGAAAACAACACTGTATGGCTCTCTATTACTCTGACTGCAGCCGGACTCCCTCCCTCGAGGGAGACGGCACTTCCCGACGACATCGACGTTATCCGCGATGAGCTCTCCGCCGCCGCGGCGAGGAGCGAAACGGTCATAATCACCGGGGGGTTGGGCCCGACCGTGGACGACGTGACGCGACAGGCCGCGATCGACGCGTTCGGAGGGGAAGTCGATATCCGGGAGGAGATCATCGTCGAGATCGAGCGGCGATTCGGCGAGCTCGGTTTCGACATGCCCGAAGGGTACAGGGACCTGGCGAGGATACTGGCAGGAGCCGAGGTGCTCGACAACGCTGTTGGTGCTGCGCCCGGCCTGGCGCTGAAGGTGGGGGGGTGCCGCATTTTTCTGCTGCCGGGTGTTCCCGGAGAGATGAAGGAGATATTCGAACGCCTCGTCCTCCCGCGGCTGGCATCCGGCGCGGAAGAGCGGAGAAAGGTGCTGAGGGTCTACGGTCTGATGGAGACCGAGGTTGAGGAGAGGGTGGCGCCCGTACTTGGAGCGGATGAACTCGAGCAGCTGTCGATCATATCTTCCCCGGCCGGCATCAGTGTTTACCTTCCCGCCGGGATCGATGCCGGGATCGCCGCGAAGGCGGCGGAGAGTCTCGGGGATAACCTGTTCGGGGAGGGCAGTGACCGGCTCGAGGAGGTCGTTGTCGGGATGCTCCGCAGCAGGGGGATGACCCTGGCCACGGCGGAGTCCATCACCGGCGGGATGCTCGCCTCGATGATCGTCTCGGTGCCGGGGGCGAGCGAGACATTCCTCGAGGGATATATCACCTACAGCAACGAATCGAAGATCAGGATCCTCGGCGTCGAGGGGAAGGCCGTCGAGACTGCCGGAGCGGTCAGCAAGGAGGTCTGCAGGCAGATGGCCGAGGGAGCCAGGAGGATCTCGGGAGCGGACATCGCGCTGTCCACGACCGGGATAGCCGGTCCCGGCGGGGCGACCGCGGACAAGCCGGTCGGGTTCTGCTGGATGGGGCTCGCAGACGCCGGCGTGACGGAGTGCCGGCAGAGAAAGATGGCGGGCGACCGCGGGATGATCAGGCTCAGGACGGCGTGCGTCTGCCTCGACATGCTGAGACGCAGGCTGCTGGGATCGAGACCGGCCCGGGACAGGGAGAGCGGTTGCTCATGAGACTGTTCTTCGCAGTTCATGCCGGTGAAGCCATAGCGGGGCAGGCCTGGCGGATCATACAGGATTCCGGCATCCGACGCGCCCCCTGGAGATGGATCCGGCCCGAGAACTATCACTTTACACTGAAATTCCTCGGAGAAGTCGACGAAAAGCTGCTCCCTTCGCTTTGCGACGCCGCACGCCGGGCAGCATCCCGGGCGAAGCCGTTCCGCCTGACGATGGACGGAATCGGCGGCTTCCCGAACTTCAACAGGCCGCGAGTGATCTATTACGGCATCGACGAGGGATTCGGGGAGCTGAGGGATCTCGCCAGGCTGATCGAGGATGAATGCGGGGCGATCGGGTTTGAGAGAGAAAAAAGAGAGTTCAGGGCCCATCTGACTCTCGCCCGCGTAAAGCGTCCCGCGCCTGAAGAGACCCTCGAGGTCTTGCGAAGCTTTCCGCCACTCGACGATGATGCTGTAATCGATGTGGACCATTTTGTCCTGTGGAACAGCACGCTCACCCCATTTGGCGCTATTTACGAGGTAATCGACAGGTTCGAGCTCGGACGCTGAACCCCGTTTTGTATGATCGTGAGCATCGTTACGTGCATGATCCAGACCCGTATCGTTTCCCCAAGCAGCCGTATCGCCCATTCCTGTGATGGTGAAATTCGTTGAACAATCGGCAGGTTGGTGATATAAAGTCAATCTGACGGGACGCCGTATCGGCGGTCCGGGATAAATCAACTGTAGGACAGATCAGGGGGATGAAGTGGGAGGAAGAAAGTGAGCGCGGAGAGGTTTGGAAAAAAGACGAAGACCGCAAAGGTATCAAAGCTGACGAAAACTACCCGGCCGGGTGACAAGGGCAAGGCGATCGATCTCGCAGTCGACCAGATAGAGAAGCAGTTCGGGAAAGGTTCTATCATGCGCCTCGGCGAGGAAGGCGCTTACCAGGAGATCGAGAGCATCCCCACCGGCAGCCTCGCGCTGGACATTGCGGCCGGCATCGGCGGAGTGCCCCGCGGCAGGGTCATCGAGATCTACGGGCCCGAAGGGTCGGGCAAGACGACGCTTGCCTGCTCGATCATTGCGAACGCGCAGAGGCTCGGCGGCGTGGCGGCGTTCATCGATGCCGAGCATGCCCTGGATGTAGGCTACGCGAGGAAGATCGGGATCGATATCGACAACCTGCTTATATCACAGCCGGATACGGGGGAGCAGGCCCTCGAGATCGCAGAGGTCCTTATCCGCAGCAACGCGATCGACGTCATTGTGATCGATTCGGTCGCGGCCCTCGTGCCCGCGGCCGAGATCGAGGGGCAGATGGGCGACTCGCATGTCGGTCTCCAGGCCAGGCTCATGTCCCAGGCCCTCCGGAAGATAGCCGGCGCGGTCAGCAAATCCCGCACGTGCATGATATTCACCAACCAGATCCGGATGAAGATCGGCGTGATGTACGGCAATCCCGAGACGACATCGGGCGGAAACGCCCTGAAATTCTACGCCACGATGAGGATGGATATCCGCCGCATCGGCCAGATCAAGGACCGGGACACCGTCATCGGAAGCATGACGAGGGTCAAGATTGTCAAGAACAAGGTCGCCGCACCGTTTCGCCAGGCCGAGTTCGAGATCCTCTACGGAGAGGGCATCAGCCTCGAAGGGGACCTGATCGAGCTGGGCGTTGCCTCCGGCATACTCACGAAGATGGGCAGCTGGTACTCCTGGGGCGAGACCCGGCTCGGGCAGGGCAAGGATAACACCAGGATGTTCTTCAAGGACAACACCGATATACGGGCCGAGATCGAGACCAGCGTGCGCGAGCACTACGGCCTCAATGCCTCGCCGGCCCCGGCGGGCCCGGGTGGAAACGTAGATTCGGGCAAGGACCTCAATCCTGAATAGGGCATTGATCCGGAACAGGACCTTGAATATCGGCGGTACCGAGATCGTATCCGTATCGAGAAGCGCCGGGTCGCTGCGCAGGGTCGCGACCTCGTCGGGAAGGACGTTCCTTGTCCTGAAGGGGCAGGGGACCGAGCGCTTTCTCGAAGAGGGCGCCGTACTCGACAGGACCGATATCGAGGAGCTCGAGGGGCCGGTCGCGCGGGAGGCCGGGCTCGCCTACGTCCTCAGGTTCTTGTCGAGGCGGGAACGGACCGAGAAGGAGGTCCGCGACGCCCTTCAGGCGGAAGGTATAGATAATCCAGCTGCGATGGATTATATTGTCGAAACGCTCAAGGGGAAAAACCTGCTGAACGACAGGCGGTTCGCCTCGGAGTTGATAGGATACAGGCTCAGGCACAACCCCGCCGGGCCGGCCTTTCTAAGAAGGAAGCTGTCCGGGGCCGGGGTCCCGGCCGAGATCACCGACGAGCTTCTCGCGGAGGCCTTTCCTCCCGGCGAGGAGGAGAGGATGGCATCGAAACTGGCTGTCGACAGGCTGGCGCGCACCGGACCTGTCCGGGGGCCGGACGGGCCGGACGGCTCCAGGGCCGACAGGGAAAAGGCGGCTCGAAGACTCGGCGGCTTCCTCACGAGGAGAGGCTTCTCGGCCGGAATCGTCGGAGGCATATGCGCGGGGATATTGAGGGGAGAGATCACCGGAGAGACCGATGAACTGTAATATCAGGACAGCTCGTGAGATCAGGAAAGCCTACGTCGATTTCTTCCTGGGGAAGAAGCACACCGAAGTGCCCGGCGCACCCCTCGTCCCGAAGGGCGATGCTACCCTCCTGTTCACCTCCGCGGGGATGGTGCAGTTCAAGGATTGCTACCTCTCGCCTGACAACCTCCCGTACACGAGGGCGGTCAGCGTCCAGAAATGCCTCAGGGCCGGCGATCTCGAGAGCGTCGGCAGGACATTGCGCCACCACACCTTTTTCGAGATGCTGGGCAACTTCAGTTTCGGCGATTACTTCAAGGTCGAGGCGATCGAGTGGGCCTGGGAGTTTGTCGTCGATGTGCTCCAGCTTCCCGTGGACCTTCTCTACGTCAGCGTATTCGAGGAAGACGATGAGGCGTTCGAGATATGGAACGAGAGCGTCGGCGTTCCCGCCGAAAGGATCGTCAGGCTCGGGCGGAAGGACAATTTCTGGGGCCCCGTCGGGAAGACCGGCGTATGCGGTCCGTGCTCCGAGATCTATTACGACGCCGGCGAGGCCAGGGGATGCGGCAACGGGAGCTGCGGCCCGGGATGTGACTGCGACCGGTTCCTCGAATTCTGGAACCTCGTCTTCCCGCAGTTTTTCCTCGAGGAGGACGGCACCTACAGGCCCCTCGAGAAACCGGGCATAGACACCGGCGCCGGCCTCGAGAGGATCGCGATGATCATGCAGGGCGCAGCGGACAACTTCCACACCGACATTTTCCAGCCCCTCGTGGATGCTGTCATCGCGATGCTGCCCGAAAACACCGACACGACCGGTGAGGCGAAGATGGGGATCAACATGATCGCCGATCACGCCAGGGCGCTGACATTCACGGTCTCGGAGGGGATATACCCCTCGAACGAGGGCAGGGGGTATATCCTCAGGCGGTTACTGAGACGGGCCCTGACGCGGCTTCACACATTCGGAATCGTCGAGCCGGTCCTCTACGGCCTCGTCGACGAGGTCGTCAGGGTCATGGGAGAGGATTATCCCGAGCTCGCCGAGAGGGCGCCCGACACGGCGATGATAATCAGGTCAGAAGAGGAAAACTTCTTCCGTACCATCGAGGAAGGCAGGTCCAGGTTCGGGACCATCGTCGATGATATCAAGAAAGTGAATGGCAGCAGGATCGATGGTGCCCAGGCCTTCCTGCTTTACGATACATATGGATTTCCGCTGGAGCTCACCGTCGCTCTTGCCGGCGACGAGGGGCTCGAGGTCGACGAGGAAGGATTTGTCTCCGCGATGGAGGAGCAGAGGAAGCGCGCCCAGCGGAGCAACGCCTTCGACGCCGGCGAACAGGCACTCGTCGAGATGACGGAGCTGTCCGAAGGGGAGAGCTCGATTTTCACAGGATACGAGAGCGTCGGCGGCGAGGCCGAGATCCGCAGGTACAGGGTGTTCGAGAAATCGGAGAGGAAAGACATCGCCTGGTCCCGGGAGGGTGGTGCGGCGATCGAGCTTATACTGGACAGGACGCCGTTCTATGCCACATCGGGCGGGCAGCTCGCCGACAGCGGCTGGATAGAAATGGCGGGGCACAGGCTGGAAATACGCGATGTGCTCAAGAGGGGCGGAGAGATAATCCACGTGGCCGAGCAGGCCGATGATATCCCTGATATCGGGAAGCTGGTCTCGAGGAACGCGAAGATACAACTTCATATCGACGACGAGTCGAGGCTCGCGACGGCGGCCGGCCATACCGCGACTCATCTTCTCCAAGCCGCGCTGCGCGAGGTCGTGGGCGGTCATGTCGCCCAGGCCGGATCGCTCGTGGGGCCCGACAGGCTGAGATTCGATTTCAACCATTTCCAGGCGGTTACCGGGGAGGAGAAGAGGAAGATCGAGGAGCTCGTGAACCGGTGGATACGCGATTCGCTGGAGGTAAGGACGGAACTGATGGACTACCAGGAGGCCATGGACTCCGGGGCCGTCGCCCTGTTCGACGAGAAATACGGAGCGAAGGTGCGTGTCGTGCGGGTGGGGGACGCGTCGACCGAGCTGTGCGGCGGCACGCATCTCTCGTCGACCGGCCAGGCCGGCCTGTTCCTCATCGTATCGGAGAGCAGCGTGGCAGCGGGCGTACGCAGGATAGAGGCTGTAACCGGACAGGGAGCCCTTCGCCATGTCCATGACGCATTAGATCGCGAGGAAGAGGCGGCGTCCCTGCTCAGGACCACCCCTGTCGAAACGGCGCCGAGGATCGGTGCCATGCTCGAGACACTGGAAGAGCTGAAGAAAGAGATAAAGCGTCTCGAGAAGGGCGGCGGGCGGCTCGAGGCGATCATAGGAGACGCGAAGGAGATATCGGGGATGAAGATCGCGGCCGGCAGGCCCGGCGCAAGGGACGTCGGGGCCCTCAGGGCCATGGCCGATTCGTTCAGGAAGAGGGTGCCTTCGGGCGCAGCCGTTCTCTCCATGCCCGACAAGGGAAAGATGCATTTCGTGATCACTGTTACCGACGATCTTGTCGAAAGGGGAGTCACGGCGGACGGTCTCGTGAAAGAGCTCGGTTCGCTGGCCGGCGGAGAAGGTGGCGGGAAGAGACATCTCGCCCAGCTCGGCACGAAAGATCTCGAAAGCGAGAAGAGGGTCTTCGAGGCGCTCCCCGGAATAATAGAGCGGTTTATAAACGGACGGTGAGGGATATGAAACGTGCTGTCGTAATGATTGCCGCTGTCTGTGCGGCGGTGACGATCTCGGCCGGTCTTGCCTCGGCGCAGACGAGCGGCAACGAGCTGGCGGACCATGCGAAACAGGTCGATCTCGAAAAGAAAGAATCCGGATACGGCCAGGTCGTCGAGCAGCAGAGGTCGAGTTACGATATCCCGAAGCTCGAGCGGGTGATCGATCCCGACCAGTATATTCTCGGGCCGTACGACAGGCTCCTCGTTAACATTATCGGGACCGAGTCGAGGACGTTCGCCATTGTGGTGCTGCCGGAAGGCTACGTCTTCGTACCGAGCGTGGGCGCGATAAAGGCCGACGGCCTGACACTCACCGAATTCAGGAAGAGGCTCGGCGAGGAGATCAACAGGTTCTTCAAGAACGTGAAGCTCTTCTGCTATCTGCAGGAACCGAGGGTGTTCCGGGTCTTCGTGACCGGTGAGGTCGGGAGACCCGGGGCGGTGAATGTCTCGGCGGTGAAGCGCGTCTCAGACGCGGTGGAGCTGGCGGGCAGCATCAAATCCGAGGGATCAAACAGGCGGGTCATCCTCTACAGGGGAACGGACACCCTCGATGTCGATATTCTCCGATACGTTATCAAGGGTGATTTCTCCAGCAACCTGTTCCTCTCCAACGGTGACCGGATACACGTTCCGATCGCCCGGCAGCATGCCGCGATAAGAGGTTCCGTCCACAAGCCCATGAATTACGAGACACTGCCCCACGAAACGGTCGGTGACCTGATCGATATCGCGGGAGGATTCAGGGCGGAGGCTGTCAGGGACAGGGTGCTGCTCACGAGGGTCCAGGAGGACGGCTCGGTCATTACGATGCAGGTCCAGTCGTACGAATTCGACACGGTTCTGAAGGACCGCGACGAGGTGAACGTGATCGACGGCATGACCGGCACGAGCAGAGTGTTCGTTTTCGGCGCGACGAAGCAGAAAGGCAGTTACTATATTACAGAGGGTGAGGGGCTGCGGAGCCTGCTAGGCCGCGTGGCGATCTACAACACCGACGCCGACCTGACCACCGCGACTCTCGAGAGAGAGACCGGCGAGCTGATCAGGGTGAACCTCAAGGACTTCGTACCGCCGAGCATCGCCGAGGACATCCCCCTGATCGACGGCGACATCCTGCACATACCCACGGTCGACCAGACCGTATCGGTCGGCGGGCAGGTGCAGGAACCGGGAAAGGTCCGGTTCGTGAGCAACTGGACGGTCGCCCAGTACGTCGGCGCGGCGGGAGGCCCCACATACGAGGGAAGCATCGACAGGATCATGGTCATATCGAAGGACGGCGCGGCGATCCAGACGGGGCGTGACTATTATCCGAACAGCGGGGACGTCATCATCGTCAAGCGAAACAAGACAAAGATATTCAACGACATCTTCGGAGGGCTTCTCGGCGTCGGAACGCTGATAATCTCAATCGTGGCACTTACGAAATGACAGTGTCCCCGGAGATTCGTAACACGGTGAAGATGCTTGACATGGTGTGACACGTGATACGGTGAAGATATGACGCACAGCGACGGATATATCGAACAGGTACTCGGCGAACTCGACGCTCTGAGGAAGGCGCTCGAATCGTTCCCCCGTCAGCAGGCGGAGACTCTCGTCGAGATGGCGGAGCTGATGGCGAGTGCGATAAAGTCGGGAAAGGTTGTTCTGACCTGCGGCAACGGCGGGAGCGCCGCGGACGCGCAGCATATAGCAGGCGAACTCGTCGGGAGGTTCCGCAGGAAGAAGCTCCGTGGATACAAGGCATTCGCCCTGACCGCGAACAGCTCGGTCCTGACGGCGATCGCGAACGATTTCAGCTACGACGATATCTTCTCCAAGCAGATAGAGGCGATTGGCAGCTCCGGAGACGTGTTGCTGGCACTGTCGACGAGCGGCAATTCGCCGAACGCCATCGAGGCGGTCTCGATGGCGGCGAGCCTCGGTATGAAGACCTTTGCCTTCACGGGCGCGGGCGGCGGCACTCTGGCCGAACAGGCAGATCTTGCGATCGTAGTGCCCGACGAGGACTTCGCCCGCATCCAGGAGATCCACATGGCCCTCGGACATATTCTCTGCGGGCTTGTCGAGGAGATACTCACATCGCCCGGCCGGGCGTGACAGCCGGCCGGTCCCATGGCGGGGGGGCGGTTTGAAGATCCTTCAACTCTGCGCTGTCGATTTCACTGCATACCACCTTCTCAGGCCGCTCGGCCTGAGTCTCCGTGACGCGGGTTACGATGTCTCGTTCTGCTGCTCGCCCGGGGAGGGGCTCGACCGGCTGGAGCAGGAGGGATTCGACGTATATCGGATCCCGATCTCGAGGTCGTACAATATTTTCTCCCACGCGGTCTCGTTCGTGCGCCTGTTTCGTCTGATGCGCAGGGAACGCTTCGATGTAGTCCACACCCATACGCCGGTGGCGGGGCTGCTCGGGCGGGTGGCGGCGAAGACGGCGCGCGTGCCCCGGATCGTCTACACCGCTCACGGCTTCTACTTTCACGAGGATATGCACGGTCCGGTAAGCGGCGTGATGCGCTCGATCGAGCGGTTCGGAGCCTCGCTCTCCGACCTGGTGTTCGTCCAGAGCGGTGAGGACCTCGAGGAGGCGGTCGAGTCGCGCATAGCCCCCGCGGAGAAACTCGTACATATCGGCAACGGTGTCGATCCGTCCATCTTCGGGCGCGAGGTGAACGCGAAGGCGGCGGCCGCTCTCCGGGAGGAATTTGGAATAGACGGCGGTCCCGTGATCGGGTTCACGGGACGCATCGTGAGGGAAAAGGGAGCGGTCGAATTCGTGAAGGCGGCCGGGATAGTCTCGCGCGAGATCCCCGGCGCGAGATTTGTCATGGTCGGAGCACCCCTCGAGAGCGACCGGGACGGCTGCCAGGCTGAGATAGAGACGCTCGTGCGCGGCGAGGGACTGTCGGGACGGCTTGTGATGACCGGCTACAGGAAGGACGTCCCGCCGATACTCTCCCTGCTGGATCTCTTCGCGATGTCGAGCTACCGTGAGGGGATGCCCCGGTCGCTGCTCGAAGCGATGGCCACAGGCCTGCCCGTGGCGGCGACCGATATCAGGGGATGCAGGGAGGAGGTGGTCGACGGCGAGACCGGCCTTCTGGTCCCGCCACGCGACCACTACGCCCTTGGAGAGGCGATGCTGAGGATCCTGTCGGATGAGGGCCTGGCCGCCCGGATGGGAAGGGCCGGCAGACAGAGGGTCATCGATCTCTTCGACGAGCGGGTCGTGACGCAGCTGCAGGTCGACAGGCTCGACGCCCTTACGGGGCGGAAGTGACTGAATTCCCCCGCGGCCTGCGTTTCCCGCACATGTCGAGATACATGATCTCGTACCGGGCGGTGACGGCGCCGATCTCGTAGTTCTTTTTGATTCTCTCCCGGGCTTTTTCGCCGAGGGCCGCTCTCGCTTCACGTTTCATGGCAAGGATCTTTTTCCAGCCGGCGGCGAGCGCTTCCGGATCCCCCGGCTCGATCACCTGGCCGCAGTCTCCCACGATCTCCGCCGAATCACCCACGTCCGTCACCACGCACGGCACTCCGCATGACATAGCCTCTCCGATGATGTTGGGGAATCCCTCACCGCTCGAGGCGGACGACGAGGCGATGTCGAGTGACGCCTGTATCCTCGGTATGTCGGCGCGCCGCCCGAGCGGGAAGACCGTATCCTCGAGACCCTCTTCTCCGATCATTCCGGCAAGATCCGTGTTGTCTGCCGTCACTTCCTTTCCGCAGAGGATGAAACGTACCAGGGGCATCTCCGCGTGCAGGATGCCGGCCGCCCGTACGAACGTCGCGTGGTCCTTCTGTGGATGGTATCTCGCCACGAGGCCGACGAGGGGCGCGTTCCTATCCAGACCGAGATCCTTGCGGACCGAGCTTCGCGCGCCGCTGTCCGGCACGAATAGCGAGGTGTCGAATCCGTTGGGTATCACGACCATCCTGCCGGTGTCGTATCCGATCGCCGCATGGGTCTCCATAGAGGCCCGCGAACAGCAGACGATCCTTTCGGGGAGACGCCGGGAAAGACGGGCACACCACCCCGCCACGCGTATCGTTCTCTTCTTCATGTGATCCGGGTCGAGATCGCTGTGGCGGATGTTCCACGCGACGGGGATCGAGTGCGCGAACCTGGCGGCGAGCCCGCCGGCCAGGTCGGCATGATACATCCATGTCTGGAGGATGTCGGGTCGGATCCGCCGGAGGGCCCGGATCAGCCTGGCGAGGGCCGATAGATCGAGGCCGCTTCTCGATGCGTCGAGGGAGTGAAAGGAAACGCCCTCGTCGATCATCTTCCTGCCGATCTCCCCCGCGGTCGTCAGCGAGATCACGCTGACGTCGAACCTTTCCCTGTCGATCCTCGACACGAGCTTGTTGAGCATCGTCTCTGCGCCGCCGGTGGAGGTGCCCGTTATAAGATGCGCGATCGAGATCCTGTCGTTCATGGAGCCGTAAATCCCGAAAAGGGGCGGAAATGTCCGGATTCCCGAGCATTCTAATCTGCGGCCGGCAGACGGGCAAGGATATTCCGGGAGAATAGGCGGCGGTGCGTGACCGGCCGAAATCGCTTGTCCTCCAAGCGCTCATAAAGTATTATCAGGCTTTGCGGAATGCGGCATTTCGTCCTGGAAGAGCTACATGCGTGAACTTCTCTTCTCTATGGAAGCATTACTGATCTCGTTCCTGATGACCGGGGCGATACTGCGTTATTCGATTCGCCGGTCCCTGCTCGACATGCCGACGGACCGAGGCTCCCACGAGGTGCCCAAACCGCGTCTCGGCGGGGTCGCGATCGTGATCGCGTTCTATCTGGCCATGTTCACGGCCCGTCTCGCCGGATTCGATCCGCTGCCGGGTGTCGATTCGAAGGCGGGGATCTTCGGGGCGGCGGCGATGATAGCCGCGGCAGGGCTCATCGACGATCTGAGAGGTCTCGACGCGAAGCTGAAGCTGGCCGTGCAGCTGTTAGCCGCCGGAGCCGTCATAGTCTCCGGCGTGGTTCTCGAGGAAGTCAGGATCCCGCTTCTCGGGACCGTGCCGCTCGGCCCGGCGGCCATCCCGCTCACGGTCCTCTGGATAACTGCATTCGTCAATTTCTACAATTTCATCGACGGGCTCGACGGGCTGGCGGCGGGCGTCGGCATGATCGCCGCCATATTCCTCGTGCTGCTCGGCTACGCGGCGGGAGATCCGGCCTTCGGGCTGGTATACGCGGTCATCGCCGGCGTGCTGTTCGGATTCCTCCGCTATAATTTCCCTCCTGCCAGGATATTCATGGGAGACTGCGGGTCCACCTTCATCGGTTTTGTGTTCGCAGTCCTCTCGATCGCGGGGGCACGCCACGGTGTTCCGGCGTTCGTGACGATACTCCTGATGGGAGGGGCACTTGGGGACGCGGCTCTTACGCTGGCGAAAAGGGCGATACAGAGAAAGAGGATCTTTACCGCACACAGGACGCACTACTACCAGAGGCTGACGGATCTCGGTCTTTCCCACAAGCAGGTCACCCTTCTCGAGTATTTCATCGCGGCCCTGCTCGGCGGGAGCGCGTTTCTCCTGGTAAGCGGCGAGAACGTGTTCATCTCCGGCCTCGCCGTCATCTGGACGGGTTTCTTTCTCTGGGCCGTCTTCAAGATCAGGAAGCTGGAAAAAGGAGGGGAAGTGGGGAGCGCGAGGAGGATGTTCGCCGCGGCTCTCATCGACCTCGTGCTGATCGGCGGGAGCTATGTTCTCAGCTACATGATCCGCCTCAACTTCAGTTTTCCCGAGGCGGAGACCAGGACGATGATAGTCAGCTTTCCCATAGTCATCGTGATCAGGACGGCCGTTTTTTATTACTACGGGCTTTACAAGGCCGTCTGGCGGTATACGACATTCGATGACATAGTGAGGATATTCAGGGCGGTCGCCGTGGGTTCGGTGATCATGGTGGTCCTGTTCACCTTCCTGTTCAGGTTCGAATCGTTTCCCCGCTCGGTCTTCCTCATAGACCTGTTCATCCTGACCGTGTTCATGGCGGGAGCGAGGGTGGTCACCCGCTGGTTCCACGAGCTCCCCGCGCATGAGGAGGTCGAGGGCAGGAGGGTCGTCATCGGCGAGACGGGCCATATTGCCGAGGCCGTTCTCCATCAGGTCAAGCAGACGAAAGGACTGCACCCGGTCGGCTGGCTTGATGACAGGCGTTCGATGCACGGGAGAATGATCCACGGTATTCCCGTCCTCGGGAGCATGGGGGAGATCGAGAGCATCGCCGCCCACCACGGTGTCGACGAGATCGTGATCTCCTCCTCTTACGCGGGCAGGGTGCCTCCGGAAAGATTCGATCAGCTGGAGCGCTACGGCGTTCCCGTCAGGATCCTCGGCGATCCTTCGGAGGCGGCCGGCAGCGGCCCGGAGGAAATCGGGCCGTTCGACGGGATGAAGGTCGTGGCGGCCGGCAACGGGCCGGTCGTGAGGGCCTCTCCCGCGAGGTTCGGCCGGTCGGCGAACCTCTCGGTGATAACCGACGATCTTTTCGTAGTGAGGGAGAGCTCGGCATGGCTCGAGACGCCCGACGGGGCTTATCTCGGGGTGCTCGAGGATCGCCTCGCCACCATCAGGCTCGTTGCGGAGATCTCGCCCGACGTGATGATAGCCGATTTCGACATGACGGTGCGGGAGCTGTCGAATCCGCTCGACGCTTTTATACGCAAGGTCGTTCTGCCCCTCGAGAGGCTGGCCGCCGCCGCCGCCTCGGCCGGCTCGAGGCTGGTCGTGATCAGCCGCGGGGGGACTCACCGGAATGACGATGTGAGGCGTGCGTCACTGCTCGGCGAATCGGTCGTACGGAGCCTGTTTTGTGGCAGGGAAGAGAGGCTCGTGATTATCCGCACCGACGGAGCCGCCGGCACGGCGGCGCTGTCGCATGCCGCAGGAAACCTGTCCGGAGACGAGGGAACGGTCTGGGAAGCGCGCGCGGCGGAGGACAGCGGTGAAATCCGGCTGGAACGTGTCGATATGGACTCCGTGCCCGAGGGAGTCTCCGGCGTGCTGATGGAGATATCGAGGGCTCTGACCGGAGGAGAAACTGAGAAGGTGTCGGGAATCCTCGTCGAATTCACGAGCGGCAGCGGAGTGGAGAAACATGAACGCGGCTGAGTACCATCCGGCAGTCGCCCGTTTACGGAAGGCGACACTGATATTCTTCGGCATCGTCGTCTTCACGTCGACCTTCTCGATCGCCGCGAACCAGATCTCTCTCGGAATCACCGTGCTTTTCTGGACGGCGCTCTGCGTACTCGATCAATCCTGCAGGCCGGGAAGACTGTTGCTCGCCCTTCCCCTTGCGGTGTTCATACTCGTCTCGATCATCTCATCATTTCTCTCCGGCGATCCGGCCGCGGCCTTCGGAAACCTGAAAAACTATCTGCTGTTCGTCATCGTCTGGCTCGCCGCGTCGCTGGCGGCCGACGGATCGGTCCGCAGCAAGGTCTACGGCGTCCTGCTCGTCTCGGGAACGGGCTCGGCCGTCTACGGCGTGGTCATTTATTTCCTCGGGATGGGTAGGGGCAGCCTGGAGAGGACGCCCGGTTCATTCTCGAACGAGATGACGTTCGGCGGGATCATGATGCTGCTCCTGTCCCTCTACCTGGCGGTGTCGATCACCGGAGGGATACCACGCAGACTGAGGGTCTTTTCAATGTTCGCGGCGGCCGCGGCCTCCGCAGCCCTTCTGCTTACGCAGACCCGGTCGTCATGGTTAGCCATGTTCGTTTCAGGCATCGTGATACTCGTCGTTCTGCGAAGGCGCTGGATCCCCGTTTGCCTGGTCGTGGTAGCCGCGTGGGTGATGCTGGCGCCCGGAGCGTACCGCGACAGGATAGCGACCATCTGGGACTATCAGTTCAGGACGAACGTCCAGAGGGTCAACCTCGTCAAGGGCGGGATCTCGATATTCAGGAAGCACCCGGTCATCGGCACGGGACCTGTAGACCTCGGTGATATCTACAGGGAGCACATGCCGCCGGAGGCTGTACACGTGCACGGTCACATGCATAATATCTTCCTTCATGTAGCTGTGACGCTCGGGACGGTCGGGCTTGCCGCCTTCGTCTGGCTGCTCGCCGCGATATTCAGGATCGTGGGAAGGAACCTGCGGCTCGATCTGCCACCGCCCGAGAGAGCCCTCACGGCCGGATCCATCGGCGCGATGACGGGCTTCATCGTCAACGGGATGTTCGACTGGAACTTCGGCGACGCCGAAGTACTGACGATGATGCTGATCATCGTCGGATTGAACGCGGCCGTATACAGGGAGCGCGGCGCCGGCTTGTCCGCGGCACCACTTGACCTGCGGTCTCAATGACGTGTATATTAGCCGACATGCAAAAGATCTGGTACCTGATAGTCTCGATGCGGCCCAAGCAGTGGACCAAGAACCTGGTCCTCTTCGCCGGCATCGTTTTCTCGAAGAGATTCACCGATCCCGAGCTCGTCCGTCTGAGTTTCTACGGTTTCATCGTGTTCTGCGGTTTTTCCGGCGCGATCTACATACTCAATGACGTGTTTGACCGCGACAGGGACAGGGAGCATCCGAAAAAGATGGCACGCCCGATAGCGGCCAGCAGGGTCAGCCCGGGATTCGCGGCCGGTTTCACCGTTCTCCTGATAGCGGCGCTGTTTCCCTTGTCGTGGGTTCTCGGGAGCGAGTTCTTCGTTCTCGCGGCGATGTTCATCGGGGTCAACCTGGCCTACTCGCTGGTCTTCCGCAATGTCGTGATACTCGACGTCATCGCGATCTCGTTCAGCTTTATCATCAGGGCGGCTGCGGGAGTGGCGGTGCTCCACCCGGTGATACCCGATCTCGAGTTTTCGCCATGGTTGTGGATATGCACGCTGTTCCTGTCTCTCTTCCTCGCAATCTGCAAGAGGAGGAACGAGATCACCAATCTTGTCTCGGCGGTCGATCACCGCATATCGCTGAAGGATTATTCCGTGACTCTGCTCGACCAGCTGGTCAGCCTTTCCGCCACGGCCTCGATCATCTCGTACTCGATATACACGGTCTGGCCGTCGACGGTCCTGAAGTTCGGCACGAAGGACCTCGTGTACACGATACCGTTCGTCGTCTTCGGGATCATGAGGTATCTCTACCTCGTATACAGCAGGAACGAGGGCGGTGATCCATCGGGTGTCCTGCTGACCGAGAAAGCAATAATCATCGACGTGTTTCTCTGGTTCGCGGCGGTAGTATATATTATCGTCCGGTGAGTCGAT
Organism: Candidatus Krumholzibacteriota bacterium; assembly: GCA_030609325.1. Classification (GTDB taxonomy): domain Bacteria; phylum Krumholzibacteriota; class Krumholzibacteriia; order Krumholzibacteriales; family Krumholzibacteriaceae; genus JAUWCL01. The sequence continues at coordinate 48,830 of JAUWCL010000008.1, forward strand.
TGTCCCGTGACGATCGATTCCGGCGGGAGAGGTGGTTTTCGAATGTCAAAGGTAGCGGTTCTCAGGACGACCCCGGAAACGGTCGTGGACGATTATCACCGCCTCATGGATATGGCGGGCGCCGGAGATGTCCTGAAGGCTGAGAGGGACCTGCTGATCAAGCTCAACCTCTCGTGGACGAAGTACTTCCCCGCCTGCTCGAGCCAGCCGTGGCAGCTCGAGGGCGTGGTGAAGGACCTTCTCGGCCGGGGATACACGGAGGAGTCGATCATTCCCGTCGAGAACAGGACGGTCGTCACCAACCCGCGAAAGGGCGCAATAAACAATCTCTGGATGCCGGTCCTCGACAGGTACGGGCTGCCCTTCATCCCGCTTCCCGAGGTCGAATGGACAGTCTACGAGTTCCGCTCCGAGCTGCTCAAGCTCGGCGAGATATTCCCCGAGGGGATCGAGATCCCGAAGATGTACATCGGAAAGGACGTGTTGCATCTCCCCACGGTAAAGACCCACGGCCACTCGACGACGACGGGAGCGATCAAGAACTCCTTTGGCGGCCTGCTCAAGGAGGTCAGGCATTACGCCCACAAGTATATGCACGAGGTCCTCGTCGACCTGCTCCTCATGCAGCGCGAGCTCCATCCCAACATCTTCGCGGTGATGGACGGGACGGTCTGCGGCGACGGGGCGGGTCCGAGGACGATGGATCCGTACGAGGGCGACCTGATTCTCGCCAGCGCCGACTCGGTGGCCATCGACGCCGTGGCGGCGAAGATCATGGGATTCGATCCGATGTCGATCGATTACCTCCGCTGGTCGACGGAGAGGGGCCTCGGCGAGGCGAGGATCGAAAACCTCGAGATCGTCGGCGAGGATATCGAAAAGCTCGACTTCGAATTCCGGGTGAAGAAGAGCATCGTCATCTGGGGCGACCAGATGCTCAGGAAGGGGCCGCTCCGGTTCCTCGAGAAGGCCGCCCTGCATTCACCCCTCGTCGTATGGGCTCCGATGGCGAGCAACATATACCACGACCTTTTCTGGTACCCGACCGTGGGCCGCTCGAAGATCAGGAAGTTCAGAAAGACAAAGTGGGGCGATCTGTGGGAGAGCTACCGGGACTTCACCTGAGCCCGTGGCTTCACCCGGGCCGGGGGCCTCTGCCCGGACCATTCACGGAGGCCTGTCGATGACTACCGAAAGCATCACGGTCAAATGCTCCGCCAAGATCAATCTCTATCTCGACGTGATCCGCAGGCGCGATGACGGATACCATGATATAGAGACCGTGTTTCAGCCCGTGACCCTTTACGACATCATCCGTATAGAGCCGGCCGCCGGGGGTATCACGTTGACGGGCGATGATTCCGGCATCAGCTGGGACAGTTCAAATCTCTGCTGGAAAGCGGCCGACCTGATCCTTGGGGAGGACAGGGAAGGGAGGGGAGTATCGATCAGCGTTCGGAAGAACATACCCGCGGGGGCGGGGCTTGGCGGCGGCAGCTCGGACGCAGCAGGGGTCCTTGCCGGGGTGAACGAGCTGCTCGGCCTCGGAATCGACGGGCCTTGCCTGATGGAAAAGGCCATCGAGATCGGTTCCGACGTCCCTTTTTTTTTATTCGGGTCGCCCGCGATCGGAAGGGGACGCGGAGAGATTCTGGAGAAGATAGAGGGCCTGAGCCGAGGAACATTACTGATTGTAAAGCCGGATATAAACATTTCCACCAGGTGGGCTTATCAAAACCTCAATTTAATATTGACAAGGTCAGTGGGCGGTCATAAACTGAATTGTCTGCTGGAGGGATTGAGGGATTTTCCGGATATTGCTCTCAAGACCAGCAACAGCTTCCAGGAAGTCGTTGTCGGGGAGTATCCGGAAATCGGTCGTATTCTGGTTCTCTTGGAGCGCGAAGGGGCGGTACTGAGTTCGATGAGCGGAAGCGGATCTGCATGTTTCGCGCTTTACGAAGATGACACAACGGCGTCAAGGGTGATGGACCTCATGCTCGGCGAGGGTCATTCCGGCTGGATCGTTTATCCCACCGGACGGACACTGGAACTCCTCAAAAGGGAGTAAGCAAGAATTCAGGGGGGGCACATGAAGATAACCGAGATCAGGATTTCACTTCGAGACGACAACAAACTGAAAGCTTTTGCGAGCATCACCCTCGATAACTGTTTCGTTATCAGGGGGCTGAAGATCATCGAGGGTGCCAAGGGTGTCTTCGTCGCCATGCCGAGCCGCAAGAGGCCTGACGGTACCTATCAGGATGTAGCCCATCCTATCAACAACGAGACAAGGGACTGGATGGAGGGATTGATAATCACGGCCTACAAGGAGGAGATCGAGAACGCCGAGACCGAGGCCGGGATCGCAGTAACCGAGCAGTAAAATTCGACAGAACTGCTTGGGGCGTCGTCAAGTGGCAAGACACAGGACTTTGGCTCCTGGATCGGAGGTTCGAATCCTCCCGCCCCAACCATTCAAGGGTGGATAGGTGGCCGGACAGGTCGCTTTTTTTTCGGAAGGACAGCGAAGATGGATCTGGTGACACTGATAAGCGGGAACGCCAACGCGGAACTGTCCGGGAAGATCGTCTCGTATCTCGAAATCGAACTGTGCGATGTCGAGGTGGGCAGGTTTTCCGACGGTGAGATCCGCATAAACATCAACGAGAACATCAGGGGCAAGGACGTGTTCATCATCCAGCCCACTCTACCGCCCGCCGACAACCTGCTCGAGCTCCTGATCCTCATCGACGCCTGCTACCGCGCCTCGGCTAACCGCATCACGGCCGTGATCCCGTATTACGGCTACGCGAGACAGGACAGGAAGGACCAGCCGCGGGTCCCGATCACGGCGAAGCTCGTGGCCAACCTGATCGAGACCGCCGGAGCGCACAGGGTCCTGGCGCTCGAGCTGCACGCCGCCCAGATACAGGGATTTTTCGATATTCAGGTCGATAATCTTTTTGCGGCGCCCGTAATGCTTGAATATATTAAGGGGAGGAATTTCAAGGATCTTACCGTTGTTTCGCCCGATGTCGGCGGGATAAAGATGGGCAGGGCCTTTGCCAAGAGGCTCAACGCGAACCTCGCGATCGTCGACAAGCGCAGGACCGGGGCTGACGAATCCGAGGTGATGAACGTGATCGGAGAGGTAGCCGGCAGCGATATCATCATCCTCGACGATATCATCAGTACCGCCGGCACGATAACGCAGGCCGCCCAGGTCCTGAAGGACGCCGGGGCGGGCAGGATAATGGCGATGGCCACACATCCCGTATTCTCCGGAAAGGCCCTCAAAAGGCTGGAGAAGTCCTGTATCGAGGAGACGGTAGTCACCAACTCGATCCCGTTCACAAATAACGGGGAGTGCAGCAAGATCAAGGTCCTCGACGTGGCGCCCCTGCTCGGGGAGGCCATCCGCAGGATTCATATGGAAGAATCGATCAGCATGCTGTTCGTATAGCACGGAGGAAAAACGGAGGAAAAGATGAAGTCTATCAGGCTGACGGCCCGCAAGCGGGGAGAAGCGAGCAGGAAGAACGTTCACAAGCTGCGCAAGCAGGGTGAGATCCCGGGCGTTCTCTATGGACACAAGAAGGACCCCGTCCACCTGGCAGTGCCCGAGCACGAGTTCTGGACCATCCTTCACAACGCAACGAGCGAGCATCTGATCATAGATCTCGACGTCGAGGGAATGGAAATGGATGAATACACGACACTCGTCCGGGACGTCCAGCACCACCCCGTTTCAGGCGACCTTCTCCATGTCGATTTCCAGAGGATATCGATAGACGAGAATATCAAGGTCGGCGTTCCCGTGCTCCTCACCGGAACGTCCAGGGGAGTGAAGGAGTTCGGCGGTATTCTCGATCACGGCGTCCGGGAGGTCATGATCAGCACGACGGCCGCCAAGGTCCCCGAGTATCTCGAGATCGATGTTACGCCGCTGATGATCGGCGAGACGATCCATATCTGGGACCTCGTGAAACTCTATCCTGACATCGTTTTCCTCGATCAAGGACATATCAACCTCGCCCACGTATCTCCGCCGAAGAAGTTGGAGGACGTCACGGAAGCCGTGGAAGGCGAGGAAGAAGCCGCCGAGGGCGCCGAGGGCGCCGAAGAGGACGAAGCTGCCGCCAAAGAGGGCGGAGAGGAAGCCTGATAGCGGATGCCGGAGATCATTCTCGTTCTCGGACTGGGCAATCCGGGACAGGAATACGCCGGCACGAGGCACAATCTCGGTTACGATACTCTCGATACTCTTGCGGGGCGTCACAGGCTCGGCTGGAAGGACCGCGGCGGGTTCGCGCTGGGGACCCGCTGGCGATTCGCCGGTCGGCACATCACGCTTCTCAAGCCCCTTACATTCATGAATCTCTCGGGGGATGCGCTGAAGATCACGGGTGCCTCCCCCGATTCCGTTCTGGTCGTCTGCGACGATATCCACCTGCCCGTCGGCCTGATTAGAATTCGGGCCGGTGGAGGCAGCGGCGGGCACCGCGGCCTCGAATCGGTGACCGGGGCCTTCGGGACCCCGGACTTCTCGCGGGTGAGGCTCGGAGCCGGCCCGGCGCCTACGGGAGCGCTCTGGAGCGATTTCGTGCTGGAGGAATTCGGCGGGGACGAGGCCGGGCCGGTGCGTGAGATGGTCGACGATGCCGCCGACGCGGTGGAACTGATTTTGATACGGGGACTTGACGCTGCCCAGAGGCGATACAACCGTAAAGCGTCCAGGGGAGACGCGGGTGGAGCCGGGGACGGATGAACAGGCCGGAAACCGCCATGGCAAACCGCCATGAAACCGCTATGGCGGGGTTGACTCCGCGGGGCGGATCTGCTATATTTCGGCTCCGCGCCGGCCTTCGCGGAGGCGCGGTACATAAATCCCTACCTTTCCGTCCACCCCGGACAGGGAAGGTCGAATGAGTCCGAAGGGAGGAGCAAGCCCATGCGTGCCTATGAGTGCGTTTATATCCTCGACCCAACCCTTGAAGAACTTGCCGTAAAGGAAAAGGCGGAGAAGTTCAACGAGATCGTCACCTCCAAGGGAGGAACGGTCCGCAAGGTCGATCTCTGGGGTAAGCGGAAGCTCGCCTACCCGATCGACAAGCGCTTCGAGGGCAGTTATATCCTCATGTGTTTCGACGGCGACAACGATATCCTGAACGAGCTCAACCGTATCTACCGGTTCGACGACATGGTGCTCAGGCATCTGATCGTCATCGACGAGAATCCCGTGACCGAACAGCCGGCCGAGGAACCCGCCGGCGAAACTGAGGAGACAGGATAATGCCGAAGATGTCATCCAGGGGAAAGAAGAAGAAAAAGGAGAAGAGGACCACCAACAAGCCGTGCAGGTTCTGCGCGGACAAGTTGACGATCAACTACAAGAACGAGGTCCTTCTCAGAAGGTTTGTCACGGACAGGGGAAAGATCACCCCGCGCAGGATCACCGGGACGTGCGCCAGGCACCAGCGGGCGCTTGCACAAGCCATCAAGCGTGCGAGGGCTATTGCCCTTCTGCCGTTCGTGAAGATATACTACCGGTAGGGAGACAGGAATATGGAGATCATTCTTTCCACGTCCGTCGAAGGTCTCGGCGACCGCGGCGACATCGTCAAGGTGAAGGACGGTTACGCGAGGAACTACCTTCTGCCGCAAAAGATGGCCCTTCCCGCCACCAAGGCGATGAAGAAGGTCATGAACGAAGAGAACAAGCTTCTTGACATCAGGGGCGACAAGGAAAAGCGGACTATCCTCGAGATGGCCGAGAAGATGAAGGATATCTCGGTCACGATCGTGGTGCAGGCCGGGGAAGAGAACAAGCTCTACGGTTCGGTCGGCGAGCACGACATCGCCCGTGCCATCACCGAGCAGGGGTTCAAGGTCGAGCACAACATGGTGAAGCTCGAGGAACACATCAAGCTTCTCGGTGTATATACGGTACCGGTCCAGCTTCACAGGGAAGTCGAGATCCAGGTCAAGGTCTGGGTCGTAAAGGAATAGTCCGCGGCCGCCAGGGCCGCGGACCATAACCCTTGATCGCCGTACCGGCGATACACACGGTGCCGATCGGAGTGAAGGGAGGCCGGTCATCGAACTGCCCGGAAAGATATTCAGGGAATACGATATCCGCGGGCTCGTCGACGTGGATCTGACGCCCGGGGGCGTAAGCGGCCTCGGCCTGGCTATAGCTTCCACATTCGTGCGCGAAGGGATCACCAGCGCTGTTGTCGGCAGGGATATCAGGCTCAGCAGCGATTCATACTTCGCGGCCCTCACCGACGGTCTCCTGGCGGGCGGGATAGACATCGTCGACGTCGGCGTGGTCCCGACCCCCGTATTCTACTTCGCCGCGAAGAAGTGGGAGATAAAAGGCGGAGTCATGATCACGGCGAGCCACAATCCCGCCGAGTTCAACGGCTTCAAGGTCCTCCGCGGAGAGGGCACGATCTACGGAGCGGACATAACGGAGCTCCACGGCCTCCAGGACGGCGTCTCCCCGGCCGGGAAGAGGGGGACGATGACCGCGAGGGCCGCGACATCCGAATATCTCGACTACATTGCCGACAACATACATCTCGAGAGGCCCGTGCGTTTTGCCGCCGACGGTGGTAACGCCACTGCGGGCCTCGCGGCGCCGGAGCTCTTCCGGAAGCTCGGGTGCGATCCGGTCCTTCTGTACATGGAACCCGACGGGAGCTTCCCCAACCACCACCCCGACCCTACCGTCGCGAAGAATCTCGTCGACCTGAGGAAGGCCGTCCTCGATGGCGGATTGGAGCTCGGAATAGGTTTCGACGGTGACTCAGACAGGATCGGCGTGATCGATGAGAAAGGCGAGATCATCTGGGGCGACACCCTTCTCGCCCTGTACGCGAGGGATGTCCTCGCCGACAATCCCGGCTCCGCGGTGATCTTCGAGGTGAAGTGCTCGAAGGCGCTTCCCGAGGAGATCGAGAAGCGCGGCGGCAGGCCGATAATGTGGAAGACGGGACATTCGCTCATCAAGAAGAAGATGCGAGACGAGAACGCTCCGCTCGCCGGCGAGATGAGCGGGCACCAGTTTTTCGCCGACAGGTACTTCGGGTTCGATGACGCGATATACGCCGCGTGCAGGATACTGGAGATCGTCTCGAAGAGCGACCTCAGTCTCAGCGAGATGCTCGCCGACTATCCGAAGTACGAGAGCACGCCCGAGATAAGGGTCGAGTGCGAGGACGAGAGGAAGTTCGACGTCGTCAGGCAGGTCGCCGAGCATTTCAGGAAGACAAATGAGGTGAACGATATCGACGGCGCCAGGGTCGATTTCGAGAAGGGCTGGGGGCTGCTCAGGGCCTCGAATACACAGCCCGTGCTCGTTCTCAGATTCGAGGCGGACGACAGGGAATCTCTCGAGGAGATACGCAGAGCCTTCGCCGACGCGCTGACCGACCACATAGACGTTTCCGGACTGTACTCTGAATAGAGCACCCGGTAACCGGGTGTAAAGCACCCGTCTACCGGGTGGTGAACAGGCGGTGGCCCGTGTACGCAGCGATTCTCGCAGGAGGAAAAGGAAAAAGGTTCTGGCCGGCCAGCACGGTCGAGAAGCCGAAGCAGTTCCTCGATATCACGGGAGAGGGCAGCATGCTTTCCCTCACGTGGAAGCGTATGCGCTCATTTCTCCCGGCGGAACGGATACTCCTGCTGACGGCTGCCGATCAGGTCGACGCGGTCAGGTGGGACCTCCCGGAACTCCCCGTCGAAAATCTGTTCGCCGAACCGGTCTCCCGTAATACCGCTCCGTCACTCGCCGCTGCCGCGATCATGGTACGCGCGAGGGGTTCCGATGACCCGGTCCTGTGCTGTCCTTCCGATCATCTGATTACCGATGAGGCAGGCTTCGAATCGGCCGTGCGTATTGCGGCGGATGCGGCACAAAGCAGGGATGTCCTCGTAACATTCGGAATCGAACCTGCCGCTCCTGCTACAGGATACGGATATATAGAGACTGCAGGTCCGGCACCTGACGGGGGGACGCCCATACCCGTTGAAGTGAAGAGATTTCATGAAAAGCCCGATCATGAGACGGCTCGGCTCTATCTGGAAAGCGGAACCTATTACTGGAACAGCGGGATCTTCGTCTGGAGGCCATCGATCTTCATCGAGGCGTGGAACAGGTTTCTTCCGGAGGGCAGCGAACTCCTGCAAAAACTGGAAATCGCTGCGGCGGATGGTTGTCTCAACGAAATTGCCGAGAAACACTACGGTTCCATGCCGTCCATCTCGGTCGACTTCGGGGTCCTGGAGAAGGCCGGTAACGTTGTCGTCGTGCCCGTTTCCTTCGGGTGGAGCGACGTCGGCTCGTGGGACGCTCTGGAAGAGATCCTGCCGAAGGACGCCGCCGGCAATGCCGGGGCGGGAGAGATGGAACTCGTCGATTCGAAAGGCAACATCATCTACAATCCCGACGGTTTTACCGCGACGATAGGCGTCGATGATGTCATCGTGGCGGTCAGCGGCGGGCGGGTCCTCGTCTGCAGAAAGGGTGAAAGCCAGAGGGTCCGCGAGATTCTGGATAGACTGGAAGAAAAGGAAAGGAAGGGGCACCTGTAAGGTCTGCCGAAAGAAGGAGGAACCGATGTCGAAGAGGATCATGACTTTTGCGGCTATGGCGATGATGATCGCAGCGGTCCTGGTTTCCTGCTCCGAGAAGGGCAAGAAGTTCGAGGTCAACAATGGCCTGGACGCGAGGGTGGGCGATTCGAAGATCACTACGAAGGAGATCGACGACAGGTACGAGTCGATGCCCCCGCAGGTCAGCGCACGTTACAAGGGCAAGGAAGGCCGCGCTAAATTCGTGGACGTCCTGATTGACGAGGAGCTTCTCTACCTCGCGGCCGGGAAGACTGATCTCAGGCACGACAAAGAGGTGAAGAATCAGATCAGGCAGGCGGAAAAGAACATCCTGATCACCGCCTATTACGACAAGATGATCAGACAGAAGGTCGAAGTGACCGACGGGGAGATCGAGAAGTATTACAACGACCACTGGGAAGAGTTCATGAACAGGGCGATCATCAAGGCCCAGCACGCCTTCTCCAAGGACAGCATGAAGGTCGTCGAATGGAAGAAGCGTATCGACGCCGGCGAGAAATTCAACAAGATCGCCAAATACGAGAGCGAGGATCGTACGACCGCTCCCAGCAACGGTAATCTCGGGTATTTCAATCCCGGCGGATACGTCAAGTTCTACGGGGAGTCGAAGGGGTTCTCCGAGCAGTTGAGGCATCTCGAGATCAGCGAGGTGAGCGACGTCATCGTCACGGGAAAGGGATATTCGCTCGTCAAGATCAGCGACAAGAAGCCGGAGAACCTCAAGCCCCTGTCAGAGGTCAGAAAAGATATCCTCGATCAGCTCCGTAACGACAGGGCCAAGGCCAACCTCGAGCGGGAGCTCGCCGGACTCAGGGAAGAGTACGAGCCCGTCAACTTCGTCAGGGAAGATATCATCAAGACGACGCGGACTCCCGAAGAGCTTTGGGAGATCGCCCAGGAAGAGGATGCCAATTACACGAGGATCCAGTACTACAGGAATCTCGTTAACAGGTATCCCGATCACAAGTATGCGCCGCAGGCGCTCTTCATGATCGGTTTCGTATATGCCGAGGAGGTCATGGATCTCGTGCAGGCGAGAAGGGTCTTCGACGAGCTGCTTAAGAAGTACCCCGATTCGGAAGTTGCCGAGTCGGCGAAGTGGATGATAGAGAACCTCGAGAAGCCTCACCCGAGATTCGATTCGGTTGACGACATGAAGGAGCGGATGGAGGAAGACCGGGACGGGCAGGACTGATACCGTGGATATGAAAGATGTATATGTCAGCGGGATCGCCCTCGACCGTGAGAGAGAATTCCCCGTGGTCCTGATCAGGTCGGAAGATGGCGAGGAAGTCCTGCCGATCTGGATCGGCGCCGCGGAGGCCACTGCCATATACACGGTCCTGGCGGGGAAGATGTTCGAGCGACCGATGACGCACGATCTCCTCAAGCTCGTCGTCGAGGAGCTTGGAGGTGAGGTGAGGGGGATCGAGATAACCGGCATCCACGAGGACACCTATTTCGCGAGGATCGTCCTCGGCCGGGGCGAGGAGCTGTTCTACATCGACGCGCGCCCGAGTGACGCGATAGCGCTGGCCCTGAGATCGGGATCGGTGATCCGTGTCGAGGAAGAGCTGTTCGAGAAATACAAAAGAAACCTGCGGATCGGGAAGGCCGACGGCGACAGCGGCGGCGAAGACCTCGAGGAGATCGATCCCGGGGACCTTGAGGGGAACTGAAAGGGCAGGGAAGGAAAGTCTTGGAAGCGATGAAGACAAGGATACTTATACCGGTACTGCTCCTGCTGATTCTTGTATCGTGCGTCACGAAGAAAGCGCCGGTCGAGACGGAATCATCTCCTCGACAGATACATGACGAGCAGCTCGAAGAGCTGCGGGCATATGTCACGAACGGCGACGACCGCGCCGTTCGAAAGACCGGAAAGCGTTTTCTGGAAATGTACCCCGACTCGGATGCCGCCGGCGAGGTGAGGCTCGAGACGGGAAAGGCAAGCCTCGAGCTCGGATTCCTCGAGGAGGCATCGGAGATCCTGGTGCCCCTCCTCGCCTCACACGAGGCCGGAGCCGCGGCCGAGGTGAACATCCTTCTGGCGGGGATCGACAGGGACAAGGGGAGGTTTCCCGACGCGGCCGGACGGCTGGTGACGGCCATGACCCTCGATCCCTCCGTCAGCGGGCAGGCCAGGGAGTGCCTGTCGCAGCTGGTCCCACTCCTCTCGGCCCGTCAGCTTGCCGATCTCCAGGAAGCCTTCCCGGCGGCTCCCGGGATCGAGCTTGTCTGGGAAGGTTCCCTTCTGATAGCCGAAGCCGAGGGAGACACCGCATTGGTGAGGGAGATCCGGTCGCACATCGCGGCGCTCGACACGATGGAGATGGCGATCGCTCCGATCCCGGGCAGGACAGTCACGCCCGCCGCGGTAAGGCCGAGGGATACTGGCGCCGGCGAAGCATCGGGCTCGATAGGTCTCATCTGCCCGCTGAGCGGCAGATTCGCACCGCTTGGAAAGGAATTCCTGCGCGGGGCTACGGTGGCAATCTGCGAGGCGCGTGAATACGGGGTGACCGGCGTGGAGCTGGTCGTCGGAGATACGCGATCGAACGCCCTGGATGCGAGGAAGTCCGCTCTCGTACTGATCGAGGATGAGAACGTTGATGCTATCGTGGGGGGTGTTCTCAGCTCGACGACGATCGCCGCGGCGCAGACGGCACAGCATGCGGGGATGGTGCTCTATTCACCCGTGGCATCGGAGGAGGGGATTGCCGGGATAGGCGAATACATATTCCAGAGCTCGCAGGACTACGAGACGGAGATCGTCGCCCTTGCAAGGGTGGTCTGCCTGGAGATGGGAATCCGGCGGATCGCTTTTATGGCCGAGGATTCGCAGAGATGGCGTTCCCTGGCCGAGCTCTTCAGGCGGGAGGTCGAAGGTCTCGGCGGGACTCTCTGCGCGGAGGATTTCTACGAGCAGGGCAGCACCGATTTCAAGCTGAATATAGAACGGATCAGGAAGGCCGCTCCGGAGGCACTCTTCATTCCGTCCGACACGGAGGATCTTGTCCTGATCCTGCCGCAGCTCTCCTTCTACGAGTTCGGCGCCCAGCTTCTCGGCACTTCGTCATGGAACTCCAGAAAGCTCCTCAGGATGACGGGCCGCGACATGGAGGGAGCGGTATTTCCCTCGGAGGACGTCTCGGATTCAAGCGAGGAGAGATACCTCGCCGCCGCGGCGCTGACGGGGTACGAGGGAAGGGACGTCAACAGGTTCGTTACGGGGGGATATGACGGCGTGAGAAAGACGATGGAAGCGATGGCGTCGGCGTCGGCTTCCGGATCGTCCCTGCGCGACGAGATGGAACGGATGCTCAGCAACAGGCGGCACAACTTCGTCGAGCTGATGTCGGGCGACGGGATCAGGTTCAACATCGTGAGAAGGGAAAGGGTGGAGGAGTACGTGACCGTTTGCGCTCCGGGCCGCTGACCGGGCTAGTTCAGCTTGAACCTCACCAGAAAACTCAGCCAGAATGATATCGGCTTTCCCCTGTCCATTATCGGCCTGAATTCGAACTGCTTCACGGCGTCGAGGGTTGCAGCCTCGAAACTCTCGTCCCCCCTGACCTTCCTGACCCAGGCCTCCTGCACGAATCCCCTGTTGTTGACGTAGACCTCGACGAGGACGTACCCCTCGTGACCGCGGATCATCGCCTCGGGCGGATAGAGCGGCTCGATCATCTTCTTTATGACGTAGTCTTCCCGGAACGGAACGGGGGCGTGAGACTCGTATGTACGGATGGCGTCGTGCCCCTCGAAGTCGTCGTATATCGGCTCCTCGGGATCTTCCCTGGGGGAGAGTGAAGTCTCTGCCTCGTCGTGCTCGTCCTCTATCTCCTCACTGTATACTTCCACATCGCGCGCGACCATGTCATGTCTCTCCTTTTCGAATATCTCGGCCTCGATCCCCGAATCGTCGAGGATCGTGATCTCGGGAAGGATCTGCATCGGGCCCTCGTATCCCACGCTGAATATTCTGTCGACCACCCTCGCCTTCTCAAGGCTTATCGCGAGGATGACGAGGAGAAGCACGGAGACGGGAAGGAGGTAGACTATCCTCTTTCTCCACCGGCGGTCGTATTCCTTTATCTTCTCAGGCATGGCCGTTCCCGGTAAATATCGCAATGGCGGGGAAGAAGGTCAAGGACGGGCAGGGAGTGTACGATTTCCGGTAGATCAGTCTTCCGCACCGAAATATCCTAGTAGTGACCGCAATATCGCATCTGCTTCGAGCCCGGTCCAGCGGAATGATCCGAGGATGTTCTCCGTGTCGGCGTCGGAAAGGGACCCACCCGAGATCACGACAGCCGGACAGTTCGTCTGCTGAAGGAAGAGCTCGGCCGATTCGACGATTCCCACCGCTTCGCACGGCGGTGTCCCCGCGAGGTTCGAGACGAGGCTGTCCGCGGCGGCCGTTCCCGCGACGCTGCCGGGATAGTGGCAGACGAGGCATCCGCCCCCCGGTTCCACCGCGCCGCCGAATCTCACGCTGATAGCCAGGTCGGCTCCGAATCTGTTCACTCTGAATATCCGTTGCTCGTCAGACAGATGCTCCTCTCCGTTTCTTGTCACCAGCACCGAGGCGCCGGCCGCCGTGAGTCTGTTTTCGAGCTCCCTCGCGAGGCGCATGTTGACAGTAGCGCCGCGCAGTGCCCCGGCTCCTCTGCCCGCATCGTCCGCCCCGCCGCCGGCGGGATCGATGGCGATCCTCTTCCCGTGCATCACCCCGCCGAAGACCGGGGTCATCCTCGTGACCGGGACCCTTCCGCCCTCGACCATGCGTTCGAGGGGCGCCGGATGGTATCCCGACGCGTAGATGACAGCTCCTGCAGTATCAACAGCCGCCGATCTGATCGCGCCCTTCCGGTCGCCCGCTATCGTCTTTCCGTCCGCGCAGCGGAGGACGGCTCGCTGAATCGGTCTGCCGGTCAGACCGCTCACGGTCACAGCGAGCACTTCGGTCTCCGGTACGGCGGCCGAGAAGGCCAGAGTATTGATGGATGGACCGCAAGATACGAGGTATGTTCCACCTGCGCCGCCGCGGACGAACGAGGCAATGCCTTTTCTCGTCCGCGCAATGCTGCCTCGCTTCTCGGCCGACGCTCTCATCGTCACGGTCTTTCCATCGGCGACGGGCCTGCCCCCCGAATCGAGCACGAGCACCCTCAGCACTATCCGTCCGGTAACGGCGGGGAGAGGGTCCAATGGAAGGAAGAACCTCGCCGGGCGGTCGAGCAGCAGCTTCTTCGGGCCGTAAGTCGCCGTGGCTCCCCTCACGCTTCTCGCCGAGAATGAGATCGTGAAGGTTCCGTTAGGCATGGAGGGGGGCATGAGGCAGAATAGCCGTTTGCCGGCCGATGACTGGAAGCAGTCGATTCTCCTGCCGTCGATTCTCGCTTCGGGCGAGGCGGGATCGACCGGGATGCCCGCGCCGGGCACGATGGTGAACTCGAGCTTTCCGGGAACGGTGAGCGTGTCCGCTTCAGGTTCCGTCATAGCGATAACGGGGACGCCCCTGGAGAAATACTCTATCAGGCCGAGGTAGTACGCCTCGGCCTCGAGCTTCTGCTTTGCCGAGAGCTTCAATTTGTCCTCGACGGCGGGATTCGAGATGTAGCTCGCCTCACCCAGCACCGCGGCCCCGGCCTTCGAGTTGCGCAGCACGAAGTAATTTCCCGGTTTGACGGTGGTAGTGGTAATACCGAGGTTTCTCGCCAGATGCGTATGTACGTCGGTAGCTAGTTCGAGTGATGCGCCGTGGTCGGAACCCTTGTAGTAGATCTCGACGGCGTTCCTCTCGCGGTCCAGGGCGATGTTCGAATTGTGATGGATCGAGACGAAGATCTCCGGTTCGAATTCGTTCGCCTTCTCGACCCGGGCGGCAAGGTCATCCCTGAGAAGGGTGGCGAGATCGGCCCCGGAAGCCGCCGCGCCTTCGGGCAGGAAGTCTCTGTCGGTCGACCTGGTCATGTGGACCTCTGCGCCCGCCTCCCTGAGCAGGCCCCACAGGTAGAGGGCGACGCCGAGGTTGACATCGGCCTCGCTGAGGCTGTCGGCTCCCATCGCGCCGTCGTACTCCCCGCCGTGACCGGGATCGATTACGATCCTGCGCCCCGAGAGGACCGAGGGATCGGAAGCGGAAAGCTCCTCGGACAGCTCGGCATAGAGGGAGTCGTACACCGTCTTCGTTCCGCCGCAGCCTGCCATAAGGGCAGCCGTCAGCAGCATCGATATGGATATGGTAATGGTCCTGCGTCTCATCGGTTCCTCCCCGGGCTCCGTAACTCCTTACATCTGCTGTGTATCAGATAGTCCCTCGGGCATCAAGCGGCAAATTCGGCGCCGTTCCGCCGGATCGCGGCGCTGAGCTCACATGGACCTGACAGAGGGGAGTAAAGAAAACCGACAAACCCGCTTACAATATATTGTTAAAACAGTTGACGGGTACCACAACATATGGTAGAAAATGACAGGTTTAACAGGAGAACGGGCAGGGGTGGAATGGACAGGAAGGTCTCTCTGAGGAAGTTGCCCTCTGTCGAACGGGTCCTCGAGGACGAGAGGATCGCTCCGCGCATCAACATGATGTCACGGCGCGGGATAACCCGTATCGTCAGGGATAGGGTAGAGTCGTACAGGGAAGGAATCGTCAGCGGCGAGATCGAAGCCGGTGAGAATGCCGCTCTGATCCTCGAGAGCATCGCCGGTGCGGCCGCGCGGGATATCGAGTCGCTGGTCTCCGACAGACAGCGCCGCGTGATCAACGCAACGGGCGTCATCCTCCATACAAATCTCGGCAGGGCGGTGCTGGACTCCGCGACGGTATCGGCGGTACTTACCGCCGCTTCCGGGTACACCGATCTGGAGATGGATATCGAAAGCGGCTCGAGGATGAGCCGGTCGAGGAGGGTCACCGCGCTGCTCCGCGCCATCACGGGATGCGGAGGGGCTCTCGTCGTGAACAACAATGCGGCCGCCGTCCTGCTCGCGGTCGATACGTTCGCCCGCGACGGCGCGGTAGCCGTCTCGCGCGGAGAGCTCGTCGAGATAGGCGGGAGTTTCAGGCTTCCCGAGATCCTTGCCCGCGCCGCCGGGAGGGTCATCGAGGTCGGGACGACAAACAGGACTCATCTCGGAGATTACGAGAGGGCGGCCGACGAAGGGGCAACTCTTCTCCTGAAGGTGCATACGAGCAACTACAGAGTGGTCGGATATACCGACGAGGTGCCGCTTGCCGCATTGGCGGAACTTGGAAAGAAAAGAAATATCCCCGTCATGTATGATCAGGGGAGTGGTATCCTCTATCCAGTCGAGAGCGAGGGATTAGAGGGAGAGGAGAGCATTATTCCGGTGCTCGATAAAGGTGTCGATATCGTTTCGTTCAGCGCCGACAAGGTGCTCGGCGGCCCGCAGGCGGGGATACTCCTCGGTGAAGCGGATCTCGTCGGGAAGATGCGTGATAACCATATGTCGAGGGCGCTTCGCATCGACAAGATGACGCTGGCCGGGCTCGAACAGGTCCTCGTGCACTACTGGAACGGGGAGTTCGATCGTATCCCGGCGCTGAGGATGATACTGGAAGACAAGGGCGCGCTTGCTGCCCGCACGCGTGACGCGGCGGAGAGACTCGGAGGAGAGGCGGCCGACGGATTCGGGATCGAGGTAGTCGAAGGAGAAACGGCGATCGGCGGGGGCAGCTTTCCCATTAATCCCTTGCGGACGGTGCTTTTGCAGATTATTCTCACAGCCGGCGGGCCCCAGCGGCTCGAACGGGAGCTCAGAAAGCTCGATCCGCCGGTGCTGGTAAGGGTCCGCGGCGACTCGGTATTCGTGGATCTCAGGACGGTCCCGGTCGATGAAGAAGAAATACTTGTCGAAAGCCTTGCTGCAGCGATGAGGAATGTGAAAGAGAGGGAGTGATTCACATGGGCGATGAAGAACGCGGAACGTCCTCCGAAGGACGAAGGGGCGATCCCGTCGGGGGGGGGGTCTCGATACTGCTCGGCGAGGAGAGCATAAGAGCGTTCATGTCGTCGGGAGATTTTTCATCGGCCCGTGAGCTGGAACGCTTCATCGAGCTCGGAGCGAGGATCGAGGGGAGGCTCACCGAGGAAGGGAGCCGCTCGATCCTTGCGATGTCCGTGGGGGAGAACAGGCTGTCGAGGGATTTCTCGGTACTCCAGATAGCCCATATCCTCGCGAAGCACGGAAAGGACGTGCTGATCGTGGACTGCGATTTTCTCTCTCCCGGGCTGAGCGGTCTCGTCGAGAACACCGAGGATCATGGTTTTCTCGATCTGCTCCTCTACGGGAGCTCGCTGAAGACAGTTGCCCGGTCGACAGGCATTGACGGCGTGATCGTCGTCGGGCCCGGCTCATTCCCCGTGTCGCGCACGATCCCCTTCGCGAAGAAGGAATTCACCAAGGTGAGGGATTTTCTAAGCCGCAAGCACGACGTGATCATATACTGCTCGACGCTCTATACGGACGACGGGGCGGTCAATCCGCTCGCTTCGCTCGTCGACTCCATCTTTCTCTCATGCAGGCTCGAGGAGATGCCGGAGGGCCAGCTCCAGAAGAATCTCGGAGATCTAGGGTCCGATCTCCCGCCGGCAGATCTGATCTGCTTCGGAGAGGATGGAGAGGTTCACTCGGAGGAAGAAGCCCCGTTCATACCGACGGTCGGGCTCGGGGACGAGTCGGGAGAAAAGACGGATAAGGGCGAAGAAGAAGGCCGGCGGGAAGAGCAGTACGAAGCGGCGGCGATCGAGAAGACCGCCGAACTCGAGAGTGACGGGAAGCGCAGGGAGGGGGGGATGACCCTGCCTCGTCTCGTTACTTCGTTCGTCGTAGTAGTCGTGGTGGTTTTTTTCGTCTGGTGGTTGAAGATCCACAAGTCGATCAGCGACAAGGAAGGCGAGAGCAAGACGGCGGAGCTCGTGCAGAAGCAGCGCGACGTCAAGGAGATGAAGGACCGCAGCCAGGATGAGGTTGCCCCGGACGCCGTGGAGGAAGAGACGGGCGCAGATAGCGGGGAGAAGGAAGCTGTCACCGGCGCCGGGGATAGAGAGGCGGAAGAGAAGACAGTCGCCGATGACCCGGCAGGCGGTGAAGCCGGGACCGGTCAGGCTCTGTCGAGCTCGAAACCGGGGACCGTTACGCCGGCCCCGGAAGGTTCGTATTTTACCGTCCACGTTGCGTCGTTCAAGGAGATAAGCAGGGCCGGAAAAGAGACGGACTATCTCGAGAAGAATGGGTACGACGCCGTCGTCATCGCGACAGAGGTGAGCGGCCTTACATGGTACAGGATCTACGTTGGAGAGTACCGGACGCGGGAGGAGGCCGCGGCGGGGAGGCTGCAGCTGCTCGACCTTTCCCGGATAGGTTACGCGAGAGTCGTGACGCTGAAGGATTTAAACAACTGATATATGCCATTGAGCGCGGAGGTGCTGTAAGGTGAGTCTTTCCAGACTGGAGCTCGTAGGATTCAAATCGTTCATGAATCACGCCACCCTTGACCTGACGAACGGTATTACATGTATCCTCGGCCCTAACGGATGCGGAAAGACGAATATAGTCGACGCCGTCAGGTGGGTGCTCGGGGAGCAGAGCGCCAGGCAGCTTCGAAGCGCGAAGATGGAGAACGTCATCTTCAACGGCACCGAGGTCCACAAGCCTACCGGCTTCGCCCTCGTCAACATGACGGTGAGCAATGAGAGGGGCGTCTTCCCGATCGACTATTCCGAGATCACGATAACGAGGAAGGTCTACAGGTCGGGGATAAGCGAGTATTTCATAAACAAGTCTCCCTGCAGGCTGAAGGACATCAGGGAACTCTTCGCCGACACGGGGACGGGCAGCCATTCCTACTCGATCATCGAGCAGGAGATGGTCGAGTACGTCCTCAACGACGTGCACGGCGAGCGAAGGCGTATGTTCGAGGAAGCGGCCGGTATTGTGAAGTACAGGATGAGGCGCGAGGAGGCAAAGAGAAAGCTCAAACTCACCGAGAACGACCTGCTGAGGCTCGAAGACATCCTGGAGGAACTCGGCAGGAACGTACGCTCCCTGAAGTACCAGGTAGGCAAGACGAAGCGGTACCGGACGGTCAGCGAGAGGATCCGTTCCTATGTTCTTGTGCACCTTCGCAGGGACTTCTCGGATCTGCTCGGGAAAAAACGGGAAGCCGAGAAGGAGCTGGCGGGGAGCCGGGAGCTGACCGAGCGCGACGACGTGTCGCTCGAGGAGCGCGAGAGGAAGGTCGAGGAGGAGAAACTGATTCTCGTCGAGCTGGAGAAGAAAAACACCGAGCTGCAGAACAGGCGTTACGAGGTCAGGAGAAAGATTCAGGGAGCCGAAGAGAAGATCATCCAGTTCAGCGAGCGCAAGGGCGAGGCGGAACGGCTTATCGAGCGTGCGGGCCGCGAGATCGAGGAGGCGGGGACGCGCCTCGAGCGGATCGCCGAAAGGATTGAAGGAGTGAGGACCGAGGCCGTCGTGACCGGCGAATCGATCTCCTTGGAACAGGAAGAGATCAAGAAACTCGGCGGTCTGTTCGAGGAAGTCTCGGTGAAGATAGAGCGCATCCAGGGAGAGCTCATCGACCTGAAGCAGACCCAGCTCGATTTCATCCAGGATCAGGCCCGCGTGAAAAGTACGGTCGAGCATTATGAGAAGATACTTGTCGATCTCGACGAGAGGTCGGGGAAGATGCGCGAGCGGATCGTTTCCCTCGAGTCGGTGACGACGGAGCTTTCCGGCGAACGCGATGCGCGTGAGGGGGCGCTCAGCGACGCGCAGCAGGTGCTTTCCTCGCTCGAAAACGAGATCGCCGAAAGGTCGGCGAGACTGGAGGTTGTCGAGAGCGAGGTTGGCGCAAACGCGTCGGTCGTCGCCGGGAAGAGGGCGTCGCTCGCCGCTATGAAGAGCCGGCACGAGCTCTACACCAGGATGAAAGAAGACTTCGAGGGATTTCCCGGAGGCGCGAGACACGTCCTTAAAAAGGGCGACTCGCGCGTGAGGGGGCCTCTCGCGGAGATGATAGAGACGAAAAAGGAATACCGCGGAGCGCTCGAGGCGGTCCTCGGCGGGCTGATGGACGGAGTCGTGATCGACAGCATATCCGGCGCCGTCGATCTCGCCCGGGAGCTCTCCGAAGGAAAGCTCGGCGGGGCAAGATTTCTCGCAGACGATCCGGGCTGGAACGCCTCCGGCGAGCCGGCGCCGAAGGCAGCCGGTATGCTCGGCGCCATCGCATCGTTCGTCGATACGCCCGCCGAGGCGAGGAAGGCGATCGACCAGATTCTCGACAGGATCTATCTTTTCGACACGATAGAGAACGCGCTAGACTTCATCACCGCCGAGCGCGGGGGAGCGATGGGCGCTGTTTCCCTGTCGGGGATCTACTATTCGAGGGGCAGGGGCATCTACTTCTCCGGATCCGTCGGAGAAGATGTGTCGATATTCGGCAGGACCGGGGAGATTGAGAGACTCGCCGGAGATATCCGTTCTCTCGAAGAGGAGATCGCCGGCCTCGAGAAGGAAGGCGGATCGCTGCGGAGCGAGAAGAAATCTGTAAGGGAAAGGATCGAGGAGATCGCGCGGCTCTCCACCCGCGCCCGCGAGGAACTCGGACTGAGACGTGAGGCATTCCAGGAGGTCGAACGCGAGTACATCATGGGGAAAGAGAAGACCTCGATGATGATGAAGTCCCTCGACGAGTTGGAGAACGGCCGCGTCAAGACGTTATCGAAGCTCGAGGAGGCCAGGCTCGCCCTTGTGATGCAGCAGAACTCGGGAGACATCTCCGATTCAGAGCGGCTCGAATCGGAGCTATCTGTCTTGAGAAAAAACAGGGAGGAGCTCGACGCCGGGCTTACCTCGAGAAAGGTCAGGCTCGCGTCCCTCCAGGGGACGCTCGACAGGCAGAACGAGGAGCTGCGCGGGCTGGGCGAGATGGAAAAACAGTTCCGGGCGATCATCGAGCAGAGAAGCGTTGAGATCAGCTCGGCGAAGGAGGAGACGGCGCGGCTCGAACGATCGATCGAGGAAGAAAGGGCCGGGGTCAAGACGCTCCTCGAGGAGGAAAGTTCACACGAGGAGGAGATCGGCCGGATGCACGACGTGCTCGAGGAAAAGCGCGAGCTGATCGGCGGGATCGAGGGCGAGCTGAAGGGGCGCAAGGCTGAGCGCGAGGCGATCTTCGAGAAGATCAACGATCTGCGTGTGAACCTGTCGTCGATCGACACCCGCATGAAGGATCTTGTCGATCGCGGGATGGAGCTCTACGAAGAGGATCTCGGCTGCTATCTCGAGGGAGTGGAGATCCCTCTGACGGAAGAAGAGTGCCTGATTACGAAAGAGATGCTTGAGGGGGAGAAGCGCAAGCTCGAGAGCCTCGGCCCCGTCAACCTCGCAGCCGTCGAGGAATACGACGAGAAAAAGCAGCGTTTCGATTTCCTCACCTCCCAGAAGGAGGACCTGGTAAAGGCAAGAGAAGAGCTCGACGAGGCGATAAAGAAGATAAACAGACGCGCGAGAAAGATGTTCATAGAGACCTTCGCCGCGGTGAGGGAATACTTCTCGGAGATATTCGAAGTGCTGTTCGAGGGGGGTGAGGCGGACCTCCATCTCGGTGATGGAAGCGATCCCCTCGAGGCGGACATCATCATCGGGGCCAGGCCCAAAGGCAAGCGGATCCAGGACATCTCGCTGCTTTCGGGCGGTGAGCGCGCGCTGACGGCACTCGCCCTGCTGTTTGCACTCTACAAGGCCAAGCCCAGCCCCTTCTGCATCTTCGACGAGGTCGACGCTCCTCTCGACGACTCGAACATCCGGAGATTCGTGAGGATGCTCAGGAAGTTCTCCGTGGAAACGCAGTTCATCATCATCACGCACAACAAGCGCACGATGGAGGCTGCCGACCGGCTCTTCGGAGTGACGATGGAGGAGAAGGGCGTCTCAAGGATCGTGTCGGTCGACCTGCCCGAGATCGAGGACCTGCTCGCCAGGCGGCAGCCCGCAGCGCCGAAGAAGGAGACCGCCGCCACGCCGGTATCGTCCAACTAGGAGAATCGAATACCGATGAAAAACATCTTCCAGGGGCTGAGGAAGACGAGGGAGCGCTTTCTGCGCCCCCTGCGCGACGCTCTCTCTTCCGGCGAGCTTGACGAGGAGGCTATTGAGGAGGCCGAGTCGATTCTCTACTCGGCCGATCTGGGCGTGGAGGCGACCGAGCGCATCGTCGAGAGCATCCGCGCCAGCGGCGGCGGGGACCACATGCAGGCGGTGGCCGACGAGCTCCTCTCGATAATCGACGAGATCCCCGTGCCTTCCGTTCCGGAAGGAAATCCAAGGGTCATTGTGATCATCGGCGTGAACGGCGTTGGCAAGACCTCAACGATCGGCAAGCTCGCCGCCAGGTTCACGGGCGAGGGAAAAAGCGTGATGCTCGCGGCGGGCGATACCTTTCGTGCCGCCGCGATAGACCAGCTCGAGCTGTGGGGCGAGAGGACCGGCGTGCCGGTCGTGCGCCAGAAGATGGGCTCCGATCCGGCGGCGGTCGCGTTCGACGCCGTGCAGTCGGCGAAGGCGAAGGGTATCGACGTCGTCATCGTCGACACCGCCGGGCGGCTGCACACGAAGGTCAACCTGATGGAGGAGCTGGGCAAGATATTCAGGGTCCTGCATGACCGGATGGAGGGTATAGCCCTCGAGGCGTGGCTCGTCCTCGACGCGAACTTGGGGCAGAACTCCCTGCGTCAGGCCGAGGCGTTCACCGAAGAGTTGCCCGTGACGGGTATAGTCCTCACCAAGCTCGACAGCACGGCCAAGGGAGGCGCCGTGATCCCGATACAGCAGAAGCTCGGTGTCCCGGTGCTGTTCGTCGGTGTCGGAGAGGGAGCCGACGACCTCGAATCGTTCGACCATTCCGAATTCGTCGCGGCCCTCATCGGGGGGTGACGGTAGGCCACGCCGCGGCCGGTCAGATACTTGACACCGGGCGGCGTTTTGTGTAGATTTGTATGAAATAACAACCTTCGGGGCGGGGTGAGATTCCCCACCGGCGGTGAAAGCCCGCGAATGGACCGAAAGGTCCACCGATCCGGTGAGATTCCGGAGCCGACAGTAACAGTCTGGATGGGAGAAGGTGGTTCGAGACACGATCGATTCGGGCGCGCGCAGTGTGTTCCCCGGCTCCCCGTATTCCCCGAAAACCCGTTTGACCGGAAGACGAGTACCGTGATGGACGACGACCGGTATTATATGGAGAGGGCGCTCGAGCTCGCCTCGCGCGGCGCCGGTCTGACCTTTCCGAACCCGCTTGTCGGCGCGGTGATCGTCGCCGGCGGAGAGATCGCCGGCGAGGGATTCCACGCTGGTGCCGGGAAGCCGCACGCCGAGATCGAGGCTATCGCCGCGGCGGGGGACACGGCCCGGGGCGCCGACCTCTATCTCAACCTCGAGCCATGCTGCCATCACGGCAGGACGCCTCCGTGCACCGACGCTATCGTCGAAGCGGGGATCTCACGTGTCGTCTTCGGTATATTCGATTCCGACGAGCGCGTCCGCGGCAAGGGAGCAAGACAGCTGAGAGAAAACGGCATCGAGGTGGAGGTCGGCGTCATGGCAAGGGAGGCCCTCGAGCTGAACCTGCCGTACGTCCACCGTTCGCTCACCGGCGGCCCGTTCGTACTGCTCAAGCTCGCCGTCACACTCGACGGCAGGATCACGCTCGGGGATGAGAAGTACATCACATGCGCCGGCTCGCTCGAATGCGTTCACGGGCTGAGGGCGAGGCTCGAGGCGGTAGCCGTAGGATCGGGCACACTCCGCGCGGATGATCCCTCGCTCGACAGGCACCTCTACGTCCGGCCGCTCGATCCTCCGGTGAGGATGGTCTTCGATTCCGGCCTGGCCTTTCCCCCCGGGCATCCCTGGCTCGAGAAGGGGGAACGGGTGATCCTCTACTGTTCCGAAGAGGCGGACGCTGCGAGGATCGAGGAACTCGAGGGTGCCGGAGCGGAGATCACCCGGCTGCCTCCCGGTGACGGGGGCCTCGATCTCCACTCGTGGCGCCGCGACCTCGCCGACAGGGGGATCACATCGGTCCTCGTCGAGGGAGGGACACTCATTGCTACGTCTATGATGAAGGCCGGCATTCCCGACAGGCTCGTTCTATTCCACGCGCCGGTCGTGGCCGGCGCCGGTGAGAAGGGATGGTACCAGGACGATCCGACTCCGGCGTTCGGCGGAGATCCGCCCGCCGTCGGCGGGGACCTGAGCCTTTCATACGTTGAGGTCATCGATGGGGATGTGATGACCGTTTACGACAGGAAGCATGTATCCGGATATCTCGAGGTGGTCACGAAGGAGCCGGGTGATGTTCACGGGACTGATTGAAGCGACGGGAAAGGTCGTCACGATGCGGAGGAGCTCCCGGGGCGGCCGGCTTGCCATCGCCTCGTTCCTCGAGGGACTCGCGATTGGAGACAGCGTGTCGGTCAACGGCGCCTGCCAGACGGTGGTGGAGCTCAAGGGCGACACTTTCTCGTGCGACGTTCTTCCCGAGACTCTGCGCGTAACGAACCTCGGGCGGCTCAGGGCGGGATCGGCCGTCAATCTCGAGCGGGCCCTCGAGGCGGGCGCGAGGCTCGGCGGCCACATTGTCAACGGGCACATCGACGGCGTCGGCAGGATCGTCAGGGTGATCCGCGATCCTCTCGGCATCGAGATCGACGCCGGACGGAAGCTGGGTAGATACATGGTCCCGAAGGGATCGGTCGCAGTCGACGGCGTCAGCCTGACGATAGGTCCCGATCCGTCCGGAGGCAGGTTCAGGGTATTTATCATACCGCATACATGGGAGACGACGACCCTCGGGAAGGTCAGCCCGGGAAGCAGGGTCAACATAGAATTGGACATTCTGGCCAAATACGTGGAGAAGTTCACCGGGCCCGGAAGGGTCTGACGGAAACGCGTCACGAGAGGTGTGAAGTGGCAGGCGAAATCAGCACGATCAAAGAGGCCCTCGAGGACATAAGGGCGGGAAAGATGGTTGTCGTCGTCGACGACGAGACCCGTGAGAACGAGGGCGACATCATAATGGCCGCGGAGAAGGTGAACGCCGAGGCGGTCAATTTCATGGCGAGGCACGCAAGGGGCCTTATCTGCATTGCACTGACGGGAGAGAGGCTCGACGAGCTCCATCTCGGTATGATGGTTCAGGAGAACACGGCCAAGATGAACACTCCGTTCACGATCTCGGTCGACGCGGTGCACGGGACGACGACCGGGATATCGGCATTCGACAGGGCGACGACGATCCGTGCCCTCGTCGACGAGATGACGAAATCGGAGGACCTTGCCCGCCCGGGTCATATATTCCCCCTGCGGGCCGCGCGCGGAGGTGTTCTGAGGAGGGCCGGCCATACCGAGGCGGCGGTCGACCTGTCGAGAATGGCGGGGCTGAGCCCGGCCGGCGTGCTCTGCGAGATCCTCGCCGAGGACGGCACGATGGCCAGGGCTTCCGAGCTCACCGCCTTCACGAGGCAGTGGGGCCTGAAGATGATAACGGTATTCGACCTGATAGAGTACAGGCGCAGGAATGAGAAACTCGTCAGGCGGGAGGCCGAGGCCGATCTGCCGACGAGGTTCGGGAATTTCCGGCTGATCGCATACGAGGGAACGGTCGATGGCTCGGAGAGCGTCGCTCTGATCAAGGGGGAGCCGTGGAAGGACAAGAGTGCCCTCGTGCGCGTCCACTCCCAGTGCCTCACAGGCGACGTCTTCGGTTCGCGCAGGTGCGACTGCGGCGAACAGCTCTCCAAAGCTCTCGAGATGATCTGCGAGGAGGGCTCGGGGGTTTTTCTCTACATCCAGCAGGAGGGCAGGGGGATAGGGCTTGTCAACAAGGTCAGGGCCTACGCCCTGCAGGACGAGGGAAGGGACACCGTCGAGGCGAACGAGGAGCTCGGCTTCCCCGCCGATCTGCGCGACTATGGTATCGGAGCCCAGATCCTCGCCGATCTCGGTCTGCACGAGATCAGGCTGCTCACGAACAATCCGAGAAAAATAGTGGGCCTGAAGGCCCACGGACTCGAAGTCGTCGAGAGGATGCCGATCGAGATCGCGCCGAACAAGCGTAACTTGAGGTATCTCTCGACCAAGAGGGACAAGCTCGGACACCTCTTCGGAGATCTGCAGGAGGAGGTCCGGGATCACGACGATGAGGGCTGCGGCTGCAATTGCGATTCCACCGCGAAAGGAGAGAAGGATGGCTGTTGAGAAAGCAGGGAAACTCATAGGTACCGGGATGAAGTTCGCCGTCGTGGCGGGGAGGTTCAACGAGCTCGTGACCGAGAGCCTGATCGGAGGCGCCCTCGACTGTCTCGAGCGCCACGGTGTCTCCGCTGACGATATCACGCTGTACCGGGTGCCGGGATCGTTCGAGATCCCTCAGGCGGTCGGACAGGTCGCAGCCACACAGGTCGACGCCGTGGTATGCGTCGGAGCGCTGATCAGGGGAGACACGCCTCATTTCGACGTATTGTCCGGCCAGGTCGTCAAGGATATATCGGCGATCGGGGTCGATACCGGCAAGCCGGTCACCTTCGGCATCATAACGGCCGACACTCAGGAGCAGGCGCTCGAGCGCGCGGGCGGCAAGGCCGGCAACAAGGGCTGGCAGGCGGCGCTTTCCGCCCTCGAGATGGTCAGCCTGTGGAAAGAGATCGGAGGCTGATGAGCAGGAGGAGAAAGGCGCGGGAGATTGCGCTCCAGACCCTGTACGCAGCCGAGATCGGCGAAGCGGACTGGGAGGACGCCCTTGCCGATTCGATAAGGAGGAGGAGACCGTCCGACGAGGCGTCGGAGTATGCCGGCAGGCTCGTCAGGGGGGTCTCGGACTCCCGCGGCAAGCTCGACGGCATGATCTCGTCCTGCCTCGAGAACTGGAAGCTCGAGCGTGTGGCGGCGGTCGACAGGATCATCATGGAGATCGCCCTCTACGAGCTTCTCGAGTGCCCCGAGGTGCCGGCGCGGGTGATCATCGACGAGGCGATAGAGATAGCCCACCGCTTCAGCTCGGAAAAGGCGGGAGCGTTTGTGAACGGGATCCTCGACAGGCTTATCGGGGAGGTGCGCGGCGGATGAAGATGTTCATCTGCTCTGATGTACACGGGAACGTGAGGGCACTCGATGCCGTGCTGACCGCCTACAGGGAGATATCCCCGTGCAGGCTGCTCTTTCTCGGTGACGCAGTGGGATACGGCGCGCACCCCGACGCGTGCCTCGACAGGCTGTTCGCCCTTCCACGCTCGAGCTACATCATGGGGAATCACGACTGGGCCGTCCTGGACCTGAGCGAGCGCGAGCATTTCCGCAGGGAGGCGTTCACCGCGATCAAATGGACGGTCAATACCCTGAGAGGGAAGTACAACGATTTATTTGTAAGGAATTTCAAAATGACTGTCGAGAACAGAGAATTCAAGGCCGCGCACGGATCGCCGGTCCATCCCGAGAAATTTTCATATATCTTCTCTGTCCTGCACGCCGAGGAAGTTTTCAGGGCGTGCGATTTTTCGCTCTGTTTTGTGGGGCACACGCATGTCCCTTTGGTGTATACTTATAGCAACGGTCCGAAAAATCTCGAACCGGGGAAACCCTTCACCCTGGACCCTTCAGACCGCTATATCATTAATCCCGGCAGTGTCGGCCAACCGAGGGACGGCGATAACCGCGCGTCCTTTATGATTTTTAGCCCGGATGAGCGGGCCGTCACGCTTCACCGGTGCGAATATGATATCGAGGCCGAGGCGAATGACATCGTCGAGGCCGGGCTGCCGGAATGGTTCGCCGAACGTCTTTTCAGTGGAGGCTGACGCCTGCCGCCGGTGAAAACGCCCCCTTCAGGATACCGATGAAGAGAGTATCGGAAAAGAAACACTGGGACGATTTCTGGAACGTCTCGGGCGATGCCGAAGAGGTCTATGACAACGAGGGCCGCGTCAGCAGACACTTCATGGCCGTCAGGCCCCTCGAGGGGCTGAGAATCCTCGAGGTCGGGGCCGGCACCGGCAGGGACGGGATATTCATGGCCTCGCAGGGGGCATCGGTCGTATCGCTCGACTACAGCATGCCGAGCCTGGAGATGGTGAGGAACCAGATCTGCGAGGGTGCGGACGTCGATCTCTGCTGCGGCGACGCCTTCTCGCTGCCTTTCAGGGACGGGACTTTCGACCTGGTCTTTCACCAGGGGCTGCTCGAGCATTTCCGCAATCCCGGGGACATGCTGACCGAGCATCACAGGGTCCTGAAGCGGGGAGGGTATATACTCGTCGATGTCCCGCAGAGATGGCACTACTACACTGCGCTCAAGCACGCCATGATAGCCGCGGGAAAGTGGTTCGCCGGCTGGGAGACCGAGTTCTCGCCGCGCGAGCTCGAGAAGATGCTCCGCGAGCAGTCGTTCACCGTCGTCGGGACGTACGGCGAGTGGCTCAATCCGCCGATCTGGTACAGGATCCTGAGGAAGGGGATGATGAGAACGGGGACAAGGCTCCCGATGTATCCGCGCATTTTCACATATGTGAGGAAGACATTTACCGGCGCCCGCGCGATACTTCTTTCGCTGAGGCCGGTGCTGTACACGACGGTAGTCATAGGAACGATAGCGAGAAAGGACTGAGGCGGACCCGATGAAGATCCTCGCGCTGAACTGGAGAGACATGCACCATCCCGAGGCGGGAGGGGCTGAGGTCCATCTTCACGAGATCCTCTCTCACCTCGCCCGGTGGGGACACGAGACGACGCAGTTATCGACGGGATTTCCCGGGGGCGCGGCTGAGGACGAGATTGACGGTGTGCGGATCTTGCGCCACGGCCGCTGGTACGACGCCAACTTCACGCTGCCTCTCTTCGCCAGGCGGCACATGAAGGGCGAGAGATACGACGTCGTCCTGGAGGATATAAACAAGCTCCCTTTCTTCATGCCTCTCTACACGAAAGTCCCCGTCGTTCCGGTCATACCGCACCTGTTCGGTACCACCGTCTTCCGCGAGGCCAACTGGGCGATCGGGAGCTATGTGGTAACGGCGGAGAAACTGATTCCGTCCGTTTTCAGGAGGAACAGGTTCATCGTCATAAGCCCCAGCACGCGCGACGACATCGTTGCCCGGGGCATACCCGCCGAACGCATCGAGGTCATTCTCTGCGGGCTCGACCACGAGAGGTACCGCGATCTCGGGCTGGAGCGTTACGAGCGCCCGACGATAGTCCACCTGGGCCGGTTGAGAAGGTACAAGAGCGTCGAGATAGCGATGAAGGCGATGGAAACGGTCACGAAGAATGTTCCCGACGCGAGGCTCGTCATAATCGGCGACGGTCCCTGGCGCCCCGAGCTGGAAAAGTACGCCTCCGGTCTCGGCATGGGGGATGCGATCGAGTTCACCGGTTATCTCGGAGGGGACGAGCTCGTCGAGATGCTCAACAGGGCCCACCTGCTCTTCAATCCGAGTCCGAAGGAAGGCTGGGGGCTGACCGTCATCGAGGCGAACGCCTGCGGTGTCCCCGTTGTCGCGAGCGACCGGCCCGGGCTGAGGGATTCGGTCGTCGACGGGAGCACCGGTTTTCTCGTGCCGTACGGTGACTCGACGGCATTCGGCGAGAAGGCGGCCCTCCTGCTCACCGACCGGGAACTCTGGAAGGATATGAGCGCCTCGGCGATCGAGAGGACGGGCGAGCTTGCGTGGGAGAGATGCGCGCGCGAGACGGAGCAGTTCCTGCTCTCCGTGACCGGGCAGCAGGAGGGGGGGAGCTCCAGTGGATAGGAAGCGCGCGGCATGGCAGCTGCTGAAGATCACAGTCAGCCTCGGGCTGATCGCGATACTGCTCTACCGGATATCTCCCGGCAGGCTGCTCGAGCATCTGGAGAAGATCGATCCGGGCTGGATCGCCGCCGCCGTTGCGATATTTCTGGCCAGCAGCCTGCTCGGTGCGCTGCAGTGGCACATTCTCATGTCGGCCGGCGGAGTGAGGATGCCCGTTGCGAAGACGGTCAGCCTCTATTTCACGGGACTCTTTTTCAACAACATGCTGCCGACGAATGTCGGCGGCGACGCGTACAAGATATACGACGTGGTCCGTACAGGCCACGATCCGCACATGGTGTTCGCGATCACGCTCCTCGACAGGATCATCGGGATCACGGGCCTGTGCCTCCTCGCCCTGGCCGCCTCGCTAACTCTCTTCCTGTCCGGGGGCTCCGCCGCCCTCGGGCTCTATGCCCTCGTGTTCGCCGGGTGCATCGCCCCTGTCCTCGCACTGACGCTGAGCAGGAAGATCTCGACGCCTGTCAGGAAGGTGCTTTCCCGCATCAGGCTGTGGGGGATAGGGGAACGGCTCGAGCTGGTCTTCAGCCATCTCGGCTCGTTCCGCAGCTTTCCGGCACTGCTCGGGAGGGTGATCGCCCTGACGCTGACGATCCAGATACTGAGGGTCTCGACCCACCTGGCCGTCGCGATGGCGCTCGGGATACGTCCCGAGGCCCGCGATATGTTGCACTTCTTCGTCTTCGTTCCCCTGCTCGGCCTGATAATGATACTCCCGATATCGATTAATGGTCTCGGCCTGAGGGAAGGGGCCGGTATACTTCTTTTCACCAGGATAGGATTCCAGGAGGAAGAGGCGTTCCTGATGGAGTTTATCACGTATGTGGTCATGGTGGGGGTCAGCCTGATCGGCGGGGTCCTGTTCCTGAAGCGCCAGATTGCCGGTACGATTTCGATGGATAAAGACGCGGATTCCGGAGTATAAGTACGGGAACTGCACGAGAAGAAAGGTAGAGAGAATGTCCGACAGGACGATCACGAGTCTGACAGCCGCTCTGATATTCCTGACGAGCCTCATCATCTACATGATGACGATGGCGGCGAGCGTCTCGTTCTGGGACGCGGGCGAGTTCATCGCCGTTTCCCATATTCTCGGGATCCCGCATTCTCCCGGAACACCCCTGTACGTGCTTGTCGGGCGGGTCTTCGCGATGCTTCCTCTCGCCCTGTCGGTGGCCCAGAGGGTCAATCTCCTCTCGGTCTTCACGGCGGCCCTCGGCGTCACGATGGTCTACCTGATCATTGTCGAGGTCGTCCGGCTCATGTTCGA
>JAUWCL010000013.1 GCA_030609325.1 Candidatus Krumholzibacteriota bacterium
CCCGAGGGATTACGCTTACAACATACTCGCGGGGCTCGAGCCCGACGCGATCATATTCACCAACGGGGACAACGACACATATCCTCTGTGGTACATACAGATGGTCGAGGGATTCAGGCCCGACGTCAACGTAGCCAACCTCTCCCTGCTCAACACGAGCTGGTACATAAAGCAGCTGCGCGACCGCAAGCCTGCCATGCCGATATCGCTGACCGACGCCGAGATCGAAAGGCTCCGCCCGATGGTGCTCAAGGACGGCGGCGTCGTGTGGAGGCGCGATCTCGTGATGCAGCACATCATACAGGAGACAAACTGGAAACGGCCGATATACGCCGCCGTGACCGTTCCCCCGGACATCTGGAATCCTTACGCCGAGTATCTCGAGATGCAGGGGATGGTCCGCAAACTCGTCACCACGAAGAAGCAGCATCAGATAAACGAGTTCCAGATGAAACGCAATTTCGAGCACATCTTCGAGTTCCGGGGAGTGCTGAGCAGCGACTGGGATATCGACACGTCGGTCTACAGGACGCCCGACACGAAGGGCATGTTCATCAATTTCGCGGTCGCCGCCTTCCAGCTCGCCCAGAAGGCCTCGGCGAGAAAGGATTACCCCGAGGCGATGAAGTGGGCCGAGCTCTCGTACAGGCTCAATCCCGACTTCGAGTTCCCGAGGAAATACCTCGGCATGTACTACAGCCGCGCCGGCCGTTTCGACAGGGCCGTCGAACATTACACGAGGGAGATTGAGCGCGATCCCTCGAGAGGCGAATACTGGATGGGACTGGCGAGCATCTGCGAGGACAGCGGCGACATGGAGGGAGCGCTCGAGGTCCTCGGCAGGGCGATCGTCGCCGCGCCCGGCCACAGGGATCTTTTCGGGCACGGCTTCAGGCTGTCGGCCATCCTCGGCAGGAGGGGGCAGGCGAAGGGATTCGTCCGAAGCTGGCTCGACGGGCATCCGGGCGACCGGGAATTCAGGCAGCTATACGACAACATCGAACATGTTCTCGATACGGAGTTCGGGCCCGGCGGATCGCCGGCGCCGGACTCGTCAGGGGAGGCAAATTGAGCGGTAAGGCTCTTGTAACCGGAGCGGCGGGATTCATCGGATCACATCTGTGCGAAAGACTCGTCTCCGACGGGTGGTCGGTAACGGGGATCGACAGCTTCACCGATTATTACGATCCGCAGAGGAAGCGGATGCACATCTCCGGTCTGGCCGGGTCGAAGAGCTTCAGCCTTGTCGAAGAAGACCTGAACAGCTGCGACCTGGCCGCCCATCTCGAGGGCGTCTCTTGCGTATTTCACCTGGCCGCGCAGGCCGGTGTAAGGAGGAGCTGGGGAGCCGAGTTCTCGCATTACATCGATTCGAATATCCTCGCAACGCAGAAGCTCCTCGAGGCGATGAAGGATACGGGGATCCCGCTCGTCTACTCGAGTTCGAGCTCGGTATACGGCGACACGAGGGATCTCCCGATGCGCGAAGACCACGTCACCAGTCCCGTCTCACCATACGGCGCGACCAAGCTCTCGGCGGAACATCTCTGTGAGCTCTACCGGGTCAACTTCGGCCAGCGCTACGTCGCGTTGAGATATTTCACCGTCTACGGCCCGAGACAGAGGCCCGACATGGCGTTCAGCAGGTTCATAAAAGCGGCGCTGGGTGGCGGCGAGATAGAGGTCTACGGCGACGGAAAGCAGACGAGAGATTTCACATTCGTCTTTGACGCGCTCGAGGCGAACGTACTCGCCTCCCGGTACGAGGGAGACTGGAATATATTCAATGTCGGTGGGGGGAGCAGGAGCTCGGTCCTCGATGTCATCGAGATCATCCGCAGGGAGACGGGCGGCGATCCGCCGGTCCGTTTCATGGAGAAGGCGAGGGGGGACGTCCTCGATACGTGGGCCGATACCACGAAGGCGGCGGGAGAGCTCGGCTTCTCTCCGACCACCGGCCTTGAAGAGGGGCTGAGGCGCGAGATCGAATGGTACCGGGACCATTCCTGATGCGGAAAACCGGAGGTGGATCTTGGAAAACGCGAGAAGATACAGTGTGACAGTGATCATCCCGACCTACAACGAGGAAGAGAGTATCGAAGAGCTGTACAGGCGCCTCACCACGATGCTCGAGGGATCGGCCTCAGCCCACGAGCTCCTCTTCGTCGACGACGGCTCGACCGACTCGTCCCTGCAGATCATCAGGAAGCTCAGGGAGAACGACAGGCGGGTCAAGATAATCAGCTTCTCGAGAAACTACGGTAAATCCCCCGCCCTCGACGAGGGATTCAAGGCGGCGAAGGGGGAGATAGTCGTCACGATAGACGCCGATCTCCAGGACAATCCCGATGAGATCCCGGCGATGATCGCGAAGCTCGACGAGGGGTACGACCTGGTCTCCGGCTGGAAGCGGGACAGGAAGGACCCGATAACCAAGACCTGGCCTTCGAAACTCTTCAACTTTGTCACATCGGCCGCAAGCGGGATAAAGCTCCACGATTTCAACTGCGGCCTGAAGGTCTACCGCAGAGAGGTCGTCAAGAGGATCCGAGTCTACGGCGAGCTCCACAGGTTCATCCCCGTGCTCGCGGGATGGGAAGGCTTCAGGATAGGGGAGATGAAGGTCTCTCATTTCGAGCGGCAGTATGGCAGGAGCAAGTACGGAGCCAGGAGGCTCCTCAACGGGATGTTCGACCTGATTACGGTGATGTTCATCACGCGCAGGTCCACGACGCCGCTCCATTTCTTCGGCAGGATAGCCTTTTCCTTTTTCGCCACCGGCGGACTGATCAACCTCTATTTCCTCGTGCAGTGGATAATGGGAAAGGGGCTTCACGTGAGGCCACTGATGGTCCTCGGCCTGATCCTGATCGTGATATCGATACAGATCGGCTCGATCGGGCTTCTTGCCGAGATGTTTTCCTCCTCGCTCGAGAGAACCTTCTCATTCCGTGAGTACCAGATAGATGACCAGTAGCGAAGAAACAGTCCGAAGACTCAGGATCTGCCTCGTAGGGCCGGCCTGGCCGTTCAGGGGCGGGATATCCCACTTCAATACGAGCCTCGCCCGGGAGCTGGCGCTCCGCCGCGAGGTCACCGTCGTCAATTATTCGAGACTCTACCCCGACTTCCTCTTCCCTGGAAAGACGCAGTACGACGAGAGCGGGTCGACGCACCGCGTCGAGTCGGAGCGGATCATAGACTCTGTCAATCCTTTCACCTGGATAAGGGCAGGCTTCCGGATAGCGCGGATAAAGCCCGATCTGACCGTGGTTCAATGGTGGCATCCGTACTTCGCGCCGGCGCTGGTGACAATATGCCTGATACTGAAGATGCTGAGCAGCACGAAGATCGTCTTCATCTGCCACAACGTCGTTCCGCACGAGACGTCACTGATCGACAGGATGCTCTCGACGATCGCCTTTCTTGCGCCTCACGCATTTGTCGTCCAGTCGCAGGAGGACAGGAGCAACCTCCTGAAGATCAGGAAGAAGGCGGTCGTGGCGTCGCACCCTCACCCGACATACGATTTTTTCAGGAGCGGGGAAATGACGAAAGAGGAGGCCCGCAAGGAGATCGGAGAGGGTGAAGGCCCGCTCCTTCTCTTCTTCGGGCTGATCCGTCCTTACAAGGGGCTGCGTCACCTGATCGAGGCGATGCCCTCGATCGGCGACCGGACGGGAGCGAGGCTTTTCGTCGTCGGCGAGTTCTACGAGGACAGCGCGCCCTACTTCGAGCTGGCCGAAAAACTCGGCGTATCGGACAGGATCATGTTCGTCGACAGGTACATAGCGAACGAGGAGGTCGCCGCATACTTCATCGCCGCCGACCTCGTGATGCTTCCGTACACATCGGCCACGCAGAGTGGGATCGCCCAGGTGGCCGTCGCGTTCGACCGCCCGATGATAGCGACCCGCGTCGGCGGTCTTCCCGAGGTCGTCTACGAGGGGAAGACCGGATTCATCGTTCCTCCGGCCGATCCCGGATCGATGGCGGGTGCGGTGTCGAGATTCTTCGACGAGGGGTGGGGAGAGAGGATGGCTCCGAATTTCGAGGAGGAGAAGAAGAGATTTTCCTGGGCCTCACTGGCGGATACTCTCGAAGACCTGCATTCGCGGATATCCTCGGGGAAATAATATGGACCGACGCAAGGTACACGTAATAATCCTCAACTGGAACGGGCGGGAAGTGCTCGGCCCGTGCCTCGATTCCCTCATGCGCGTCAACGATCCGCCGCTCGAGATAATCGTCGTCGACAATGGCTCGACCGATTCTTCCCGGGAGATCGTCCGGCAGGGATTCCCGGGAGTGGAACTGATCGAGAACGGCGAGAATCTTCTCTTTGCCGCGGGAAACAACGTCGGCATCGAGGCCGCCCTGGAGAGGGGAGCGGAGTTTGTCCTCCTGCTGAACAACGATACGGAGGTCGATCCGGGCTTCGCGGCGGAAATGTTTCAGGCGTTCGACGATCCCGCCGTGGGTGTAGCCGGACCGAAGATATACTACCACGACGATCCGGAGAGGATATGGTATGGGGGAGGGGGATTCAACAGGCTCACCGGAGTGCCCTTCCACCGCGGCCTCCGCAGGATGGAGGGCTCGTTCGAAGATGCGCCCGGCGAGACCGGATGGGTGACCGGATGCGCCCTGATGGCGAGGCGGGAGGTCTTCGGGCAGATCGGTCTCCTCGATCCATCGTATACGATCTACTGCGAGGACGTCGATTTCTGCCTGCGGGCGGCGGCGGCCGGCTGGTCGCTGCGGTACGTCCCGTCGGCGAGGCTCTGGCACAAGGTAAGCTCGGGCAGCGGAGGCGGAATGACGCCCTTCAAGCTCGAAAACAGGATTGCCGGCACGTGGAAGCTCTTCGCCGGGCACAGGTCGTTCTGGTGGCGGGTGCTCCACTTCCCGGTCCACGCGGCGGGATTCATCGGGTTGTCCCTCGGTCTTCTCCTGACGGGGAGATGGAAGCTGCTCTCGTCGGCGATAAGGGGGGCGGCGAGGGCGTCGAGGATCAGGTCCGCATGACAGGGGAACGGGATTTTGGCCATTTACCGGCCGATGTGAAAGTGATAGAATTAATCGGGTAGCATGCCCCTGTTTTGATAGAGGAGAGTTTATTGGCTGGAAAGAGCAAGCCGGCCGGACCGGATCGCAAAGCGTTCGATCCTGTCGGCAGCTTCGATTCCATGAAGGGGTGGAAAAGGGGTATCGCGGCGGCCGTGATCCTGATGGCCGTGCTCGCTATCCTCGTTCCCGAGCTCGTCTTCCTCGACAATGTCTTTATCGCGCCCGACACGAAGGCGCCGATGAGCTTCAGAACGGTGGGCAGGACGAGCATCGAGGAAGGGACCTACCCCCTCTGGAACCCTTACCTGTTCTGCGGGATGCCCAGCTACTCGAGCCTCGCCTACACTCCGTACGTCTACCCGGTATCGTATATAACGCACATCCTGTACACATACGCCGGATTCCCCGCGATGGCGTGGCTTCTGCTCCATTACCTGCTCGCCGGCGCCGGGATGTATCTGCTGGCCAGGTCGTTCGGGATACGTCCCTCGGTTTCCCTGCTGGCCGGGGCACTCTTCATGATAATGCCGAACTACGTGGCTGCCGGGGCGAACGGCCACGGATCCCAGGCGGGGGCCGTTGCGTGGATGCCGCTGGCGCTCCTTTTCGCCAGGGGAGTACTGGGCGGCAGGAGGAGGATCGTCCCGGCGGCTCTTCTGGCGATCGTTCTCGGCATGCAGATGCTGCGCGGCCACATCCAGATCTCGTACTATACGTTTTTGCTGATAGGTCTTCTCTTCATATTCGAGACGGTCGGATATATCAGGGAGGGGAAGGGAAAGGAAGCGCTCGCCGGATCCGTGCTGCTCGCCGTCTCCTTCGTCCTTGCCCTGGGGATCGCCGCCGTGCTCGTCTTTCCCGTGCGAGATTACGCCAACTGGTCGATCCGCGGCGGAAGCGGCGGGGGGCTGGACTATGACTACGCGACGGGGTGGAGCCTCCACCCGAAAGAGACGTTGAGCTTCTTCTTCCCCTGGTCGTCCGGTTTCGGCAAGGCGACATACTGGGGCAGCATGCCGTTCACCGATTATCCCAACTACATCGGGCAGGTGACGGCGCTCTTCTCGATCCTTGGGGTCTTTATCGTCAGGGGCAGAGCGAAGTGGTTCCTGCTGGCGGCCGCTGTCCTGGCCACGCTGATCAGCTTCGGCAGGTTCTTTCCCGTCCTCTACGACCCGCTGTTCAGGTTCCTGCCGTGGTTCGACAAGTTTCGCGTCCCGGTAATGATCCTCATCGTGCAGCAGCTCGTCCTCGTTGTACTGGCGGGGCTCGCCATCGAGGAGCTTTTCCGCAGGGCCGGGCAGGGTACCCTTCCGGGATGGCTCGGGGCGGGAAGGCTGAAGTGGGTGCTGATAGCGTGCGCGGCCGTGCTGGTGATCTCGCTTATCGCCGGCGGCTCGATACGCTCCGGAATAGGGTCGGACACCGCTGTCAGGGCGAGGGTCAAGGGAGAGTGGGTGGCCTTCGCGGCCGGCAGATACTCGACCGATCTCGTGCGGTCGCTGTTTTTTCTCCTGCTCACGGCGGGAGCCGTCTTTGTCGTCGTGCGCGGCAGGATCAGGTACGGGCTGATCATCGGCGCCATCGCCCTGATCGCGATTGTCGACCTGATGACGGTCGACCATTCGATCGTGAGGCCGGAGAAACTCTGGCGGTCCTCGAACTACAGGCTGATCAATCCGCTCTCAGAGAAGGAGGGCCTGACGACGCCGACGGAGACGGCCGTGTACCTTTCGGGGCGTGAAGGGATGTTCAGGGTGTTTCCCGTTCCCGCCGCCAGGCCGGGCGGCTGGAGCCACAACGTATTCCCGTTCAGCGACAACAGCTACATGATGGCCGGAATATTCTCGATGGGCGGGTATCACGCGGCCAAGCTGAAAAACTATCAGGACGTGATGGACGCCATGTTCGGCGTCTTCAACAGCGGAGGCATGCCCCTGCCTGTCCTAAACATGCTCAACGCCAGATATTTTCACTCGATGTTCCCGCTCTTCAGGGAGGATTCGCCTTTCCCGCTCGTATTCGAGGGGGAGAACAGCTATGTCTACGAGAATCCGTACGCGCTGCCGAGGGTCTTCATGACGAGCGGCTGCAGCGTGATGACACGCGGAGAGGTCCTGGCCGCGATCAGCCGGCAGGATTTCGATCCCGCTTCCGTAGCCCTGCTCGAGAAAGAGCCGGCGGTCGTTCCGGAATCGGCCGAGGGAAGCGCGGCGGAGATCGTGTCGCACGGATTGAACTCGATTATGATAAAGGCGCACGTGGAGAAACCGTGCATAATGGTGCTCAGCGAGATAGACTACCCCGACTGGATCGCCAGGGTCGGCGGAGAGGAGAGGGAGATCCTTACCGCGAATTACTGTCTCCGGGCCCTGCCGCTCGAGGCGGGGGATCACGAGATAGTGTTCGAGTACAGATCCCCCGTCATCAGGAAGGCTCTCATTCTGTCGGTTGCCTCGCTGATATTCGCCGCAGCGATGGCGGTGATCCCGGGAGTGACTGCGGGAAGAAAGGGATAGACAATTGAAAGCCCTCATCATCGTGCCGACGTACAACGAGAAGGAGAACATCGAGGGGATCATCGGTGCCGTCCTCGCGCAGGGCGACGATATCGAGATCCTGGTCGTCGATGACAATTCTCCCGACGGGACAGGAGAGATCGTTGATCGCCTCGCCGGCGCCGAGCCGCGGATACACGTAATCCACCGGGAAGAAAAGCTTGGGCTCGGGTCGGCATACATAGCGGGATTTCAATGGGCGCTGGCCAACACCGATACGCAGTTTGTCTTTGAGATGGATGCCGATTTCTCTCACGATCCGAACGCAATCCCGGAATTACTCGAAGCGGTGAAGGATCATGACCTCGTGATCGGCTCGAGATATGTCCACGGCATAACCGTCATCAACTGGCCTTTGAGCAGGCTGATCCTCAGCTACGGGGCGAACAGGTATACGCACATCATCACGGGCCTTCCCCTGAGGGATTCGACCGGCGGCTTCAAGTGCTTCAGGCGAGAGACCCTCGAGCAGCTGCCTCTCGATACG
This sequence comes from Candidatus Krumholzibacteriota bacterium, assembly GCA_030609325.1. Classification (GTDB taxonomy): domain Bacteria; phylum Krumholzibacteriota; class Krumholzibacteriia; order Krumholzibacteriales; family Krumholzibacteriaceae; genus JAUWCL01. The sequence continues at coordinate 8,116 of JAUWCL010000013.1, forward strand.
ATAAAAAGCGACGGATATTCATTCCAGATCGAGATGAACTTCTTCTGCTGGAAGAAGGGATTGCGGATAGTGGAAATACCGATCATCTTCACCGACAGGCGGGTCGGTATCTCGAAGATGTCGCGCAAGATCATCTGGGAAGCCGCCTTCATGGTCTGGAGGCTGAGGTTCATGAATCCCAGGCGATGGAAATAACCCCTCGATCAAAGCAGTATGAATCTTTCTATAGTCATCGTCACCCATAACAGCCTGTCCCCGGTGGAGAAATGTCTCCGTTCCCTCGAGAAGCATCCTCCCGGGGGGGAGTACGAGATAATAGTTGTCGACAACGCCAGCGGCGACGGGACGCCGGAGATGATCGGCGAATCGTTTCCCCTCGTGCGGTTGGTCGCCAACGATGACAACAGGGGATATTCGAAGGGTGTAAACCAGGCGTTTCTTGCCTCGTCGGGCCGCTACTTCCTTATCCTTAATCCCGACATTGTCGTCGGGGAGGATTCGATCGACACGCTCGTCCGGTTCATGGACGACACGCCGGAGGCCGGCATCGCCGGTTCGAAGCTCGTTTTTCCCGATGGTTCCGTCCAGCCTTCCTGCAGGTCGTTCTATACGATCAGGGCCCTCTTTCTCAGGCGCACCTTTCTCGGAAAGCTCTTTCCCCGCGCGCGGGCGCTCAGGGAACATCTTATGAGCGATTGCGACCACGCCGAGGCGAGGGAGATCGACTGGATCATAGGCGCCTGCATGATCGTGCGCAGCGAGGCCATTGAGGAGGTGGGACTGATGGACGAGAGATTCTTCCTCTATTTCGAGGATACCGACTGGTGCTACCGGATGAAGCAGCACGGCCGGCAGGTCTGGTACGTCCCCGACTCGGTCATGGTCCACCTGTACGAGCGCTCCAGCGCCAAGTCCGTAATGAGCAGGCCGTTTTTCCTGCACATGCTCAGCCTGATGCGGTATTACGAGAAGTGGAACGCGATGTTCCATTTTCTCAGGCGGCACCGGGGGACGATCAAGTCGCTTGTATTCGTCGCGAGCGACCTGATCGCGATAAACGTGAGTTTTCTCGCGGCGTACTACCTGAGGGACGCGATCCAGCCGTTCTTCGTGAACCGTCTGTATCCGCTCGACTGGTACTCGATATTCATCGTATTTTTTAATTTCCTGTTTTTACTTACATTTGTCTCGATCGGTCTGTACAGGATCCGGAGGGGAACGGGATTTACCGAGGAATTCTCCGCAGTGATCAGAGCGGTACTGATTGTGTTCGCTGTTCTTCTGACCGCGTCGTACCTGACGAAGGTGAGGATATTCTCCAGGGCGGTCCTGCTCGGGCACGCCGTCTTCTCTGCGATCCTCATTTCGCTGTCGAGAAGGCTGATACGCCAGGCGCACGGGTTTCTCGTATCGGCGAGCTTCGACCTCAGGAGGGTGCTTCTGGCGGGGGACGCCGGGGAGGTGGCCGATTTCGCGGCGATGGCCTCGGACCATCCGGAGGCGGGGATCGATATAATCGGATGGGTGGGGCCCGGGGAAGGCGCGCTCGGCGGGATCGGAGACCTCCCGTCGATCGTCGAGAGGTTCAGGGTGCAGGAACTGATTGTCTTTCCCTCCGCGGGAAAGGACGACGGGATCGTGAGGATCATGACGGGTCCGGTCTCGAGGTCGATCAGGATTAATATCATCTCGCCCGCCGCGAAGGTCACCGGCCGCGACACCCGCTCGGAACATGTAGGCGACGTCTATATGTTCACCGTCGAAAGGGGGGCGTCGTTTCTCCTGACTACGGGCCTGCAGAGGCTCATCGATCTCGCCGCCGGGCTGGTCCTGTTCCCCCTGTCGATCCTCTGCTGGCTGCCCTTCGCGACGCTCGGCCGGATCGACGGAGGCGTCAGGATGTTCACGGAGACTAGGAAGGGATCCGGAGGAGATTTCCGCTGGCCGAGGGTGGTGTTGAAGTCGGGAAGGGAGGCCTCGGATATCGTAAAACCTCTCCTCGCGATGCAGCTTATCGCCGCGCGACTGTCACTTATCGGGCCGCCGGCGTCCCCGGCAGGTTCCCCTGGCGAAAGGCCTGTCATCAGGCCGGGCATATCGGGCGCGTGGCGCATTGATCCGGTGGCCGATCCCGGGAAGGCCGCGGGAGACGAGATATTGATGTTGAACAATCAGACGTTTGCGGGAAGAATCCTGCTTATGGTCCGGTCGGTCATCCCCTGTCTGGCCGGAAGATATCCGGAATGGTTTCACAGCAAGGGGGTCGACAATTGAGAGTAATGAGATGCCTGGTCCTTGCCGCGCTGCTTGCGGGCGGAGCCGCGCATGCGGCGCCGGGGGACTGGAACGTATACATGAACGCCAGCGCGATAAGCCGGGTGACGGCGCTCGGAGACAGCCTGTGGTGCGGGACCAGGGGCGGGATCCTCCTCTTCGACCTGGGAGACTCGACTTTCACGAGCTACATCGACGGACTCGAGCTGAGATCGAACGATATCACAGCAGTGACAGTCGACGGAAGAGGGAGCCTCTGGGCGGCGATGAGGGTCGCCGGGGTGGCGAGGATAGACAACCCCGACGGGATCTTCTCTGTGAAGGAATATACCGAGACGATCGACGGGATACTGAGCGACAGCGTTATGTGTCTTCTGAGGGTGGAGGAAGATATCTACTATGGAGGCACCGGGGGAGCGGCGAAGTTCTTCAACAACGCCCCGGCCAGCGAGCCGGTCCTCACCGACAGCCTCGCGGGGAAGACCGTGTACGACATGGCGTGGGACCCCTCCAACGATTTCCTGTGGGTGGCCTGCGGGGACGGGATAGTGAGCTACGACCGCGGCACGTTCGACTATACATTCTACGGGATCGGCGAGGTCCTGTCGGTTTGCATACACGAGGGTGAGGTCTACTGCGTCTCGGGGCCGGACGTCCGGTATCTCGGCGACGGATCGTGGCCGGTGCTCGGATCGGGTCTGCACATGGATCCCGTCGTGGTCTCCTCCGGCGGCGGCGCGCTTTACTGCATATCGCATGAAGTGACGTACCTGTGGAACGGAACTTACTGGGCCCTCCAGGCTGCGTCCGAGCTGAAGAACATGATCCTGGGGGAGTACAGGATCAGCTGGAGCCAGAATATTCTCGGAGCACTCGCTGTGGACGGCGACGGCACGCCCTGGGCAGGCGGATTCTACGAGGAGGGATCCAGGGGGATGTTTCTCGCGGGATTTGCCGGAACGGACTGGACGGCATTCCAGCCGGAAGGGCTCACACAGAACCAGATAGTGGCCCTGGATTCCGATCCGGCCGGGAACGTCTGGATCAGCACGAGCCGATACGGGATCTCGTTCCGTTCGACCGCCGACAGGTGGATATCCTATACGAAGATTCGAAGCGACGTCGGCCATGACGACGCGCTCTCTTACTTCATCAACAACCTTGCCCTGCTTTACGATTCCCGGGGATACCTCTGGTGTAACGCCCTTTCCTATGACCTCGACCTGATCGACGTGGAAGACCCGCTCGACAAGGACGACGATATCTGGGCCCATTTCTCCGCCGGTACAGGGACGATCACCTCCGACAGGTTCGTGAGGGCCGGGGAGGACCCGGGCGGCAACAGGTGGTTCATGTCCGACGACGTCGAGTTCAAGAGCGGGATGTGGGGGATCAACATAGCGAGCCGGGCCGGAGACGACTGGCTGACTGTAGACCCGGGCAGCCACACGCCGATGGAGGGGGGCAACGTCTTTGACTGCGCCTTCGACGACCAGGGGGCCTATATCGCCCTGAGGGGCTACGGCGTGATGTACTGGCGAACGGGCGGCTTCGACTGGCCGACGCTCACTTCCACCGCCGGCGATTACTGGATCACGATCCTAGGTGAGGATCAGCTGCCCAGCACTGAGCTCTGGTCGGTAGAGCGGGGGCCGGACGGCAGCATCTGGGTCGGTACGTCAGCGGGCCTCGTCAGGTATTCGCAGGGGAAGATCGATTCGTTCATGGTCAAGACCGACACCCACGAGGAGGGGTTGATCGGAGGCACGGTATACGATATCGAATTCGACGGCCGCGGCGGGCTCTGGGTCGCCACGAACAAGGGCCTGAACCGGATCGATCCTGACGGCACGATAACGGCGGCGTACACGACTGCACTGAAGTGGCAGGAAGAATTCCAGCTGATCTATCCGCCCGATGTCATTTCGCCCCTTCCCGATCACTCGTGCAGGGCCCTCGCGTACGACCCGTCGGGGGGGTTCATCTGGATCGGGACGGATAACGGGCTCGCCCGCTTCGATGCGAACAAACCGGTGGAAGTGACGCAGCCGATGTCCGACATGATCCTCTATCCCAATCCCGTCCATGCCGCCAGGGGAGACAACGCGCTGAGGATCGCGAGGATAAGCGGGCTGGTGGATATCCGCGTGTACAATCTCGAGGGCGGGCTAGTTCACGAGGTCGCCGGAGTGGCGGAGGGCGAAATCGCCTGGGACCTCCTCACGCTCAACGGTTATCAGGCCTCGTCGGGTATATATGTGGTACAGGTGAAGGGAACAGGCGGTACGTCCATGAGAAAGGTTGCGGTGATCAGGTGATCGGCGAAAGGCACAGGAAGGTTCTTATAGTCGGCGCGGGTGAGGCTGCCCGGATGGTCGCCTCGGAGATCGGCCGCTCTACAGAGATCAATGCCTCCATCGTGGGGTTCCTCGACGACGACGATGGTCTGGCCGGGGCGGAAGTCGAAGGAACCCCCGTGCTGGGTAAGATGACCGGGCTCGAATCGGTCGTTTCGGAGCGGAAGATCGACGAGGTCATAATAGCGATTCCAACAGCCCCGGGCAGGTTCGTGCGCGACATAATCAGGCGGTGCCGCCGCGCGGGAGTCGCCTACAAAATCGTTCCCGGGGTGATGGAGATCATAAGCGGTGCCGTCCACATAGATCAGATCCGGGAGGTCAGGGTGGAGGACCTTCTCGGGAGGGAGACGGTGAGCTTTGATCTCGAATCGGCCGCGGCCAGGCTGACCGGCAGGAAGATAATGGTGACCGGTGCCGGAGGCACTATCGGCAGCGAGCTGTGCAGACAGCTTGCCAGGGTGAAACCCGCGACGCTGATAATGCTCGGTCGCGGTGAGAACAGGATCTTCGCGATAGAGCAGGAGATCAGGGCCGATCATCCCGGGCTCGACATCGTCACGGTCATCAACAACCTGCGCGAGGCGGAGAGGCTCGACAAGGTGATGCACAGGCTGGCGCCCGACGTGGTGTATCATACCGCCGCGCACAAGCACGTGCATTACATGGAACGTGATCCCGAAGAGGCGGTGATGAACAATGTTGCGGCGACGATCAACCTCGCGAGGGCCGTCGAGGAATGCGGGACGGAATGGTTCGTGTTCATCTCGACCGATAAGGCGGCCGATCCGAGAGGCGTGATGGGCGCCACCAAGAGGCTCATGGAGATGTACCTTCGGAAGATCGATCCCGACAGCGCGTGCAGGTTCATGACCGTGCGGTTCGGAAACGTCATAGGCAGCACGGGGAGCGTAGTCCCCCTCTTCGTGGACCAGATCGGCAGGGGCGGCCCGGTGACCGTCAGCGATCCCGAGGCCACGAGATATTTCATGACCGTCAAGGAAGCGTCACTACTTGTGATCCAGGCATCGGTGTCGGGAAAGGGCGGAGAGACCTACATCCTCGACATGGGTGAGGCGCTCAACATCCTCGAGATGGCCAGGGACATCATCATGCTTACCGGGCACGAGCCGGACGAAGAGATACCGATAGAATATACCGGGTTGAGGGAAGGAGAGAAGCTCCACGAGGTGCTCGTCGGAGAGGACGAGACCCTCGAGCCGCCCACTCCCGGAGAAAAGATCATGCTTGCCAGATCGCCGGCGGCGACAGGCGATACCTTCAAGGCCGATGTGGACAGACTTGTCGAAGCGGCGAGAACGGGCGACAGGGTTGGTGTGCTGCGGTTGATGTCGGAGCTCATGCCCGGCTTCGGAGACGACCCGGGACGCAGCCAGTGATCAACGGAGGACCGGTGGAAACCCGCTTCGAAACTGACCTTTCGCATGAAGAAGTCCTCGAGTTCGTCTCGGCCTTCGAGGGTGCCACTTTCTTCCATTCCCCCGCGTGGCTGGAGATCCTTGCCGAATCGTTTCCTCGGTTCGAGTGCGGCTGGCTCGCAGCCCGCGACGGCGGGAGGCTGGCGGGCCTGATGCCCGTCGTCAGGGTGGTGAAGGGCCCCGCGTTCATGCTGCATTCCCTGCCTTTCGGCACCTACGGCGATCCACTCGCCTCCGACCCGGCGGTGAAGAAGGCGGTCCTCGATAATTTCTTCTCGATGGCCTCTTCTCCGAGATGCGTCGGAGCGGCTGCCAACCTGATCGGTTTGCGCGGAGAGGTGGGGACACCCCGTGGATGGAAATGCAGGATGGAGGAATGCAGGATTATCACTCTGCCCGATTCGTTGGAGGAATACAGGAGCAGAGGCATGAGCCGGAAACGGCGGCAGCTGTGCAACAGGTGCGAGCGCGAAGGAGTGGTCGCCAGAAAGCTAGAGGGAGAGCGTGACCTCGAAATGTTCTACGACATCTATCTCCACAGCGCCTTGGGATGGGGAGGGGTCCATCCGTATCCAAAGGAATTCTTCGAAAGCCTTTTCCTCCGCGGCAGCGAGGGTGTCTGCTTCTGGGGCGCATTCATCGGGGACTCGCTGCTGGCGGCGCACGTCGATTTCTATTTCGGCCGGACGGCACAGGCCTGGCAGGCAGGCGTTACGCCGCGGGCGCACGAGTACGACGCCGCCGCCTATCTCGTGATGGTCGCCGTCCGCGAGGCGATAGGCAGGGGCACCTCGGTCTTCAATCTCGGGAGCAGCAGCGGGGGCGCGGGCATGATCTTCTTCAAGGAATCGATGGGCGGTGCCGAATATCTCTATCCTGTCGTGGAGAAATCGAGGAGATGGCTCGAGTGGCTGAAGAGACGGTAGAAAGGGGCAGATCGAGGATAGCGGAGAACACGGTCGCTCTCGCGGTCGCCGGCGCCCTGCAGATGATCTTTACCCTCGTCCAGCTCGGAGTACTGAGCAGGCACCTCGGTGGAGAACGTTTTGGCCTGTACGTCGTACTGAGAGGGTTTTCGCTCCTGCTGACCACTGTCATCCTCGTCGGCTTCCCCCAGGTCCTCGTCCGTTATCTGCCCTCCTTCCAGAGAAGGGGGCGCCGCGGCAGCGCGGCCGGGTGGTTTTTCCTCTTCTCGTCGGTGGTTATTGTTCTGGGGACCGTTCTGCTGGCCGCCGCACCGCGATGGACAGGCATCATGCCGGATAACCTGCTCGCGCTGGATCTTTCCGGAGATACTGCAATATGGGTGATCCTCGCATCCGTCGCGCTCGGGCTGAAGCTCGTCCTGTACGGGGGATTCAGCGGGCTGCGGGAGATGCGGATGCAGATGATCTTCGAGCTCGCCTTCCAGGTCCTTTTTACCGCCCTGATACTGCTCTGGCGCAGCCACCTCGATGTGGAGTTTCTCTTCAAAGCCCTGTTTGCGCTGAACGCTCTGGTCTGGGCTGCGGGGGTACCGGTATACATGGCGATTGTGAGAAAGAGCTTCTCCCGGGGTGAGGGGGGCGCCGCAAGGGGGATAGCGCTTCCGTCGCCGGCCGGCTACTGGGGCAGCGCACTTGCGCTCAGTTACGCCGCCCTGGCGTTCTCCGACGTGGACAGGTTCCTGATGTCCTCCCTTCTGCCGGTCGCGGCGATATCGGTCTATCACGTGGCCTCGAGGATCAATCAGCTTATCAAGAGATTTCTGGGTTTTCCGGTGGTAGCGCTCCAGCCGGAGTTGACCAGGATATATGAAGAGGGAAGGGGGGACGATCTGTCAGGGCGGATCGGGCTGTTCACCAAGGCCAGTGTGATAGCGGCTCTGGTCCTCGCCTCCGTCGCTGCGGCGACGGGCGGGGAGATGATAACGCTCATCAGCGGCTCCGAATACCCGGGTGCCTACCGGCTGCTCCTCGTGCTTCTGCTGACGGTCCCTGCGGCCGCGTTCATCGCGCCCCTGACCGCTGCGATGAGGGCGCTTCATTACATGAAATGGGCCGTCGTCTGCGATCTGTCCTGGATGGTGGTCTACTTCGCGGGCCTCTTCATACTCGTTCCGCGTATCGGGCTGATCGGCACGGTCGCGGCCCAGCTGGCCGCATCGGCCGCGCAGACCGCCGCCGCCGTCATCCTCGCCCGGAAGAAGGGGCTCTATCCGGGAACCGGCGGCACGGCGATGCTCAGGGCGCTGGCCGTTTCGTCCCTTTTCGCCGGCGCCGGGGCAGCGGCATGCGCGGCGTGGGGTCTTTCCGCCGCTGCGGCATGCATCCTGCTCGCTCCATTCCTGCTGCGGCTCGCGGCGAGAAAACTGTCCCTGTTCGAGAGCGGGGAGGCCCGGACGCTGGTCGAGATGCTGCGCGGCATACCCGGCTCGGGACTCGTTCGCTGGGCGCTTTCACTGGAGGGATGATGTCTTCTCGAAAGCTGCTGATGCTCATCAACTTCTTTCCCCCCGCGGGCGGGGGAGGTGTGTACCGTCCGCTGTCGTTTGTCAAATATCTCTCGAGGATGGGCTGGGATATCACGGTGGTAACTCCGAAGCCGGGGGAGTTCTGGATCAGCGATCCCTCTCTCGAGAAGCAGGTACCCGGAGGTGTCCGGGTAGTCAGGACGGGTTCGTTCTCGGCGGGCAGGATGCTCGGCATGGTCCGCGGCCGCCGGACGGACGGACGGGCCGGCGCGAGGCCGTCCGTCCCTTTCGAGGCGATGAGAAAATTCGGGGAACTCTTTCTCCTGCCCGACACCTACACGGGATGGCAGCCCTTCGCTGTAAGGGCCGCCTCGCGGCTTTGCCGCGAGGAGAGGTTCGACGCGCTCTATTCGACCAGCCCCCCCGACAGCACTCAGCTGACAGCCCTGAAGGTCGCGTCGAGATTCGGAATCCCGTGGCTTGCCGATTTCAGGGACCCGTGGATTTCACTATATCTACGCGACCCGGTCTCGGCCGCTCACAGGAGGATCCTCGAAGGGATGGAAAAGCGTGTGGCACAGGGGGCCGACACGGTCGCAGTTACGACGAGATGGCAGCAGGAGACCATGGTGCGGAACGTGCCGTCGTGCAATGCGGTGAGGATACCGAACGGGTACGATGAAGAGGATTTCGCCGGGGAAGCTGAGGGGCCGCCGGACGGCCCCCTCCAGATCACGCACTGCGGGATGCTCACACTCGGTCGGAGATCCCACATCTTTCTGGAGGGCCTGTCCAGATTCCTCGCGTCGGTTCCCGGGGCGAGAGGGAATGTCAGGGTGACCTTCATAGGGGCGAGGGAGTCGGCGAACGAGGAGTGGGACGGTATGGACGGCCTTGAGGGGACCGTGACGTTCGAGGACAATATGCCCCATACCGATTGCGTCGCGCGGGAGAGGAAGAGCCACGCGCTTCTCTTGATAAAGCACGACGATGAGAGATACAACGGACTCGTGCCGGGAAAGCTGTACGAATACATCGGTGCGCAAAGGCCGATCCTCGCCCTCGCTCCGCCGGGGGAGGTGGCCGATATCGTCACCGGTCTGCGGAGGGGTGAGGTCGCCGGGCCGGGCGACGCCGGAGAGGTCGCGGCCGCGCTCGAAAGGATTTATTCGGCATATGCCGGGGGGACGCTCGATTTTGCCTACGACCTGTCGCCCCGGCCCGGATTCTCAAGGAGGGCGGCGGCGGAGAGCCTTGACCGGGAGCTCGAACTGATCGCGGCGGGCAGGGGGGATGCCTGATGGCGGGGTCCGTCACGAGAAGGGATATCGCGATAGTCGCCGCGTGTGTCGCCGTTTTCACCGTCGCGGGGATCCCGGTCGCTGGATCGATGATCGACGATACCTATATCCACATTCAGTACGCACGGAATCTCGCCGAGGCGGGAGAGCTCTCGTTCAACAGAGGGGATCCGTCGTACGGCGCCACGAGTCCTCTCTGGGTCGGGATACTTGCCCTCGTCCATCTTGCCGGCGGGGACCTCGCGACCTGGTGCCGCGTACTCTCCCGGGTGGCCGGAGCCCTCTCGATAGTGATGATCTACTTCTTTGTCATGAGACTCGACGGCAGGCGGCTGGTAGCCGGAGCCGCCGCCGCCGTGCTGGCGTGCGAGGCCTGGCTGCTGAGGTGGAGCGCGACGGGGATGGAATCCTCGTTCGCACTGCTGACAGTCCTCACCTGTCTCTTCGCCGGCATCACGGCGTCACGCTCGACAGGGAGAAACGTCCTGTTCGGGCTGCTCCTCTTTCTCGCCTGCCTGGTCAGGCCTGAAGCGGGGCTGATGGTTCCGGCGGCCTTTGTATCCTTTGCTTTGGCAGAACGGTCGACCCCGCTGCGGAGGCGCTTCCTCTGGCTTCTCGTATTTACCGTGCTGATGGCGGGATGGCTGCTCCTTGTCCGCTCGCATACCGGAACTTTCCTGCCGCTCACCGCCGGCGCCAAGCAGGGGAAGCCCGCCTTCGGGACGGGCATGCTGGCATCCGCACTTGTCCCGCTGAAGATAATCGGGGCGACGCTCCTGTTTCCGGCCGCCGCCGCGGTCTTCGCCGCTGCCGGAATATTGCGCGACAGAAAATTTCCAGACATGGGAAGCGGACTGTCAAGGGGAGGTCTTCTTTTCCTGCTTCTCTGGGTCTTTCTCCTTCCCGCCATCTACGTGATATTCGATTTTCATGTCCTGTCGAGATATCTCCTGCCCGTCATTCCGGCAATAGTGGCCGTAGGGATCGCCGGAGCGGCGAGGCTGCTTCGCTACGCCCGCCCCAGGACCATGCGGACGGTGATCATTCTCATCGCCGGCGCGACGATGCTGCAGAGCCTGGTCTTCTATTTCACGGTCGTGGTGAGTCCGACGCGGGAGTTCTCCAGGGGGCTCGAGGAGGTGCTCGTCCCGATGGGCCGTTGGCTGGCTGAGAACTCGCTGCCCGGCTCGGTCGTCGCTTCCCCCGACATCGGCGCAATAGGGTATTTCTCCGGGAGGGAGGTGCTGGACCTCGGAGGCCTGGTGACTCCCGAGATAAACGATATGCGCAGGAAGATAGATGTCGAGAGGATAATCGACGAGGGTCTCTACCTCGATCTCGGGGCAGATTATCTCGTCGACCGGCACCGGGTGCCGAGACGTTTCGACGGGACTGTGATCCGGGGCGTCCGGTTTACCGCGCTGATCGGCGGCGTCGTATCGAACCTCGGGATACGTAAGCCCGATCCCGTGACATACGTTCTCTACCGGCTCGAGCCGGCGCGGCAGGGGGAGGGAAGATGACGGCTTCAGGCCCCGGTCTCAGGATGGAAGACCTCCCCGAGCCTGTGATCCCCGCCGGCATACCGGAGGACCGGATGCCGAACCTGCTCGAGAACTGGTTTCTCGGTTCGAAGGCGAAGAGATGGCTCAGCCGCAGGCGTTTCGTGACGGTGACCGGCATGCTCCCCGCCGGAGACGGGCGGAGGGCTCTCGACGTCGGTTGCGGATGGGGCTACAACCTCTTTCTCCTCAGCCTGCGCGGATATGAGCCGTACGGGATCGACATCGTGCAGAACGACTTTACCGCGGCTTCCATGATCGCAAGGGCAAACGGCGCGGAGGCCGGGTTGTGCGGCGCCGACATGAGCGCTCTTCCCTTCGGCGACGGGACGTTCGCCGCGGTTACCGCCGTGGAGACGTTCGAACATATCTTTCATCCCGATCGCCCCGCGGCCGTCCGCGAGGCGATGCGCGTATTGATGCCCGGAGGCGTGCTCGTTCTCTCGACGCCCAACTACTACTCGATCGTCGAGACCGGCAAGCGTATCGTTACCCGCATGCCGTTCCTCAAGAGGGCGCTCCCGGGGATGTGCTATCCCGTCGGCGACATCGAACGCGGTGACTACCATCCGTACGGCTATCACAGGCCGTCGCCCGCCGGAGAGATCCGGTCCTTTCTCGAAAGGGAAGGATTCGAGGTCACGGGTATGAAGAGGATCATCTTTGTGCTGAAGAACGTGCCCGATGGCCTCTTTCCCGTCGCAAGGGCGATCGAGAGGGTCATGGAAGGCCTTCCCCCGGTCAGCCTGCTCGCCTCGACCTTCGTCGTGCGCGCCGCCAGACCCCTGTAGAGCTCCCCGTCTCCGTGACTCCGCGGGCCTTTCGATCGCCCGCAGAGTGCGTCTTCTATTTGCCCGTGGGAAGAGGTGGGGGAGAGGGTAAAAACGCAAGAATTCGATATTTTTTCACACAGATTTCACAACTCCTTATATAGCAAGGGATTAAAAGGCGGCAAAATCGGCGGCTCCGTGACATTTCCTCTTGACACTGTGGGGTGAAGTGGGATAAAGTGGGGCGAAATGGAGAGGTTAGTCCCCTAAATATTGAAATTGTCACAGCCGGCGCCAACTGATTTTTCCGGCCGTGAGGTGGGACGGAAGAAGGGTCTCTGAAAGGCCGGAGAGATGCAGAACTTCCTTGGAAATTTCGAATGTACGATCGATGTGAAGGGCCGCCTCATGGTCCCGGCGAAGTTCAGGCATCTCGTGCCGGAAGTATCGGCAGGCATGTACGTGATATCGATGGGCAAGGAACGGTGCCTCAATCTCTATCCGGTCAACGAATGGAACGAGGTCGTCGTCAGCAAACTGCACGAGCTTCCTCCGGGTCTGGAGAAGAGGAACTATATAAGGTTCTACAGCAAGAAATCAAGGACGCTCAACCTCGACAAGTCAGGCCGGATCGCGATTCCGTCTGCGATGCTCGAGGTGCTGGGCGGCCCGAAGAGGGTAATGGTCGTCGGAGTCCTTAATTACATCGAGGTATGGTCGATCGAGGACTACGAGAAGATCAGCCGTGAAGCGGAAGATACCTTCCGCGACGGAAACTGGGAATACTAGGAAGGCGGGGAGCAGGGATGAGAGTCTACCGTACCGAACGCGACGGCATAGAGGTCCTGAGGATCTCAGGCATCATCGACAGCAGCGATGCCGATATGCTCGTCAGCCACATCGGTTCGGACTCGATCGCATCGGGCGGATGCTGCATCCTCGATTTCGAAGGTGTCCGTCATGCCGACTACAGGGTATTCCAGTCACTCGAAAGGCTGATCGGCAGGAGCCCCGGGGTTATCTTCAGCGGATTCAACGACTATCTCCTCAGTATCTTCGCTTTCGCAAGCAGTACGAAGACAGCCCCCGTTTTTTCCGACTGGAGGAAGGCCTTCAGGTATCTGAAGGTCGAAAGGGTAAAGCTGGGCGTGTACGCAGCCGGACAGCCGGCGGCGGGAGACAGCCCGCCGGAGGTGGACGGCAGGTGATACATACGCCTGTCCTGGTCGATGAGGTCGTGAGGTTTCTGATGACAGGAAGGGAAGGGACATACATCGACGGAACGGTCGGGACGGGCGGGCACGCCGAGGCGATCCTCGAGGCGGGCGGCGAGGGTGTCGGGCTCGTCGGAATCGACCGGGACCCTAAGGCCCTGGCGGTCGCCGCCGAAAGGCTCAAGAAGTTCGGTGACCGCGTCAGGCTCGTTCGAGGCAATTTCTCTGACATATCGAAGCATCTGGACGGCGAGAGGTGTGAGGGAGCCCTTCTCGATCTCGGCATCTCGTCCCTCCAGATAGCCGACGGGGACCGCGGATTCAGCTATCTCGAGGACGGCCCGCTGGATATGGCGATGGGGCCGGATGACGGAGACGTCCAGGACCTGCTCGATACGGTCTCCGAACGGGAACTGGCGGGAATAATACGCGAATACGGAGAAGAGCGCAGAAGCCGGGCGATCGCCCGAGAGATCGTCGGGGAACGGTCCGGTGGACGCATAGAGCGTACGGCAAGGCTGAGGGCGGCGATCGAAAGGGTCGCACCCGCGAGGGACGCTGTCTCGACTCTCGCCCGAGTCTTTCAGGCGCTGAGAATCTGGGCGAACGGGGAGCTCGAAGCGCTCACGGCCTTTCTTCCCACGGCCCTCGAGCTCTGCACGCCGGGCGGAAGACTCGTCCTGATCAGTTACCACTCGCTCGAGGACAGGATAGTGAAGAGATTCTTTCGGGCCGAGGAAAAGGGCTGCACCTGCCCTTCCGATTTTCCGGAATGTGTCTGCGGAAAGGAACCCCGGTTGAGGGTCATCACCAGGCGGCCCGTCGTCCCCGGTGAGGAAGAGATATCGGAGAATCCAAGGGCGCGAAGCGCCAGGCTGCGTGCTGCTGAACGGCTGGCGTAACCCGCGCCCGCCGGGCTGTCCGCGGCGACCGCGGGCGGCGGAGAGGATCTGAGATGAAAGCAGGACACGAATATATCGATTATCTGTCGATGATGGTGAAAAGGGCCCTCGAAGGAAAGATGGGACCGTTCAACTTTCTGATCATACTGGGATTCTTTTCGAGCCTCGTACTTCTCCATATCTCGCTGCACGTGCATCTCGACGGGATCTCGACGCAGATCGAGGAGGGAACGAGACTGAAGCAGTCGCTCGAGGACGAGAAGAACCGCCTGATGTCGCGCAGGAACGAACTCGTATCGGCCGACAGGATAATCCCCCTGGCGAAAGCCGCCGGAATGCACGCGGGAACGCCGGACCAGATACACAGGGTCGCCTATTGCGAGCCCGGTAAGATGACAGATAGAGACAGAGCCCGTTGGGTCCTCAGGGGTGTGGAGGGCGGGATCCCCTCCACACCGCCAGGAGTACCGGAGAGCAGATGAAGTCGCGATTTTCAGACTGGCGGATAAACACGGTCACGGTACTGTCAGTTGTCGTCGTCTGCGTGATCTTTCTCCGGATAGTCCATATCCAGATCGCAAACCATGAGGATATCAACGAAGATGCACGGAACCGGTTGCATCCGAGGGTCGCATGGACGGCCCGCCGGGGCAGCATCTTCGATCGCAACGGCCTGCCGCTGGCCGTTACAAACAGGACTTATGTTCTTGGCGTCACCCCCCGGGACCTTCCTGATGATGACGATAAGCTCGAGGTTCTCTCTGACGCCGCCTCGACTACAAGGTCGTTTATCCGCTGTCTCCTGAAACGGAAAGACACCTACATACGGCTCGCCAGGAAGGTCTCGCTCTCCTGTCAGCAGGAGAAAATTCTTTCATCGATGCCGGGAGTCAGGCTCGATCCCGATCCCGAGCGGATGAATCCGTTCCACTGCATGACTCCCCTGCTCCTCGGCTCGGTCGGCTCCGACGGCTCGGGAACGGGAGGGATCGAACTTTCATTCAGCGACCTCCTCAGGGGCACCGACGGATGGAAGGTTTACAGCAGGGACGCGGAAGGCAGACTTTACCGACGTGCGGATGCGCCCGGGCGAAAACCGGAAAACGGCCACGATCTCTATCTCACGATCGACTCAAGGGTCCAGGCGATAGTCGATTTCGAGCTCGAACAGGCCGTTTCGAGATGCGGTGCGGCCTCGGGCGCAGCCGTTGTTGTCGACCCGTGGACAGGTGAGATATACGCTCTGGCCGAGAAGGAAGGCGCGAAGGCGGGGAAGATAAAGAATGAGGCGGCCCTCTATTCTACAAGCTGCATCTACGAGCCGGGCTCGACCTTCAAGCTGATAACGAGCGCCTACCTCCTCGAGAGGGGTGAGGTGGATGCGTACGACGTTTTCTACGGTGAGGAAGGCGAGGCCGATTTCTGGTTCGGGACATTCAGGGATGCCCACAAGTTCGGCTGGTTGACCTTCAAGGAGACTTTCAAGAAATCGAGCAACATCTGCACGATTAAGGCTGTCATGAACACCGACAGGGAGGATTTTTATTCGTTCCTCCTTCGGTTCGGCTTCGGGAGCAGGACCGGGATCAGCCTGCCCGCCGAATCGGCCGGGACCCTCCGTAAGCCGGAAGACTGGTCGGGAAGGTCGCTTCCCAGCATGGCGATCGGGCAGGAAATCGGGGTGACCGTGCTCCAGATGGCGATGGCCTACTGCGCGGTCGCGAACGGTGGAAACCTCATGGTCCCGCGGATCGCGCACGAGGTGAGGGATTCCGAGGGAGAACTGGTGAGGGAATTCAGTCCCGTCAGTGTCAGGAGGGTAATCTCTCCGGGTACGGCGAGGAAGCTCAGAGAGTTCTGCCGCGACGTCGTGGTCGACGGAACGGGCGTCAGGGCTGCCGTTGATGGGATCGACGTCGCCGGCAAGACGGGAACGGCCCAGGTGGCCGACGGCTCCGGATATCTGCAGAATACGTGGGTAGCGAGCTTCGCCGGATTCGTTCCCGCAGACAAACCGAGGTTCGTCTGCATGGTCGTACTCAACGAGCCCGCATCCGACTGGCAATACGGCGGATTGTCTTCTGCCGTAGTCTTCAGCGAGATAGTCGAGGGCATCAACCTCGCTTCCGATCTTCTCGTCCCCGAGGCGGACTGGATCGTCGATTCGACACGCCTTCAGGGCGACATGATCGCCGTGCCGAGTTTCTTCAGGCTCAGATGCGCCGAGGCCGCGCAGCTCGCTAACGACTGCGATCTGAATATCATCTTCTCCAGCGACGAGGGGGAGGTCTATTCGCAGATACCCGGTCCCGGCACACTCATCAAGAAGGGTGGGAGGGTAGACCTTTCGTTCATTTCCGGCGGCGACAGGAAAAAGTCTGGCGTAGCTGTGCCGGACCTCATGGGCCTCTCGATCAGGCAGGCAAGGCGCATGCTCATCGAATCGGGTCTGAGGAGCAGGGTCGCCGGATCCGGGGCGGTCCTGAGGCAGGATCCGGCTCCGGGCCGCAAGGTGTTAAGAGGAAGCACCGTATCGATCCGGTGCGGCACGTCGAAAAAGAGGGAATGTGGTGGATTAACTCTCGCTGGAGGGGCTGCAAGGTGAGGCTCGAGCATCTGCTGGAAAATATGGACGTCACGTCGCGCGCAGAATGGCGCGACGTCGAGATAAAGGGCATATCGACCGACTCTAGGTCGATAACCGAGGGAGACCTGTTCGTGGCGGTCAGGGGGCACGAGGCCGATGGCCACGATTATACCGGTCAGGTGGTAAATGCGGGTGCGGCGGCGCTTGTCGTCGAGAATCCGGTCGAAGCAGACATTCCCGTTGTAGTCGTTGATAACAGTTCGGCGGCTGAGGCGTCGCTCGCCCGCGTTTTTTTCGGAGACCCATCGTCGAAGGTGATGCTTGTCGGTGTCACGGGCACGAACGGAAAGACCTCCACGGCTTTCATCCTTCAGTCGATACTGCAGAGGTCGCACGGGCCTGCGGGGATCATCGGCACGGTCGGGTTCGGAGCCGGTGGAGACCTGCAGGCGGCGACTCACACGACGCCTTCGTCGTCGGAGCTGAACAGGATAATGGCCGGCTTCGTCGACAGGGGATGCAGGGCGGTCGTCATGGAGGTCAGCTCGCACGCGGCGGCACAGGGCAGGATAGACGGGCTCGAATTCGACATCGGCGTCTTCACGAACATATCGAGAGACCACATGGATTATCACGAGAATCTGGAAAACTATATAGAAGCAAAAGAGACGTTTGTCCGCACCCTGGATGAGTCGGGGAGAGTAAAGGGACCCGGGACGCTCGTCTACAACATCGATGACAGGAACGTTACGAGGGTGGGGGAGAGATTCACCGGATCGAAGATAACCTTCGGGACCTCGGAAAAGGCCGTTTTCAGGTACGAGGACCTTGCCGCGGATCTCTCGGGGACGAGGTTCAGGATAACCGCTTCCGGTTTCGATCTCCCCGTGGACCTGCGGCTGCTCGGCCGGTTCTCAGCGCTGAACGCGCTCGGTGCGGCGGCGGCGGCTCACGTGGCGGGGGCTGACAGGGAAGCGATAGCCGGCGGCCTGTCCGATATAGACGAGATACCCGGAAGGTTCCATCTCGTTTGCTCCGACGGTGGGCCGACGGTGATAGTGGACTACGCGCACACACCAGACGCTCTGGAGAAGCTCCTTCTTTTCTGCCGCGAGCTGTCGCCGGTGAGGCTCGTGACGGTCTTCGGCTGCGGCGGCGACCGCGACCGCGGGAAACGGTCGATGATGGGCAGGGCGGCGGCGGGACTGAGCGACATGGTCTATGTGACGAGCGACAATCCGAGGACGGAGGATCCCGACGCGATCATCCGTGACATACTCGAGGGGATGTCCGGTACAGGCACTCCTCTAGAGGTGATTTTGGACAGGGGCGAGGCGATAAGAAGGGCGATCGGGTCGGCGGCGGAAGGAGACATGGTCGTGCTGGCCGGCAAGGGACACGAGGACTGCCAGGTGCTGGCCCACGGCAGCATACATTTCAGCGATATAGAGGAAGCGGAAAAGGCGCTCGCCGGAGAGGCGAGAGGCAGGTAAGACGGAATACTCATCTGTCTGGAGGGCGGACATCAGGGTCGATAGCGACTGGATAGCGGGGGCGCTCGAAGCTGCAGGCTTCAGGGCGGATAAACAGGAGAAAACGGTCGTCGATGGAGTGACGACCGATTCGCGTACCGGCACGGACGGGATGCTGTTCGTGGCCCTGAAGGGTGAAGGAGGCGACGGTCACGATTTCATCGCCGAAGCGGCGGTGGGCGGCGCCGCTGCCCTTCTCGTCGAGCGGGGCCGTGGGGCCGGGGCGAAAGAGGCTGCTCCCGGGCTGCCCGTGTTCGAGGTCAGGAATACCCTCGAGGGGCTGCAGGCACTAGCCGCGGCATGGCGGAACAGGATCGCTCCGAAGGTCGTGGCGATAACGGGCAGCAGCGGCAAGACGACGGCGAAAGAGATGACGGCCGCTGTTCTCTCCGGGAGGTATTCGGTGCATGCGACGTCGGGGAATCTCAACAACCATATCGGGGTCCCCCTGACGATCCTGTCGATGCCGGAAGGGACCGAAGTGCTCGTGACGGAGATGGGAGCGAATCACAAGGGCGAGATAGAGAGGCTCTGCGCCATCGCCCGCCCCGACGTGGGGGTGGTGACGAACATCGGCCCGAGCCACCTCGAGTTCTTCGGCACGCTGAAGGGAGTGGCGAAAGCGAAATCGGAGCTCGTAGCGTCGCTCGGTGAGGACGGAAAGGCCGTTCTGCCGGCCGATGACGACTTCTTCGAATTTCTCGCGAAAAGGACGAAAGCGCCGGTCGTATCGTTCGGATTTTCCGAGAAGGCCGATGTAAGGATAGAGGATATCGAGAGCAGGGAGGGCGGAGGCTATACCTTCGCTATAGGCGGGACGGGCATGGAGATTCGGCGATTTGGAAGGCATCACCTTCTGAACGCGGGAGCCGCCGCCGCCGTTGCCGGGTTGCTGGCAGTACCGGCCCCGGAGGCGGCGGCGGCCATCGCCGAAACAGGCGCGTTCGACGGCCGCGGCGTCGTATTTGACGTGGCAGGCATAACCTTCGTCGACGAGACGTACAACTCCAATCCCGCATCGCTCCGGGCCGCGGTCGACGCTTTCATGGAGATGTCCTTCGATGGAAGGCGCTGGCTCGTCCTCGGCGACATGCTCGAGCTGGGAAAGACGGCCGGCGAGCTCCACGAGGAAGCCGGGGCATACTGCGGCAAGGCCGGCGTCGAAGGGATAATAACGCTGGGAGACGAGACGGTCGAGCTGAACAGGGCGGCGGCCGTTCAGCGCAGGGCGCCGGAGATCATCAGCCATTTCCTCGACGCTGCCAATCTTGCCGCCTACCTCGACGGCCTCCTGGCCGAGGGTGATGGCGTGCTGGTGAAGGGATCCCGAGAGATGAGGATGGAGACGGTGATAGAGGAGATCGAGAAGAGGCGCGAATCGGCGAGAAGGAGGAACGGCTGATGCTGTACCATCTCCTCTATCCGCTCAGGGAATACTTCTTTGGATTCAACGTATTCAGGTACATCACGTTCCGTTCCGCATACGCCACCGTGACGGCCCTGCTCATATGCTTCATCTTCGGGCCGAGGATGATCAGGTGGCTCTCATCGCTGCAGATAGGACAGAGGGTGAGAGAGGGGGTGCCCGACAGCCACAACGGCAAGAAGGGCACGCCGACGATGGGTGGAATCCTGATGATATCGGCGATCGTCATCCCCACGCTCCTCTGGGCAAACCTTGACAATCCATACGTCCAGCTCACGCTCGTCGTGACGGTATGGACCGGCGCCATCGGATTCATAGACGATTATCTCGGTGTGATCAAGAAGAGGGACAAGGGGCTGGTCGGCAGGTACAAGCTGATCGGACAGCTCGTCTTCGGTCTCGCGCTCGGGATCTACCTCTACCTCAACCCGATGTCGCCCGACGGAACGAAGACAATAGTCCCGTTCTTCAAGGACCTCTACATCGACTGGGGGATCTTCTACATCCCCCTGGTGATGGTGATAATCACGGGCACTTCCAACGCGGTGAATCTCACAGACGGGCTCGACGGCCTGGCAACGGGGATATCGGCATTCTGCTTTCTCGCCTTCGCGTTGCTCGCATACCTCAGCGGAAACGCCGTCTTCGCCGACTACCTCCAGATATTCTACCTGCCCGGGGCCGGAGAGCTCTCGATCTACTGTATGTCGGTGGTCGGGGCCGCGCTCGGGTTCCTTTGGTTCAACACGCACCCGGCCCGGATATTCATGGGCGATACCGGCTCGCTCGCGCTCGGCGGCGCTCTCGGCACCGTGGCGGTTCTGCTCAAGGCCGAGCTGCTCCTTCTGATAATAGGCGGGGTCTTCGTAGCGGAGACCCTTTCGGTGATACTGCAGGTCGTTTCGTTCCGCCTGCGGGGCAAGAGGATCTTCAGGATGGCTCCCCTTCACCACCACTTTGAGCTGAAGGGCTGGTCGGAGAGCCAGATCGTCGTGAGATTCTGGATCGTGGCCGCGCTGCTTCTCCTGCTGGGCATGAGCACATTGAAGCTGCGCTAGAAGGGAAGGCCGGAAGGCATGGCTCCGGCCTCTCCTGGAAAATGATGGAAGAATACAGGGGCAGACACATACTGGTTTTCGGGCTTGCCAGGAGCGGCTTCGCCGCGGCTCGACTCCTTCTGGGGGCCGGCGCCGTGGTGTGCGGCTCTGACGAGGACGAAAACGTGGAGATACCTCCCGACCTGACCGCGCTGGAAACTCACCTGGGACATTTCCGAGGCGAGCTTGTCGACGATATCGAGGAGATCGTCGTCAGCCCCGGAATTCCGGACGATCACCCTGTCTTCGCCGCCGCGTCGGCACGCAGCATCGCCGTCATCGGGGAGCTCGAGCTCGCATACAGGTTCGCTCGCGCTCCGGTCATCGCCGTGACCGGGACGAACGGCAAGTCGACGACGGTCGAGATGATAGGCGAGATGCTCAGGGAGGGTGGCAGGGACGTGGTCGTCGCGGGCAACATCGGCACGCCGTTCAGCTCGGTCGTCGGAGAAACGGACGAAAACGGATTATTCGTCATAGAGGTCAGCTCGTTCCAGCTCGAGACGATCGACCGGCTCCATCCTGCCTGCGCCGGCATCCTCAACCTGACACCGGATCATCTCGATCGGTACAGGTCACTCGAGGATTACTACGGTGCGAAGGAGAGGATGCTCGACAATCTCGCCCCCGACGATCATTTCTTCTACAACGCCGACGACCCGCTCTGCGTCGGGGCGGCGGAAAGGGCCGAGGCCGTCATGGTGCCATTCTCTTCATCGGGCAGGGTCCCCGGCGGCGTCTATCTCGACGGGGAGCACCTGATCAGGGAGAGCGCCGGTGGGACCGAGGAGATAGTCTGCGACAGGGGCGAGATGAGGGTGGTCGGGATACACAACGTCGAGAACGCCCTCGCAGCAATTGCAGCCGTGACGCCTTTCGGAGTCACCGCCGACTCGTGCAGGAGGGCTCTGGCCGCCTTCGGCGGGCTGCCGCACCGGATGGAGCTCGTGGCTGAATCGGGCGGCGTATCGTTCTACAACGATTCGAAGGCGACCAACGTGGAGGCGGCGGTCAAGTCTCTGAAGGGACTCGAGTCGCCTGTTATTCTGATAGCGGGAGGGCACGACAAGGGCGGGGATTTCTCGAAGCTTCTCGAAGTATCGGGCGTTGTCCGCTCGATCGTGACGATCGGAGAGGCGGCCGGACTGATAGAGAAGGCGGCAGGGGAGAGGATCCCCTGCACGCGGGCCGGTTCGATGAAGGAAGCGGTCATGACGGCGGCCGCGGCCGCGGAGGAAGGATGGCTCGTCGTGCTGTCCCCGGCATGCGCGAGCTTCGACATGTATGACAATTTCGAGCACAGAGGCAGGGTCTTCCGGGACAGCGTTTCGGAGATCGTGAAAAAATCCGGTGACGGTGAATAGATGAAGAAAAAACCGGCATACGATCTGAAGCTGTTCTACGCGGTGATATCGCTCGTCGCCTTGGGTCTTGTCATGGTCTTCTCGGCGAGCTGGGTGATCGCGCGAGAGCAGTTTTCCTCGCCGTTCTTTTTTTTCCAGAGGCACGCGATAAGGGTCGCCCTCGGGCTCCTCTGTCTCTACGTATTCATGAAGATCCCGTACGGGATCTTCAGGAGATTCAACTTCTGGATCCTCTGCGGGGCGCTCCTGATGCTCGCCTCGATATTCATATGGGGAAAGAGCGTACGCGGCGCCGACAGGTGGTTGAAGGTGTTCGTATTCACGATACAGCCTGTAGAAGTGGCCAAGTACTCTCTGATGATCTTTTTCGCGGTGCGTTTGGCCGAGGGCAGAAAGAAGCTCTCCGACCTGGAAAAGGGATTCCTGCCGCCGGTCGGAGCGGCCGTGGCGATGGCGGTCATGGTCGGGCTCCAGCCCAACATAAGCAACGTAGTCCTGATCATCGGCCTCACCATGACGCTGCTCTTCGTCGGCGGATGCAGGTTCAGACATCTCGGTGCCTTCGCCGGGACGGCAGCGCTCGCCGCGGCGCTCCTCCTCTACCGCATGGAGTACGTGGTCCAGCGGGTGCTCGTTTTGCTCAAGCGCTCCGATGATGTCAGCGGGATCGGCTGGCAGGTGAATCAGTCTCTCATAGCGTTCGGCTCCGGTTTCATATTTGGATGCGGTCCCGGAAAAGGTCACCAGAAGTACATGTTTCTCCCGGACGCGCATACTGATTTCATCTATTCGATAATCGGTGAGGAGCTCGGCTTCGTGGGAACGGCGATCGTGCTCCTTCTCTTCGCCCTGATATTCAGACGCTCGCTGCGGATAGCGAAGAGGGCACCGAACGAATTCGGGAGATTCCTGGCCCTCGGCATAGGCCTGACGATATTCGCGACGGCTATCATAAACATGGCCATGACGACGGGGATCCTTCCCACGGCCGGGTTGCCGCTGCCGTTCGTGAGCTACGGGGGGTCGTCGCTCGTAGCGTCCCTGGCCGCCGCGGGGATACTGCTCAACATCTCCACGCAGGCAAGGGATCCTGAGCCGCCTGCCGGAAGGGGCAGGACAAGAAGTATGAAGAACATAAGCTACGCGAGACGGTCAGCGGCGCCCTGCGCCGACGGCGGAAGGAAGCGGTGATGAGGGTGGTATTCGCAGGCGGAGGCACGGGAGGCCATCTCTATCCTGCCCTGGCCGTAGCGGAGGAGCTGTCGTCGAGGCATGACGCATTTGAGGCGCTGTTCGTTGGCACGAGCCGCGGCATCGAGTCGAGAGTCGTGCCCGGGTCGGGATACAGGCTCGAGCTGATATTATCGCGCGGAGCGCGCGGGAAGGGAGCCTTCGACAAGGTCGTCACAGGTGCGATGCTGACGGTGGGGATCATGCAGTCGATGAGGATCATAAGAAACTTCAGGCCCGATCTGGTCTTCGGGTCGGGCGGTTACGCGAGCGTCGCCGCTGTTTCGGCGGCATGGCTCACGAGGAAGACCGTAGTGCTTCAGGAACAGAATTCCATTCCGGGGCTGGCCAACAGGACTATGGCGCCTATGGCGAGGAGGCTCTACCTCGGATTCGAGAAGGCCGGTGAATATTTCAGGAAAGACGCGCCGGTCCTCGTCACGGGAAACCCGCTTCGCGACGCGATAAAGCCGGGCCCGGACAGGAGCGCCCGCGGCGACTTCGGCCTCACGGCCGATGGACACGTCCTCCTCGTATTCGGCGGGAGCCAGGGGGCGATGACCCTGAGCAGGGCGGCCGCGGGATACCTGCTCGGAAGGACCGACGTCCAGGCGATCGTACAGACCGGCGAGAACGGATACAAGGAGATACGGGACCGGCTGGCCGGAGCGGCCGGCAGGGTATTCGTCTCTCCATACATAGAGGAGATTGGCAGGGCGTATGCGGCGGCCGACGTAGCGCTGGCCAGGGCGGGAGCGCTGAGCGTTTCCGAACTGGCTGAGGCTGGACTTCCGTCGGTGCTCGTACCCTATCCCCATTGCGCTGACGACCACCAGACGCACAACGCTTCGGTGCTCGTCGACGCGGGAGGGGCCGTGATGATAGAGGACTCGAGACTGGACGCCGCATCGCTGGCCGCGGGGCTCGATCCGCTGATCGACGGTCCCGGCGTACTGGGACGGATGCGCGAGGCGCTTGTCCCGTTCCAGGGAAAGCGCGCCGCGGCGGTCATCGCCGACGACATGGAAAGGCTTGCGGGGGGGGTGGCGCGATGAGCGGAAGCGAGGTGCTTGGAAAGGCCAGGCACGTCCATTTCGTCGGGATAGGCGGTATAGGCATGAGCGGGATAGCAGAGGTGCTGATCAATCTGGGGTTCGAGGTGAGCGGGTCCGACGTGGAGAGGTCCGCGATCACAGATCGTCTTGTCTCCCTGGGCGCGAAGATATCCGAGGGCCACAGCGCGGATAACGTCGGCGGTGCCGATGTCGTCGTGGTCTCTTCGGCGATAGGCCCGGAGAATCTCGAGGTGAGGGCGGCGGCCGATGCGGGGATCCCGCTGATCCCGCGCTCCGACATGCTCGGCGAGCTGATGAGGATAAGGACCGGGATCGCGATAGCGGGCGCCCACGGCAAGACTACGACTACGTCCCTCGCCGCGGTCGTTCTGCAGGAGGCCGGTCTCGATCCGACCGTCGTCGTCGGGGGGAAGGTCAAGAGCCTCGACGCGAACGTGATGCTCGGACGCGGACAGTACCTCGTGGCCGAGGTAGACGAGAGCGACGGCAATTTCGTGAGGCTGACACCGTCCATCGCGGTCATCACGAATATTGATGCGGAGCACCTCGATTTCTACGGGGGGCTTGAGAAGATCCGGGAAGCGTTCGTGACATTCGCCGGCAGGGTCCCTTTCCACGGAGTGGTGATCTGCTGCGTCGACGACGCGAACGTAAGGGCGATCATGCCGTTGATAGACAGGAAGATCATAACATACGGATTCAGCTCGGACGCCGCGGTGAGGGGAGTCGTGGAAAAGGAGGACGGGAAAGGCTCGGTCTTCAGGCTCCACGCGGGTGGGGAGGATCACGGGATGATAAGGCTGGCGCTTCCCGGCCGGCACAATGTCTTGAACGCCGTCGGAGTCTGCGCGCTGGCGTTCGAGCTTGGTATCGACATCGATGTGGTCCGCCGCGCCCTCGAGCGTTTCGAGGGAGTGGGGCGCAGGTTCGAGCGCAGAGGCGAAGAGGCCGGCATACTGGTCATAGACGATTACGGGCACCACCCGACGGAGATAAAGGCGGCGGTCGAGACGGCGAGAAGGAGCTTTGACCGGCGGGTCGTGGCGGTCTTCCAGCCGCACAGGTTCACGAGGACCAGGGACCTGCACGAGAGCTTCGACAGGTGCTTTCTCGACGCCGACCTCGTCTTCATCACGGATATATACGGCGCCGGTGAAACGCCGATACCGGGAATAACGGCAGATCTTATATACAGGGCCGTTCTGAAGGGAGGCGCGAGGAAGGTGGTATATCTACCCGACTGCGGTGATCTGCTCGATGCCCTCGAATCAGCGGTCGCGAAGGGAGACATAGTATTGACGCTCGGCGCGGGCGATATCTGGAAGACAGGTGACGAACTGCTCGAGAGGATCAGAAAGGGCTGATGAAGACGAGAAGAAGCAGAAGGGTTCCCCCGTCAATGGCGAGACGCCGCAGGGAAAAGCGGCAGGTCAGCCGCCGCGTCTGGCTGCCGCCCGCTGGAGCGGCTGTCGCGCTCGCGGGAATAGTGTGCGCCGTATTCCTGACCGGATTCTTCGAGGTCCACGAGATACGCGTGTACGGCAGCAGGAACCTGCCGCTCGAGTCGCTGCAGGAGAAGGCAGGGGTATGGGTCGGCGCCAACGTCTTCACCGTTCCCCTCTCCGAAATCAGGGAGATGCTCAAGAGCGATCCGTCGGTCGGTACGGTTACCTTCCGGCGGCGGCTTCCCCACAAGCTCGACTGCTACCTGCGCGAGAGGGAGCCGGTGGCACTGCTCAATCTCGACAAGATAGCCGAGGTAGACGCCGACGGCGTCGTCATCCCCGCGGACGGCCGCTCGATGGATATCGATCTCCCCGTCATCACGGGACTCGACGAAAAGGACGTGGAGAAAGATTCCGGCAGGGAACGCATCGGAAAGGCGCTCGAGGTCCTCGGCCTTCTCAAGGAGTTCGGATTCTCACCGGCCAAGCAGCTCTCGGAGATTCATATCGACGGCGACGAGATCGTACTCGTCTGGATGGATCCCGGGACTCTTATCAGGGTTGGAAGGGACGGGTTCGAGGAGAGGATAAGGAAGTTCAGGGCGGTCTACCCCTCGCTCCGCGAGCAGGGCGGGCTGCCGCATCAGATAGATCTGAGGTTCGACAGACAGATTGTTGTGCGGTGATCTCCACCGCGCGGGAGGTGAATCGTCCGGCATGTTACCGGAATTCATAGTAAGCATCGATCTTGGATCGGAAAGAATGGCCGTTCTCGTCGGTGAGACCGGGCCCGACGGCACGTTCAGGATCATCGGCGCATCGTCGAGGCCCTCTTCCGGGATCAGGAAGGGTACGGTTGTCGACATGGAGGCGGCGGCAGAATGCGTCCGTGAGGCGGCCGATCATGCGGCCCGCATGGCAGGCGTAGAGATCGACTGTATGTGCGTGGGCGTGAGCGGCCCCCACATCCGGAGCTTCAACAGCAGGGGGATGATTCCCGTTCCGAAAGAGCGCAGGGAAATAACCGCCGGCGATGTGGAGCAGGTAAACAGGATCGCGTGTAACATCATCCTGCCCGCCGAGATGGAAATCCTGCATTCGATTCCGCAGGATTACATCGTCGACGCTCACAGGGGGATCAGCGATCCGGTCGGAATGGCAGCCTCGAGGATCGGGACCGAGGTCCACATCGTGACGGTGCAGGCCGTTCAGGTCGAGAACGCCGTAAGGGTCATCGAGAAGGCGGGATTCGAGGTCGTCAACGTAGTCTTCAATCCTCTGGCCGCTGCCCATGCAGTGCTGCTCGAGGACGAGATCGAGGCGGGCTGCCTGCTGATAGACATGGGGGCCTGCGTGAGCTCCTTCGCCCTTTACGGAGGAGGGAGCATCCGCTCGAGCGGTGTGCTGGGAGCGGGAGGCGACAACGTCACGAACGATCTTGCCGTCGGGCTGAGGATTCCGAAAGGCACGGCCGAAGAAGTCAAGCTGCGCTGGGGGCTCGCCCTGGTATCGCTTGCGGAGGAGGACGAGATCGTTATGGTGCCGGGGACGGGAAGTGGGGAGGGGGAGATAAGAAGGCAGATCATCGCCGCGATCATGGAGCCGAGATGCGAGGAGATCTTCAGCATGATCAAGTCGGCGGTATCGAACGATTCGCACTTTCAGACGGCCGGCAGCACGGTCGTCCTGACCGGGGGCGGATCGAAGATAAAAGGGCTCGAGGGCGTCGCGAAGCAGGTTTTCGACAGGCCGGTGAGAACGGGTCATCCCTACGGGGTGGGAGGTCTCTCCGAGATCGTCTCCAACGAGAGCTGGAGCGCTGCGGTCGGCCTGCTTCTTTTCGAGAAGGACCGGCTGGAGCGCGAGGAACGGCAGGCCCGGGGCCGCGGGCGCTTCGGGATGATGATAGGGAATATCAAAAGACTCGCAGGTATGTTCTAACATGAAAAGGGGGCAGGACATGAGATTTGAATTCGATGACTTCGGCGAGCTGGCCGCTCTGAAGGTCATCGGCGTCGGCGGGGCCGGAGGCAATGCCGTAAACCGTATGATCGCAGCCGGTCTGCAGGGAGTCGAGTTCGTCGCTGTGAACACCGACGCGCAGGTGCTCGAGTTGTCACAGGCGCACAAGAAGATCCAGATCGGTGGCAGGCTTACCAATGGACTCGGCTCGGGAGGCAATCCCGACATCGGAAGAAAGGCGATAGAGGAGGATATCGACCTTATCCGCGAGACGATCGACGGCGCCGACATGGTATTCGTCACCGCCGGTATGGGCGGCGGCACGGGCACGGGCGCGAGTCCGACAGTTGCCCGCATGGCCCGGGAGCTCGGCGCGCTGACGGTCGGCATCGTCACGAGGCCCTTCTCGTTCGAGGGAAAGCGCCGCGAGAACCAGGCGCTCACCGGGATCGAGGAATTCAAGAGGGAGGTCGACACCCTGATCGTCATCCAGAACGACAGGCTCCTCTCGATCGTCGGTGCCGACACGCCGCTGTCCGAGGCCTTTTCGAGGGCCGACTGCATTCTTCACCACGCGACCAAGGGGATATCGGACCTGATAATGATCCCCGGGCTCATAAACCTTGACTTCGCAGACGTCCGTTCTATCATGAGTGGAATGGGCGACGCCCTGATGGGCACCGGAGTGGCCGAGGGCGAGAACAGGGCGGTGGAGGCGGCGCGAATGGCGCTGAGCAGCCCGCTCCTCGACGATATCTCGATCCGCGGAGCCAGGGGCGTGCTGGTCAATATATCGGGCGACGATAAGATGACGCTGCACGAGGTCTCCCAGGCCACCGAGATAATCAGCGAAGAGGCCGGCGAGGACGCAAACGTGATCTTCGGAGCGGTCGTGAGCGCCGAGGGCACCGACGCGATGCACGTGACAGTCATCGCTACCGGGTTCGAGCATTCCGAGCGGGAGATCTACCCTGACTTCGATGTGAGAAGATGCTCCCCGGAGCCGGTGGCGCAGCCTGTTGCGGCGGCACCCGTGATGGAGACCGTGACGGTCGAACCGGTGGTATTTTCGGCCAGGGGGACAGTGCCAGAGACGGTCGAGAAGTCCGGCGTCAATTTCGTGGCGGCCGGCGTCACTAAGGTGGCACACGAGATAAACCTCGACATACCGACGTTCCTTCGCAAGCAGCTCGACTGAGAGGCGTAAGGAGGGAGGGCGATTTGTCGTTCTGGGGAAGAATATTCGGAGTGGAGAAGAACCCCGAGTACGAGCGCGGTATCAGGTACTTTAACGAGGGCAGGTACGATGAGGCTGTCGAGACGCTCGAAAAGGCGATCGAATCTCTCGGTCCCGGCGACCCGACCTATGCCCTCGGGATGTTCTATGCCGCTGAGGCTCACGTACACCTCGGGACGGTCCGCTTTCACGCGGGTGACCTCGACGCTGCGTTCGAGCATTTCTCGATAGCTGTCAGGGAGAATCCCACATACCCCGATCTCTACTATCGCATGGGTGTGATCCACCATCAACGCGGAGAGCTCGATGAGTCGCTGGAGATGCTCGGAAGGGCGATCGACCTCAACGAGAGTTATTTCGAAGCGGTGTGCTTTCTCGGTATCGTGCTGTACGAGCTGGGAAAAAAGGAAGACGCCGACGCCTCGTTCAAACGCGCTCTCGAGCTGGGAGCCGACAATCCCGGTCCGATAAGCAAGTTCCTCAGCGATCACATCACCGGAAAGGCGACCGAGATCCCCCCGCTGGCCAGACTCAGGGAGATCATGTACACCGATACCGATTTCGATTCCCTGATTCGGGAGGGAGTGGAGTCGTACAACACCGGCCATTACGACAGGGCCGTGGAGCTCTTAAACGAGGCGGCAGGACTACATCCCGACTACGCCGACGTGCGCTTCAAGCTCGGCCTCTCGATGCTCCGGCACGGAGACCACGAGCAGGCGAGAGCACAGCTCCTCGAGGCGCTGAGGATCAACGAACAATATACGGAGGCCCGCTTCTACCTGGGAGTCTCGTATCTCGACGAGAAGCTCTACAGGGAAGCGCTGCCCCACTTCGAACGGGCCGTCCTCGAGAAACCGGTATACGCCGACCTCCAGTGCTATCTCGGCTTGACGTATTTCTATATCGGTGAGCTGAAGAAGGCGCGCGCAGTCCTCGACAGGACCCTCGAGATTTCCCCCGGCTACGCGAAGGCCAGGTACTATTACGGACTGCTGCTCTATGCGATGGGAGAGAAGAAGGACGCCGTGGAGTACCTCTCCGGAGGGATCCCCGATCTCGACAGGCCCGGTGCGGCGAATGTCAACCTGGCGCTCGTTCATCTCAAGGAGGGACACCTCGAGGAGGCGATGAACGCGCTCAGAGAAGTCCTTGAGGCGGGAGGTGAGAGCGCCGACGTCCTCTATTTCCTCGGCGAGGTCTACATGAGGATGGACCGCCCGGGTGAGGCTGAGGAGTTCTTCAGGCGGTCTCTCGAGATCAACCCTTCCTTCCTTCGGGCGCGAGAGAAACTCGCCGTGCTCATGGTCCGCAGGGAGGATTACGGAGGGGCGGAGGAGATATTGGGAAAGAACGGCGAGGACTTCGCCGACATATACAAGATCATGGGTGACATCAAGTATTTCCGCGGCGAGATCGACGCCGCCGAGGATCTGTACCGCAGAAGCCTGGACGTTAACTCCGAATACAGCGAGGCGGGGATCTCGCTCGCCCTGACCCTGCGCCAGAAGGGCAGGGAGGAGGAGGCGGTGAAACTGCTCGACAAGATACTCGAGATCGAGCCCGAGAACGTCTTCGCGCGAAATCTCGTCGGACGCGGGCTGCTCGACATCGAGTAATTATCAGACCGGAGCGTTCCTGTGGCCGATTCCCGGAAATACGCCGGTGAAAGACCCCTCGAGAAATATCCCGAGCCCCGATCGGGCGCTCCCCTTGCGATAGCGGCATACCCCAACAGATACAGCACCGGGATGTCGAATCTCGGATTTCACTTCGTATATTCGTACCTCGCGGGCAGCGGAAGATTCAGGGTCGAGAGGCGGTTCCTCGACGACCGGACGGTCCCCGCCACCGCCGGCGCGGTATTCTTCACGGTCTCGTACGAGGAGGACCTGCTCAACCTCGTAAGGATGCTCGTCTCGCTCGGCATCGAGCCGCTGCGGGAGAGACGGGGAGGCGGGCCGCTCGTGATTGCGGGAGGACCTGTCGTATCGTCCAATCCCCTGCCTTTCTTTCCACTGGCAGACGTGCTCGCCGCCGGGGAGGGAGAAGGGACTCTGCCCCTGATCGTGGAAGCCGCTGCGGACGAGGGATCCGACAGGAGCGCGCTCGCGGCGAGACTCTCGATGGTCGACGGCCTTATCCTGCCGGGATACAGCGAGCAGACGCGGACCGCGACTCCGGTGGATCCGGAGCTTTTCCAGAATTCCGTCATAATTGCTTCCGATACGGTATTTCCCGATATGCTGCTCGTCGAAATCTCAAGAGGATGCCCGGGCGCATGCTCGTTCTGCATGGCCACGTCTGTTTACAGGCCGTTCAGGACGATGCCCTTTGAGAGGTTCGAATCGATACTCGATTCCGTCCTCGGGGCTGAGGGGGTGGACACGCGCAGGGTCGGCCTCGTCAGCACGGCGGTGGCAGCGCATCCCGATTTCACTGAGATGATGCGGGCCGTGGACGTGAGGGGCGGGAATGTCGGGTTGAGTTCGCTGAGGGCCGTCGATGTCGACGGGGATAGGGCCGAAGCGATCGGAAGGGCAGGTATAAGGAGCGTCAGTCTCGCCCCGGAGTCGGGGAGCGAGAAGATGCGGCAGAGGCTCGGAAAGAAGGACCCCGATACCGCTTATTTCGATGCGGTCCGGCTGCTTCGACGAGAGGGCGTTTCGCGTATTACCCTTTATATGCTCGCCGGGCTTCCAGGAGAAGACGGGGGTACCTTCGATGAAACGGAGAAGTTTCTCTCCGAGCTAGCCGGAGCGGCGAAAGGCGCGCGCGTGACCGTCAATCTCAACGTCCTCGTCCCGAAACCCCGGACCCCGCTCCAGTTCATGGCGATGCCGGGGCAGAAGGAGATCAGGGCATCGGTCGATTCGATGAGGGCGGCCTGCTCGGACGCGGGTGTCGGCATCTCTGTCAAGGGACAGCGGTCCTCGATGAATCAGGCGAGGATCGCGCTCGGAGGGGAAGGCGTGGGGAGGGCGGCGGTGAGATTTACCGCAGGGAGGACCTCATGGAAAAGGGCGCTGAAGGACGAGGGCGTCGATCCCGATCTGATTCATCTCGAAAGGGGCATCGGAGAAATCCTTCCCTGGGAACAAGTCTTCGGAGACGGAGGCAGGGATTCGCTGCTGGCACGCTACAGGGCGGTTCTCGGCTGAAGCACCCGGCTTTACGGCATGATTCCTCTATCCATCAAATCTGTTGAGTGAATCCCGATCGATGTATATAATACCGACATGATTCAAGAGACCTTCCGCCGCTGCTCTAGAATATCTTCTTGGCCGCGCCGCTCTTGATGCACTGGGTGCAGACGTAGGTCTTTTTCGGTTTGCCGTCTATCTTGACACGGATCTTCTGAAGATTCGGCAGCCAGCGGCGTTTGGTCAGATTATGGGCGTGGCTGACGTTGTGTCCCGTTATCGGCCTTTTGCCGCATATCGCGCAGACTCTGCTCATGATACTCCTCCGCTTCATGTAAGCGAGTGTATAATTTAGAGGATAACTCCCTCGAACGCAAGTGATTTATGGATAGTGGAAAGAAAGAAGAAAACATCCTCGGGATGAGCAGCCAGTATATAATAGGCGTCGGCCCTGCGCGCCAGAAACTGCTGTCACGGCTGGGGATAGAGACGGTCGACGACTTGATCCGGCATTACCCGCGGGGATACTATGATCGCAGCGGCCTCGTATCGATTGAGTCGGCCTCTCCCGGGGAGATGGTTACCGTCAGCGGCGAGATCCTCGCCTCGCACTCGAGAAGGCTCGGTCACAGAAGGAGCATTCTTACCGTGGCTGTCGACGACGGCACCGGGGCGCTGCAGCTCGTCTTCTTCAATCAGCCATATCTGGAAAAGTATTTCCGCAAGGGTTCGAGGGTCAT
Source organism: Candidatus Krumholzibacteriota bacterium (assembly GCA_030609325.1). Lineage (GTDB taxonomy): Bacteria > Krumholzibacteriota > Krumholzibacteriia > Krumholzibacteriales > Krumholzibacteriaceae > JAUWCL01. The sequence continues at coordinate 41,226 of JAUWCL010000013.1, forward strand.
AGCGAGCGGGCATGTCAAGCTCTACAGGGACACGAGGCAGATGACCGCTCCGGAATGGGAGATCACCGGAGGCGGAGACGATGAGCAGCTCCTGCACACCGGAAGGATCGTGCCGGTCTATCCCCTTACAGCGGGGATCTCGCAGAGGATGATGCGGAGGATAGTAAAGGCGGGCCTCGACCGCGCCGGGGGGATGATACCGGAGAACCTCCCCGGACGGATCGTTTCCGAGATGGGCCTCGTCGGTAGGGAGGAGGCTGTCAGCCAGATCCACTATCCCGACGATGAGGCGCGTCGCGAAGGGGCCCTGCGTCGGTTGAAGTTCGAGGAGGTGTTTTTTCTCCATCTCTTCATCAGGGAGAGAAGGATCCTCGTCCGGGAGGGGAGGAGGCGGCCCGGGATCGAGCCTCCCCACAGGCTCGCGCGCCGCTTTCTCGAGAACCTCCCGTTTGGTCTGACGGGTGCGCAGAAGAGGGTCCTGAAGGAGATAAGGGCGGACGTCGAGAACGAAAAGGGGCTCTCGAGGCTCCTTCAGGGCGACGTCGGCTCGGGGAAGACCGTCGTCGGGCTTGCCTCGATGCTCCTCGCAGTCGGCGCCGGGCACCAGGCGGCGATGATGGCTCCCACCGAGATCCTCGCCCAGCAGCACACGATGAAGATCAAGAAATATCTCGAAGGGCTCGATGTCACGACCGCCCTGCTGATCGGTTCGATGAGACAGGCCGAGAAGAAGGCCGTCCAGAAACGGCTCGCCTCGGGAGAGATCGATCTCGTCGTGGGGACCCACGCCCTGATACAGGAATCGATATCGTTCAGGCAGCTCGGCCTTGCCGTTATAGACGAGCAGCACCGCTTCGGAGTCAGGCAGCGGGCGAGCTTAGGCTCGGGAGACATGCTCCCCCATTTCCTTGTCATGACGGCCACTCCCATACCGAGGAGCCTCGCGCAGACGGTCTACGGCGATCTAGACCTGTCAGTGATAGACGAGATGCCGTTCGGAAGACGGAGCGTGAGGACCGAGCTGGTGCTCCCCGGGGGAGCGGAGGCGGTCTACGAATCGGTCCGGGCCGAGATGAGGGAGGGGAGGCAGGCGTTCATCCTTTGTCCTCTCGTCGAGGAAAGCAAGAGCATGGAGCTCAAGGCGGCGACGGAGGAGTTCGAGCGTCTCTCGGTTGAGGAGTTCTCCGGCTTCCCGATAGGTCTCCTGCACGGCAGGATGAGCTTCGAGGAGAAGATGCGCGCCATCTCTATGTTCCGCGGCGGAGAGATTCTCGGACTAGTCACGACCACGGTGATCGAGGTCGGCATCGACATGCCCAACGCGTCTGTACTGCTGATCAACCATCCCGAGCGGTTCGGCCTGGCCCAGCTCCACCAGCTGCGCGGGAGGATAGGAAGGAGTGGGTCCGGCGGGGTCTGCTACCTTCTTGTGGACGAGGGCGCCGCCGGAAGGGCGCGGGAGCGCCTCGAGATGTTCGCCTCGACCGATGACGGTTTCCGTGTGGCCGAGATAGACCTCGAGATGCGCGGACCGGGCGAGGTCTGGGGAACGAGGCAGTCGGGGTATCCTTCGTTCAGGCTGATAAATCCCCTGAGCGACAACGACCTCGTCCAGCGCTCGTGGGAGGAGAGCGAGAACCTGCTCTCGGCCGATCCGGGGCTGGAAGCACCGGAAAACAGGGTTGTTGCCGATTATTTTCGGCGGTATTATAAGGGGAGGATGGAATTGGCCGATATAGGTTAACGGCGGGGCCGCAGCGCGAAAGGAGACGATTTGATCACTCGCGAAGAAGCCCTGGAGATGGTGAACACGCACCTCAAAAAGAAAAACCTCGTCAAGCACGTACTAGCCGTGGAGGTCATAATGCGCGCTCTTGCAGAGCGTTACGGCGGCGACCCCGAGGTCTGGGGAATGGCCGGGTTGCTTCACGACCTCGACTACGAGCGGACTTTCGAGGATCCCGACAATCACGGGTGCGTGACGATGGACCTGATCGAGGGCGTCGACGTTCCGGAAGAGGTGCGACACGCCATTCTGGCCCACTGCGACAAGGCCGGACGCGACTCGGACATGGACAGGGCGATATACGCCGCGGACCCCGTTACTGGCTTGATTGTTGCTTCAGCCCTGATGCATCCCTCGAAGAGCCTGGCCGAAACGGACGCCGAATTCGTGGGGAAGCGTTTCAAGGAAAAGAGGTTTGCCGCAGGCGCAAACCGTGAGGCGATTGCAAGTTGTAGCGAGCTGGGTCTTGATCTGCACGAATTTCTCGAGATAGCCCTCGTCGCGATGAGGTCGATATCGAAGGAACTCGGACTCTGAAAGACCGATTGGGCGGCCGGCTCGGTGCAAGGGATGGAGGATCGGTCGAGATGATCGTCACCTGTGACGGATGCGAGACAAAGTACATGCTCGGGGACGAGAAGGTGCCCACAGCGGGAATCAGGGTCAGGTGCCCCAAGTGCCGGTTCGTATGGAGACTGACCCCGCCTCCGGTGACTATTGACCCCACGCTCGAGATAACGACCAACGAATACGCGACGGGTGTTCCGCTCGCCGAAACACCGGCGGGAGGATGGAGTGCTACCGAACAGCACAGGGCGGCGGCTGTCATAACGCAGCCTGAACCCGCCGTCATGAACGAAGAGGTCGAAATAACGGACGACGAGACGGCTGCGGCAGAGTCTCAGCCCGCCGTAGAGGAGACGCCGGAGATGAAGAAGAAGCGCGAGAGGGCAAAAAGGCTCGCACGCGTCTTCGTCAGCGACGTCCTCATCTATAACCAGGAAAAGAGGGACCGCGGCCTCGCCGAAGGCGACCTGATGACCGTGCTCGGTTCCGAGATCAAGAAGGCCTGGGAGGCCTACAAGGATAAGATCGGTTCCGAAATGACCGAGTCAAGCGAGTACTTCCGTACGGCCCTCAACGAGATACTCGCCGATGGGCAGCAGGTATTCTGACGATACCCGGGCGGATGTGAATAACCTTTCTTTGTATATCCTCAATCTGCAGCCCGCGCTGCATGACCAGTTCTTTGCCGAGGCACGCCTTCCCGAGGATGTCGAGATAAAGGTCTACAAGACCTATTCCCGATACCTCAAGAGGCTGCAGTCGGTGAAAGAGGGCAATCCGAACCTCCTCCTCTTTCTCCCATCGGGCAAGCTCGACCCGGGCAAGACGAGACAGCTCCGCCTTACGATGATCGAATCGCCGCTGTACATCGTGACGGGCGAATGCGACGAGAGGGCATACCTTACATATATCTCGATGGGAATCGACGGAATCATCACCCCGCCTTTCAGAAGGGCCGACGTGCAGGGTGTGCTGCGCGGCGGGGCCGACCGCGGGATCCCCTTCCCGCGCAACAACGAACTGATCAGAGAGGGCCAGGTAAGGCTCGATTTCCTCGTTCCGAGCAAGCTCTCGCGCATACTCGGTGTGAACCGCCTTATCTCGTTTCTCTCGGCGGAGTTCGGGTTCCCGCCCGAGGAGAGCCGTGTCAATCTCCCCATGGTCGTCGACGAGGCGCTCAGCAACGCGATAGTCCACGGAAACCGGTCGGACGAGAATCTCAAGGTGCACGTCCGCATCTATATCAGCAGCAGACGCATACGCATCCGGATCGAGGACCAGGGAGAGGGGTTCATCCACGAGGACGTGGAGGACCCGACCGAGAAGGAAAACATCTACAAGGGGTCTGGACGGGGGATCTATCTGCTCAAGGAACTGATGGATTCGGTCGAGTTCAAAAAGGGCGGCAGGCTGATCGAGCTCGAGAAACTCAACGAATGACCTTTATTTCTCTCCCCACTTCTCGCTCGCGATCTTGTCGAGGAGATTGTTTATCTGCCCTCGGATACGCTCGTTCTGATCGGGCTCGAAGAGGACCTTCTTGACACGGCCCTTGTCGTCCTTCTTGACGTAACGGAGGGCCTTGATGTTTTCCATCGGGATAAGGATGTCCTTGCTGACGCGGACTTCTATCGGTCTTTTGTCGAGGTTCCTGTCGGAATTGTTGAAGGGGTGCATTCCGATGCCCCAGCCGTGCACGAACATCGAGCATATTATCGCCCGGAAAGTGTTCTGCCGCTGTACCGTATCGAGATCGAAGGTATCCCGGAACTTGTCCATCATCCCGTTTATCACGTCGTTCAGCCTGGAGAAAACTTCATCCTCGGGCTCCATGTTTACCAGGCGATGAAAGACTTCCCTGAGGATTTTCTCGGTGATCTCCATTACAACTCCCGTCAGTTATCGTCATCCGTCCGGTCAGATCCGGAAAACCTGACCCAGATCATTCCGCAGATTGCAAGAAAGAAGCCAAGCAGAAGCAATACGGTTCCTTTGCCTGCCGCTCTGCCTAAAAAACTCATCAGAAAAGAGGATACGAGAAAGAGACTCCTCGTGATGACCTCCCTCAGCGAAAAGACACGCCCGCGCAGATCGGGGGATATCCTCTCCTGGAGCTGCGACTCCGAGATCACGAAGAGGGGAGTCACGGCCAGGCCGGCCGCGAACATGCCTGAGCATACGGTGACGAGCGAGGAGGAAAGGGCGACCGCGGCGGCGGACGGGGCGAACAGAAGGAAGAGGAAGCTTTCCGCCCTTTGCCCGGCCTTTCTCCCGAGCCGGTGGGCGACCAGGGAGCCTGCCGCCATCCCCGCACCCGCGGAAAGGCCCGCGGCGGCAAGGCCCATCGAACTTCCCGGCTCCGAGACTCCCCTGATGAATACCACGGCGAGGACCGAGAATCCGCCCGCGCCGAAAAAGATAAGCGACTGCACGCCGAGAGGAGCTTTGAGCGAATGATTGCTGCGGATCTCGGTAAGACCTTCAGCCGACGAGTGCCAGAATCCTTTGCGGGCGGTCTCTTTCTGAGGGCCGACGGTGCCTGCCGGCTCCGGTCTTCGTGGAAGCCGCATCGCGATCACGGCAAGCAGAAGGGCCGATAAGATGTAGGTCGCCCCGTCGAGATAGAAGCACGCGGCCCACGAGAAATAGTCGAAGATCAGACCCCCGCCGAGAAAACCCCCGACTACCCCCACAATGCCCGCTATCCAGAGGGTCGAATTGACCTTCACGAGCTTTTCGGGAGGCACGATCTCCGGGAGCAGCCCGGACTTCGCCGGGAGAAAGAAGAGGTTTCCCGCGGAGATGAGGAAGACGACCGCCATGACCGGGACGAAGCTCCCTGTCGCCGTGAAAGAAGCCGGTATGATGAGGACCAGGAGCCCGCGGGCCAGGTCGGTTGCGGCGAGCACCCATCTCTTGCTGAGCCTGTCGACGATTACTCCCGCCGCGGGGGCGAGGATGACGATGGGGAGGTACATCGCTGCGTAGATACCGGAAAGCTGCAGCGACGGATCGTCGGAAAACCTGTTTACGAGGGCGACAAGAGAGAAGTTATTTAATCTGTCGCCGAAGAGGGAGACCGCCTGGGCGGCCCAGAACATCGTGAACAGCCCGCCTGACATCGCAGCGGCGGCGACTCCGCCCGATCCGTCCTTCCCTCCTGCGGGGCCGTTCATTCAGTCTCCACCGGCTTCGGAGGCCCGGGAACCGGTTCGCTCTCCAGACCGAGGACCTTCCGGAAGCTCTCTTCCAGCCTGACGGTGACCGATTCCCAGTTGTACGAGAGGGCCTTGTCACGCCCGGCGGCGGTCATCCTCGCGGTCATCGCGGGATCTGACGCTATCCTCGTTACGGCGTCGGCGATCTCCTCGGGCGAGCCGGGGGATGCCAGGATCCCGTCTCTTCCGCTGGTGACGACACGCCGGAATCCGGGGATGTCGGAGGCGACGACCGGCACACCCGAGGCCATGGCCTCCAGCAGGACGATGCCGAAGCTCTCTCTCCCCGTTGCCGGAGCGCAAAAGACATCCGCCGAGGCGTAATACCTCGGCAGGAGCTGTGCATCGACGCGTCCGACGGCCATGATCTCGGCGCCACCGAGACTTATGGGGCGCGGCATCACCTTCCGCCTCAGGTTTCCCTCGCCGACGAGAATAAGCCTGACGAGGCGCGGGATAGACCGCTGTATGATCGGCAGTGCCTTGAAGAGGTAGGGCAACCCCTTGCGCCTGTCCATCCTGCCCACGAACAGGATATTGAGTTTACCGTCCCTGAGCCCCTCGATGGGAGGGATGTCGGGATTGAACCTCCGGCAGTCGATCCCGTTGGGGATTATCTCGTACTCTCCGGGGAAGTATTGCGCGGCGAACTCCCTCGCCGGATCGGAAACGGCCACGCGATGGTCGAGACGCCTTGCCGCATAGTCGAGGGGGCGTTGGAAGAGGGAGTAGAGCCCGTTCTTCTCCGCGGCGGCATGGAAAGTGCCGACGCGCCGCGCGCCTGCGCTGTCGGCGAAGAGGGCGAGAAGGGGAAGGGTCGGAACAAGTGGGCAATGGGTATGGATGATGTCGAAACGTTTCCTGCGGAAGATCTCCTCGAGCCGGCGCCTGAGCGCCCGTCCTGCAGTGACGTTGGTCCATGCCCCGTTGGCGGGGAAGAGGATGTTACGGCCTATCCTGATTATCCCCGGCTCTTCCATCCGACGGCGGTCGTACCTGGTCGTGATGATCGTGACGTCGTGTCCGAGTCTTCTCAGCTCGACAGCGGTGTGGTGAACGACCTCGGTGACTCCGCCCGGCTTGGGGTAGTAGGATTGTGTCACGATGCCGATCTTCACGCCGCGCCCTCCCAGAACCTCCTGAAAATGCACCACTGGTCGGAATTATCGCGGATGTAGGACTCGATCGCGTCGAATATTCTTCGCTGGGCCGCGCTCTCGCCGACCCGTGCCGCCTCGCCGGGTGCGAGGACAGTCTCCATGCTTATCCTCGACCGGTCGTCGGTGACCCTCCTGCAGTACGCGCCGAGGACGGGGGCCCCGGTGCTCATCGCGAGCCGCGCCGCGCCGCGCGGAAGGCTCACCTCACGGCCGAAGAGCTTGACCGGCGTTCCTCCCTCGAAGACGTCTCCGTCGAGCAGCAGGGCGACTATCCCTCCCTCCTGGAGGATGCGGTACAGCCTCCTGTAAGGCTGCTTGGGGCCGATAACCTCGAGCCCCTTCTCTTCCTTGACCCGTTTTACGGAATCGGTGAGGAGGGAGTTCATCTGCTCGCCGGCGACGACGCCGAGACGGTGCCCGAGCGAGCCGAGAAGGAGCGCGGGGAGTTCCCAGTTACCGATGTGCGCCGTTGCTAAGATCGTTCCCTTTCCAGCCGCGAGAGCGTTGTTGAGGACGTGCCTCTGCGGGAATTCGATGCGTTCGTTTATCTCGTCGCCGTTCCATCTCGAGGAGGCGAACATCTCGATAATGTTCATCGAATGATTCCGGAAGATCCCGTATACGTCGGCGTTGGAAGGGGGAGATCCTACGATGGAAAGGTTGCCGTGCACATTGCTCCTCTTGCCCGGAGAGAGGCAGTAGCATCCGAGCGCCGAGACATCAGCGGCGAGGCTCCTGATACTGCCGGGGAGGGAGTCCAGGACCGCCGCCAATAGCCAGAATACTGTGTTTTCCTTCACTTTCACGACGCCCAACAGGATATTCCCGTGATCAGCGGCCTGTCAAGCAATTGAAATGGCACATTTCTGGCAATAGCAGGAGCAGGTCACACTGATGGAGGTGAAACATTGCAGGTCTGCACGGAAACGACTCTGTTCATGCAAAAAGCGATATATTACGTCAGCCGTTTCATAGCGGCCAGGGGTGTTCTGGAGATGACCGACTGCCGGCTCAATTTCCAGGTATCCAATCTCGATTCGTCGTTCGGCATGAGAAGCGTATCCATCGACCTCGCAACGGTGGACGACGTTCGCATCGAGGGCGGCGACCTCCATCCCCGTGTGATCATATGCTCGGGAAAGGAGTACGAGTTCGTGCTGCCGAAGGCGCAGGAACTCTACGATCAGCTCAAAAAGCAATGCTTCAGCTCCGTGTCTTCCGGGCCGGCGGATAACGAGAGCTCTTCGATCATCTGCGGGTGCGGGCACTCGGTCAGCGAGCGGTACAACTTCTGCCCCTGGTGCGGGTCGAAGTTCTTGAAGACATAACAACCTGCCTGTTTTTCACTTGTCGCAGCGACTGTTATTTGTTAAATTCCCAACAGGTCATGGGTCTCTGAGTGTCCGGTGATCCGCTTCTATATTGTAAAGGGAGGTTCAGATGAGGCAGCTCGGTATTGTTATATTCATACTGGCTCTGATGCCGGTGCTGCTCGCGGGGTGTTCGGACGATACCCAGAAGGTCACGCCCACGGGGATCGAGCTCAAGTTCACGGAATGTCTCACTTTCGGAGTCTGGGTGTTCGTGGATGATGAATTCCAGGGGATGGCCTCTTCGGAGGAGCCCGCCTTCTTTGCGCTGGCCCCCGGAACTTACGAGCTTTACCTGCGTGGCAACGCGTATCTCGACGATACGTATTTCTGCTGGACGGACGAGATCAGTGTCTCCGACGGCAATACGACCGTACTTTACTACAGCTGCGACGGAGCTGAATGTCAGGACTGACGAGTACCTGAAGAAGGGACCGAACCTCCCCTCGACAGTAAAATTGTAACGTGCAGTTTACGTCGCCCTCTCTCAATTTCGGGAGACGGCGTTTTTCAAGACCCCCGAGATCCTTCCCAACTTGCCAGATCACAACGGTTTATAAATAGCTACAGCAGTAATTCCATGGCACGCTCCTTGCGCTCCCGTTTTCTTGCCGGGGTTGGCGCTTTTCTGGCTGAATCAAGAAGTGAACACCCTAGCTCTAGTGACGTTTAGCCTGTTCCGGATTCTGCTTCCTTGTCTGTGCACCAGGTGAGCGGGACGGGAGCCCGCCCCGGCTTTTTCAAGGAGTGGCTCAAAATGGCTGTCTACAATTACGCCGGCGGAGAAGTAAACATAAAGATAGTATATTACGGCCCCGGACTCAGCGGGAAGACGACGAACCTCGAATATATGTATTCGAAGCTCCCGCGGGAGAACAAGGGCAAGATGATCTCGATGAAGACCCGGACCGACAGGACGCTCTTCTTCGATTTCCTTCCGATCGAGGTCGGGGAACTGGGCAGCCTCAAGGTAAGGTTCCTGCTCTACACCGTTCCGGGACAGGTCTACTACAACGCGACGAGGAAGCTCGTGCTCAAGGGCGTGGACGCCCTCGTGTTTGTGGCGGATTCGTCTCCAGACAGGCTCGGCGATGACAGGGAGAGCCTCGACAACCTCGAGGAGAACCTCAACGAGATCGGAATGTCGCTCTCCGGTACTCCATGGGTGATGCAGTACAACAAGAGGGACGTCCCGGGATGCATGAAGAAAAAGATGCTCGAGAAGGAGCTCAATACACGGAATGTCCCGTCGTTCGAGGCGGTTGCGACAGATGGCAGGGGCGTATACGAGACATTCGAGGGGATTGCGAAACTGGTCTTCAAGAGGCTCAGGCACGAGCTCAACGACAAGAAGGCCGGAAATGACGACAGTAGGGACAGCGAACCCGGCGGCGGACCGGTCGACGTGGAGGTCGTCGCGCAGGGTACTTCAACGATAATTAACTCAGAGGCAGGCGAGAGCGAGACTTCAGGTTACGCAGAGGAGAGAGAAGAGGAGCACGAGTCTGTCTCTGAGTTTGTAGATCACATGCTGAAGGAAGACGCGGACTTGGCCGAATCGGTCAAGGACCTCGGAATGGAGAGGGAAGGGTACGAGGAATACGGGCACATGGTCGAGCTCGGAGACAACAACAACGGATCGGCCGGGGAAGAGGCCGAGGGTGAAGCGAGTGTGGCGGTGGCGGAGAAGGAAGAGGACGAGGAGAAAAAGAAAAAAGAGTTCATAAACGATCCGCTCGTGAAGTTTGCCGGGGAAAAGCCCGAGACGGCCGGGGACGCGGCGCCCGGTCCCGCCGAGGAGACCGAGGAACGCCCCGCCAAGATGGTAACAGTCCCGGTCGAGCTCACCGAGGAGGAGATACGCAACGAGGTCCCGGTCAAGATCATACTTGACATAAAGGTCCATTCAGGCTGACCGGCTCCGTGATCGATGGAACAAAATAACTTGACCGCTGTACAAATTATAACGATGATATAACCGGGATTCGGCTGAATCGCGGTTTTTTATACGGGGGAGCCGATGGCAAAGATCCTCATAGTAGACGACGAAATCAACGTCAGGAAGCTCTACAGTGAAGAGCTCGAGGGAGAGGGTTATGAGACCGTTTCGGCCGGGACGGTCGCCGAGGCGATCGAATCGGTCGAAACGGAATCGCCGGACCTGATGATCCTCGACATGAAGCTCGGTGACGAAAGCGGGATCGACGCGCTCATAGAGATCGCCGAGAGGCGCAAGGACCTTCCCGTAATAATCAATTCGGCATATTCGGTCTACAAGGACAACTTCCAGACGTGGGCGGCCGACGCCTACATCGTCAAGTCCGTCGATCTCACTCCGCTCAAGGAGAAGGTCAGGGAGCTCCTCGGCAGCTCGTGTCAGTGAGTCGCGCGATGAAGAGATCCGGTATCATATCGACCATGATCGCACTGGCGCTCGCTTCCTTTCCGGCCGGCGCGCAGCAGACGACGACTACCACTCCCGAAGAGCGCAGCGTCTTCAGCGACTACCTCAACCCGGTGACATCGGAGACGGGCTTCCTGAGGATCCCCGGTCTTGGATTCCACAGCTCGGCAGGATTCTCCTACGCGTCGTCGAAAGGTTTCGGCGACATCGGCATGGGTTACTACATGGGACACTTTAATTACCGACTGGGCAGCACAGTCACGCTGAACTGGGATGTCGGCGTGGGTTCGTACATGATCGGCGGCGACGGGATGAACGACTACCAGGTATTCATACCGGACTTCAATTTGACGTGGCGGCCCAGCGATAATTTGATGGTCAGGCTGCAGTACATGCAGGGCAGCTGCCTCAATTCGTATTACTACCGGCGCAGATTCGGATTCTGATCCGCCGCCCTCCGGACCTGCCTCTCCAGAAAAAGACTCTCTCCGACCGCGCTCTCGTCCGAGATGATTCTTGACAGGTGGCGTCGCGCTGTTCTAGCCTGTTACCGGGAGCATGCATCGATCGGATTTCCTTCAGGGGGTAGTGTATGGGCATGCGCTGGGAGAAGCTTCTCGAGTTCACAAGGGGTGAGGTGCGGGAAGAGAGCAGGGAGATCGCGCGTCTGAAAAGGAAATCGTCACTGGGCGAGGCGGATGTCGAGGAGGTCCTCGAACTCGCCGAGCTCTATCTCCACAAGAGAAACAGCCCGAAAGCAGAGATCTGCCTCCGCGACGTGATCGCGCACGACGAGGCCGACGAAGAGGAGATACTCGAGGCGTGCAGCATGTTCGAGAGGATGGGCAAGTACGATCTCGCCCTCGAGGGGTACAGGCGGATCGACGGGATGGGGGACGGTGAGGCCATCCCGCTCTACAGGATGGGAAGGATCCTCGAGCGGCAGGGCCGTTTCGACGAGGCAGTCCGATTCCACAGGAAGGCGATCGAGAGGGAGCCCGATAATCCGGAATGCTACTATCGTCTCGGCGTGGCCTACATGAAGAGCCGCAGGTACGATGAGGCCGAGAAGATGTACCGGCAGGCGATCACCACCGATCCGACCCATTCGAAATCATACACGAACCTCGGATACATCCTCGATCGCGAGGGACGCCGCAGCGCTGCACTGCAGCAGTTTCGCAAGGCCGTGCAGCACAATCCCCGCAACGCCGAGGCGCATTTCAATCTCGGTGCTCTCTACGGCGAGGAAGGGGACAAGAAGCAGGCGATCAAGGAGTTCAGGGTAGGGCTCGAGATCGATCCGTCGTCCATCGAGGGACACTATAACCTCGGGCTGGCGCTGAAGGACGAACGCAGGTTCGACGATGCGGGCAATGAGTTCAGGAAGATCCTCAAGCTTGAGAGCGACAATGTGGGCGCGCTCTTCTATCTCGGATTCATCTACTACAGCAAGGGCGTCTACGGGAAGTCGCTGAAGTATCTCCAGCAGGCCGTGAGGCTCAATCCGGGTAACGCTACGATCCTCTACTACGTCGGCGAGTGTTTCAACAGGCTCGAGCAGCCGGAGAAGGCCCTCGAGTATTACAAGAAGGTGACCGAGATCAATCCGGGCGACCCCAAGGTCTATTTCAGCCTCGGCATCTCGTACGAGAAGCAGGACGACAAGAGAAAGGCGCGAGAGTGCTACCGTATGGCAGCCGGCGTATCTCACGAACGAAGCCCGGAACAGGGACAGACCGCCGAATGACGCCCCGCACATCGATCCCCGCAGCCATGTTCGTCATTGTCGCGGCCCTTTTCCTGCTGCAGGGCCCCGCACATTCGTCCGATGAGACGATCCCGCCCCGGAGCTGGATATATCCGGCACTGAGAAGCTTCGAGATGCTCGGCATGGTCGATCTCGACCCGGTCTCTCCGTATTCGAGGTCCGAGGCGGAGTTTTACGTCGACCGGATACTCCAGTCGATAAAGGACGGGGACGTCGATCTCACCCCGCGCCAGGAGTTCCTCCTCGGCAGGCTGCGCGCCGAGTTCCAGGGGATGGAGAACTCGCCGGAGGACAGGGAGAATCGTCCGATCTGGACCCTCCGGGAAGGGAAGCAATTCTTCACGATAGACCTCGCGGCGGGAGGAGCCCTCGTCAAGCGCGTCGCATATGACGACGGGGAGGCGAACGGACTCCTCATCCCGACATTCCTCCTCGGGATGGGTGGTGCAGTGACATTCGAGGCGGACTATCTCGTCAGGATGGGGCCGGAGAGGGAAGAGGGCGAAGAGGAAGGTCTCTACACGAGGGTGAGGAGTTGGAGGGGGCTCACCTCCGAGTACGAGCGGGGTTATATCGCCTTCGCCGGAAAGAGATGGAGGCTGCAGTTCGGCCGGGATTACATCCAGTGGGGGCCGGACGGTCCGGGCGGGCTGCTCATGTCCTCGAAGGCGCGTTCTCACGACCACCTCGCGTTCGACATATCGATGGGGAGGTTCACCCTGAGAAGCTTTCAGGCCCTCCTCGACCCGTCCGTTCCGAGGAGACTCGCCGGTCACAGGCTCGAGATCAGGTTCCCGGCGAGGATATCCGCCGGTATCAGTGAGACGGTGCTCTACACGAACAAGGAATTTGACTGGGCCTACCTGATCCCGTTCGGTGCCTTCTACGCCAACCAGTACAACGAGAGGGGAGACGACAACATCCTCTGGTCGGTCGACCTCAAGGTACCCGTCACGAAGGGGCTGATCCTGTCGGGCGAGCTGCTCATCGACGATTTCCAGTACGAGAGCGATCCTCCGGCCCCGGACAAGCTCGGCTGGACGCTGCGTGCCGACGCGCTGGTCATGCCCTGGGAACATGATGTCGAGATGCAGGCTTCGTACACCAGGGCCGACATCTACACCTACTCCCACAAAGACAGCCTGCTGACGGCTTACGTCACGGGAAACGGCGACAAGACGGTCAATACGATGATCGGAGACCAGCTCGGGCCCGACGCCGACAGGTGGTTTCTGAGGATATCGACGCCCCTGCATCCGAGAGCGCTGCTTTCCCTCGAAGGAGCCTGGATCAGGAGGGGAGAGGGGAACGACCTGAGGCAGTGGGAATGGGGCGGGGATCCCGATCCTCCGTTTCCCAGCGGCGAGGTGACGGACGAGCGGATATATGCCGCCATGCTGACGATCGATCTCGGGGGGGGGTCGTTCATCGAGGCGATGGGGGGAGTCGCCGCCGTATCGAGAAGAGGCGATGACAGGGACGAGGGATTCGGTCACCTCTCACTCGTCTGGGATTTCTGATGCTGACCCTCCTCAAGACATTTCTGATCATCCGGCCGCACAATATCGCCGCGGCCACCCTGTCCGTCGCCGCCGGCTATGCCATAGCCGGGAGAGGGAGCACGTGGCCGGTCTGCCTGCTGCTGTCGACGGCGGTCGCGACGGCGGCGGGCAACGTGATCAACGACTTTTTCGATCTCGACATAGACTCGATCAACAAGCCGCGCAGGCCGATTCCTTCGGGAGGGGTCACGCCGCGCGCCGCTGTGGCGCTCTACGCCGCTCTTCTGGTCACTCTCGCCGCCTGCATGACGCGGCTGCCGGCCGCGCAGTCGTGGTGGATCGCCGCCTGGGCCGTTCTCCTGCACCTCTATTCGTGGAAGACGAAGAGGATGTATCTCGCCGGGAATATCCTCGTCGCGGCCGTGGTATCGAGCGCTTTCCTGCTGGGAGCGTTCGCCGCGGGGAACACCGCAGCGGGGACGGTCCCCGCCGTGTTTACGTTCTTCTTCGTGCTTGGAAGGGAGCTGGTCAAGGATACGGAGGACCTGACGGGCGACCGTGAATGCGGAGCGAGGACGGTTCCCGCAGTATCGGGAACCGGCCCTGCGCTCACAACGGCGGCGATCATCTTCGCGCTGCTGACGATCGCCGTTTCCGTGCCGTACATCAACGGCACCTACGGAAAGGGCTATCTCGTCACGATGCTGCTATCGGTCGTGCCGATACTTGTTGTATCATGCGTTCTGTGCGCGAAACGCAGGGCTCCGGCTGCCGTGAGCCTGCTGCTCAAGATAGGTATGTTCTTCGGAGTGGCGGCGTTTTACCTCGGCTGCAGGTAGGGGCCCGTCCGCTGGAAAAAAGGACAGGGTCTTGCACAGTGAATTCATATCGATGATCGTGCTGGCGATTGTGCAGGGTATTACGGAATTCCTGCCGGTGAGCTCCTCGGGCCATCTGGTGATCGGCGGCGCGCTGCTCGGAATGAGCAGGTCCGGCGAGGACGTTCTCTTTGAGACTGCCGTGCACGCAGGCACCCTCGGCGCCGTGGTAGTCTACTATCGGAAGCGTCTCTCAGGGCTGGTCCGATCGCTTGCCGCCTGGATCGGTTCCGGATTCAGCGCGGAGGGGAAGATCGGAGAAGATCTCGGCTATATCGGCCTGATAGCGGTCGGATCGATACCCGCCGCGGTGGTCGGCCTCACCCTGCGCGGACCGATAACGGCGGCATTCGGATCGCCCGTGCTCGCTTCCGCATGCCTTGTAGCCACGGGTCTGTACCTGCTGTTCTCCAGGGGGAGGAGGGGCGGCTCTCGGATCGGGTGGAAGATCGCGATCCTCATCGGTCTGGCGCAGGCGGTGGCGATCCTGCCCGGCTGCTCGCGGAGCGGATTGACGATCACGACAGCGATGATCTGCGGGCTCGGTTTCTCCGCAGCAGCGGAGTTCTCCTTCCTGCTCTCGATCCCCGTGATCATCGGCGCCCTGCTGCTCGAGTCGATATCGGCGGGGCCGGGGCTGACGGGAAGCGAGGCGACCGTTCTGTTCTCCTCAGCGGCGGTCGCGTTCGCGAGCGGGTACCTTGCCCTGAGGCTGCTTGTCTGGATACTGGGAAGGGGCAGGTTCTACAGGTTCTCATGGTACCTTATCCCTGCGGGGACGGCGGCAGTCATCTGGTTCGCCCTCCGGGGCTGATATTGACCGGCGCTGCAAGCTGTGTTAGATTGACGTATTCCCGAAGACATCAGGCCGCGGGGCAAGGAGAGAGAATGCTCGAGAAGGTCTACAAGCCAGGTGATATAGAGAAGAAGTGGAGTGATGCGTGGGCAGGCGCGGAAGTGTTCATCGCCGACGCCGCCTCCGGGGATCCGGGATACTGCATAATACTGCCCCCTCCGAACGTCACCGGCATGCTCACAGTAGGGCACGCGCTCGGTACAACCGTCCAGGATATCCTATGCAGGTGGAAGAGGCTGACCGGCCGAGAGGTCCTCTGGCTCAGCGGTACCGACCATGCCGGCATAGCGACGCAGAATGTCGTAGAGCGCTCCCTCGTTCAGAGAGGGACGTCGCGGACCGGGCTCGGAAGGGAGAAATTCCTCGAGGAGTGCTGGAACTGGAAGGAGAAATGCCACGGCAGGATAATAGAGCAGCTCGGTCGTCTCGGAGCCTCGCTCGACTGGTCACGCGAAGCGTTCACTCTCGATCCGGGAGTCTCGAAGGCGGTTCGGGAGGTCTTCGTGCGCCTGCACGAGAAGGGACTGATATACCGGGGAAAATATATAGTCAACTGGTGCCCTCACTGCGGCACGGCGATAAGCGACGAGGAAGTCGAGTTTTGCGAGGAGGATTCTAAGCTCTGGTATATCGCCTACCCTTTCGCCGACGGGTCGGGCGAGGTCGTGGTCGGTACGACGAGGCCCGAGACGATGCTCGGAGACGTGGCGGTCGCGATGAGTCCGGAGCACGAGAAGGCGCCCGAGCTCGAGGGCAGGACGGTCCGGGTGCCGCTTACCGACCGGGAGATCCCGATCATTCTCGACGAGGTGGTCGATCCCGGGTTCGGGACGGGGTTCCTCAAGGTCACGCCCGCTCACGACGCGACCGATTTCGAGATCGGCTTGAGACACGGGCTCGACCCGCTCGTCGTCATCGATTCCAGGGGCAGAATGAACGAGCGCGCCGGCGAATACGGCGGCATGGACATATTCGAGGCCAGGAAGGCGGTCCTCGAGGAACTCGGGCGGCAGGAGCTGTTGAGGGAGACGGAGGATTACCGCCACTCGGTCGGGCATCACGACCGGTGCGGCAATGTGATAGAGCCATACGTCTCGAAGCAGTGGTTCCTGAAGATGGAGAGCCTCGCCGCTCCCGCAATCGATGTCGTGAAAAAGGGTGAGATGGTCTTCTTCCCCGAGAGATGGAAGAACATCTACCTCAGCTGGATGGAGAACATCAGGGACTGGTGCATATCGCGGCAGCTCTGGTGGGGGCACAGGATCCCCGTGTGGTACTGCGACGAGTGCGGAGCCGAGACAGTCGCGCGCGAGGACCCGTCGGAATGCACCGGCTGCGGTTCGAAGGAGATCAGGCAGGACGACGACGTCCTCGATACCTGGTTCTCTTCGTGGCTCTGGACCTTCTCCCCGATGGGCTGGCCGGAGGAGACAGCCGACATGGAAAAGTTCCACCCGACCGATGCGCTCGTCACCGGCGGGGACATCATATTCTTCTGGGTCGCACGGATGATAATGGCCTCGATCGAGTTCCGCGATGAGATACCGTTCTCCGACGTATACATCACGGGGATTGTCAGGGACATCCAGGGCTGCAAGATGAGCAAGTCGCTCGGCAACTCGCCCGATATGATCGACATCATCGACCGGCACGGGGCGGACGCCTTCAGGTTCTCCCTGATGATGCTTTCTCCTCCGGGGCAGGACCTGCTCTTCGACGAGAAGAAGGTCGAGGTCGGGAAGCATTTCGCGAACAAGATATGGAACGCGGCGAGGTTTGTCCTCTCTCAGGAGCAGGGAGAGGGTCTCTTTGGCGGAAACGGCCTTCGGGGCGAGCCGCACTGCATGACGAACCTCTTCGAGATACTGTACGGCGTGCAGCCGTCGGGGAGCTTCGAGACGGGGTGGGAGGATGAGTGGATAGCGAGCCGGCTGGCGGTGAGGATGGAGGAGCACTCCGAGGCGCTCGATTCGTACAGGTTCGACGAGGCCTCGAAGACGATCTACGAGTTTTTCTGGCACGAGTTCTGTGACTGGTACCTAGAGTTCTCGAAGCCTGCTCTCCGCGGGGGCGGGGACCGGGGCAGGGGCGCGGCCCTGACAGCGCGGACGGTCCTCGGAGCGTCGATGGTGATGCTCCACCCGATCATGCCGTTCATCAGCGAGGAGATATGGAGTATGCTCTCGCCCGAGTCTCCTCTCCTCGCGGGATTCTCATTCAGCGGGATGCCCGCCGGGATGCGCGACGCCGCGCTCGACAGGGACGTGTCGCTGATGAGAGAGATAATCACCGCGATCAGAAATCTCAGACAGAGTTTCAACATTCCGTACCAGCAGGAAGTGAGAGTGGTGATCAGCACCGAGGAGGGGAGAGGACTCTCCGAGAGTATCGGAAGGTTCGAGAGCCAGATCACCGGCATCGCGGGAATCAGCGAGCTGACTGTAGCCGACGGGGCCGAAAAGCCCGCAGGCAGCGCCGCCGCCGGCCTCTCCCATCTCGAGATCTATCTGCCGCTGGGCGGGATCGTCGATCTCGGGGCGGAGAGGGAGCGTCTCGGGAAGGAGATCGAGAAACTCTCCCGCGAGTGCGCGAAGATCGGTAAACGGCTCGAGGACGGTAAGTTCATCCAGCGGGCGCCGGCGGACGTCGTGGCCAGGGAGAGGGAGAGGTTCGGAGAGATGGAAGACCGCAGGAAGAGGCTGGAAAGGATTCTGGAGGATCTCGGTTGATGGATAAGAACGAGAGGCCCGGCGGCCGGCTGGAAAGGCCCGGCGGCCTGTCGGAGCCGGAACAGATGGAGCTCGGGGGCGAGGAGACGGTAGGCGAGATACTGCTGGCTGCCCGCGAGAAGCAGGGGCTTGACCTCGAGGTAGTAAGCCAGGAAACGAAGATCCCCGTGGTCACTCTGCAGTACCTGGAGACGGACAATTTCGAGGCGATCCCGGCGAAGGTCTACGCGATCGGATTCCTCAAGACATACGCTCAGGTTCTCGGCCTCGATCCGACCCAGGTCATAAACAAGTACGAAGTCCAGACGGGACAGACCCACAAGAGCAGGGGCGACCTCTGGGAGATAGAGGAAGAGGTCGTCGAGGAAAGGCTCGGCTCTACGCATCTGCTCGGGCGGTTCGTGATCCCTGCAATCCTCATCGTCGCTGCGATCATCATCCACTGGAGGGTGTTCGGCGGCAGGGAGGAGGGCGCCGAATCGCAGAAGGCGCTGCCCGCGGCCGGACAGCAGGCCGGCGGGCACCATGACCGGGAAGTTCCGGGCGGTTCGGACGGCACTGTCGAGGAGACGGTCCGGGAGCAGCCGGCAGCCCTCAGCCGGGAGCCGGAGACTGCCTCGGACCCTTCGGCGGCGGGAGAGATGAGCCTGCGCATCGTTGCGGAGGAGAAGATCTGGTTCGACCTGATCGTTTACACGAGGACCGCCTCGGGCATCGATTCCCTGAAGATCGATTTCATCCTCAATCCGGGCGAGTCGAGGACGTTTACCTCGAACGAGTACTTTTACATAAGGAAGATCGGGAAGAACGAGGGCTTCACCATAGAGCTCGACGGGAGGCCGTACGAGGTGCCGATCGTCGAGGGCAGGCTGCCCCGCGACATAATGATATCGCGGAACAGGTGACCGGACAGCACGATGTCTCTTTTCCAGCTTGAATCGGAATTCGATCTTACCGGCGATCAGCCACAGGCCGTCGAGAAACTCATTGCCGGTATCCGGGACGGGACGAAGCATCAGATCCTCCTCGGCGTGACCGGCTCGGGCAAGACCTTCACGATTGCCAACGTTATTGCGGAGTGCGAGATGCCGGCGCTGATAATCTCGCACAACAAGACTCTCGCGGCCCAGCTCTACGGTGAGCTGAAGAGCTTCTTCCCGAACAACGCCGTCGAGTACTTTATCAGCTACTACGACTACTACCAGCCCGAGGCGTTCATCCCCTCGACCGACACCTACATTGCGAAGGACGTCTCGATCAACGAGGACATCGACAGGTTGAGGATGCGCGCCACCGGGTCGCTCATGACGAGGCGCGACGTGGTCGTCGTGGCGAGCGTCTCATGCATCTACGGCCTGGGATCGCCGGAGGAATTCCGGCGGATGACGTTCAGCGTCGAGGCGGGCAGTGAATACGGCAGAGACGCGCTTCTGAGGAAGCTCGTCGAGCTGAGATATTCGAGGAACGACATCGACTTCGCCAGGGGCACCTTCAGGGTCAGGGGAGACACGATAGAGCTTCGCCCCGCCTACATGGAGGAGGCGATACGGATCGAGATGTTCGACGAGGAGATCGAGCGGATCACCGTCGTGCATCCGCTCACAGGGGAGATACTGAGGGAGATCCCCACGCTCACCGTATTCCCGTCGTCGCATTTCGTCGTCTCGAAGGAGGGGATAGAGAGCGCCATCGGGGAGATCGAGAAGGACCTGACCGCAAGGACAGCCGAGCTGAAGAGCGCGGGCCTCGACCTCGAGGCGAAGAGACTGCTCACCAGGACGACATACGACGTCGAGATGATGCGCGAGGTCGGTTACTGCACGGGGATAGAGAACTACTCGAGATATTTCGCCGGCAGGAAACCGGGTGCGAGGCCGGCCACGCTTATCGATTATTTTCTCGGCGATTTCATCGTGGTGATCGATGAATCCCACGTCACCGTTCCGCAGGTCAGGGCGATGTACAACGGCGACCGCAGCCGCAAACAGACGCTCGTTGAACATGGCTTCAGGCTCCCGTCGGCGCTGGACAACCGGCCGCTTGCCTACGACGAGTTCGAGTCGATCATTGACAGGTTGATATATGTCTCCGCCACCCCGGGTGATTTCGAGCTGGGCGTATGCGGCGGCGAGGTGGTCGAGCAGATAGTCCGCCCGACAGGCCTGCTCGATCCGAAGATCGACGTGAGGCCCGTTGCCAACCAGGTAGACGACCTGCTCGAGGAGATACGCAGGACGGTCGTCCGCGGCGAGAGGGTACTTGTCACGACGCTTACGAAGAGGATGTCGGAGGACCTGACGACCTATCTCTCCGGGCTCGAGGTCAGGGTGCGGTACCTTCACAGCGACATAGATACACTCGACAGGGTCGAGATACTGAGAGATCTGCGGTTCGGCGAGTTCGACGTCCTCGTCGGCATCAACCTTCTCAGGGAGGGCCTCGATCTGCCCGAGGTCACGCTCGTTGCTGTGCTCGACGCCGACAAGGAGGGCTTCCTCAGATCTCGCACCTCTCTCATCCAGACGGCCGGGCGAGCCGCGAGGAACATAAACGGGAAGGTGATATTCTACGCAGACCGCATCACCGGATCGATGGACAGGGCGATCCGGGAGACGAACAGGCGCAGGGAGAAGCAGCTGGAGTACAACCGCGAGCACGGGATCACCCCGCGATCGATCGTCAAATCCATCGAGGAGGTCCGGCTGTCGACGTCGTTGGCCGATGCGAAGGGCAAGGCCGGGCTCGTCAGGGAAGCGGCGGACGAGGTCATCGTTCCGGACGGTATCGACGATCCCAGGCTGATCGCACGCCTCGAGGAGGAGATGCTCCGCGAGGCCGACGCGCTCAATTTCGAGAAGGCGGCCAGCATCAGGGACAGGATCGAGGAGATAAGGCTGAACACGAGCAGGAGGAGAGGGAGTGGAAAAGCTCAGGCAGGAGATCGAACGCAGCGTCGCGGCGGCTCTCGCTGAAGACGAGGCCGCATCGGACGCGACGACGAGGCTTCTCGTCCCGGACTCGC
Source organism: Candidatus Krumholzibacteriota bacterium (assembly GCA_030609325.1). Lineage (GTDB taxonomy): Bacteria > Krumholzibacteriota > Krumholzibacteriia > Krumholzibacteriales > Krumholzibacteriaceae > JAUWCL01. Next base: position 62,489 of record JAUWCL010000013.1, read on the forward strand.
TGGAGGGCAGGGCGGTGATCGTATCGAGGGCCTCCGGCGTGATTTCAGGCCAGGAGTGTGCGGCCGAGGTCTTCAGGCGGCTCGGCGGAGAGGTGGCGTACGAGTCCTCGGCGCCGGACGGCACCTCCGTTTCTGCGGGAATGAAAGTGGCCGGACTGGCCGGGTCGCTGGGACGGATACTGTCCGGCGAGCGTACAGCGCTGAACTTCCTCTGCCATCTCTCGGGGATCTCCACACTGACGGCGGCTTTCGTGGAGAAGGTCTCCGGGACCGGTGTGCGGATATTCGATACGAGAAAGACTATCCCCGGGATGCGCGCCGTCGAGAAAAGGGCCGTTGCCGACGGGGGGGGAGTCAACCACCGGCACGATCTCGCGTCGTACATACTCGTCAAGGAGAATCACATCGCCGCGGCCGGCGGAATCGGGGCCGCGCTGGAAAGGCTCGGGGATTGCCTGGCTGGGTGCGAGATCGAGGTCCGCGACATTATCGAGCTCAAGTCGCTCTCCGCGCTTCCGCCGGGCAGGGTCATGCTGGACAATTTCACGCCCGCGCAGATCCGTGAGGCGGTGGCGGTAGTCCGTTCGTGGGAGCGAAGATCCGAGATAGAGGTATCGGGGGGCATAACTCTCGAGAATGTGGCCGATCACGCGATAGCGGGAGTGGACTTCATATCGGTCGGTTCCCTCACGGCGTCCGCTCCATCACTCGATCTATCGCTCCTGGTGGAATGACCGGATCCCGGACGGGATCATCAGATGGATATCGAAAGAGAAGAGAACATGAACACATTGACGGACCTCCATCCTGCCGCGATCGCCCGCCTGTGTGGTGGGGAGAGGATCGGCCACACCGTCGTTTGCTTCGAGTCGGTCGACTCGACGAACACGGCCGCGGTTCGTATGGCTGAAGCGGGTGCCCGCGAGGGGACCGTCGTCGTCGCAGTGAGGCAGACGGCCGGGCGAGGGAGAAAAGGCCGCAGCTGGTTCACGAGTCCTGACGGCTCGCTCGTCTTCTCCGTGATCCTGCGGCCGGCCAGGAGCGGCGAGACGCTGACAGCCCTTCTCGCGCTCTCCGCCCTGAAGGTCCTGGACGGATTGTGCGGCGGCGCGTCGATAAAATGGCCGAATGATATCTGGATCGGCGGCAGGAAGATCGCCGGTATCCTCGCCGAGTCGAAGGGAGACAGCGTCGTGCTCGGGATGGGGATCGACGTGAACGACGAAGAGGGATCGTTTCCCCCGGATCTGCGTGATACGGCGGTTTCCCTGCGGATGATCACCGGGAGGATCTTCGACAGGGGTGAGCTGCTCGCATGCATGCTGCGGAATCTCGAACAGGCCTACGAGATCTGGGAGAGGAGCGGATTCGGGCCGATGAGCTTTGAGATGGAGAGACGGATGCTCTGGACAGGCATGCCGGTGCAGCTCGACGCGGAAGGAAAGACCGTGGAAGGGGTCTTCGCAGGGATAAGCGCAGACGGGTACCTGCGGCTGGAATCGGACGGCGCAGAGAGGGTATACTCGTCGGGCGACCTCTCACTGAGGCCGTCCGGGGGAGATGACGGCTTCCCCGGGAAGGATGGAGATCGATGAGCAGGGTGCTGGCGATAGACAGGGGCAACGACTCGGTCAAGGGAGCCATCTTCGAGTCAGGGCGGATAACGGCCCGCTGGAGTAAGGAAGGCGCCGTCGAGGAGATCGCCGTGTGGGCGGCGGAATCGAAGCCGGACGGTGCCGCCGTCTCGAGCGTCGTCCGCGAGTGGAACGATCTCTGCGAGTCGGCGCTTAAGGGCGAGGGAGTCGTAAGGATCGTCATCGCAGGGCACGATTCGCCGTGGCCCTTCGCTCTGGATATCGACAGCCACGGGACCGTCGGGCCGGACAGGCTCTGCGCGGCGGCTGCGGTCGCGGACAGGGGTGTGAACGATGCCGTGATCGTCGACGCCGGCTCGGCCGTGACTGTCGATATCCTCTCCGGCGGCACTTTCGCCGGCGGGGCGATCATGCCGGGCCTCGACATGATGCTCCGGTCGCTCAGCGAAGGGACGTCGGCTCTGCCTCTCGTCCGTATCGATACAGATGATGCAGGGAAGTGTGGTATCCCGCCCGGGCGCGACACGGAATCGGCCGTCAGGACGGGCGTTCTCGGCGCCTGGCGCGGCGGTGTGGCGAATCTCGTCAGGCTCTCCCTCGAGCGGTTCGAGAATCCGCCGCCTCTCTTCCTGACGGGCGGAGACGCCGGCCTCCTCGTCGATGCGATCTCGCCGGCACCACGGCACTATCCTGATCTCGTCCTTCAGGGGCTTAACTGCCTGTACCACAGGGAGATCGGATAGGCCTCCCTGCCGCATCAAGCATCCCGTAATTATTTTTCGATTTTCCTTGAAATAACCTTCCCTTCAGGGTATATTCCTCTGTACTTATTCTGGCACTCGCAGCTAGTGAGTGCTAATGCGCTGTAAATAAACACTTAACAGCTCAACGCCAGACGAAAAAGGAGGTCGAGATGAAGATCACACCTCTGGCTGACAGGGTTCTCGTAAAGCCGATGGATCCGGTCGAGGTCAAGAAGGGCGGGATCATTATTCCCGATACCGCAAAGGAAAAGCCCCAGGAAGGCGAGATCGTCGCCGTCGGCAAGGGCCGCCTGAACGAGAATGACGGCAAGCGCATACCTCTCGAGGTCAAGAAGGGCGACAAGGTCCTCTACGGCAAGTATTCGGGGACCGAGATCACCGTCAACGACACCGAATATCTCATACTGAGGGAAAGCGACATCCTCGCTGTCCTCTAGAATCCTGAAAGGAGAGACGACAATGGCGAAGCAGTTGAAGTTCAATATCGACGCCAGGGATCGCCTCAAGGCCGGCGTAGACACCCTCGCCGACGCGGTGAAGGTAACGATCGGCCCCAGGGGCCGCAATGTCATTCTGGACAAGAAGTTCGGATCGCCCACGATCACAAACGACGGTGTCACCATTGCAAAGGAGATCGAGCTTGCGGACCCGTGGGAGAACATGGGCGCCCAGATGGTCAAGGAAGTAGCCACAAGGACGCAGGACGTCGCCGGCGACGGCACGACCACTGCGACGATCCTCGCCCAGGCCATCATCACCGAGGGCCTGAAGAACGTCACGGCCGGCGCCAACCCGATGTTCCTCAAGCGCGGCATCCACAAGGCCGTCGATGCGGCCGTCGAGTATATCAAGAAGCGCTCGAAGCCGGTACGCAGGCGCGAGGAGATTTCCTCGGTCGCCACGATCTCGTCGAACAACGACTCCGAGATCGGCGAGCTGATAGCCGATTCGATGGAGAAGGTCGGCAAGGACGGCGTCATCACAGTCGAGGAAGCGAAGGGTATGGATACCGAGCTCGACGTGGTCGAGGGCATGCAGTTCGACCGCGGCTACCTCAGCCCCTATTTCGTCACCGACGCCGAGCGGATGGAGACGGTTCTCGAGAGCGCCTACATTCTGATCCACGACAAGAAGATCAGCGCGATGAAGGATCTCCTTCCCATACTCGAGAAGGTCGCCCAGCTGAACAAGCCGATGCTCATCATCTCCGAGGACATCGAGGGCGAGGCCCTCGCGACCCTCGTGGTGAACAAGCTCCGCGGAACGCTCCAGGTCGCGGCCGTCAAGGCCCCCGGCTTCGGCGACCGCCGCAAGGCGATGCTCGAGGACATAGCGATCCTCACCGGCGGGCGCGTCATCTCCGAGGACGCCGGCTTCAAGCTCGAGAATGCCACCGTCACCGACCTCGGCCAGGCCAAGAAGATCATGATCGACAAGGACGACACTACGATCATCGAGGGCGCGGGCAAGATGGCGAAGGTCAAGGAGCGGATCAACCAGATCAAGGTCCAGATCGAGGACACCAGCTCCGACTACGACCGCGAGAAACTGCAGGAGAGGCTCGCGAAACTCGCCGGCGGAGTCGCCGTGATCAAGGTCGGCGCCGCTACCGAGATCGAGATGAAGGAGAAGAAAGCCCGCGTCGAGGACGCCCTGGCAGCCACCCGCGCAGCGGTGGAGGAAGGCGTCGTCCCCGGCGGAGGCATCACCCTGCTTCACGCCGCTCAAGTTGTCGAGAAGCTCAAGCTCGAGGGCGAGGAGAAGATCGGCGCCGATATCGTCGCCAAGGCCCTCTACGAGCCTACAAGGATGATCGTGTTCAACGCCGGACGCGAGGGCTCGGTCATCGTCGAGAGGCTGAAGCACGAGAAGCCGGAGATCGGCTACAACGCCGCCACCGGCGTGTTCGAGAACATGCCGGAGAACGGCATCGTCGACCCGACCAAGGTCGCCCGCTCCGCTCTCCAGAACGCCGCTTCGGTCGCCGCCCTCCTTCTGACCACGGAAGTCATCATCACCGACATTCCGGAGAAGGACAGGGGGCCCGACATGGGTGCCGGCGGAATGGGTGGAATGGGCGGAATGGGTGGAATGATGTAAGTTTTCGCATGGTTGCTCTTTACGGGGCGCCGCGGCCGCCGGGCTGCGGCGCCCCTTCTGCCAGAAATCGCTTGAATTTGGCCCCGGACCTTAATATTTTAAAGCAGGTACACCGACGGCATATCGCGTCTTGAAATCATATGCCCCGCGGCTTCACTTTGCCGCGGAACAACTGAAAGAAATAGAGAGACAGATCTGGAGGTTCGATTTGAAGCGGTGGAAGAGACTGTCGGCGTGGGTTTTCGTTCTCGGCTTTTCACTTTCATTGACGATGATCACAGGGTGCAGCAACGAAGTGGTCGACCCGACTTATCCGTGCGAGTCCTCCCTGGCGATACCCCTGATCATCGCGAATCCCCTCGCTCCGGCACCTGGGGAAACGACCATGCTGACCGTTCAGGCCGAGGGGAAAGGGTGCGGTAACTGGGCGGAATACATGTGGACCGTCGAGGGCGGCGAACTCCTCCAGGACAATGGGATCGCTGTCCAGTGGGTCGCTCCGACGGAATACGGAGTTTACCACATACAGTGCCGCGCCACGCTGTCCGGCGCCGGGCCCGACACCGCCCAGGCCCTGGTCATGGTCAGGGAGTTCGAATATCTCGAGACGGGCATGGTGGCCAGCGTCAAGCCGACGAGGTTGATCAACAGCCTCTACTTCATCGCCGAGGAGGGCGACGTCGGTCCGAGAAGCAACGATTTCCTCGGATGGGCTGTTTTCGCGCGCTCCTCTATGGGCAGGATCATACTCGTCACCGAAACCGGGGACCCGGCCGACGGCGGATCGTACGAGTTCGACTTTGCCGGGTCCGGAGAGGCGATATACGGATCGTTCCTTAACTCATACTATTCGGGCCTGAGACAGCAGAGGATGAACACGTGGAAATTCCCGACACTCGTCGGAGACATTGTCAACGTCAGCGCCGACGAAGGCGGAGATAACACCTTCAGGAAGAACCAGCACAGGTATCCCAAGACGAACATGGTCGGCGATAAGGTTGTCTGGAAGTTCCAGTTTGTCGGCAAGGCGAGCGACGGCACGACCGATCTCTTCAATGTGGCGTACTGGGACGAGTCCGCCGGGCCGGGCAACTGGTACACCCTCACCCAGAGTCACGATTCATCAACGACTATCAGCGGGACGGAGCCCAGGACGACTCATCGTTATTACAATAACATCAGGCCGATGTTCACGCCGAGCGGGGACAATATCCTCTACTTCGTCGACACGACGCGCGTCTTCGAGCCGTGCCTCATCCCGATGGTAGGCGGGGAGCCCGACACTCTTCAGCGCCGGGCGCTGATGGTCGATGAGAATACCGGCATCTTCAGGCAGGCCGGTGTCGATATCAGCGAGAAGACCGTTTTCGAGTGGAAACCGGATGCGGACTTACTCTCCTTCATCGCGGGTGGACAGATCGTCTTCTTCGATTATGCCGGCGAGACGGTCGTGATCGTGAGCGATCTCCCCAAGGTCTCGGAATTCGCCTGGGCTCCCGACGGATCGCAGCTTGCCGCGGTCAACGACATTGGTGTCTACCTCGTCGGAGCAGGCGGGGGCGTCGCGCCCGATCCTGTATTCGTGAGGGAGAGAGCGACAGACGACATCAAGGGGATCTCCTGGAACAAGGACGGAGCGCAGCCGCAGCTCGCGTTCAGGTTGGTCCGTAAGGGCAAGACCGCGGACGAGTCGTGGTCGGCCCTCGTAATCGTCGACCTGAATTCGGGCCTCTGGGCCTACGCTTCGAAGAAGGTCCAGTGGCACAGCTCCCGCGAGCCGGCCGAGATCGACTACACCTGGATGCGGACGCTCTTCGACGAGGACGGTACGGGTGTCTGCGCCCCGTTCCCCGTGCTTGACGAGGAAGACTATCCGGGCAAGGACGTAATCCTTATCCACAGCCACGAATAGAGCGGCGGGAGAGGAACAGGTCGATGCCCGATGCAGTCCGACAGGCTGAAGAGACTACCCCCCTATCTGTTCGTCGAGGTCGACAGAAGAAAGGCCGAGTACGTCCGGTCAGGACGTGAGGTGCTCGATCTCGGCATAGGGGATCCTGATCTCGGCGCCCCGCCCGAACTCGTCGATACACTGCGCAGCTCCCTCGACGAAATCGAATACCACAGGTATCCGTCCGATCGGGGGCTTCCCCGCCTTATCGATGCGATACGGGGCTGGGCCCGCGAGTACTACGGTGTATCGCTCGAGAGCGACGAGGTCCTCGTCACGATCGGCAGCAAGGAAGCGATAGGCCACCTGCCGCTCGCCGTCGTGAATCCGGGAGATGTCGTACTCGTACCCGATCCCGGGTATCCCGTCTACAATTCATCGGCCGTATTTGCCGGCGCCGACACTGTGAGGATGCCTCTCCTCGCGGAGAACGGCTATTTCCCCCGGTTCGACGATTTCGATCCTTTCGACCTGCAACGCGCGAGACTGGTCTATCTCAACTATCCCAACAATCCGACCGCCGCAACGGCGGGGAAAGAGAAATTCGAGGAGGCTATCAGCTTCTGTGGAGAGAACGCATTGTTACTGGTTAACGATGCTGCCTACAGCGAGATCTCCTACGACGGGAGGCAGCAGGCCCTCTTTCCCCTCGCGAAGGATGCAGGCGGGGAGTTCATAGAGCTCTTCTCCTTCTCCAAGACCTTCTCGATCACTGGCTGGCGGATCGGATTCGCTGTAGGCTCGCCGGGGGTCGTCTCGGCCCTCGCGCGGCTGAAGGCCAACGTCGACTCGGGAGTCTTCAGCGTGATCCAGGCCGCCGCGGCGTCTGCTCTCGAGGAAGGCTACACGGAGATCACCGGGCGTATAATCGACGTTTTCAGGAAAAGACGCGACACTCTCTCCGCCTGTCTCCGCAGGGGCGGATTCCGGTTCGAGATCCCCGCGGCGACCTTCTACTTCTGGATCGAGGTGCCCGGGGGCGGGTCGTCGATCGATTACTGCGGGAAGCTTCTCGAGGAGACGGGCATAGTCGCGACCCCGGGGATAGGGTTCGGTGGGTACGGCGAGGGGTATTTCAGGTTGTCAATCACCGCTCCCGACGATACAATCCTCAAAGCCGGTAAGAAGCTGGAAAAACTCGGGACTTCTCCCTGATGACCGCCGGAGGTCGAAAGTTGCTTGAAGAAAAGATAGTCCTCGCGGGGATTACGGTTTTCGGGTATTACGGCGTATCTCCCGTGGAGCGGGAGGTGGGCCAGAAGCTCGAGATGGATGTGGAGTTCTGGAGCGATTTCACGAAAGCGTGTGTTACCGACGCCCTCGAGGACACGATAAACTACGAAAGGGTGTGCGCGAAGGTCATGGAGACGGTCGAGAAGAACAAGTTCAACCTCCTTGAGACCCTCGCCGACGCCATCTGCAGGGAGATCCTCGGCAACTTCCCCGTATCGAAGGTAAAGACCACCATCAGGAAGCTCACCCTTCCATTCCCCAACAGTCTCAATCATGTTGCCGTCGTCGTCGAGCGGGAAGCCTGACGGCCCGGCCGCCGGGAGGGCGGTAATCTCTCTCGGATCCAATGTGGAGGAGAGGGAGCGGTATGTCCTTTCCGCGGCGGCGCGGATCGCCTCGAGTGAAGGGATCGTCTCGGCGCGGCTGAGCTCCCTTTACGAGACCGGGCCTGTGGGGGAGGGATACTCCCGCCCCTTCGTCAACGCGGTGATGATCGTGCGGACGACCCTCGACCCCCGATCCCTCCTTACGCTGGGACAGAGGCTGGAGAGAGAAGCGGGAAGGGTGAGAGAGGAGGGCACTGGAGACAGGACCATCGACGTAGACCTGATCCTCTGCGGGGAGAGCAGGATCGACGAAGCCGACCTCACCATACCCCATCCGCGCTTCATGGAGAGGCTGTTCGTCCTCGTCCCGCTTGCCGAAATGGAACCCGGGTTCCCGCTGCCGGGCGGCGGCAGCGCCGCGGAAGCGGCAGAGGCGGAGAACGCGGCGGGAAAGGTCGCCAGGATCTCCTCGAGGGGCCGGATAAGCCGGAAGTCCTTGTAAACAGGTAGATATTGACTTCCAATATTATTTTGACTACGGTAAGGTGCATGGAAGATCTCAGCAGCAGACTGGACGGCTCCAGTATAAGGTATATCGCCGTCGAGGGGAACATCGGCGCGGGCAAGACGACCGTCGCGAGGCTCCTCGCCGGGGAGACCGGAGCGCGGCTCTTTCTCGAGGAGGTCGACGACAATCCCTTTATCGAGAGGTTCTACGGTGACATGGGAGGGTATGCCTTCCAGGCGCAGATCTTCTTTCTTCTCAACAGGTACAGGCAGCAGACGGAGATCGCTCAGCAGGACCTCTTCACCGACCTGATGATCGCCGACTACCTCTTCGCCAAGGACAGGATCTATGCCCACGCCGTGCTGGGCGATGACGAGCTCGTTCTGTACAACAGGATGCACTCGCTCCTCGAGGGCAGGATCGTCAAACCCGACCTGGTCATCTATCTGCAGGCTGACCCGGAGGTCCTTCTGCAGAGGATAGGAAAGAGGGGCAGGTCGTTCGAGAAGAACATAAGCGACGAATATATCAGCGGGCTCAACGAGGCGTTCAATCATTTTTTCTTCCACTACGACGAATCGCCGCTGCTGATAGTAAATACGGACAGGCTCGATTTCACGGCCAACCGGGACTACCTCGACGACTTCTTCTCGAGGATCTCGGAGAAGTTCGAGGGCACGCAGTACTACGTGCCTTCCTGGGAGAACGATCTGTGATGAAAGACAAGGTCACGAAGATAACCCTTCTGAAGATGAAGAGGAAGGGCGAGAAGATAGCGGCGATCACGTCCTACGACTATCTCTCGACGAGGCTGATCGACGACACGGGTATAGACTGCATACTCGTCGGCGATTCTCTCGGCATGGTCGTGATGGGGTACGATAACACCCTGCCCGTGACGATGGAGGAGATCATCCATCATCTCAAGGCGGTCACGAGGGCGAGGCCGAGGGCGATCGTAGTCGGGGACATGCCATTCATGTCGTACCAGGCGAGCGTTGAGGACGCGGTGAGGAACGCCGGCAGGCTCGTCAAGGAGGGCAGTGCGCAGTCTGTCAAGCTCGAGGGCGGCGAGAGATATGTGCCGGTCATCGAGGCGATCGTGCAGGCGTCGATCCCCGTGGTCGGCCATCTCGGTCTCACACCTCAGTCGCTCCACGAGTTCGGCGGATACCGGGTCCAGGGCAGGGACAGAGAGTCGGCCGACCGGATGATAAGCGACGCGAAGGCGCTCGAGAAGGCGGGTTGTTTCGCCGTGGTTCTCGAGGGCATCCCCTGGCAGCTGGCGAAAAAGATCACCGAATCGGTCTCGATAGCGACCATAGGGATCGGCGCCGGTCCGCACTGCGACGGGCAGGTGCTCGTAATTCATGACATGCTCGGAATATACGACGAGCCGCTCCCGAAGTTCGTCAAGATGTACGAGGAGCTCGGCGAGAGGATAAAGGGCGCTGTCTCCGCGTATGTGAGGGACGTCAAGGACGGACGGTTCCCCGGTATGGAGCACAGCTACTCCGCCGACAGCAGGAAGGACCCGTCCGGTGACTCCAAGGATGAAAAAGACGACATCCCCCGCTGAGGCGGGGCAGATCCTCTCCGCGGTGAGGCGAAAGGGCCTCAGCACAGGTTTCGTTCCCACGATGGGGGGTCTCCACGAGGGGCACCTCAGCCTGGTGAGGATGTCACTCGCCCGCTCCGATTACACCGTCGTATCGATCTTCGTCAATCCGAAGCAGTTCGGGGAAGGGGAGGATTTCGACAGGTATCCACGGGCAGCGGAGAGGGATTCGGAGCTTCTCGAGGAGCTCGGTTGCGACCTGCTTTTCGTCCCTGCCGCTGGCTCGCTCTACTCCGATGCCGACAGGACCTCGGTGAGCGTCTCCAGCCTCGGCGACCACCTCTGCGGGGCCGCAAGGCCTGGACACTTCGACGGTGTCCTTCTCGTGGTCGCGAAGCTGCTCAACATCACACGTCCCGATCACGCCTTTTTCGGCCAGAAGGACGCCCAGCAGGCTGTGATCATCCAGAGGATGGCCGCCGATCTCGATTTCCCCGTCCGTATATTCCTCGGCCCCACGGTCAGAGAAGAGGACGGGCTCGCGATGAGCTCGCGCAACAGGTATCTCTCCGCGGCTGAGAGGGCCGCCGCACCCAAAATGCGCGCCGGGCTGCTTGCAGCGGCCGAAGCAATAGAGAAGGGCGAGAGGGATGCATCCGCACTGAAAAAGATAGTGATCGCCGGGATGGCCGCCGGCGGATTCGAGATCGACTACGTCGAGGTCGTCGACGGAAGGACAATGCAGCCGATCGCCGAGGCAAGCGGAACAGTACTCCTGGCCGCCGCAGGGAAGATGGGATCGACGAGAATGATAGATAACATCGCTATGAAGGTCGGCCCGGAAGGAGCCGGGGAGACACTTCTGGAATTTCCCGGATGGAGCAGATATGAACGGTGACGGAGCGGTCGCCGCGGTGATCCTGGCCGCGGGCGAAGGGACGAGGATGAAATCGGGCTTGGCGAAGGTGCTGCACGAGATCTGCGGCCTTCCTATGATAGCCCACGTTCTCGTGGCTCTCAGCGAGGTCTCTCCCTCGAAGACGGTAGTGATCGTCGGCCACCAGGCTGCGGCCGTCATCGAGAGGCTGAGCGGCGGGGAGTCGGGATGTGCAGGGCTGGAGTTCGCCCTTCAGAGCGAACGCCTCGGCACGGGGCACGCGGTGATGCAGGCCCGCCCCGCGCTTTCAGGATTCACAGGGACGATCATGGTTCTTACCGGCGATACGCCCCTGCTTACGGGGAGCACGCTCGCCGGGTTTCTCCGCTTTCACAGGAAGATGGGCGCCTCGGCAACGGTCATGTCAGCGGTGCTCGATGACGCATCCGGGTACGGGCGGATAGTGAGGGACGAAGGCGGCGATCTGCTCGGTATAGTCGAGCACAAGGACGCGACCGAAAAGCAGCGGCTTATCGGAGAGTTCAACAGCGGCATATTCTGCTTCGAGAGCGACGTCCTCTTTCCGGCGCTCGACCGTGTCGACCGCGGGAACGTGCAGGGCGAGTACTATCTTACAGACGTGATCGGGATACTGCGAAGCGAGGGGAGCAGGGTCGCTGTTTTCAGGATCGAGAGAAGCGACGAAGTCATTGGAGTCAACGACCGCGAACAGCTCGCGCTGGCGGAAAGGATGATGAAGGGAGATGGATAGGCTCTACGCTCCCTGGCGGAGCAGGTATTTCACAATGGA
>JAUWCL010000027.1 GCA_030609325.1 Candidatus Krumholzibacteriota bacterium
ACGAAGCATCACGCAAAACTCGAGTTTGAGGAGCTCTTCGATATCCTGATGGACGAGTACATCGAACGTCACAGCCCCGAGGGCAGGATCAGGAGGAAGGCCGAGCGCGAGAAGCGGAAAGACGGACAAAAAGGGCCGAAAAGCTCGCAGAAGCATCTAAGATCCTCACAGAAAGACGGGCCGGGATCCGGGCTGGACTCACATAAACGGCGGGGAAGTCCCGGTGAGAGTGGGGAAGAAGCGCCGAAACGCCGGTCTCTGAAGCGTCCGCAGAAGCCATCTGTACCCCCGCAGAAGCGGGAAGAGTCGCGATATGTCCCCCGGTCCGTGCGTGACGAGGTCTACGCCAGAGACAGGGGGAGATGTACGTTTGTGTCGCCCGGGGGAAAACGGTGCGGCTCGACGTGGGACCTTCAGATAGACCACATAGTCCCGTTCGCAAGGGGCGGGGATAACTCACCGGGCAACCTGAGGCTGTTATGCGCGAAGCATAACCGGCTGGAGGCCAAAAGAGCTTTCGGGGAAAAGCACATGGAACAGTACTGCGATCCATGAAGCCGTTTGATCCGTGAAAAACCCGGCGCCAAAGTCTATGATATCTCCAGGGCCGGGTTTCCTTGGATCTATTTGATCACAAGAGCTGCGTACTATTTGAGAAGCACAAGCTTGGTCATACCGACGATTCTGCCGCCGTCGAAGACGGCAGCGGCGTAGATGCCGGAGGCGATCTGCCGTCCACTGTCGCTCCTGCCGTCCCATACGAAGGAACCGGTCCCGTCGTCGGACGACATCACGTTCTCGGTGTGGATCCGCTTCCCGGCGATGGAGAACACCACCACCTCGATGAGGCTGTGCGGGCTGGCCGTGAAGCTGATTGTCGTGACGGGATTGAACGGATTGGGAGAACATGACACCAATTCGGAGGGGCGTGGTGTCACGGCGTCTCCCGGCGCAGAGGCCGGGAATGCCGCCGGGCCCTGATCTCCGTCCTTCACGGGAACGAATTCGCCGGAGAGTGGCGAGGCCAAACCCGTGGGGGGTGGGAACGGACGTTCCTCGATCGAGTCGATGTTGATATGCCCCATCGGGGACGAACAGTCGTCGACGATTTTTATGTAGAACTGCCTGCCCATGTAAGGCTCGAGATCCCAGAATCTTTCGTCCATCGTCTCCACACCGCGCCCTGTCTCGCTGTAGATTGTCTCGCCGGTGCCGGCGTCTATCATCGCGACGAAACAGGAATCCGGATAATTTCCTCCGCCGACGAGAAGCCGCAGCGATCTTCCCGTCACGGTGAAGGTCCTCGAGCGGATGGCGCCCCTCGGCCCGTCCCCCTGCCGGACCCCCGGCCTGTATCCGAATATCGGGCCGTCGAATTTCTCCGCCGTCCCTATCCACCAGTTTCCCTCGAAACCGACTTTCGTCGTGTCGTCGCCCCGGAAAGCGTATGCGTCCCCGAAGACAGGCTGGTGGTTGAAAGCGTCTCCGCTCAGAACGGTCCAGTCTCCCAGCGGCGGCTCAAGGTCGACTATGGCGTAGTCGCCGCTCCATATGAGGGTATCAAACCTGATAGAGTGGACGTGGTCCCCCGTGTAGTCGAGATATGAAGTGTGCCTCGAGATGATCTCGGCTCCGGACGGGGTCCGCGTGATCTCGGCGGCGTGGCCGAAATCGATTATAGATCTGTAGATGATATTCCATCCGCTCGTCAGGGAATCGGAGAACATGTGCGAGATTCCGCCTACGCCTTCCTCGGTGAAGAAGAGGTGGTACTTCCCGTTCCGTTTGAGGACGAACGTACTCTCGAGCAGGTGCCAGTTTTCGTGCACGTACATCGGCCCGGCATCGCTCCAGGAGAATCTGCCGTCGCCGCTTGTAAGCGCCACGGCTCCGTAATCGTCCCTGGTTCTGGTCGTCTGGGTGAGATAACAACCGCTCTCGTCCTCGAAGAAGTTGGGGTCGCGGAAATGGCAGTACTCGTTCTCGTTCCAGTTGCACCATGAAGAATCGCATGCGAACGGCTCCATGATTTCTTCTCCGGCCTTGATCCAGCAGTCAAGGCTGCCGCCCGAATAGGCTATCCCGGTCTGCTGGGCCGACGAGGAGTTAACGCCGGTATAGAACATCAGGTAGTAGCCGTCCGTCCCTTCCATGGGTACGACGCACGGCGCCCAGATATCCCTGGCGTCCCAGTCCCCCGGCTGTCCCCTCGAAAGTACCGGCTCGTGGAAGGTCCATCTGATAAGGTCAGCCGACGTGGCATGGCCGAAGTTTTTCTCGTTGGTCACGATGTAGAAGATATGATAAACGCCGTCGACAATCACTATCGTATGGTCCTTGACATCCTGGTCGGGATTGTACATGACGGGGCCCTCGAAGTCGAAAAACGCCATCGTTTCGGGATCTCCCGGGGTGAAGGTGCCAGCTGTCGAGGGATTGGAGGGACGCGGCCTGCCGAGATCGCACGCATTCTCGTCAGCGCCGGCCGGTACTGCCGGCAGGAGGATCAGTGCAGCGAAAAGGATGATGGCTGAAGGGAACCTGGGTTTGAGCATGGATGACATCCTTTTAAAAGGTGACCTGGGTCTGGGCATGGCAGACCCAGGTCTGTGGGACTATCATGTCCCGGATGATTTTCCTGTGCTTCGATTCGTTCAATCCAGATCTTCCCCCGGCGGTGCGAGCAGGTATCACCTGAGCAGGATCATCTTGCGGGTGAATACCTCCTTGCCGATTTGCAGCCGACAGTAGTAGACGCCTGAAGGTATGGACCTTCGCGAGGAGAGAGCCGGGTTCCAGACGTACACGTGGTCACCGGCGGATCTATGACCGAGATCGTGTCTGGCTATCGTCCTGCCCGACACGTCGTAAAAAGTAATCGTCACCCGGCTGTCCGATTTGGCCGATCCGACCGTAAACGGGATCGTGGTCGCCGGGTTGAAGGGATTGGGATAGTTCTGGCCTATCGAATTGGGCACTCCGGGAAGCCCCGGCGCGAACAGCGGCCCGACTATCGTCGGGTCGGCGGAGTCGAGCTCGACGAGCCAGTAGTACCTGTCGACCTGTGGTTCGTCGCATTCGTCGAACCAGCTGAAGCTTGTGATGCCGTAGACCGGCTCCTCGTTCCTACGCACCGCACAAGCAAGGTCGGGGCTGTCGCTTCGATAGATGTCGAAACCGGCCGTTTCGCCGCAGCAGTACGTGATCCAGGAAAGGATCACGCCACCGTCGACCCTCTCGCACTGCAGCGTTGTTACCTGGACGGCGGTGACGGGAACGAGCCTCAGTGATATTTGCTCCGCTGTGCCGAACGATGTCATGATGCCGGTGACCATCGTGTCCCTGTATCCGGGAGCGCTGGCCAGGACGGTGAACTCGCTCTCCGGAAGATGCGAGAAATCGAATTTCTTGCCGTCGAACTGCGAACAGGATCCTACATGTCCGTCGCTCGTGCTGGTGAGGCTGACGACGGCCCCGGCCGGCACGTCCGGCTGATCCGATTCGAGGGTACCCTCGATGGCGGCGTCGGGCCTATCGAGCCAGTATTCGCGGGTGGAATCGTTGAAGAAGAAATACCAGTAGCCGCTGTCGGGCATCACCGAGACGATAGACGGCGGGCTCCAGTTGTATGCGGCAATCCCCCAACCGTATTCGAACGACCATCCCCAATGCATAGGCATGTACGATCCGTCCGCGGTGAACTTGAAATATATCGTGTCGGGGGCACCCGGTTCGTTGATCAGCTTGAGCTTGCGCCAGACGTCTCCGCTGATGGGATCCATGTTGTTGGCGTCGTCGACCGGCTCGCACGTGCTCCCGCTGCAATTGCTGACAAGCTGGATCGAACCGAATCCCAAGGCAGGCGCCCCGGCCACAGATTGCAACAGGACACCGACGAGCAGACCACCGGAAAGAAGGGTCTTTCTCAATTCACACATCCTTATTGGTGCAAAGCGCGTGTTCCTGGTCCAAAAGGAATGCATACAATGTACGTAAATTATAGCGTAATAAACCATTTTTGTCAATATTGACAATTCCTGGCCCACCCGGATGACGCGTTTCCTTTCTCAATCAAACCGGTATTTTCGGAACGTTTATTGCAAAATTCGGTGCAGAATGGCCCCAGGGCCTGCAATATTTGTGTAACTTCAATTTTTGAAACGGGTTCGGATTTAAGTGCTTCGCCGGCCCGGTTGGATTTTGCAATCGGAGGACACGAATTGACAGACAAACTGATGCTCGATCCGAGGGACACCTTCGAATCGAGGGAATTCTACATCAAGGCGGAAGCCAATATAAAAAGAAACAACTACGGCGAGGCCCTCGGGCTTCTCGAGCAGGCGCTCAAGATCTCGCCCGAGCACCCCGTCTATCTCTCGATGATGGGATTGTGTGAGTCGATGATGGGAGATTCGGCGAAGGGCGAGAAGATGTGCAGGATGGCCCTCCAGCTCGCCGGCTGCGAACGCGACCCGATGCTGTACGTCAACCTCGGCCGCGTGATGCTCGAGAGAGGCGACCGCATAGGGGCAAGAGAGAACTATATGAAGGCTTACAGGAGGGACAACACGAACGCCCCGGCGGCCCTCGAGCTCTCCCGCATGGGGGTCCGCAAGAAGCCGTTGATCTCATTCCTCGGCCGCGACCACCCGCTGAACAAGTGCCTCGGCAAGCTGCGGCACAGGCTCAGGGAGAATCGCACGGAAGGCCTTAAGAAATCCCGGTAAACCGCCTACCCCCGTCCTTCAGTGGATGACATACCCGTATTGTGATCCCCTCGTCTGACAATCGTCTCCGACCGTGTCAATATGCCCCAGAAATCTCTGGCACCCCCCGGCCGTGCGACCTTATCATATCTCTATATGGATCTTCATGCCGCAAGAACGTTCCGGATGATCCTCCTCGCGACGGTTGTACTCACGCCGATGATATTCGGCGCATGCGCCGGGGGTGGCGGGGGCAGCGTGAGGGACGCGTTGGAGGCGGGTTGGGACGAGGCTAGGCGCGACGCTGACGGGCGGATACTGGCCCTTCTGGAACTCGGTGGATACGAAGAGGTAATATGGATTGCCGATAGTCTCGAGGCCACGGGAGGCACCGACCCGAGGCTCAAGGGACAGAAGGCCGAAGCCCTCTGGAGGACGGGCAGTATGGACGAGGCGGTGGTTCTCTTCGAGGAATCGCTTCTCGCCGACTATGCGGTGTGCGAGACGCACCTGAATTTCGCCGTGCTGCTTCTCGAGACGGGCAAGACGGGACGGGCGCTTACCGAGCTCAACGAGGCGAAGATGTTTTGCGGACCTGAGAACACGCCGGTGATAAGCAGGAACCTCGCCGTCGTCCGGATCAAGAAGGGGGAGGAGGAAGCGGCGCTCGCCGCCGTGGACGAGGGGCTCGACTACGCGCCCGGCGATTCATACCTGCTCGGTCTCAAGGGGATGCTCGTCGCCGAGGCGAATCCTGTCTTTGCGGAGACGCTCTTCGTCAGATCGGAACGCGCGGGAGGCATGTCTCCCGATTTCCTCTACCAGCTCGGGCTCCTTATGCTGAGGAGCAACCAGCCCTCCCGTGCGGTCAAATCGTTCGAAGAAGCCCTGGCGGCCGATCCGGCTGACCGCGAGATCAGGTACAACTATGCCGAGGCCCTGGCGAGATCGAAAAGGACGGAGGAAGCGGGTACGGTCCTGCGGGAGATGCTCGACGAGCAGTACGAAGAGAAGGCGGCGAAACGTCTCGCCCGGCTGGTTTTCCGCAAGGGCGACTACGGGGAGGCCCTCGTCCTCTTCCGGACTCTCCCAGAGACTCCCGAGAACCTCGACAGGGTGGCGATGTGCCTTCACAGGCTCTCGCGTACTGACGAGGCGATCGAGATCCAGCGGGGGGTCGTTGACCAGAGGCCCGCCTGGCCGACGGGGCTGATTAACCTCGCAGTGATGCTGGCGTCCACCGGCGAGCTGGACGAATCCGAGATACTTCTTGTGAAGGCACTCGAGCTCGACCCCGAAAACGTGACCGCCACCGTAAACATCGAGAGCCTCAGAAAGGCACGCAGCGAAAGCGGCCTGTGAAACGCTGTTATGTCGGTAAAATAGTAAAAACCGTTGTTATTCTGCGCCCGCGTTCTATAAAATGCATCGACGAAAGGGAAACAATCCTCCTCCGGCTGACGTAACAGGAAGTGAGGATTCCAAAAGCGGAGGTAGACATCATGTACTGCCAGCATTGCGGCAGGGAAGCCAAAGAAGGCAGCGGGTATTGCGAAAACTGTGGCAGGCCCTTCGAGAAGGCGCCTCCCGGCGGCGGAAAGCTGTATGCGTACGAACTGACCCGCCTCAACGTCCCCGAGGATACCAGGAATCCGGGGGTCGCGGCGTCGCTCGGTTTCTTCCTTGGCTGGATACTGCTCGGGCCGGTAGGCTATATCTACCTCGGTCAATGGAACTGGTTCTGGCTTACCTTCGTGATCCAGATCTTCGCCATCCCGCTCACCGCGGGGGTGGCGTACATCCTGCTTCCCGTGATTTTCGCTATCCATCAGTACCAGATGGCGAAGGATCTGAACGAGATGGTCGTTGTCGCCAGAGAAGAGCGACAGGATGATGTCGATGAAGACGGCATGCCGACGATCAGGGAGGAATGAGGAGAGGATGAGATTTGGATCGCAATCTGGCCCTTGAACTGGTCCGAGCGACCGAGGCGGCGGCGCTGGCCTCCGCCCGTCTGCTGGGGAAGGGTGATCCCTTAGCCGCAGACAGGGCGGCCGCGGCGGCTATGGCCCTCGCGATCAGGGGTATTAAGATCACCGGAAATGTCATCATCGGAGAAAGGGACGAGATCCCCGACGCTGTCCTGCGCCGCGGCGACGTGGTCGGCTCGGGCGAGGAGCCCGAGGTCGACATAGCCCTCAATCCGCTCGAGGGGATGGGCTCGCTGGCTGACGGGCAGGGGAACGCCATCTCCGCCATAGCCCTCGGCCCCAGGGGATCATTCAGACATTTCAACTCGAGATACATGAGGAAGATCGCCGTCGGCAGCGACGCGGCCGATTGCATAGACCTGGGCAGCTCCGTCTTCGACCAGCTGGTCAGGATCGCTGAGACGAAACGCGTCTACGTCGAGGACCTCACCGTGGCCATCCTCAACAGGGAGAGGCACGACAGCCTCATCGACGAGGTCAGGCGCGCCGGGGCGAGGATCGAACTCGTTCGCGACGGCGATCTCGCCGCCGCGTTCGCCGCCGCGCTGCCCGATACAGGGATCGACGTGGCGCTCGGAACGGGCGACACCCGGCAGGGGATCATAACGGCGGCGGCGCTGGCCTGCCTCGGTGGGGGCTTCCAGGGACAACTGATCAGGGAGGAGACCGGGCTGGCCGACGACGATGACGACTACGAAAAGATATTCGGCATCGAGGATCTCACCGGCGGAAACAACATCATGTTCTCCGCGACCGGGGTATCGAGGAGCGCCTTCCTCGAGGGTGTGAATTTCCGCCCCGGGGGCGCCGTGACTCACAGCCTCGTCCTGCGCAGCAAGAGCGGCACGCTGAGGTTCCTGCGAACCGAGCATTTCTTCGACAAGGAGCCCGACTACACATAATCAAGGAACCGGACCGCACGTGATCGAGAAATCTGACCAGATATTATCCGATGGATAACCTGTTCTCCGCAGAAATCACGCCTCCGCTCGCGGAGCGCATGAGACCGAAGACCCTCGACGAGTTCTTCGGCCAGAATGACGTGGTCGGCGAGGGGAAGATCCTGAGGCGGATGCTCGAGCAGGGGACGCTTGAGTCGTCGCTGATCTTCTGGGGCCCGCCCGGGTGCGGCAAAACGACGCTCGCCCACATCATAGCGGAAATGGTCGATACGCATTTCGTGTTCTTCTCCGCCGTGACGTCCGGAATAGCCGATGTCAGAAGAATTGTGGGCGAGGCGGGCCAGAGGCTCGGCTACAACGGCCGCCGGACGATCCTCTTCATCGACGAGATACACAGGTTCAACAAGGCTCAGCAGGACGCCTTTCTCCCCCATATAGAAAATGGTACGATAATCCTGATCGGCGCCACGACGGAGAATCCCAGCTTCGAGGTGATCTCGCCGCTGCTGTCACGATGCAGGGTGTTCGTCCTTGAGTCGCTGAGCGAGGAAAACATCGCGGGGATCCTCCGCGCCGCCCTTGATGACGACGAACGAGGCTTCGGGAAGAGGTCCGTCAATGCCGACAGCGACATCCTCGGTTACCTCGCTCACCTGGCGAACGGCGACGCGAGAACGGCGCTCAACGCGCTCGAGATGGCCGTCGCCTCTTTTCCCGGCGCAGGCCTCGTCACGTTGACGCGCGAAGCGGTCGAGGAAGCGGTTCAGAAGAGGAGTATCCTCTACGACAAGAAAGGCGAGGAGCATTTCAACATCATCTCGGCTCTCCACAAATGCCTGCGGGGGGGAGACCCCGACGCGGGTCTCTACTGGCTCGCCCGGATGCTCGAGGCAGGTGAGGATCCGCTCTATGTTGCCCGCCGCCTCGTCCGGTTCGCCTCGGAGGACGTCGGGAACGCCGATCCACAGGCCCTGCAGGTGACGATCGGGGCGATGGAAGCGGTCAGGTTCATCGGGATGCCCGAGGGCAAGCTCGCCCTCGCCCAGGCCGTGACATACCTCGCGCTGGCGCCGAAAAGCAACGCCCTCGAGACGGCATACAACGCCGCCGCTGCCGATGTGGAGGAGCACGGCCCTCTGCCCGTCCCTCTCTGGATCAGGAACGCCCCGACACGGCTGATGAAGGAACTCAAGTACGGGGATGGGTATATCTACCCGCACGAGGCTCCCGACGCTGTCGTTGCCCAGGAGTATTTTCCGGCGGAGATTGCCGGCAGGAAATATTACAAGCCGGTCAAGCGCGGATTCGAGAGGGAGATGATCAAACGGCTCGAGTACTGGAGGCGCCTCCGCGAGAAGAAACGGGATTGATCCCAGCCGGAAAGAGAAATTCCTCCGGAATGCCCCTCGGACTCTCCACGGGGATGTTAAAAAATCTTACGGACGCAAAACTAATGTCCTGATTAATGTACAGTCTTGACTTTCTTTGCGTAATATGTAATACTTTAATTTGTTGGAGTGCGTTTTAAATATTGGTTCGTGAATGGGGCATACATCTTCGAAGGAGCGGTGTTGTGATGTTCAGGAAGCCCCAATTCTTCTTGTCCGCTCTTATTCTGACTGTTGTATTGATTATTCCTTCCGGGGGGGCGAACGCCCAGTGCTTCGGCTCGTTGATGCTTGACCCGGGATTCTTCGAGTTTGACTATCTCGTCAGGCTGGCCGTACATTTCGGCAGCGCCGAGGATATTCCCACCGATATCATATGCAGCAGGAGCAGGATGCCCGGTGAGGAGATTATCGAGGTTCCGATCTGGTTCTACAACGTCCATGAGGGCGTGACCTACCTCGAGTTCGGCGTGGAGTCGAACGACAGCATCGTCGGATTCACGCCTGCCGGCTGCGTCAGTATCTTTCACGAGTCGATATTCAAGCTGGAAGAGTTCTATATCTGCAACCTCGAGCTCGAGGCCTGCCAGCCGCTGTGTGGCCCGGGACTCGCTGGACACGTTCTTGTCAAGCCAGCCGAAGGATCGGAACTGACCTGGATAAATCTCGTTCCGAACAAGCATACCGACAGGATGTATGCTACT
The DNA here is from genome assembly GCA_030609325.1 of Candidatus Krumholzibacteriota bacterium. Lineage (GTDB taxonomy): Bacteria > Krumholzibacteriota > Krumholzibacteriia > Krumholzibacteriales > Krumholzibacteriaceae > JAUWCL01. Next base: position 9,692 of record JAUWCL010000027.1, read on the forward strand.
GACTGGGCCTATAACGAGCATTATATGTTCTCGCCCCAACACGGCGGATATATCGGTTCGAGCTACCTCTATACCTGCCAGAGGCCGATCTGTGAAGAGCCCAACCTCCCTGTAGTCGAGCTCGAAGCCACGGCCGGATACGGGCTCGCCGTAAAGCTCACCTGGATTGCGGGCGAGGGCAACACGACGTTGATAAGGGCCAGGACCGACAGGTATCCGGCCGGCTACAGCGATGGGCGGCTCGTCGTAGAGATGCCCGGTTCGCCAGGCCAGCATCAGTATTTTTATGATGCAGCCGCTTCCCAGGGTGTCTGTATATATTATAAGGCCTTCTCGCTGACGAAGGATCTGTCCGGTGAGATCGTCGACAATTCGTTCGTCGAGTGCGCCGCGACGGACACGACGTTCACGCACGGATTAATCGCGACAGAGGAATCGAGCTGGGGCACGATCAAGAAGATGATGAAATAGCAAATAGACCGCCGCGGAACCTCGACCGGGGCGACGGGGCAACGTTGCGCCACCGGAAATCCGCACTCCACATATGTAATAACGGCCGTAGTCCTCCACGGCCGTTTTATTCGGAATGCACTTCAAAGTAACAGCGATGCAGAGTGTTCCCTATGCGGACCGGTGACGGGGATCAGCTCATTCCCGACTCGAGCATCACCTCGTACAGCTCGCCGAGTCCCGACAGGTGCAGGTCGGCCCCCGCGATCTGGACGCTCGCAGTGACGGCGGTCTCCACGACGATGACCTTCATCCCCGCCGCATGAGCGCTGATGACGCCTTTCTCGGCGTCCTCGATGGCGAAACATCTTCCAGGCTCGAGACCCAGCCTCTCGGCGGCGAAGAGGTAGGGCTCAGGGAAAGGCTTTATCCGCCCCGAGTCGTCCTTTCCCACGACCGTCTCGAACAGATGGTCGATGTTGTGGGCTTCCAGCAGCGCCCTGACGTCATGGCTGTACGATCCGGACGCGATGGCGGTCCTGAGGCCGGAGCTTCTGAACAGCCGGGTGATCCTCACAGCATCGGGAAAGAGAGGGATCTCGCCCTTTATGCAGTACGAGGAATATATCGGGTCCTTCTCGCTCCGGATATCGGCAGGATCGAGATCGAGCCCGTACCTGTTTATCTCGCCCTCGGCGCCGCTGCCCTTCGAGGTCCATTCCACCCAGTATTCCTCACGGTCGATCGTATGGCTTTTCCCGGCGAAAACCTCGGAATAGGCCCTGTAGTGGAAGGGCTCGGAGTCGACGATCACGTTGTCGAAATCGAAGATGACCGCCCCGGCGCCGTCGATGATCCGGTGGAAGACCTCGGTATTTCTGCTCAAATCGTTCTCCTTCCAAGCTTCCGATATCAGGGCTTGACCTTAATATCATCAGATATTAATCTCTCGCGGTAATGTAGCATCAGGAGGCCGTGGATACAAGGGGCCGGTGGTCCGCAGGGGTGGGATCTAAGCGGCGGCCGCGGCTGAACATGCGGGGACTCGCGGGAGAAGATGAGCGGCCAAGTCTTCAGGATAACCGAGTTGAATCCCAGACTCGAGATGGAGATCGGCGAGCTGCTCGAATCGGAACGCCTGGCGAGCAGGTACTCCTTGGATTGCGATCTCTTCGGAATATTCGATTCTGACGGGTCTCTCGCCGGTATTACGGGCTCAAGGGAGTTCGAAACGGAATATCTCTTACACTTCGTGGCGGTAAGGGAGGACGAGAGGGGCGAGGGAATCGGGACTGCGCTTGTAAGCAGAGTCCTCGCATACGCTTCGAGCCGGTGCGAAAGCGTCTGGGTGCTGGCGGTCCCGGGCTATGAAGAGTATTTCGAGAGGTTCGGGTTCGAACCCGCGACGACCGACAAGATACCGGGCAGGGTCAGGGACTCGCGCGACCTGGCCGGTATCGAAATCGCCTCGACGAAGGTGATGACGCTGAGGCTGCCAGAGAGATGGCAGTCGATTTAAAAGACAGAAGACGGAAACTGCTGATAGAGATTCGAACATAAGGTATGTCAGACTTGGATGGATAGATGATCGACGAGTACAGCAATTGGCCATTTATCATCTCGGCCGCGAGCGATCGTGGCTCGGTGAGGGAGAGGAACGAGGATTACTACGGAATCTTCGATCCGGAGACCGACGAACTGCGCGAGTCGAGGGGTCTCCTTGTTGTGGTCACCGACGGGATGGGCGGACATTTCTCGGGCGAGGAAGCGAGCAGGATGGTCGTCGAGGTCATGGGCGACATCTATTACTCGGAAAAGGGCGAGTCCGCGCTGGAGACACTGGAGATCGCCTTCAGGGAGGCGAACAAGCGTGTCTTCAACCATGTAGGCAACGGCAGGAAGGGGACCGCCGGGACGACATGCACATCTGTCGCCCTCTTCCCCGATCACTACAACATTGCGCATGCCGGTGACTCGCGCGCCTACCTGATCTGTGGAGGAAAGATCGAGCAGCTCACCAAGGACCACAGCCTCGTCGGCGAGATGGTCCAGAAGGGGCTGATCGACAGGGACGAGGCGGTCAAGCACCCGCGCCGCAACGTTCTGACGCGCGCCGTCGGACTTAGGAACAAGGTGGCTCCCGACATCCACAAGGGGATCGTCTTCGAGAATGGCGACAAGATTCTGCTCTGTTCCGATGGATTGTTCTCGATGGTTCCCGAAGACGAGATCGGATCGATCGTCGAGCAGAACGATCCGAAGCAGGCGTGTAAAAAACTGATCAAGTCCGCGATCGGATACGGCGGGGAGGACAACATCACCGCTGTCGTCATCTTCAAGAGCAAATAACTAGAACACCACGTTTATCGCGGCGCCGATTGCAGTCTTTCCGTCGTAATCGAGTTCCACGTAGAGCTGGTAGTCGTCGGTGAGCCAGATCTTTGTCCCGCCCCGGAGCAGCAGGTTCGAATCCGCCGACCAGTCGTCGTCCTTGCACGGCCAGGCGCCGGGCCGGCGCTCCTCGCAGCCGCCTTTCCCGAAGAAGTACTGCCCGATGAATCCGACCGATCCATACGGCTCGAACCTGATCCTCGCCTCCGGATCGATCATGCCGCTGATCATGAAGGCCGCCGTGAAGATCCCCCTGCTGTAGCCCGAGCCGCCGAGCCAGCCGAGGGATATGTCGGCCGAGAGGTCGAGCGGCGTAGATGGGTCCTCGTTGATGATGTAGAACTTGTAGTCGGCGCCGAGGCCGTAGTTGTCGATCTTCTCGGCGCGGTTGTAACCAAGCTGCAGCCCGAGATCGCTCCTGCCGGTGATGAGGAATCTCGTCGCGAACCCGGTTCGGAACTTCGCGTCGCCGGCCGCGGCAAAGGCGGCTCCCTCGCCGAGAGGAGAAATCGCCGCCGTCGTGTACTGGCCGAATATCTGGGAACTCACCGGCGCCGGGGCGAGCACCATCGTTGCTGTCACCGCAACCGCCGCCCCTGTAAACCAGCCCTTCGTCACCGATCTCATTCTGCTCATATTCCACAAGGTCTTTCGACAGGTCATCTTTCCCACCTCGTCTCTGCACTTCAGCCCGGGGAGATAATAACACATTATTTTTAAACCGGCGAACACTTTCCGGCGGTTCGGACACGATGTCGAATTATCGTAATAGCGTGAAATAATACGATTTGCAGACAACCATCTGCAGATTTTACTTAATATGAACAGGGAGTAAAAATCTGTTGACGCCCAAAATGTAGTATGTAATATTTGCACTTGCCCCAAGATATGGCACTATTCGGGGCAAACGGAAAATGTCGCTTCAACATACATAAATTGTTACAACACCGGGGGTTATCATGTCTTCAGGCCGTCTCGAACCACGGATATCCAACAACTCTCTCAGAGTGCTCGAGAGAAGGTATCTATGCAAGGACGTCAAAGGAAATCTGACCGAGACACCTGAGAAACTCCTTCAGCGGGTCGCGGCGAACATCGCCTCGGCTGAGCGGCGGTACGGCGACAACAAAAACTGCCTCGCCTGGGAGGAGACGTTCTACAACATGATGGCCACCCTCGATTTTCTTCCCAACTCACCGACGCTGATGAACGCCGGCTCCGAGCTCCAGCAGCTCTCCGCCTGTTTCGTCCTTCCCATCGACGACTCGATGGAGAGCATATTCGAGACGATCAAGAACACGGCACTTATTCACAAGAGCGGCGGCGGCACGGGATTTTCCTTTTCGCGTATCCGCCCGAAGAACGACAGGGTCAAGACGACCAAGGGTATCTCGAGTGGACCGATCTCGTTCATGACGGTCTTCGACGCCGCAACCGAGACGGTTAAACAGGGAGGCACGAGGCGAGGCGCCAACATGGCGATCCTGCGCGTCGACCATCCCGACATCCTCGACTTCATCACGGCCAAGAAGGACAACAGGAGACTCAACAACTTCAACATCTCGGTCGCTGTCACAGAGGGGTTCATGGACGCGGTCAGGGAGGACCGCGACTATGAACTGATCAATCCTCACGGCGGCGACGTCGTCGACAAGATATCTGCGAAGAAGGTATTCCAGATGATCATCGAACTCGCCTGGAAGAACGGCGAGCCGGGGATCGTTTTTATCGACAGGATTAACAAAAACAATCCCACTCCGAACGTCGGCATGATAGAAAGCACAAATCCCTGCGGGGAACAGCCGCTTCTTCCGTACGAGTCGTGCAATCTCGGTTCGATCAACCTGTCGCACATGGTCATGGAGTCGGGCGACAAGTCGAAGATCGACTTCGACAAGCTCGGCGAGACAGTGCGAAAGGCGACGAGGTTCCTCGACAATGTGATCGACGTCAACTGCTATCCGCTCAGTCAGATAAAGGAGCAGACACTCGCCAATCGCAAGATCGGGCTCGGAGTGATGGGATTCGCCGACGCGCTCGTGAGGATGGAGATCCCATACGACTCCGAGGAGGCCCTCGAAGTCGCCGAGGAGATAATGGGATTTATCCAGCGCGAGTCGATCGCAACGAGCGTCGAGCTCGCCATGGAAAGAGGAGCGTTCCCCAACTTCAAGGGGAGCGTATTCGATACTGAAGACTCGCCGAAGCGCCGCAACGCGACCAACACGACGATCGCCCCGACCGGTACGCTCAGCATCATCGCCGGATGTTCGAGCGGTGTGGAGCCTCTTTTCGCCGTTGCGTTCATCAGGAACGTTCTGGACAACGACGAGCTCGTCGAGGTCAATCCGATCTTCGAGGAGATCGCCCGCAGCGAGGGTTTCTACAGCGAAGAGCTGATGAAGAAGGTCGCCGAGGAGGGAACGGTCCAGGGGATAGAGGAGATACCCGAGAAGTGGAGGCGTATCTTTGTTACCGCGCATGATATCACGCCCGAGTGGCACATCAGGATCCAGGCAGCCTTCCAGAAATACACCGATAACGCCGTATCCAAGACGGTGAACTTTCCCAAGTCTGCCACGAAGGAAGACGTTGAACTGGTCTACATCGAGGCGTACGAGATGGGCTGCAAGGGCGTGACGATATACCGTGACGGAAGCCGTCAGGAGCAGGTCCTAAACATCGGCACCGTAAGCCGCGATGCCGAGGACGGAGAGATCAAGCTTGGCGACGAACTGAGCGTGCTTCTCAAGCCGAGGCCGCGTCCCGAGGTCACGACCGGCAAGACCTACAAGATGACCACCGGGTGCGGCAATCTCTACGTGACGATCAACGAGGACGAGCACGGCCCCTTCGAGGTATTTACCCAGATGGGGAAGGCCGGAGGCTGTAGCGCCTCGCAGTCCGAGGCGATCAGCCGGCTGATCTCCCTCTCGATGCGCGCCGGGATCGATCCTAAGCAGATCGTCAAGCAGTTGCGCGGGATCAGGTGCCCCAATCCCGGATGGGAGAAGGGTGGCATGATCCTCTCGTGCAGCGACGCAATCGCCAGGGCGATCGAGAGATACTTTCTCGAGGAGAAGTCGCCGGTCGGCCACAAGGTTGCCAGGATGTCGGCGGGATACCTCGACAAGGTCGCCGGCTTCTGCCCCGACTGCGGCGGCGTGATGGAGCACGAGGGCGGCTGCGTGGTCTGCCGCGAATGCGGCTTCTCCAAGTGCGGCTGAGGACGGCTGAGTCACTCGAATAACGAACGGCTCCAATAATCATCCATCTATGCGATAATTGCTCTGCGGTTTTTTTCACGGGGACTGCTGCCAGAGAGGAAGTCTATGCACGAGAAGACAGAGCTGACAGGATCGTTCATAATAGCGCCGGTCCCGGTAGTCCTCGTCGCCTGCTCGCACGAGGAGCTAGGCCGGAATCTCCTCACGGTAGCATGGTGCGGTATCGACTGCTCCGATCCCGAGACGGTTCATGTCTCGATACGGCCCGAGAGACACTCCTACAGGATGATCTCGGAATCGGGCTGCTTTACGGTCAATATGCCGACGGTCGAGATGACCAGGATCGTCGACATATGCGGCGTGATGTCCGGCTCCGAGGGGGACAAGTTCGAGAAGACAGGGCTTACTGCCGCCCCGGCGAAGATCGTCCAGGCTCCCCTGGTGGCCGAATGCCCGATAAATCTCGAGTGCATGGTCAAGAACGTGATCCCCGTCGGCGTCCACCACATGTTCATCGGCGAGGTGGTTGCCAAGCACGCTGACGAGGAGGTCCTGACAGACGGAAAGCTCGATTTCTCTAGGATACACCTGATTACATACGTGAACGGGGAATACTGGTCCCTCGGCCAGCCCGTTGGACGGTACGGCTTCTCGAAAAATACATGACATGACGAAGAGACATGACGTCAAGGTATATCTGCAGCACATGACCGATTTCGTCAGGCACTTTGGGAGGAGTCCGTCCGAAATCGGGAAAAACGAGATCGTCCAGTACCTGCTGTATCTGACGGAAGACAAGAAGGTCTCGGTTGCATACAGGAACCAGGCCGTAAGCGCCCTGAAATTCTTCTACGCCAGGGTACTGAAGAGGCCTGTTGTCATCGAGGAGTTGCCTCGCCCAAAAAAGGAGTTCAGGCTTCCGGCCGTCCTGAGCAAGGAGGAAGTGAGCCGGCTGTTTGCCGCCGTGAGGAACAGGAAGCACCTTGCGATCCTGATGCTGGTCTATTCCTCGGGGCTGAGGGTGAGCGAAGTCGTCAGGCTGAAGCCCGAGGATATCGATGTCGAAAGAAGGCTGATCAGGGTGAGGGGAGCCAAGGGCCGGAAGGACCGGTATACGGTTCTGTCAGAGGTCGCGCTCGATGTAGTCCGTGATTATTACATGTCGTGGAAACCGGAACATTTCCTCTTTCCCGGAAGCAGGAAAGGTTCTCATCTATCCACAAGATCGGTCCAGAGCGTCGTTTCCGAGGCCAGAAAAAGGGCCGGGATACAAAAGCAGTTCTCCACCCATGCCCTGAGGCACAGTTTTGCGACACACCTGCTTGAAAGCGGAACGGATCTACGGTATATTCAGGAACTGCTGGGGCACAAGAGCGCCAGGACGACGCAGATCTATACACACGTAACGCGGAAGGACATAGCAAGGATCGTAAGCCCGCTGGACAGGATGATGGAGGGGGAAACAGCGGTAAAAAGAATGACATCCATTTTAGGCACAAACGCCGCTGACCTGACGATTGCCGCCAACCCCGCACCCAATATTATCGCACCCAGCCTGCGCAAACGACCCAGAATTCGCCCAAACACTGAAAAAGACACACACAAATAAACTGTTATACGCAAGGCCACTAGGGAAGGAATAATGAATCGAAAATATTCCACACTACACTTCTTCGTAATAGCCATGGTATTGCTACTGCAATTCTCATGCAGCGATGATATATCTGACAACACGAGCAGTTGCAGCGGTGAACTGATTGTAGACTCTTTCTCCGTCTTTATTGTTCGGGGGGAGTATCCCGGTCTTGATGAACCGGCGGGCCTCTTCGTCTGGAAAGTTATATATCGATTTGATGGTGCACCTGGACAAATCGATGCAATCGAATTTTCTCCAGATCCTCCTGGAGGAGTAATTGTTGGAAGTTCGAATATGGCTAATTATAAAGATCCTTTGCCTGCGAATACTCCTCATATATATCAGGATGAGAATTGGTGCATTCGCGATTTTTCAGAGTATGATAGTGTCTTTGTGTATTTTGCTATAGATGCGAAGTTTTGGCGTCAGATCGAATCTAGAATACAAGATAATATTATCATTGTTCCTTGTGGAGAAGATCGGTGGCACATAATAACGAAAATTGATGTTCGTGATGAATAGTACTGAGAACTGATTGATTAGGTGGCCCAGCGTATCAGAGTGTTCGCGGCTGCAGGCCTTCGGCCTTTCGCGTAGATGGCCTTTGTCACGGCGGCCGCTAGAGCGCCCGCCACGCCAACCGGGCCTGGCGGCCCGGACGGCCACCTCGCGAACACGACCAATGTTATATGCAATGGCTACTCCGGCGAAAATATGCTATATTATGCAAGTAGGGGGTTCTGCTATGCGCAATATTCCATTACTGATTATCCTTATTGGTTTTTCCATTTCTTCTTCCGTAATATCGGAAGCCGTAGAAGTGAAACTGACCGATTTAACTGGATATTATTCTAGTACTTCAACGAATAGCTACTGTGAGTTCGTATTAGATATAACTCCAATAGAAGTATATGCTGTCTGGATTTATTTCTCAGGCTCAGTGAATGTTGGTGAAGAATATTGTCTTTTTGGTGATCCCCCACCAACGGGTCCTGATCCAGCGCCTATGGAATTTGTAATATACATGAGAGATAACGTTAGCTGTGACTTATGGTGGACTTCCTGTATCTCAGAGCTAGAATCCGGATCATTTGAATTCACATTACTGTTCGAGCCTTTTCCGTTTGGGGAACCAACTTGGGAATTTATTTTATTGGGTGGTGACACTGTAGATTTTAATGCACATGCTATGATTTCGTTTCCCGAATGTTGGTATGAAGTTTATCCGAACGCAACAATTGAAGAAGCCACTCTCATGATTTATGGAAATTTTCCCATAGCAGTAGAAACATATACATGGGGAAGTATCAAATCTCTGTTCAAATAGCCAAAAGAGCAGCCACTGCAGAGTGTTCGCGGCTGCGGGCCTTTGGCCTTTCGCTCAGATGGCCTTTGTCACGGTGGCTGCTTTGGCGCCCGCCGCGCCAACCGGGCCTGGTGGCCCGGACGGCCACCTCGCGGGACACACGCAATGTTATCCGATCAGGCTGTTAGGTAAATAAAAATGAAAGTTCTGTTTCGAACGCTGCTTGTTTTGGGTTTTGTGCTGGGGCTAGGAGCCTGTACTGAGAAGAAACCTGAGATTCCTAAAAAAGCACTGACACAGCAGCAGCGTGATAGTGTGTTGGCGGAGACACCGCTTCCTGGGGCGAAGGTCGTTGGGCGCGCAATAGAAGTTTCGGACTCGGCGTCGGTAAGAACTGAGAGATTAGATAGCCGGACTGAATAACGAGCGTTAGACTCTAGGGTGCAGACCGACGTATAACAGAGGTGTTCGCGGCTACAGGCCTTCGGCCTTTCGCCGAGATGGCCTTTGTCACAGCGGCCGCTAGAGCGCCCGCCGCGCCAACCGGGTCTGGCGGCCAGGACGGCCACCCCGCTAACACTCACAATGTTATCTGAACGGCCGGGAATCGGTTGAAAAAAAGAGCCTTGACAGATATGCATACATGATGCATGCTGATACATATGAGAACTACACTGAATATTGACGATGATCTGATCCGCAAGGCAGCGAAGATGACAGGGGTCAGCGAGAAGACTTCCCTGGTGCGCCTAGGGCTCGAAGCACTGATCGCTCTTGAAAGTGCGAGAAGGCTAGCAGCTCTCGGAGGAACAGAGAAGGATCTTGGCCCTATCCGTCGCAGGCGAACGAGTTCGTGAGCATGATTCTGGCTGATACATCTGTCTGGGTCGATCATCTTCGTATGGGGAACAAGCGACTAGCTGCTTTCCTGAACGAAGGTATCGTACTGTGTCATCCTTTTATAATCGGGGAATTGGCCTGCGGGAATCTTAAAAACAGAGACAAGATACTCGGCATGCTTGCTTCACTCCCCTCTATATCTGTCGCTGAGCATGACGAAGTTCTTGATTTTATCTCTCGATACAAGTTTCAGGGGAAGGGTGTAGGGTGGATTGATGCTCATATGTTGGCATCTACTTTTCTGGCAAAAAGCCGAATCTGGACTCTCGACAAATCTTTGCTAAAGATTGCTAAAGACCTGAAGGTCTCAATATAGACAAGAACAAGGTGTTTTAGCAGGCGGCCATTCGGATCAGAGTGTTCGCGGCTATAGGCCTACGGCCGAGATGGCCTTTGTCACGGCGGCCGCTTAGGCGCCCGCCGCGCCAACCGGCCTGGCGGCCCGGACGGCCACCTCGCGAACACGACCAATGTTATATGAAATAGCGCGCTTTAATAAAATCTTGAAATTAAAGGATGAGTGTTCTACGATACTTGATGCGTAAGCAACAGAGGGACTGAAAGCCAAATATTATAACAAAGGAGGGCAAGATGAGAAAATTTCTCACTCTATTTGTCATGGTTATTATTGTCTCTGCTTCATTCTTTAACTGCAGTGATGATAAAGCAACAAATCCAGCACCTGAAGACGATGATTATGAATTGATTACAGTCCCCGCAACAACCGGCTATCTGATGGGATATGAAGCAGTTGCAACGCCCGTCCACACAGTATCCCTGGATGAGTTCCAGATTGGGAAATACGAGGTGACTTACGAGCTTTGGTTGGATGTCAAGACTTGGGCTGAGTCGAATGGATATACCTTTGTGAATGCTGGCCGTCAAGGATCTGATGTCAGCACATCAACAGACCAGCATCCTGTAACAATGATAAGCTGGAGGGATTGTATAGCCTGGTGCAATGCCTATTCAGAGAAGGAGGGGCTGACACCAGTATATTATACCACTTTGGAACAAACGACAGCATACCGTAATTCATCAATGGATGGAGATATAGGCAATGATTGTGTAGATCGGGACGCAGATGGGTTCAGGTTGCCGACAGAGGCGGAGTGGGAATACGCTGCCAGATATATAGATGGTACAAGTGTCTCTTCGGGGGCTCAGCACAGCGGATATAATTTAGACTCCGATATAGGAGATTGTGCTTGGTATGTTGATAATTCAGATGAAAGCACCCATCCTGTGGGGCAGCTTCAGATGAACAGTTTAGGTGCAAAAGATATGGCCGGCAACGTATGGGAATGGTGTTGGGACTGGTATGCAGTTTATTTAAGCACTTCTCAGGACAATCCATTGGGTTCTGCTAGTGGAACTCAACGTGTCCTTCGCGGCGCCAGCTGGGGAGATAATGCTTTCTACTGCCGTGCTGCGTATCGCTACAAATACGACCCGACTTCCCTGTACTCCCGCAGTGGGTTCCGGGTTTGTCGTGGTGGCTCTGCCCTCTAGTCTTCTTTGGGCTCTTGGATTCCTGGACCCGATTTGGACTCTAGACAGATCCTTGCTCAAGGTGGTAAAAAGTCTCAAGATATCAATATAGATAAGCAACGTGCGATTGCATCGTGTTTAGAAAAACAGTGTACACATATAGAACGTTGGAATACGTAGAAATCGATGTGCTTTATAATGATAATTGCTTTCACAGCGGTGATCCTCAGTATGTGCTTACTTGGCGGGTGCGCCAAGCCCTACTCCGAGCCCAATCTTCTGCCCGAAGATGAGACCGAACAAGAAGAATACTCCATCTATTCACTCAGCATGGAGCATATCTATCTGCGCAACCTGCTCTCGCATAACAAGAGCGAAATCAAATCGATCGTCATTATTTCTCAGACCAATCCGCTTAATGAATACTTGAGGAACGAGTTTATCGACGACCTCGAGAACAAGGGTATACCGGAAGAAGTTATCGAGGACTGGAGAAAGGAAAACAAATCCACAAGGCTTCTTCAACGGAAATTCGATCTGTCGTACGAGTACCACCTTGTGACAAGAACCGAACTGGATGGGTATGAAGCCGATAGTTTCTTCAGCGAGTTTTTCAGGCGATATCCGGATTCAAACGGATTGATATCGGTCTCGAAGATCGGATTTGACAAGGCGAAGAATACGGCATTGATCCACGTAATTCACAGTTATGGCACACTCGGAGCGAGTTTCAACTTCATTGCCCTGGAGAGGACTGACGGCGCCTGGGGTATCGTGCGGAGAATATCGACTAGTGGTTTGTAGGCTCGAAGAAGGCGCTGAACATACTCCATCGAATTGTGAGGTATTTGAGTAGAAGAGATCGTGAATGTCGTGGATAACTCGGGGGGAATCGCACCGAAGTGCTGGATTAAAAAGTGAGGGAATATAAGGGTTGCGGGCTTATATCCCCTCAGTGCCGATTAGGATTGCAGTCAAGGAAGACAGCGCAGCAACCATACTAATCAAAGGATACGTTTCTTGCCATTTATAATGACTCACCATCCGTATCCTGAAGTCCCGTAAAGGGCACTTCTCATTAATTATTAATATTTGTAGCTGCTGCCTCCTTGATTGAGACCTCATCGACAATGAAAGTATAATCGGATTTTCGATTTTGTCCATGCCCGGTTCACGCCTCGGCCGGATTGACAAAAACACTGGTTGTGATATATTGAGTACGTTATTGAAAATCGGGGGCTGCCTGTTTCTTTCTGACAGCGACGATTCCATTTATCTCACTAAACGAACGGCTGCAGTAGCATGGGCTTATTATCAATAGTGGCGTTTTTTGCCTTCATCTACTGGTTGAGCAACAGGCTCAGCCGAACGGCCCCCATGCCGTCTGTGAATCCGTGGCGCAGGGGCATATCCACGGAAAAGCTCATCGAGCTGCACGATTCGTGTGATTTCCTGGTAATCGGTCAGATTGAATATCTCGAAAACATCGATGTCGAGAGAAACGTGATGAGAGAAAGGCATAAACTCGTAGAGGTCCATCTCGACGTCAGGGTAGAACTCCCTGAGGAAATGCAGGATGACGAGGTAGTTATCAATTCCTGCTATTTCATGCAACCGGGTAGCCTAAGTGAGAACACGAAATCGGCAGTGGTACATCCCGAACTGAATGACACGGTCTGCCTTGGATTGTTCATGAGATCGGTGAAAAACGGTGTCTTCTATCTCGGATCGAACAATCCCTTCTACAGGATCAGAAACGATGACTGGTTGTCATACACCAGGAGAAGCTGGATCGATCTTATCCCGGCGGAGAAACCGATCATCGGTGATTTTACCGATTCCGGCTCCAGTATCCACTAGAGATTCAATCATGCTATCCATCCAGTGCAAGTTTCAGTAGTAATTCCTGCGGGAATGTCGTAAAAGCTTTGTTGTTTCATGACTTACCAGCAGCATCTCCGCTCCACCTGCGGAAGTTGTGTCTGTGCAGAAACGAAAACAGGATCCGGGCGCGGAGAGACCAGGTGGATCAGAAAGCCGGTTTGCAGCAGACCAGGGCAGTCAGCAATCGCATGGACAGGAAGCTCGATCTGAAGAAGGAATACCGGGAACTGTATAGTCCTCCCGGCAAGGATCCTGTGGTCGTCGAGGTTCCTCCCCTGAAATATCTCATGATAGACGGGATCGACGCCGAGCCTGAGAGCGAGGCTTTCCAGAACGCCATACAGACGCTCTTCAGTGTCTCATACAAGACGAAATTTATATCGAAGAAACAGCTCGGATCGGACTACGTGGTCATACCGCTGGAGGGATTATGGTGGGCGGATAAAATGAACGACTTTACCGCCGGAAAGAAAGAGACCTGGCGCTGGACCCTCATGATCCACCAGCCCGGATTCGTCACCCCCGAGATGATAGACGGTGCGAAAGACGCATCGGGAGGCAAGGCGCCGGCGGAATCTCTCGAAAAACTCCGGCTGGAGGAACTGCACGAAGATCTGTCAGCCCAGATCATGCATATCGGTCCGTATTCGGAGGAGCACGGCAACATCATGAAGATCCACGAGCTCATACGCAGCGAAGGTGGGAGCTTCGAGGGAAAGACGCAGAAGCACCATGAGATCTACCTCAGTGACTTCAGAAAAACGGTACCCGAAAGGCTCAAAACTGTTTTAAGACAGCCGTTCGTCAGATAGAATATCTCCATGAAGTGGATACTGAGTGATCCTGCACTTCGCGCTGACCCTGATACTGTTTGTCGCTGCCCTGCTGACGGGAAGGGGTCGGATAAAGAATGGCGAAAAAGACGATTTCAGAACGGTGAGGGGGTAGACAGGTATGACCGACAGGAACAGGTCGATTGCCGGTTCGACGATCATTCTGTCAACGACTTTCGTATTGAGCATTCTGCTGGCCGTGCTGCGCAAGGGACCGAGCGCATTCTCCAATCTCAGCCTTGCCTGCATGTTCGTTATCTTCTGTTTCGCAGGCACCGTTTTCTATTCTGTCCTGAAGTACCGCGGTACGCGCGATATGGTGTTCTCCGTGTTCATAGTGACGTTCGTACATCTTCTCGTTTTCAGGTTTACCGAGCCGAGATACTTTATCGAATTCTTCCTGTACTATGCGGTGCTTGGTACCGCTGTGCTGATCTACCATGAAGCGATTATCCCCCGCATGAGCCGGGTCAGGATCGGAAAATTCATGCTGCTGGCCGCGCTTATCGTGGTTATCTATTCGACCGTAACGGTCCTCGCGTTACTCTTCTCCAGCGGTCGAAGCCTGTCACAAAGCCTTATCAGTATTATATCCGTTCACACCCTTACCGGTATCACACTCGGCCTCGGGCTCGAAATCGGGGAACTGCTGATCGAGAAGTTACTGCCAGAGCCCCTGTAAAGGTGATTGGATATGTCCGGACACATACCGACCAGGCTTGCCAGACGTGAAGCTCCGGGGATTCTGCTGGCTGTAATTATGACCGCCGCTCATGGTACATGGTCAGCAGCTTAAGATAGGCGATGACGGATCGACGAAGGTATAAACGAGGTTACAGATATCGAGAAAAGGGTAACTGCTAAATGGGATAAACCTGGCGCTTTGCGGGATGCCGGCGGCATGGTACAATACTCCCTGCCGTTCAATAAGCATTGAGAACCGGATACCTGCTCGAGATCGATGCTCCAGAACCGAAAAGGATCGTTAGATGTCATGAAGAAACAGGCAGTAATCATCTCCCTGATGCTGATAATGACGGGATGCAGCGGAGAGTACGCGCAGGACGAGGCGCAGCGCATAAACACCCTCAGTGAGGAGGATAATCCGGAGATCACCATATCGAGGGACATGCTGGCCGCAGCCTTGAAATACGATATCGACCGGTTCGTCAAGAGGAACCGCCCAAAGCTCGAGGTTCACAAGTTTTCCGAATGGACCATATACTGCAAGGACAAGGATAGGAACTCGATACCGGGCGAGACATTCACGCTGGAAAGGATCGTCGGGATATGGCGGGTGACAGGCACGAGAATGACATCGTGAACCGCCGCATTCCGTAACTGACCGGGTGACTTGTGGAACAACCGACGCTCGAGACATAAAGGCTGTTCCTCCGTCCATTCGTGGACGGTGACGCGCCACGGATAGCGGAACTCGCCGGTGACGCGGAGATAGCAGTAACGACCATAAGGATCCCGCATCTCTACACGGCCGGGATGGCGTCCGAATGGATCAGCACGCACCAGGCGATCCGCGACGGAGGCGGCTGCAAGACTGCTGGGATACGTGTTCACCGTCCTGAGACTTCATAAGGTCGCCTATACGGCATGCTGGACACCGAGTACGAGTAGATTGAAGCCGGTCTGCAAAGGAGCGGATGATGTACTGTAGAAAATGCGGCGTATTGAATTCTGACGACGGTAATTACTGCGGAAAGTGCGGCAGCCCGCTGCGTGACTCCGTCGTATCGTCACAGTCGATCGGTAAGGATGCCGGCAGTGATTCCCTGAACGTTCCGCCTACGCCGCGGAGTACGGTGAAACCGCCTCCGCCGCCTGCTGTGCCGCCGGGCCATACACGGATGGCCCCGCCGCCGTCAGTCCGTCCGTACTACGCTGGATTCTGGAAGAGATTCGCCGCCTATTTCATCGACAAGATCATCCTCTGCTTCATCGGAACTATGATGATGCTGGTCGTGGCTGCCATCGTGGGAGTGCCGATGGGGCTTTCAGGTGTCGACGAGGACATCATTGCACCGCTGGTACTGATATACTTTGGAATCACCGAGTTCCTGCTCCACTGGCTCTACCACACGGTACTCGAAAGCTCCGGCAGGCAAGCCACCCTGGGAAAGATGGCCATGGGTATAGTGGTCACCGACATGGAAGGTGGACGGATCTTGTTCGGCAGGGCCAACGGCCGGTTCTGGTCGAAGATCATGTCCGGGCTGTTTTTCTCGATAGGATTTATTATCACGGGATTCACAGAGAGGAAGCAGGCACTTCACGATCTGATTGCGGCGACCCTCGTTGTCAACAGATGAACCTTAAAACAAGCGAGTGACGATGAAGTCTGAAAAACACGGCGATGATAGGCGAGCCCCGGCGATATTATCGCTCATTCTCCTGCTGATCATGCTTTTGCCGTTGACGGGGTGTGTCCCCCTCCCCGAAACGTACGATCTCGGCGAATACGAGGGAGACGTTTCCATCTTCGACGATGTCGAGGAAGCGGAGCAGATAGCTCTCTACCTGGACGACGATGTTGTTCTGAACAGGTTTCTGCTGAAGAGGGTCTTCTATGACATCACCCTGATCAGGGGCGCGTTCGGCAGGGAGATCGAAGCGGTGGTATACATCAGGTTCAAGCCGCCCTGCAAGGACGGCAGGATCATGATCGTATTCGACGAGGAGACTTTCCCGACCGTGCTCGCCGGCGAATACGTGGAATGGACCGAACTCAACGACCGATACCTGCCTTACGACGTCAAGACGGTCAACAAGCTAAGGAAGGTCTATCTCTATTTCGATGGCCTGCTCGATTACCGTGCGCTGGCGGGCAGATACGCAGAGCTTACGAACGTCACGTCCGCGACGTGCGTCGGGCCGGTAGGCGACTCGCCGAACATATATTCCCGCAGGACGGACACCGGCATCGACTACCTTTTCAGAGACGCCTGGGGAACCTGCTCGGCGGGGTGCTTGAGCAACGAGTTTTACTACTTCGTATGTGAGAACGACGACGCTGTCTATGTCGGACACTGGAACCCCCAGGAACGAACGAAACCTCCCGAGTGGTGGCCGACGGCGAAAAAGTGCCTTCCGAAGGAACTCAGGGAGCAATTCTGATCATGAAACTTTTCATTCATCATAAGTATTCAGGGCGAGAAGATTCTTCAGTGACGGCGATTGGAGGAGCACCGGCATGTAATCCCGCCCGGGACTCGACCTGAATACGAGAGAACTGGCTGCGATCGCAGCGCTGACCGCTATGGGCGACTGCGAGCCGCAGCTGCGCGTGCATATACACGCCGTCCTCAATCTCGGATGCTCCAGGCAGGAGGTCGTGGAGGTGATCCTGCAGATGAGCGTGTACGCAGGATTTCCCAAGTCGATCAACGCGATGTTCGCCGCAAAGAACGTGTTCGAGAAAAGAAGATCCGGGGGAAAAATCTGAAACCAGTACGCCCGCCGGACGCAGAAAGAAACAGAAGCGTTAAAGCGGCCGGGTATCGTTCGAGAGGAAAAGTATGAGAAAGATCGCACAATTCGTCCGCAGCAGGGATTTCGTTTTTTGCTCTGTTTTCCTGCTCGTCCTCCTTTGTATCAGGTCATCGGTATTTGCAAGCTATCACGTGCCGACGGGGTCGATGAATCCCACAATCCTCGAAGGCGATTTCTTCTTCACCAACAAGCTCGCCTATAGGCTGAAGGTCCCGTTCACGAAGACCAGCGTATTTGAATGGGGCGTTCCTTCCAGGGGCGAGATGGTCGTCTTCAAGTTCCCGGAGAACGAGAAGGAGCTGTACACGAAGAGGGTCGTCGGAATCCCGGGCGACATCATCGAGATGCGGGACGGCCGGCTGATCGTAAACGGCCGGGCCGTCGGCCGCAGAGAGGCAGGCACGAAAGACGGCATATCCCTCTACAGGGAATCGCTCGCCGGCAGGGAATACACTATTCAGCACATTCCGGGGAAAGGGTATATGGCCGACATGCCGCCGGTCGTGGTGCCAGAAGGATTTATCTTCGTGATGGGCGACAACAGGGATAACAGTTACGACAGCAGGGCGTGGGGATGCCTGCCTATCGGCAACGTGGAGGGGGAGCTGATCGTAAGATGGTTCTCGTTCGACCTGAAGGCCATGCGCCCGAGATTCGACAGGATAGGATTCATCTGACAAGCTGGCATGATCTCTGAGCCGCTCGATCGCCAGGTCGTTCGGCAAGGAGGGGATCAAGTCGTTCGCCATCGCACCCGGTTATGTCCGCACCCCGATGACCGGGGAGTATCTCGACAAGCACGGGGACGTGATGGTGGCCAACGAACTGGCGCTCGACGAGATGACCGATGCGGATGACGTCGCTCCGCTTGTCGCATTCATGGCCTCGGGCAGGCTCGACCACGCGACCGGCTGCACTATCGATATCAACGGGGGAAGCTACATCCACTGAGGATTCAATACGGGGTCCTATATATCCCTGAGAAGCACGTTTTCCGGCGAATTCTCCATAGAATCGCCGAACGAGTCAATGATGGCGCAGAGTCTGGCAAACTGCGGAGATTCCTTTACAGGAACTTTGCCGCTTCCGATCTTCTCGAAAGAATCGAGTACGCACTTCACAGAGAAGTAGTTGATATCGCATGCCGGCTGAAATGCCGAATCCTGTCCCTTTTTCCTTTCCGTCTTGGAGAACAGTCCGGTATCGGTCAGCTCGGAAAGGACCTGCCTGACCAGCCGTACGGGCATCCCGAGGTCCTCGGCGATCTCCACGGCGGTCATGGGCGCCTCGCCGTCGGCGAATTTCCTGATCACCTTCCAGACTACGGTGAGACCGAGCAGTTTCTTGCTCCGCCAGCTGATATGGAGGGAGTCGATCTCGGACTTGTACGTATTTACGTTCTGAATAGCGAACGAGATCTCGGCCCCGAGAAGAATAATCAGCCAGCTCATCTGGATCCATATCAGGAAAAGGGGCAGTGCGGCGAGGCTTCCGTATATCGCGTTGTATTTCGCCACGCCGATCTGGAAGATCACATATATCCACTGGACGAGTTCGTACAATGTCCCCGCGACGACGGCTGCGAAGAAAGAGGACTTGAAGCTGACTTTCGTATTTGGAAGCACGATGTAGATGAATGTCAGCAGTCCCCAGATCAGGAGGAAGGGCAGGATATTGAAGAGAAGCCACGTCAGCGGGCCCTCTGCTTCCCTGAGGATGGTGTTCGAGAAGAATGCCGTGAACTTGCCGGCGATGAATCCCGACATGCTGCTGTACACGATGAAGCCGATCGTACACACGATAAGGATCGAGGTATAATCGCTGAACTTCCGAACGATGCTGCGATTCTTGTGGATGTTCCATATATCGTTGAATGCCGCCTCGAAGTTCCCGAGCACCTTGATAAGGGTATAGAGAAGGATGATCAGTCCGGCGCCTGCGATAACCCCCCCCTGCGTGTTCTCCAGAACCGAATTGGAATATTCGACCACTTTGTCGATAGCGAGCCTCTGGCCGGGATAATCATTGTAGAGTGATTCCACGATCACCTTGTCGTATCCGAATCCTTTCGCGACACCGAATACGATTGCGACTACGGGGATTATCGAGAGGAGCGTGTAATAGGTCAGCGCTGAGGCCCTGACGTTGCATTTGTCTTCCTGGAAGCCCTTCAGTGAGAGTATGGTTATCCTGAGCTGGTTGACGAATATCTGTCTCGCCTTCGACAGGTCCTCGACACGAAGCTTCCAGATGTCAATGGTCAGGAAGGTGATTGCTCTCTTGATCGTATCTACAGGACTCATCATTCTCCCCCGCAAGACGCCGAACGGTCTTTCGTGTCGAATCATAGGACGAAAGGAACGCCGGGACAAGTCGAATGTGCCGGGCCGCCGGGTACCGATAATTATTCTGGAAGCGCACTGCCGCGAGCCTATATAATATCGATTCAAGCGATGGAGGATCGTCACATCCTTCATTGAAGCGGACCTCATCGTCGCAGCCGCTTTTGCAGCCTCTTCCGAATGGCAGCGCGGACTGGAGCAGGGACATGTTTGAATCACAGCGGGCCTTCGCGATTTTCTCGATCATAGCCGGGGTGATCGTTTGTTTCCGGGGCTACCGCATCTTCAAGGTCGTCCTGGGGATAGCGGGATTCATAGCCGGCGCGGCGCTTTTCTACCATTTCGGCGCGCACTATACGGCGAACATGATAGTACTCGTGATACTGGCGATTTTCGGAGGGATGATCGGCGCTTCGCTCTCCGTGGCATTTTACTACATCGGGCTCTTCCTGCTCGGCGCTCTGGCCGGCTGGCAGCTCGGTTTCCTGACAGCAACGGCGATCAACATCGAGTTCGTCGTCATCATCCCGATCATCGCGGCGGCGATCACCGGCATCCTCGCCTGCTTTCTCCAGAAACCGATCATCATCATCTCAACAGCGCTGATCGGCGCGTGGAGCGTCGTAACGGGCGGCTTCTATTTCTTCGGCACGGGTATCATTCCGACCGACCTCTTCCGCGATCCGTTCATGCTGGTCGAAAGCCTTCGCGAGACCAATCCGGTCGTGATACTTGCCTGGATCGCGCTCAGCATAGCAGGGATGATCTTCCAGATCAGCTGTAGCGGACTGCGAAAGGCCGGCGAGGAAGGGAAATAAAGGATGGAGCACCGAACGAGGCAGGAAAATACTGCTCGGCCTCGGTGTGATAGAGAATTACTACATGGCCAACAGGTGCTTCCTCGAGGGGGGTGAGCTCCTCGACAGGGTGCACGTGCTCGAAGGAGTTCCGATCCACCCTGGTCAACGGCCGCTACGATCTTATCTACCCGCCGCTGTTCGCGTTCAGGGTCAACGAGAAACTCCCCGGATCGAATCTTATCATCGTGGAGAGATCAGGGTACTCGATGGGAGAACTCGAGATCGAGAAAGCGCTTCTCGACGCGGTCCGTGAGTTTGAATAATGGAGGCATGAAGATGAGCTGTAAATTCGTGCTCGGTGCGTACATCAAGTCCTCCACGCAAAAGGAGTAACCGTGATGAAAAGATCAATCGCCGCGACCGCAGCCGTGCTCATGCTGCTCTGCATTATCTCTGAGGCGGAGGAGACCTCCGACCCCCGGGCGCCGATGAGATTTTTCGAGGGGAAGTGGACCGGAACGGGAGAGGGGAAGTCAGGGATCTCGACCACTGACCGGGAATACAAGTTTATCCTCGGCGGCAATTTCATGAACGTCTTCAAGAGAACCAAGTAACAGGCCGGCACAGATCGCAACTGATCCAATATTTCGTCCGGCCGCCACTTAAGGTTGGCCGGGCGCCTTCTCATATGATATACGGGAGAGGACCGCCGGAGGGCGCGAAACGGAACCCGTGGCGCGCCTGCCGCACGAGAGCGGCAGGCCCTGTGATGAAGTGAGGCCGTATCCCGTGAACGTGGAATATACTGTCGGCGTCGAAGGGTGGTTCGCCTGCGCGTGGCACGTGATCAAAACGCGCCCGAATTTGATTCTGAGAGGCCTCTCCGTTATGCTCCTCTTCTCCCTGCTCGGCATCGGACTCGGCATGATGCCAGGCGGAAGCGCACTTGTGCTCATTCTTCAGATAACGGTCGGTCAGGTGCTCCAGGCCGGCTGGTATCTCTTCTGTCTGAGGCTGGTACGCGATGAGGATGTCTCGCCGGCCGTGATGTTCGAACCGTTCAGGCGCTTCGGTCAGGTCTGGCTCGTTACCATCATCATTCCACTGATCATCGCCACGGGATTGCTATTCTTTATCGTCCCCGGCCTGTATCTGTGGGCGAGGTTCGGCATGGGGATCTTCGCCGCGGTCGACAGGAAGTTGAATCTTGACGAGGCTCTCAATTTCAGCACGAGGATCACGGAGGGCAGCAGGCTGCAGATCCTCCTTCTCCACCTGATCATGGCGGGCCTGGGTATACTGCTCGTCATACCGAGTGTTTTCGAGATGGGGAACCTCGGAGTGATCACCTTCCTGGTCTATCTGTTCTTCCTGACCCCGCTGTTCGGGACAGCATACGCCGCTGCCTACGAAAGCCTCGTGGAAACGAGGGTCGAGGAAGATTTGTAAGCGGCAACGTCGCATTCGCATCGCAGGCATCGACCTGCCCCTGATCGGCCTCTACGACGCGTCTTTAAAGGAGCCGTTCGAGCCGGTTCTGGAGCCGAGGCCAGGAAAGCACGTATGCGTATTCGCGTTCTATAGCTGATGGAGGAATGGATCGATGTGATGAACCCACACAAGCCCTTCTGGCAGGACCTCGTAAGGGCGAGGGGCGGGAAGATCTGACTCCGGCGGGAAGGAGAACAGGATTATGGATCGGACGGGACAGGGAGGGGTCGACATGAGAACTCGAATGATGCATGTAATCGTCGCGCTTCTGGCGATCTGCGCCGGGGCGGCGTTTGCAGGGAATCAGACAATCGCTTGCCTCGAGAAGTACGCTCTCACGGAGGAGACCGCGTCGGGATTCGCGCGGATAGCGCTTCACTGCGTACACAGGGAGTTCCCCAACAAACCGGGCCACGTGATGAACGACAGCACCGAGGTGGCAGGCCCGGCGGTGCTTCACCCGGCCTTCTACGGTTGCTTCGACTGGCACTCGTCCGTGCACGGTCACTGGATGCTTGTCCGTCTCCTGGGGCTCTTCCCCGATATGCCCGAGGCACCGGAAATAAGGAAGGTTCTCGACAATAACCTCTCGGCGGAGAACATTCTCGTCGAGGCGGAGTACTTCCGGCAGAAGAACAGGGCCTCTTTCGAGCGCACGTACGGATGGGCCTGGCTTCTCAAACTTGCCGGGGAAGTCGGCCGCTGCCCCGATCCGGCGGCGAGGGATTGGGAGAAAAACCTCCAGCCGCTCGTCGACGTGATCGTAGAGAACTACTTCGAGTTCCTGCCGAAGCAGACCTATCCGATAAAGAGGGGGGTGCATCCCAACACCGCCTTCGGCCTCTCTTTCGCGCTCGATTATGCATGGTCGACGGGAAACAGGGAACTCGCGCTGCTCATCGGCAATGTCGGAAAGGACTATTATTACGGATGTATCTCCGCCTGTCCGGCCGGCTGGGAGCCGGACGGCGACGATTTCTTCTCCCCGTGCCTCATGATAGCCGATCTTATGAGAAGGATACTGCCGCAGGACGATTACCTGAGATGGCTGGAGAAATTCCTTCCGGAGCTTCGTTATGGTCTGCCCGAATCATTTCTCGAGCCGGTCGAGGTCTCCGACAGGAGCGACCCGAAGATCATCCACCTCGACGGCCTCAATCTCAGCAGGGCGTGGTGCATGAAGGGGATCGCCATGGCCCTTCCCGAAGACGATCCTCGCAGGGGGATCCTCGAGGATGCGGCCTGCCTGCACGCGGAAGAGGCCCTGGTGCATGTCGCGAGCGGTAACTACGAGGGGGAACACTGGCTCGCCTCGTTCGCCGTGTTCCTGCTGGCCGGGGAGTGATCCCATGAAGGTCCGTGAAGCGTCATCGGAGAGAGATATCAATACCGTACGTTCCATCTTTCTCGAGTACGGGGAATCGCTCGGATTCGATCTCTGCTTCCAGGAGTTCGACAGGGAACTGGAGGAATTGCCGGGAGAGTACGCTTCGCCCCGCGGCAGGATCCTGCTCGCCGAGGAGAAGGGCGAGATGATCGGGTGTGTCGCTCTGAGGGATCTCGGCGGCGGAGAGTGTGAGATGAAAAGACTTTACGTCAGGCCTGGTTTCCGCGGGGTCGGCGCCGGGAGGGCCCTGGCCGAAGAGATCGTCAGGATTGCGAAACACGAAGGATACGAAAAGATGCGCCTCGACACGCTTGCCTCGATGAAAACGGCTATAGCGCTCTACAAATCGATGGGATTCAGGGAGATAGAGCCGTACAGGTACAATCCGATCTGCGGCGCCGTCTATCTCGAGCTCAACCTCGGCGGGGGTGACGGAAAGTGAGCTGGAATCCGCCCGTCGGCCATTCGGTCTGTACGAAGGACGAGGCGAGAGAACTCGTTGGTATCCGTGAAAGGTTCTGGATATCGACCTGCTGCTGACACTGATCGACGACGCTCTGGATCACTGATTCGACCCGACCGGGTCCGGCGCGGATTCCACGGTCTTTTCCGTATAGATCACGCCGCGTTCCTTCAGCCCGGCGAGCATGTACTCTACGCACTCCGTATCTTCGCCGATGAACTCGGGTGCGCTAATACCTTTTCTCTCATAAATGCCTCCGGCGAGCATCCTCAGCGCCACAGTCGCCGTGTACCCGGTTGTCCGGGCCATGGAATGCACGCCGGAGGCTTCGTCATGCCTGTCGAACAGGTCGTATTCGTATCGTACCGCGTCTCCGTCCTTTGTCCCTTCAACGATCACCTTCATGACGGTCAGGTCGCGATCGTCTTCGGAGAGTTCCCATAACGGGAAGAGAAGTCTTGCCGTGAAATCGAGCGGCCTGATCTTCGTGCCGCTTATCTCGATCTCGCCGGTCGAGAAGAATCCCGACTCCCTGAGCACCGCGATCTTCTCGATGTGTCCGGGGTAACGGAGGGTCTTTTCCTTCATGTCGGGGATGTCCAGCGTCGCGGCGAGAGTTCTCAGCCCGTCACTGTTGAAAGACTCGAGGGTCCCGATGCCGGGGAAGTCGAGATATTCGGGATCGGACAGGGCCGGCCGGATGACAAGCCGGCCGTTCTCGAAGTATCTCGCAGGCCTCGTGTATTCCTCTAGCACATCTATCGGGGAGAAGCCGGCCTTGTACTCCCAGGGCCAGTTTCTCCGGACGGGAAGCCCTCCGACGTAGATCAGCGCGCTTTCCGCCCTGTCGAGCCTGCGGGCGGCGTATGAGACGAGCACGTTGCTCATGCCCGGGGCGACGCCGCAGTCGACTATCGCCGTAACGCCATGCTCGCGGGCGAGACCATCGAGGTCGAAGGGGTCCTCGGGGGAAAATGCGATATCGACGACGTTCGTACCGGTCTCGATGACAGATCGGAGGACCGAGTGGCCCATGAACCCGGGGGTAGCGTTGATCACATAATCGCAGCCGGCGGTCAGCTCCTTCACCTTTTCACTGTTGGAAAGGTCGGCCTGGATCTTGCCGATTCCGGGGAAATCGTCCAGTTTCGAGAGGGCCTCGCCGCTGATGTCGGCGACGCTGACCTCGAAATCTCCGTCCGCCGCCAGGTCCCTTGCCATCGGCCCGCCCACGAGCCCCGCGCCCAGTATGATGACATTCATATCATGCTCCTGTCACATGCGTTGCCGGCCGGCAAATACCGGCCTGATGTAAGTTCTATTCAGAATTTCAATCGGGAATATTTGAATCGTGAAGAATCAAAGACCGCTGAAACGGTTGAGATACCCGAGCAGGAACCGCCAGGTATCCGAGATCGATCCGTGAGGTATGCGCGAATCGGCGTTCATATACTGATACTATCATCGAAACGGGCCGTGTCAACCGGATCATTCTGCCTCCGCATGCCTGTCGTACTGAATTGTGTTGCACGGGATTACGATTGTAATTATTATCAGTCTCATATTTCATTGAAGAATAGATAATTCGATTCTTTAGCCTCTGGAGGAGTGAACATGGAGGACTGGACCGCTTTCCTCGTCGATTTCGGCAGGAACTACGGCCTGAAGGTCGTCGCCGCGATCGCGATTCTGATAATCGGACGCATCGCCGCCGGTATCTTCAAGCGTGTCATTATCAAGATCCTGAGGAAATCGAAGACAGACGAGGCCATAGTCTCGTTCGTCGGAAGCTTCGTCCACATGGCGATCATGATCTTCACCGTGCTCGCCGCCCTGGCGAAGTTCGGCATCCAGACCGCGTCGTTCATCGCGATACTCGGAGCAGCCGGCTTCGCCGTAGGCTTCGCCATGCAGGGATCGCTCTCGAGCTTCGCCGCCGGCGTCCTGCTCCTCGTCTTCCGTCCGATCAAGGTCGGCGATTACGTCGAGGTAGCGGGCGTGGCCGGTACGGTCAAGGAGATCAAACTGTTCAACACGATCGTCGCAACACCGGACAACGTCAAGATCTTCGTGCCGAACAACAAGATCAACAGCGACATCATCAAGAACTACGCCGGGTACAACGAGCGCAGGATCGATATGGTCGTGGGAATCAGCTACGGTTCGCCGATCGACAAGGCGTACGAGATCATGAAGAAGATCGTAGCGGCCGACAGCCGGGTCCTCGCCGAGCCCGCGATCCAGATATCAGTCGCCGAGCTGGCAGACTCGAGCGTCAATTTCGTGCTCCGTCCATGGGTGAAGAGAGAGGACTACTGGGCCGTCAGATTCGAACTGACCGAGAAGATCAAGAAGGAATTCGACGCCGCCGGTATCGAGATACCGTTCCCGCAGACGGACGTCCATCTCTACAGGGAAGAGACTGCCTGAGCCATGTCCGAAAGGAGAGGTCGGCAACATAACGTGGGTGTGGAACTTCAACTACACGAAATATGAATCGGTCGACCCGTACGGCTCGGTCCGTTTCGGGAGCCAGTTTCAGGACAAGAGCGATTCGGAACAGTTTCGCTATGTCAACCCGATGAGGTTCACCGAGTCGATCGGTATTGCGAAGATCCTGACCAAGACGGAGGACAGGCACTGGCTGATGCGGTTCGGCCTTGCGGCGCGGCGGATCGTCGACAGGGACGGCAATATCGAGGAAGAGGAAGACTAGAGGGTGCAATATACGCAGGACCGGTCCCGGCGTGGCAGGCGTGCCACATTATTTCTATTGATAGCATCGTATGGGATGGTTATTCTTCCTGAGCAGGACAGACGGACTGGAAGCGGAAGACCGGAAAGGACTTCATGACAGAAGAAATCAGGATACTCGCGGTAACGGCAGCGTCGATAGGGTTCTTTCATACCCTGCTCGGCCCGGACCATTACCTCCCCTTCATAATGATGGCGAGAGCGGGACGCTGGTCTAACTCCAAGACGGCGGTTGTTACTGTCCTGTGCGGAATCGGCCACGTGCTGAGCTCCGTACTCCTCGGCTTCGCCGGGATCTTCCTCGGCACTCAGCTCTCGAGGCTCAAGGCGTTCGAGTCGGCAAGGGGCGAAATCGCCGCCTGGCTGCTGATCGTCTTCGGGCTGGTCTATTTCGTATGGGGTGTCCGCAGGGCGATTCTCGACAAGCCGCACAGGCACGAGCACAAACACCCAGGCGGCGTCGTCCATGAGCACTCGCACGATCATCACGACGAGCACGCCCATCCACACCTCGAGAAGGGCCGGCCCAACTACACCCCGTGGGTCCTCTTCGTGATATTCGTCCTCGGCCCGTGCGAGCCTCTGATACCGATCCTGATGTATCCCGCCGCCAGACACGACATGGGGAGCGTGATCCTCGTCGGCTCGATCTTCTCAGTCGTTACCGTCGGCACCATGCTGGCGGCAGTGATGCTGCCGCTGGCGGGAGTGAAGATAGTAAGGCTGGACGGGCTGGAGAAGTATTCTCACGCGCTCGCCGGCGCAATCATCATGTTCAGCGGCCTGGGAATCCGTTTTCTCGGGCTCTGAGCGTGCCGACCTTCGAGACGATTATTCCCAGAAGCATCAGCGTGCATCCGACGAGTCTTCTTGCGGGGATCACCTCACCGAGAACGATCCATCCGCCGGGGGCGGCGAAGATTGTCTCGAGGCTCAGTATGATCGCTGCATGGGCGGGAGGGGTCTTCCGCTGTGCTATGACCTGAAGCGTATAGGCCACGGCGAGGCCGAGAATGGGCACGAGGACGACGTACAGCCCCGTGATGAATCCAGCCTTGCCGGCGGTCGTGTATACGAGGCCCGTCTGCTGGAACGAGCGTGAGACTTCCCAGCGCGGATCTCCCGCCGCGAGCAGCAGAAGGCCTGCCGATCCGAGCTGGCCCTTTTTTGCGATATCCTCCCGACGGCAGGACCGCTAGTGGCTGAAGGTATACTTGTAATTGCTGAACAGGCTTCTCGTCTTGTGGAGGTAGAAGTCGTGCGGCACGGGGCTGTAGTCGAGGTACTCGTATCCCTCTATCGACATCGCCCCTGCAGGTTCGATTTGCGTTCCCTCGTGCCATTCGTTGAACGACGTGATCCCGATGAACGAAGGCTGGATCCTGTGCGTCTCGACGAACATCGCGTAGTAATACTCTCCCCTGTCCCGGTCGCGCCTGTTGACGGCGTTCCACGGCCGGATGCGCGTGTCGTCGTAGCCGGGACCGATGCAGGGGATAAAGAGAGTCTCGTTATCGAGGGCCCATTCTGCGATATCCTGCCAGTTCGTGGTGGTCGAGCCCCACGTGAACCCGTCGATCGCGAAATATGTATAACAGCCGTCGAATCCGCCGTCGAGTATGAAGTCGAGGTGGTCCTCCTCGACGAGCAGTCCGATGACCAGTGCGTCGTATTCGGTACCGCGGATAGTGTTCGCGCCTCCGGGCGTGAGTATCATCTTCCAGTCGTCCACGTCGATCAGGTACGAGTCGTAGACGTAGAACATCGGCTTCTCGCCGAACCTGTCGGTCCTGTAGAAGGCCGGATGATCGCCGTATTCGTCGATTATATATGCGATCGCCCCTCTTGTCGCCGCCGCCGTCCGCCCCTCGAACGGCTCTATGTGAAAATCGACCCTGAGACCGTGTCGCCACGCGGCGTCGAGGATGCCGGGGACCGATTTATTGGAAAAGCTGCCCTGTCCCCACCAAGAGACGCAGATCACGCCGGCGCCGGAGAGGCGGATCTCGAAGCAGTGCCTCGCTATCGTCTCGGGGTCGTGGGAGCTGTAGCAGCCGTTTCTCGGGTAGAAATTCGAGCCGATGTCGTCCCCACCCGGATAGGATATGTCAGTCCTGCTTCCATCCGGCTCGAGAACGGCGTGATTCCAGTGCCTGTACTCGTCGTCGAATTCGGGAGTTCCGTACCAGGCGTAATAGAAGATATGGAAATCCATAGACCTGGGCAGATATTCGGGAAGTCCGGAAATCGGTTCTTCCAGTTTTTTGTCGTTTCCGCCGCCGCAGCCGGCGGCGAGGACGAGAATCGCCGAAAGAAGGATAAGAATCGGTACGCGCATGTTATTTTCTCCATTGAAACGAGGTACGGAACGCTGCCGACAGTCGCAACAGCATACGATTATGTAGGATAATCAAGAAGTTACCGTCAGTCAAGGGTGCGAAAAGAGTCTTGAAGGAGGCCGCAGCGGGCATTTAGAATGTGGGGGCCGAGATTGACCCCATACTTTATCAGGTTTCGGGAGAGATCGTGAAAGGATCGTTCAGAAGGACCTTCGTCGAATACTTCTTCATCACAATCGGGGCCTTCATCATGTCCCTCGGAGTCGGCGTATTCCTTATCGACGCGAAGGTCGTGCCGGGCGGAGTAACGGGGCTCTCGATGGCGGTGCACTATCTGACGGGGAACGAGATCTCTGTCGGGATCCTCATGTGGATCCTCAACATACCCCTCTTCATCTGGGGGATCGTCGAGCTGGGCAAGTCGTCCGCCTCCAGGACAGCGGGGTGAGGTTGATCTCGACAAGCTGGCGATGATGAAGAAGGACGCATGAACCGCGGCACGATCGGGGTAGTAGAGGAACTCAAGGAAAAGAAGCACGGGCTGAAGGTCCTGCTCGAGCACCAGGAGAAGGAGCTGGAATTAATGAGAAGAATACTGATGATGGTCGTAGTTCTCTCGCTGATCTCGGGGATGTCGTGTGAGAAAGCCCGGGAAGGAGGGGATGAGCCAGGAGCGCTCTCCGACGAGGAGTTTGCCAGGCCCGCAGAAGACATAACCCGTAACATCTATCACTGCCAGAGGCTCCGGGGCGGGCCGATCATCGATGGCAGGATCAACGAAGAGGAGTGGAAGGGCGCAATCTGGACCGAGGATTTCGTTGATATCACCGGAGGTGGGGAGTACCCCCCCCTGCGTACCCAAGTGAGGATGGCGTGGGACGACGACTATTTCTTCGTGGCCGCCAGGCTCGAGGAGCCGCACGTTCAAGCGACGCTTACCGAGCGTGATGGCGTCATATGGCACGACAACGACTTCGAGGTGTTCATAGATCCCGACGGTGACACGCACGAATACTACGAGCTCGAGATAAACGCCTTCGCAACCGTCTTCGACCTGTTTCTCGTAAAACCCTACCGGGACGGCGGACCGGCGGTTCATTACTGGGATATTGCCGGGCTGAAGAAGGCGGTGGGCATTGACGGCACCATCAACGATCCGTCGGACCGCGACACGGGCTGGGAGATCGAGATGGCGATACCGTGGAAGGTCCTTGCCGAGTGCGCCAACCGCGCCGCTCCTCCGTCTGAGGGCGACGTCTGGAGGATCAATTTCTCGCGCATCGAATGGAAGACGGTCGTCGAGGGAGGGCGTTACGTCAAGGCGACGGATCCGGAAACGGGGAAACCTTATGCCGAGAGCAACTGGACCTGGTCGCCGCAGGGGATCGTGAACATGCACTACCCCGAGATGTGGGGATACGTCCTTTTTACGAACGCGGTCAGGGCATGGGGCGGAGGCCCGTTCGAGCCCGGCCCCGAAGAAGAGGCCTGGGACGCACTTCGCGAGCTCTATTATGCGGAGAAGACGTGGTTCCTCAGGTACGGGGAATACACCGCCGATTTCGGGGCTCTGGGCCTGAAGAACAGGGACATTTTCGATCATGAGTGGCCGCCGGTGCTCGAGGCTACGAAGAACAGGTTCGAGGCGAGGCTTAATACGCTGGACGGCTCGGGCGTCAAACAGATCACCGAGGACGGAAGGACCAGGATCATCGAGTGAGCCTCACGCGGGGCCACAGGGGAGCGATCGAAGCGGTATGAACGAAGCTGTCGAGGCATTCACCGTAGTGCTGATAGTGGCGAACGGGATCTTCTCGTTCCGCGGATTCGGCGACAGGCTGTTTCTCGAGAGGTATCTCTTTCACGCGGGGAGCATACTGGGGCGGCGGGAGTATTACAGGCTGTTGACCTCCGGTTTTCTTCACGCCAGCATTCCGCACCTCGCGTTCAACATGCTTGCCCTCTACTCGTTCAGCCAGGGAATAGGCCGGGTCGTCGGGATACTCGATTTTGTGCTGATATATTTCGGGAGCCTTATCGCCGGCAACATGCTCGCTCTCTGGATCCACCGGAAAAATCCCGATTACAGGGCGATCGGGGCATCCGGTGCGGTGAGCGGCGTCATATTCTCGAGTATTCTCATGTACCCGCACGGCTCGATCGCGTTCATCTTCTTTCCGATCGGTATCCCGTCATGGCTTTTCGGGATCGGATTCATCCTCATATCGATATACGGTATAAGGACGGGCCTGGGGAATCTCGGCCACGAGGCGCATCTCGGCGGCGCCATTGCGGGCGTGGTCATCTCGATCATCCTTGAGCCGGGGATGCTGGGCGCGAGGCTCTGGCTGGTGCTGGCGCTGATCGTCCCGGTAGCGGTTTATCTTTACATTCTAGTCAAGAGGCCTGACCTCGCGGGCAGAAGGAGGCACGGAGGGCGATGAAGAAGATCGGGCTGGCGCTCGGGTCGGGAGCGGCCAGGGGACTGAGCCAGATCGGCCTGCTGCTCTGGCTGAAGAAAAACGGGATCGAGGTCAGCTGCATATCCGGCACATCAATAGGATCGGTAATCGGCGCCGCGATATCTTACGGATACACGCCCGAGTACCTGAGAGATCTCGCACTGGGTATCAAGTGGACCGATACGCTGAAGTATCTCAGGCCGTCGCTCAAAGGCAAGAGCTTCCTCGAATGGAGGAAGATGGACGAGTTCATGCGCGAGATGTTCGGAGACAGGACGATCGAGGAGCTCAAGATGCCCTACGCCTGCGTCGCCACCGATATCGACACGGGCGACGAGTACGTCTTCAGGACAGGACGGGTCACGGAAGCGCTGAGGGCGTCCGCCTGCATTCCGGCGATCTTTCCCGCTGTGGAGATGGAGGGACTCCACCTCGTCGACGGCGCGCTGGTAAATCCCGTTCCGATCAACGTCGCCTTCGAGCTGGGCGCTGAAGCTGTCATCGGTATAAACGTCAACCTGTCGATATTCACCGAGAGGATGACGTTCGGAGAAGTTCCCGCATCACGCATGGATAAAGTCGACAGCAGAATAAGAGAGCTCATCGAAAGGAACCCGCTGGTGCAGAAGAAGTTGATCGATACCAGTGGACTCGCGGAAAAGTACCATAAACACCGCAGAAAACGGAAGATAATGGATGTAGTCACCGATACGGCTGCCATAACGGCTTCGAAGATCCTCTCCCTCCAGCTGCTCGATATCGACGGCCCTCTCTATCTTCTCAGGCCGGAAGTAGGCGGCTACCAGGATTTCGATTTCGACATGGCAGAGGATATAATCAACCACGGCTACAGGAATGCCGTGGAAGCCGGCGACGAGCTGCTCAAGTTCTGTCGGTAACGGCAAGGGGAAATGATTGAGCTGAAAAAAGAGCTCGGACTCCTCCAAGTCTTCTGTCTCGCGAGCGGGGCCATGATAAGCTCGGGGCTGTTCATACTCCCCGGCATGGCCCACGCCCGTGCCGGCCCGGCCGTGATCGCGAGCTATTTTCTCGCCGCGCTCTTCGCACTGACCGGCCTGCTGAGCCAGGCCGAGCTCGTTTCGGCGATGCCCAAGGCGGGGGGGACGTATTTTTACGTCAAGCGCGCGATGGGGCCGGCGATGGGATCGGTCGACGGACTCGTTACCTGGTTCTCGCTGACGCTCAAGAGCGCATTCGCCCTCGTGGGAATGGCCGCATTCACGGCGTATATAATAGATCTCGACGTAAGGCTCATCGCGCTGGCGCTCTGTACGGTTTTTATCGTCCTGAACCTGGTCGGCATCAAGGAAGCGGCCAGGGTACAGGTCGTCCTCGTGGTCGGGTTGATCGCGGCGCTCACCGTTTACATAGTCAGGGGCGCGCCGTCGGTCACAGTCGAGAACCTCGCGCCGTTCAATCCCTATGGGCCGGGGGCGGTCCTCTCCACGGCCGGTTTCGTATTTGTCTCGTACGGCGGCCTTCTCAAGGTCGCGAGCGTTGCCGAAGAGGTAAAGGATCCGGGCCACGTGGTACCCCTTGGGATGATACTGTCGCTCCTCGTGGTCGGCCTGCTCTACGTGGCGGTCGTATTTGTCACGTCGGGTGTGATGGACGACGCGAAGCTCAACATTTCGATCACGCCGATATCTGACGGCGCCGCCGTCTTCCTTGGTAGCAAGGGACGGATAATCCTCAGCATAGCGGCGATATTCGCCTTCATCTCGACGGCCAACGCGGGAATCATGGCGGCGTCGAGATATCCTCTGGCCCTGAGCAGGGACAGGCTCCTCCCCGGAATGCTCGGGAGGGTCAACGAGAGGTTCAAGACCCCCCATTTCTCGATCCTAGCCACGGGGATTATGATGTCGGTATTCCTCTTCTTCAAGCTCGACATACTCGTCAAGGCTGCCTCGGCCGTGATGATCCTGACATATTCCTTCTCCTGCCTGTCGATCATCATACTTAGGGAGAGCGGGCTCCAGAATTACCAGCCCGTTTTCAAGTCGCCCCTGTACCCGTGGGTCCAGATCGCCGGAATCGCCGGATCGATCTTCCTCCTCGCGGGCATGGGAAAAACCGCCCTGACGACGGCCGCCGCGGCCCTCTTCTGCGGATTCTTCGTCTACTGGGTATACGGGAGAATAAGGTCGGGAAGGGAGTTCGCGCTCCTCCACATCATCGAGAGGATAACGGCGAAGGAGCTCACGACCCGCTCGCTCGAATCGGAGCTGAAGGAGATAATCCGCGAGCGCGACGACATCGTGAAGGACCGCTTCGACCACCTCATAGAGAAAGCCATCGTGATGGACGTTGCCGGGCCGCTCAAGGCAGCCGAGTTTTTTGCAATGGTCGCCGACGAGATGGCCGACAGGCTCGGCATCGAAAAGGCGATCATGATGAAGCTCCTGCACGACAGGGAGAAGGACAGCAGCACGGTCCTGACGCCGGGCCTGGCGATTCCGCACATCGTTGTACACGGAGAGGGGCGGTTCGAGATAATGCTCGCGAGGTGCAGGGAGGGAGTCGAATTCTCAGAATCCTCACCCAGCATCAGGGCGATATTCGTCCTGGCCGGCTCGCGCGACGAGAGGAATTTCCACCTGCGCGCCCTGGCGGGCCTGGCGCAGATCGTGCAGGATTCGCATTTTGAGGAAAGATGGATCAAGGCGAAGGGCAGGGAGGGCCTCAGAGACCTGATACTACTTGGAAAGAGACGAAGGCATACGACCTGACAGTCCGGGCGGGAGAAAGGAATACAATCGATGAACGGAAAGGAAGCCCTCGATAAACTTCTCGAGGGGAACAGGAGATACCTTGCGGGCGAGTGCCGGGGGGAGGGACGCCACGAGGACCGGAGGGCCGGGACGGTCTGCGGCCAGGCCCCTTTCGCTATAGTCCTTGGCTGTTCCGATTCGAGGGTGCCGCCCGAGATCATCTTCAACAGCGGCATCGGCGATCTCTTCGTCATCCGCGTCGCCGGGGGGGTGGCGGGCGAATTCGTCCTCGGATCGATTGAGTACGCCGCCGCGCATCTTCATACCCCCCTGCTGCTCGTGCTCGGCCATACGAATTGCGGAGCCGTTACGGCCGCCGTCGCAGGCGCAGAGGAAGAGGGACACATCGGGGCCGTCCTCTGCGAGCTCTGCGAAGCCGTCGAGGCTGCAGAGAGCAGCTGTATGGAGGATGCGGGCGAGGACGAACGGGTCTTTGCCGTAGTGAAGGAGCACGCGCTGATGACAGCCCGGAAGCTGCGCTCCTCCGAGCCGATCCTGAAGAAACTCATCGACGACGGCTCGCTGCTCGTAGCGGCGGCTCTCTACGACATCGAATCGGGCGTCGTGTCGCTTCTCGAATAAGTGCTGGGAGGATGTTGGCCGGAGCACGCTGCATCTTTTTTTTCAGACCGGCATCTATGACCCAATTCATGTGTATAATGCGTGTTTCTTATTGGATGTGATATAATCATTAATATATGTACAAATGATGACCTGAGACTAATGGTTCAGAGGTGGGTGATATGAGAAGACATTTTATCAGAAGAATTACAAATAGGTTTCTACATCTCTTGGCACGCTTTTTACCGGGAGCAGAATCTGTTCGTCCCTTCCTCCATAAACTGCGCGGAGTGAAAATTGGAAAAGACGTATTCATTGGGGAAGAGGTCTATTTGGAGAATGAATATCCTCATTATGTTGAAATCCACGATGAAGCTCAGATCGCATTAAGAGCAATTATCATGGCTCATGTGAGAGGTCCGGGTAAATTGATTATTTGTAAGAAGGCATGGATTGGTCCCAATTGCGTTGTCAGTGCTGTTACAGGGGAAGTTCTTACTATTGGTGAAGGTGCTGTTGTTGGAGCAGGTTCTGTCGTCACCAAGGATGTTCCACCATATACGTTTGTTGGTGGAGTGCCTGCTAAGCCATTAGCCAGGGTGACCGTACCTCTTATTCAGAGAAATACGTATACTGCTTTTAAAGAGGGATTGTTGCCACTGGAATAGATTCGTTGATCCTCAGAATAAAATAATATTTGATGAAAGATAGTTGGTGTGTTGGTTTATTAAGTTATGAATATCGGTAAATTAAAAAGAGCTGCCAATAGACATAAGTATATGCAGGACTATCCTGCCTATTCTGATTTTCTGAATTATATCCACAAGTATGATTATGTATGGAAAGTCTCTCAATCAGAAGTGGCTGAGTGGTGGGAGTGCAGACAGAGTGCGAAAATCAAGTTGGAGATAATAGAGAAAGGCCGATTGCACGTTTCTTGTCCTCTTGATGGATCTGTCATTGAAGTGGACGGTAAGGATTTGAGAACTCCGCCATTTGATATTCCTGTTTCAATGGAGTTACCGATTGGCGCCGTCCATGTGAGCTACTCCGATGAAGAGTGTGTCGATAAAGCCTTTCTTGATGAGATTGTTGGGCATCTTGGTTATGGTCATATTGAGGCAGGATTGCGTCGTGAGGGGGGGCGGGGGGGGGGGG
>JAUWCL010000019.1 GCA_030609325.1 Candidatus Krumholzibacteriota bacterium
TGGGTTACGACTCGGAGGGCGCAAGCATACAGCATGCTCGACGTGCTTACAGACGCAGCGATTCCGGATGTAGAGAGCTTCTTTTCCCTCTACAACCCGACACCAAACCCGTGCCATACCTCGACCTGCATCGAGTGGGCAATGCCCAGCGATGCCAATGTTCGTCTCCAGATCTTCGACGTGGCGGGCCGCCTCGTGGCAACACTCGTCGACACGAGGAAGACAGCCGGGAGGCATGGAGTTGTCTGGGACGGCATAGACCAGCACGGAAACAAGGTTACATCTGGAGTCTACTTCGCCCGTATCGCGTCTGGGAAATGGTCCCCCATGCGCAAGATTATTCTCTTGCGGTAGAAAGATATATTGTGGCTACACCCGCCCATAATCCCTTGTTCGCTTGGGGAGGGCGTGGTAGAATGATCATAAATCTTAACGTCCCCAAATGGATTTCCCGAACGTGAAGCCGGGAAACCGCATTTTAGAGATAATTCTCGCCACAAATCGCAAGTAGATTCGGGGACTTAGATCTAGATAATCGGATGGTAAACCATGAGGATATCTTTAGGTCAAAGAGATTTCATGGATAGAATAAAACTTCCAAAAAGAGTGATGCTTCCGTCACTTGCTGTTGTTCTTGTCGTCCTGCTTCTGTCGCCTATCAAGGTCCCCTATGCAGTCAAAGTGCCAGGGAAGATAATACCTGCCCAGGAATGGGTGCTGGAAAGAGGCGTGGACGGTCGCCTGATTTCCTGTTTGCGAGATTACATGAAAGGGGCCACAAAATCGTATTCTGTGACACAATTTGAACGGGGAGATGCAATGAGTTTCACGCTTTCCCCGTCAATTGCTCAAGATGCCTTTATATCGACTGATGATACAATTGGGTGGGTCTATTCCAATGACCTAGAACATCGCTTGACCGAGCTTAGAGGAGAGCTGTCGATTACCGAGGCATCCTTGAAATCGCTAAGAACCGGCGAGAAACAATCTATCCTCCATGAAACAAAACAGCTTTTGATCTACGCAAGGAAACAGGTTGAAGAACATCAGAAAATAGTGGAGCGTCAGTCTGTTTTATACGCATATAAAATTATTACGAAAGAAGAATTCGAACAAGTTGAAGGCGAGGCCGCACTGTTAAGCATCAATGTCGCTGTTGCCGAAGCGCGGGTGGAATCTGCCAGAAGCGGCGAAAAGCCGGAAGAACTGGAAATTGTTCAGTCACGCATCGATGCACTCGAGGGAGAGATGGCGGCCCTCCAGAAACGGCTTGAAATGTTCACAGTTTCATCCCCGATTTCAGGATATATCACAGCGGGGTTTTCAGGAGATACCCTTCTGATCGTTTCAGATACAACGAATTACGTAATCTTTTTGCCGATAATGTGGCACGAAAAGCAGTATGTCTCCTTGCACCAGGAATTGGAATTCAGCATATTGAAAATATCCGGGGACGGCTCTGGTGAACTGATCAATATCGAAAACCACGTCCATTACTTGAGGGGTGAGCCGGTAGTGTTGGCTACTGCGCTGGTAAAATTCGATTCGCTGCCTGTATTCTCTGGAATGATAGCGCAGTGTGTGATTAATTGCCAACCGGTCACCCTGTTCGAATACTTAAAAAGGAAGATCAAGACTTTAGTGGCATAGAAATGTACTCTTTACGATTGGAATATAAATATCTGGTCCCCAAAGATTTGGTAGGGGATATCCGCTCGGCGATGCGGCCGTTCGTTGAAATCGACACTTTTGCAGACCGCAGAGACGTCAAGGAATACACTGTCCGGAGTATATATTTCGATACACTCAAGTACGATTGTTACTTCGATAAATTAGAGGGGATAAAGACACGAAAAAAATTCAGAATTCGTGGTTATAACCACCCGGATAGCGACAGTATAGTATTTCTGGAAATTAAACGGAAGTATCTTAACTATATCGAGAAAAGCAGGGCACCTTTATACAAGAACAATATCGATCAACTTTTCCTCACCAAGGATATGGATAAATATATCATATCGTTGAACGGAAACGGGGAAGAGCAGGATAATGCTCGCCGTTTCCTATATAACTTCTACAAAAAATCGTTACGACCGACTATTTTAATTGTATATGAAAGGGAAGCTTTCTACGGGAAATTCAATAAACATTTACGCTTGACCTTCGATAAATATCTGCGCAGTACTATCTATCCCTCATTGGATCAGCTCTTCAAAGAAGACAAGACCAAGCATGCTATGCCCAAGTATTTCATCTTAGAGGTAAAATTCTACAACGGCCTGCCTGCCTGGATAAGAAACATTGTCAGAACGTATGACCTTCATCGAATGGCACTCTCGAAATATACAATATCCCTGGATTCTCACAGAGATAAAAAGACGAGCTTAAGAATGCTGTCGACCCCATTACTTCAAAATATTCATTGGACCAATCATTTAAATAGGGCTGACGATATAAAGCAATCCGTTTAAATGGAATCAATATGCTAGAGGATATTCAGAATGTACTCGGGTTTTCAACCTCAACGGGAGAGGTTGTTGGAAATCTGTGTGTCGCTCTCTCATGCGGCTACTTTATTTCACTGATTTACCGGTTCACATATAAAGGTCCGGGGTATTCTGTATCTTTTGCACACTCGATCATTCTATTATCGATGATCACATCTGTCGTCATTATCGTCATCGGGAACAACCTGGCTCGGGCGTTCGGTCTGGTTGGTGCCATGTCGATAGTGCGTTTTCGAACCGCCGTTAAAGAGACGCGGGATATCGTTTTTATATTCTTCGGGTTGACTATCGGGATGGCGGCGGGAGTGGGATTACATAAACTTGCCGTTATCTGCACTCTTTTCATCGGAATGGTTCTATTCCTTTTCTCAAAATATTCCCTTACAGAATCCCGGCAGAAGGAATACCTCCTTCAGTTCTCTTCCACGCAAAACGGATCAAAGTCACCCCCCTATATTCCCGTAATGGATAAATATTGCAGTCACCACAAGGTGATCAACGTAAAATCTGTCGGGGAAGATGATATGTTGGAGCTCTCCTATTACGTGAAGCTTAAAGATCTAGAGAATAGTAGCGAGTTCACGAGCGAGTTGCAAAAAGTCAAAGGTGTTCAATACATCAATTTGTTCTTCGACGAAGAACAATTTTAATGGACAGGCTTTCCCGGTTAGTGTCTTCCTGTTTTCAATTGCACCATAATGAATTTTCGACGAGGTTACTCTGTTTCGAGAATCGGCATGACGGACGCCGACGTATCGGGAGAAGAAATCTCACCTACCAGGCTTTCTTCGTCCAGGAGCGCGCGCCGAATCGCGTACCAGTCGCACCTCGGATACATTGAACCGATGGCTATCTTCGTGCACGAATCCTCCATGCTGCTGGGAAAGACACCGAGGAACAGTTCGATGATCTTCGCGTGGTCTATTACCACGTCTATTCCCTCGTCCCGGAGATATTCGCCGAGATTGCCGGATTCGAGCGCAAAGAACGCGTCGCGGTTGACTTTACCGTCGAGGTTGATGACCTGTCTGTTGCACAGGTATCCGATGGTGCCGCATTGAAAAACGCCAAGTATCTCCCCTTCTTCAGTGTTCGCTTCTATCCACTGCGCGATATCGTAATACGGATATACCGGGTGCGAGCGAAATGCCTGCGAATACGAAAAGAACGAGAAGAGGAACAAATATACCGCGGATGCAGCGACGGCCGCCCTTCTCACCGTGACGGACCTGGCTCGCAGCCAGTCGAATCCGTCCTGAAGGAAGAATGCGAAGTATATGCACGCGATCAGGTATACCGGAAAGAAGTAGCGAAGGAAAAAGAAGGAGCCGAATATATAGATCGAATACGAGAGCATGAGCAGGCCGGAGTATATAAGGAGGAAATTTACCTCTCCCCTCCTGGACCTCTCCTCGTCCCGGCGCCATATGAACACCGCGATTCCTGCGCCGATGAGTAGCAGAAATCCGGCGATGTTGCTGATGATCCTGAATGCAGCGCCCGTGCCAAGCATGGAATCGAGCCTTTCCGCGGAGCGGAAAAGGACCTGTACGGGCGGGATGACCTTGAGAGACGATACT
The DNA here is from genome assembly GCA_030609325.1 of Candidatus Krumholzibacteriota bacterium. Taxonomy (GTDB): domain Bacteria; phylum Krumholzibacteriota; class Krumholzibacteriia; order Krumholzibacteriales; family Krumholzibacteriaceae; genus JAUWCL01. The sequence goes on from JAUWCL010000019.1 coordinate 4,088, forward strand.
GCGTGCTCGAAATGAACCCAGATAAACGAGATATCGGGGCCGCAGAAGGCGAGTGACTCCTCTCCGAATCCAAAATACGAGGCGTAGGCCATGGACAGGAACCGCGTCGCCCTGCCGCTGTCCTGGATGATACTGCCGCTCTCGATGATATTGAAGAGGAACCACGGCCCGTAGAATATTACGACTCCTGCCGGCACCAGAGCCATTCTTGCCAGTATCCTCGATGACGCTCCCCTTCTTCGCAGCACGAGAAAGTAGTCCGGTACCACGACAAGGGCGAGGAATGCGCCGTCGATCCTCGAAAGGATACATAGGCCTAGCAGCAGGCCGAGGGCGAAGAACCGCGAGGCCTGAGGGTCATCCTCTCCCCTTATTCTCTCGAGATAATACCAGACGCTTGCTACGATCATGAAGGAGGCTATCGCCGTCTCCAGGCCGTTCGCCGTCTGCCTTGTCACGATAGGCGAAAAGGCCCAGATCATGGCGGCGGCGAGCGAAGCGGAGAATCCGACATACCTTTTAGCGATCTTGTAGAGCAGATACGCAGTCATGCCGGTAAAAACAGCAAGCAGGGAAAGCGCGATATGTATCGGCAGGGCTGGGTCACCGCCCGTGATCATGAAGACCGGGACGAGCAGGAATACGTAGAGCGGCTGAAATCCGGTAGTCGGGTGGACTCCGTCGAACGTCATCCCGTCGCCTTCGGCAATGTTGCGGGCTATCTGGAAGGCGTAAAAGCTGTCGTCGTATAGATAGCCGTTCCTTGCGAGCGTGGAGAAATCCTGCCACGCCACGGCCATATGGAAGGCCACGATGACAAAAAGCACGCAGACCGCGAGCGTGTTACGTCTTTTATCTGACATGATTCGCGCAGGTTCGTTATCTGAAGATGATTTTGCGAATTTCTTTCATTTATAAGAACTTAGACATTAAATGTACAACAATGGCCGACAGAAGTCAACGGCGGCTTCTAAAGCGTTCAGGGACGGGTATCTGCACGGATATTTCAATGCAGGAAGAGGAACTGCGGGGTTTTTAAATTCGTTTATAATTGACGTCGGATCAGCGGAATTCGATCAGGATGTCGCTCTCTCCATTGGGCTCGAGAATAATGAAAGGTACGGGGTCGTCCATATGCTGCTCCCTCGACAGCACCGCGGGGGACTCGACATGCAGGCCACCGTCCCAGTGATAGGGCAGCAGCACTCTCCTGGGCAGGTTACCTCCCTCATCCCGGCTCAGTGTGACTTCGATCCGTCCGTACGAGGAACGGATCGAAATACCGCGCTCCTCCAGGGATCTGCCGGCCTGTTCGACCTCCCAGAGAGAGAAATGCCTCGATCTCCATACCGGGTCGCGATCGAGTATTCCATCAATGTATTCGCGGCAATCGGGTGTAGAAGTCAGGATCCATCGTATGTTGTACAGATGGATATATCTCCAAAACATATCCGGTCCCATATCCGGCAGGGACTTCCCCATCGCCCGGCACATGTGGAAATTGGTGAAGTTGTGTCTGATGAAGGCCCAGGGGTACGGTCCGCCGATCTGCTCCACGCCGGTGAACTGGGGTATCATAGCAGACAGAAAACTGTCCCCGAAATTCCAGGCGGGGCCGTCCTCCATCATCAGCCTGCCCGAAGGCCCTGTGTGCTCCACGAGCGCGCCGATGAGTTTCTCTACTTCAGGCGTGAAGGTCGTGCTCAGGGTGTGGCGATAATATGCCCTGGAAGCGAGTAGCGCGAATACAGGTGAGCTGACGAGCAAAACTATCAGGACGGCAGTTCTCACCGCTCTGTATATAGACCTCGAAGTGATGACATCCTTCGCTCCCCTGAACAGCAACGCAAGGCCGGCGCCTGACAGAGGCGCCATGAATATCAGCGCTGGTACGAGGAATCTTCCCGGTTCCATCTGGTCGAATATCGGTATGTAGATCCCGAACGCGGCGATGATCAGCATAAAGAGGCTCCCTGCAGCGGGGGCAGCCATCTCTTTTGATCTTCCGCTCCGGATAAGATGGACGAGTCCCGTTATCGACAGGGCGACGAGCAGGAGCGCCGGCAGATTGCCCGGCTTGACGAAGATCTCCAGTAGACCCTTTACAGCGTCTATCTGAAAGAAGGTCTCCGAGGGGATCTTTATATCGAGATACCTGAAGAACGGGACTAGCCAAACAGCATTTACCGCAATCACCAGAAGGCACCAGGCAACGAGTCTCGCGAGCAGCCTCAGCGCCCACTTCCGATGTTTCTCTCCCGCGGGAACGACTCGCCGCTCCATGAAAAATAGCGCGAGAAAAGGAACGGGAAGAAGGATGACTGCGGTTGGATGTATCAGGAAAGCTAGCGGCCCGATGATCCAGAATTTCCTTATCCTCTCCTCACGTAGAAATGATCTGAAAAGGCCGGCTATGTAGACCGACAGATGTGATACGGTCAGGAAGGAGAACATCCCCGCGAACCGGAATTCCCCTACATACGGTCTCCCCCAGTGCCAGAAAGCGAGCAGAACGAGCGTGGACAGTACCGATTCCTCGAAATCGAATCCAAGCCGCCTGCTGCCCGCGTATATTGTAAACACAAGCAGCAGATAACCAGTAAGGATGAAGAACTTGTACGACATTGCCGTATCGAGCAAACCGGGGAGCGAACACCACAGCTCGACTCCCTTGGAGTCTATGTCGAATACCGTTCCGCCGGGGTATCCCGCCATGAAGTACGGATCGTATGTGTGCAGCCTGTACGATTCCCGAAAGACCTCTTTCGCCCTGACCACCTGTTGATAGTGAAGTGCATGATCGAGCGACAGCACAGGCCTGGAGTTGATGATATCCTCGGGCGGAAAGAAGAATAGCGTTGCTATGAGGTGAGCTCCGAATATCACAGCGATGACCGTATTTCTGCGTTCACCGCCGATCAGCCTGATCAGTGGTCGTATGGCTGCTATAACCGCTGCGGAAAGGAACAGTATGGATTGAATCGTGATTGCCCCTGTTCCGAAGCCTCTCAGCGTAGCCGTTAAGCCGAGAATCATGGAAATGACGAGCAGAACCAAGTCGGAATTTCTAATATTTGCCGGTGCTTGATGTCCAGTTTTCATTTCAGATCTGATTCTGACGGCACGATTAACCAAGTATAGAGAGGTGATTGTACATCTTTTTAGTGGCATTCTCAAGACCAGCCATCACTATACCGATTCCCGTCCGTATATGAGACTCTTCTCAGTGGCGCCTCCGAGAAGAAGCCACAGGAAGAACGGTCCGCCGAGCAGGGCCGTAATGACCCCCACAGGAATCTCTGCCGGAGCGATAACCGTCCGCGCCAGGGTATCGCACAGCACGAGAAACGTTCCGCCGAAGAGGAATGACGCCGGCGCGAGCCTCGCATGTCTCTCTCCGACTATCAACCTGCAGATGTGAGGGGCCATCATGCCGACGAACGCAATCGGTCCGCATACGGATACAACGCCTCCGACAAGGAGCGAGGCCGCTATGAATATGCGTCTCCTCGTCCTCTTCACTTCCACTCCCCTGCCGGCAGCTATATCGTCGCCGAGTGAGAGAAGGTCGAGTTCCCGGAGACTGGCGAATACGATCGAGACTCCGGCAGCCATGAATGGAACGAGTGTCCAGATACTCGAGTATCCGATCGTCTCTACCCCTCCCATCAGCCATCTCACTATCCTGAACGACTGCGTGAAATCACTCATGTACTGCATAAAAAGAATGAGGCTGGAGAAAAAGAAATTGATCGCTACTCCGGCGATAAGCATCGTCGCGGTCGAGAATCCCCGCCTTACCTTCGTAAGGCCGTATACGAGCGCTATCGAGACGGCCGCCCAGAAGAAGGCGCTGATGGATTGTCCGGACAGCCAGGCCATTCCGAAGGCCAGGCCCAGCTTCATATAGAGCGCCGCTCCGAATGCGGCGCCGCTCGAGACCCCGAGCGTGAACGGGGTAGCGAGCGGATTTCTGAACACCGCCTGGAATGCCATCCCGCTGAGAGCGAGCGATGCTCCGGCGATAAAACCTACGAGCACCCTCGGCACGCGTATCCGCCAGAAGATCTCTCTGACAACGCTTTCGCCTTCCATCATCGCGGCGGGCGTTATCCTTTCGATGCCGATGAACGGTGCGATCAGCAGCACTGCCGCAGCGGCCAGAAGTAACCCTGTCATCGTCATCTTCTCTTTAGCCGTCATATTCGATCACGTCCGGAACGATGATATCGCATCCGGCGTCCGGATGAGGGATGCAGTCAAATTCCCTCCTGTATATCTTCTCTAGGACACCTGACGAGATCAGGTCCACGGCAGCGCCGGAATACTCCAGCCTGCCCGAATCGAGGACCAGCACCCTTCCACTCGTAAGGATCGCCCTGTTGATGTCGTGGGTCACCATCAGCACCGTGGTCCCGAGTCTTCCATTGATCTCCCTGAGCAGACGCATGACACTTCGTTCGTGACCGGGATCGAGAAAGGCCGCCGGCTCGTCGAGGAGCATCATTTCCGCTCCCTGCGCCAGCGCGGCAGCGATCATCACGAGCTGTCTCTCTCCACCGCTGAGCCCTGCCATCCGCCTGTCTGCCAGAGCGTCGATGCCTGTGAGTTCCATCGACTCTCTTACTGCCGATCTGTCGGAAGCGCGGCACGCAGTGAACGGGCTGAGGTAAGGATATCTTCCCGTCATGACGAATTCCTCGACTGTGAAAGGCAGATAGCGCGAGTCCGCCTGCGGGACATATGCGGCGTACGATGCCAGTTCCTTCTGCCCGAGCAAGTGCAGATCTATCCCGTTTATCCGGACGGCGCCTCCGTCGAACGGAAGTATCTTCATCAGGCACTTGAGCATGGTTGTCTTGCCCGCACCGTTCGGCCCGATAAGGGATACGAACTCCGCGCGCCCTACCGCGAAGGAGACCGAATCCAGTATCCGTTTCCTGCCTATCGAGCACCCGAGGGAACCGACCTCCAATATCGGCGATCCGGTCATTCGCGGTACTCCCTGATCTCGTCGAGCGCCTTTCTTTCCTTCTCGTTCATCTCTCCCGCCGGATAGCCGAGGGTTATCAGGACGGTGACCTCCCATCCCGCTGGGAGGCCGATCAGCTTCCGGATCTTTCTCTTTTTGAACCATCCGAGCCAGCATGTTCCGAGACCGAGTTCAGCCGCCTGCAGAACGAAGTGCTCCCCCGCTATCCCTGCATCTATCAGGTCGTACCTCGTTCCTTTCAGACCCGCGCCTATCCTGTGTGTGACCAGGTGCCTCGCCGAAGCCATGACGACGATGACGGGAGCGTCTGCAGCCCACCTGTTCGGCACGGGCAGTTCACCGAGGCATTTCTTCGCTATCCTGTCCTTCAATCCGCCCTGCGTCACTATGAAGCGCCAGGACTGGGTGTCGCACGCCGTCGGCGCGTGTCTCGAAGCTTCGAGGCACTTCTCGATCAAATGCCTCGGGACCGGATCGGGGCGATAGCGCCTTACGCTTCTCCTCTTTTTAACGATTTCGATGAATTCCGGCATTACGGATTCCCGGTCGCGGACCTGGCTTATCCAAACAAATCTTTTTTCCGCTTGTCGAACGAGTCCTTGCCGCAGAGAAGCATCGACCCCGAAGGGATCCTCTCCACGGCGAGTGCGCACATCATATTGGAGAGCCGTCTGATTTCCCACTGCGCGTGTATGTCGCTTCTCATCCTCGAGAAGTGATAGAGTTCCCTGAGATTGATATCGAAGAGCACCCTCCTCCTGTGCGCGTTGAGAAGTGCATAATCGCGCGCTTCCTCCACCCTGGAGTCGATTTTTCTGTAGATGCGTCCGGCCTTCGACGCGGCTTCCTTGAGAACGCCGACTTTCCCGGCCTTTCTCACGGAATCCGGAACCGATATTCCGAGTGAGGGAATGTAGTCCTGAACGATGATCGTGGCCATTCTGTGGCGCTTGAGCTGCGCGAAGCACGAGGAAGAGACGATAACCTCGAAGAGGATCCGGATATTCTCGAATTCCCGCCAGACGCTGTCGTGCGGCTTCATATTCTTCATCGTAGAGGCGATGATCGCGGCCCGTTTCTTCTTTCCGAGCTTCGCGGCCTTCCGCATCGAATCGGAGTAGCTCATGCCGGTCGAGGAGAATATCAGTGACGCAGCCAGCCGCCTGTCCGCATCGGGCGTCACATCGACGAGGACGGCTTCCGGGCCTCCTCTCACGATGGATGCATCCTTTCCTCCAGCCTTACCGCGGATCTCCGCTCTTACCGAAGGTACAGACCTGAAATACTCCGTCGGATCGGGGTACTTCACAAGTGAAGGCGCTATCCTGCCCGCCAGGCCGTAAAGCCTGGAGGCAAATTCCCTCAGCTCGGCGAGAGGGTGCGATGCGAGACTGCTGATCATGTACTCGAGCTCCCTCGCGTTCACCGTCATCCCGAACTGTGCCGTGGTAGCGAGCGGCATCAGGTACCTCGCGTCCTCCTTCGCCCTCTCGTCATCCCCACCGGCGGCCCTGATACTCTCGTACAGTCTCAGGTAAGTATCCGACAGATATCTCATCAGGCCGTTGAAATCCCTCTTCAGCCCTGCCCCGGAGATCTCTTCGGGAACGACGAAATCCCGGCCGAGCCTTATGTAGCGCTGTGATTTCTCCGTGAACGAGGCGAGCCTGAAATGTTCGACTGCCTCGACTGCGAGCCTCGAGATCCCCATCACATCGAAGTTGAAGACGGCGTGCTCGGCGATCGACGAATGGCCGAGCCCGAAGACGATAGTCCGGTTCGAGTTTCTCGCCTTCTCTACGTCCTTCCTCGCCTCTTCGCGCAATCGGGTGACCTCACGGGGATCACGGCTGATCCTCGCATACGACGCGGATATTATCTCGGGCGTCATCTCCTCGTACCGGTCGCCCGCGAGTTCCCTGATCGTCTTCGCGTCTATGTTGTAGCCACCGAGCCTTACCTTCATCATTACCGTTCCCGTCAGAAGCTGAACAGGACGCTTCCGTAGTATCTCCACTCCTCGCCCTCTGTGTACGAAAGCTCCGGGACGAAAGGATCGTTGTACTCTATCGTATCGAGACCGTACGCTCCCATGAACGTTGCGGCGAGCGGATAGCCGAAGAAGGTGAACCCGCTCAGCCTCAGCTCGTACCCGACTCCGGTCTGCGGATCTGCGATATCGAACGTATTCTCGTTCCAGGCCTTGCCGGCCTCGGCGAAGACGGCCGCGTATATAGACCGGAAATAGAGGCCGGGGATCTGGTAGTCGATATTCCTCCAGATCGGGAAGCGGTACGTCAGGCGCCCCATGGCGTTCTTCATACCTCCAATGCTGTAATACGAGTATCCCCTCAGGCCGTCACGGCCGCCCAGATGCAGATAGAAGAAGTCGTCGATCTCCTCGCGGTCTATCCATCCGCCCCTCAGGAATACCGTGAGGGCGTGGGACCACAGTGGAAGCGGCAGGTACTCCTCGTACAGGAGGACGTATCGCATGAAATTGTTGTCGCTGTACAGAGGCTGGAACGAGTACTCGAAATCGCCGGACGACAGCTTGGCCCGGACGGCCGCTCCCTCGATGTGCAGCGATCTCCCGCCTCTCGGGTTGATGTTCGATTCGACGCCTTTCCTGATATTCCTGTAGTCGTACATCAGGGTCACTTCGTCCGCCTTGTAGTAGTTCCATCCCAACTCTATACCGATCTCCTGCCACGCGTTTATATTGACGCCGTACTCGCCGTGGTTGTACCTGATCGAGATGTCCTTGCGCCTCCTGAGCGTCTCCTGCTCGAACTCGAGCTTACATGTGAAGTAGGCGTCCCAGAGATCGTACCTGTACCTTATCTCTCCCGCCGAGGGGTCGGCGATCTCCCAGTACTTCCGCATCCTCAGCAGATCGAACATGAAGGTCGGCTTGAGCTGCCTGAACTCTGCTCCGAGCTGGAGATCGAACTCGCCGTCGAACGACGCCGAGGCAGCCGCATAAACGCTCTGCCTGTCGAGGAAATCCCTCGAATCGAGTGCGAATCCGAGACGGAACTTGTCGTCGTATACCATCAGCCTCGGGAAGAGAAACGGTATCGTGTAGGTGACCCTGTAATCCCCGCTCACCTCAAGTGAATCGGTCTGGAATCCGGTCTTTCCTCCGCCGATAAAGGTAGCCCTCTCCGCAAGCAGCCACTCGTCCACCGCCGGTTCGGGCGCGACCGCAGAAGCCCGCCAGTCTCCGATCCGCCTTATCTCGTATCCGTTCCTTCCGAACGCGGCGAACAGTAGATCATTCCCGTCCTCACTCGCCTGGAAGGCGCCGCCGACCACATTGGTGACCATCAGGTCGGCGCCTGTGGCAATGTCCCTGAAATAGACGTTGAATATCCCCGTCCTGTCGCTCGAGTAGAAAAAACCGCTGCCGTCCGCCGTCCAGCGAGGATCCCTCTCGTCCGCGCGTGTATCGATCAGGACCGTCTCCTCGGCGCTTTCGGGAGCGATAAGGACAATATCCCTGCTCAGTCCGTCGAATCTCGACGCCAGTAATCCGCGTTTCGACCAGGAAAGACCGGTATACCTCCTGCCCGGGATGCTGCCGGACAACATCCGGATATTTCCGTCTTCGAGATACATCATGCCGACGCTGCTGAAACCGTCTCCGCTTATTATAAAGGCTATCCTCTTCCCCTCTGGCGAGGAGACGGGACCCGACGCCTTCAGTCCCTCGGTCAGGCGTCCTTCCTTCTCCGATCCGATGCCGCATGCATAAACGTCGTTAAATTCGTATCCATGCCTGTTATCGTCGGATTTCCTCGAATAGAGCAGCGTCCTGCCGTCGGCAGTTACGCATGCTCCCGAAGAGAGGTCGCCGGCTATTGTCTTCTCTTCACCGCCGGCACTGACATGCACGAGGTCCACATCGCGGTACTCTCTGCCCATGTTGGAGAGATAATAAAACCCGCCGTTCCCGTCAGAAACGGGATAGTAGTTGAAGAAGCCGTTTCCCGCCATCTTTGAGCCGTACCTGCCGGGAGAAATGTTCTTTACCCTCTCTGCGTACGCCTCGGTGATATCTTTCTTCCACGCGCAGTAGAGCTCTCCCTCGGATATTCCGAGGACCTCCCTGCTTGCGCCACCGAAGCCGGCGCGCCAGAGCTTCCCGTGGGCTGAGGCGAGTTGGCCAATCTTGTCCTCGCCGTACCTTTCGGCGATGTACCTGACAAGCGAGTACCCCTGGTTGTACAGGAGCTCGGCGTCTGCCGAGCTTTTCCCGAATACGCCCATCTGATCGAGCGTCAGGAAACGGTCCCCGATCACCGCCATGCGAAGGACCATATCCCTGTGCGAATCCCAGATATCGTGCCTGGCGCCCGCCGCCTGATACTGCGCAATGCCCTCGGCGAACCAGTTCGGAACCGATTCCCCGGACAGGGGGAACGAACCGGTAAAGTTGGGGTATCCGGTTATTACGTCGGGGCGCTTTTCCTTCTCGAAATTGAAGACCTGGAGGTAGATCGCCGGCATCCAGCGGGGCATCTTCATCGAGGCCTGCAGCGACACCATGTGTGTAAATTCGTGAGTGATTACGTTCCTCAGCCAGTCGGCGTTCCCCCTGAGTTGAAAATCGATGTCATCCGTATCGATGTCGATTCTGTCGAGATAGTAGTATGCCGCACCTTCGGGCAGGCCGGCACTGTCTGTTATATGGATGTGGACCCTGGCGGGCCTGTAGTCGTACAAGGTAGTGATCGGGAGGTATATCTCCTCGGCTATACGCGCCACCTCGAATGCGCTCGCCTCCACTCCTTCATGGAAATGCACTGCGAAATGGTCCGTATCGATCGTCTTCCAGTCGAGCTCGGAGTGATTCCACGCAGAAATGTTCCCCGCGGATATCAGCAGCACAGGCAAAACCGCGAGAAAAGTACAGACTGACGATTTTCGAACGCGCATGCCGGCAAGCCCCATAAAACAATCCTCCATCAGAAGAAACGACCATCCGACAAGTGTCCTGAAAATATAGCACACGGTGAAGCCCCTTCCCAACGGTTAAGACTTCACCGTGCATCTTTTCAGTGTTTTCGGATCCCGCTCGGGTCCGCTACCTGCGATCGATCCTTCTCAGGTACCTGTAAAGATCGGTATCCGTCGTTAGGATGATCCGGTTGTTTTCTCCGATCGTTTCCTTGTATACATCTAGCGTCTTGAGAAACGAGTAGAACTCCGGGTCCTGCCTGTAGGCGTCGGCGTATATCTTAGTCGCCTTCGCATCGGCCTTTCCCCGGATCGTCTCCGATCTCTTGTACGCCTCGGAGTATATCCTGTTGAGCTCCTTCTCCTTCATTCCGCCGATCTCGGCCCGTTTCCCTTCGCCCTCGCTGCGGTACTTCGAGGCGATCCTCTGGCGCTCGGAGATCATCCGCTCGTAGACCTTCTTGCGGACATCTTCAATATAGTTGAGCCTCTTGATATGGACGTCGAGGAGCTCGATACCGTACTGCGGGACGAGCTCGGAAGCACGCTCGAGGATCATCTTCGTCAGCAGTTCCCTGCCGATCTCGACCTCCTCGAGGACGCCCACGGCCGCTTCCTCTTCGTCACTTATGATGTCGTCGCCCTCGGGAATCTCTTTCCGCTTCTCCAGTATCGTGTTCGAGTTCCTTACAACCTCCACGAGGACGAAACTCGAAACGATGTCCCTCGATGCGGAGTCTATGATGTCGTCCAGCCTGGAATGGGCTCCCCGGACATTGCCGACCGATGTATAGAAGCGCAGGGGATCGGCTATCCTCCACCTTGCCGTGGTGTCGAGCCAGATATACTTCTTGTCGGCGGTCGGGATCTGGTCCGCGGACGAATCCCAGTTCAGTATCCTCCTCTCGAACCTGTGAAGGGTTTGGATCATGGGGGTCTTGAAATGAAGCCCCGCATCCTTGATCGCTCCGCCGACGGGGCGGCCGAACTGGGTGATGATCGCCTGCTCCGACTCGCTCAGCTTGTAGAAGGCGTTGGAGATCAGAATGAACAGTATCACCGCCACGACCAGGATTCCTATCGTCTTTCCGGTAATCATCACTGACCACCCCCCTTCCCGCTCTTCCCCACATCGAGATGGGGCAGTATCGCTTTCTGGTTTTCGTCGATGATGATGAGCTCCTTGATCCTGGGCAGTATTTCGTTCATCGTCTCGAGGTAGAGCCTGCGCCGCGTGACGTCAGGCGCGTTCCTGTACTCCCTGTAGACCTGGTTGAATAGAGCGACGTCGCCCAGCGACCGGTTTATCCTCTGCATGGCATAACCTTCCGCCTCGGCGATCCTCTGCTCGGCTTCACCCTTTGCCTTTGGGATTCTCTTGTTGTAGTCCTCCCACGCCTCGTTGATCATTTTCTCCTTGTCCTGCTTGGAGCGGTTGACCTCGTTGAACGCCGGCTTGACCGGTTCGGGAGGGTTGACGTCCTGCAGCTTCACCGTGACGATCTGGAGCCCCGACTCGAACCCGTCGAGCAGCTCCTGCAGACCGACCTCGACCTCCTTGGCGATTGCTATCCTGCCGACCGTGAGCACGTCGGTAACCTCCCTGTCTCCGACGACAGTTCTAACAACGGCCTCGGACATCGCTCTGAACGTCTCCTGTGGATCCCTTATCTTGAAGAGAAAGTTGTAGGGATCCTTGATCTTGTACTGGACGATCCACTCGACCTCGGCAACGTTCAGATCGCCGGTGAGCATCAGGGATTCCTCGAGATATCTCCTGCTGCTGTACTGCGTCCTGACGTCGGCCTTCAGCGTCCGGAACCCGAACTCCTGCTTGAAGACCTTCTTGACCTTGACCTTGGTAACGCTCTCGATCCCCATCGGGATCTTGATGTGCAGCCCGGGCTCCGTGCTGCGGATGAACTTCCCGAATCTCTGGATCACTCCTACTTCGTCGGCTCCGACCGAGTAGAGGCCCGACGCGATCAGGATGACGAGTATGATGATGTACACCGCGTTCCTGATCCTTCCGCCGCCGACATTGTAGGACTGATCTCCTACCTGTACCTTCATCCTGTACCTCCTTGGGGAATATCCGGCTTTCACGCCGGACCGGCCGTGGCTTGCTACGCATACCGCATTCATCACAAGTACAGCCACCGGGGCCGGATTATTCGAATGACTATTACGGATTCGACGTTAATTCAGAATTCGGCGGTTCGTCAATAGATATCTCCGGTGTGCCTGTACTGGTATCTCGCGCGGCAGGTCCCCTCGCTCGAGACCATGCAGGGCCCGTGCGGCCTGCGCGGCGTGCAGCCCGTTCCGAACTGCGGGCACTGCTCCGGCTCGGACTCCCCGAGTATGACCTCATGGCAGATGCATCCGGGCCTGACGTCCTCTGCCTCGGCGGAGGGCTCGAGCCCCAGGCGCGTCAAAGCATCGATACCGGAATACTCCGTCCTCAGCACCAGCCCGGAGAGAGGGATCGAGCCTATGCCCCTCCAGTTCGACGGGGCCGGTTCGAATACCTCGTCGATGAGTTCCTGCGCCTTTACGTTGCCATTTTCCGAAACGACCCTCCTGTAAAGATTGAGGACCGAAAAGGGTGGTCCGGCGAGCACCATCTCCGTCAGCCCGAGGATCCCTCTCAGGATGTCGACAGGCTCGAAGCCCGATATCACCGCCGGCACCCCGTACTTTTCCTCGAGGAAGGAGTATCCTTTCCTCCCGAGCACGGTGCTGACGTGTCCCGGCAGGATGAAACCGTCGATCGACCCCCTCCCTTTCTCAAGGAGGAATTCAAGGGCTGGCGGGATGAGCCTCATGGACCGGATTATCGAGAAGTTTTCCGGAACACCGGCTCGTATAGACGCCGCGATCGGTCCGGCGGTCGTTTCGAAACCAACGGCGACAAAAACGACCTCTTTCCCGGGATTCTCCGACGCGATCTTCACGGCGTCGAGCGGGGAATAGACGACCCTCACGTCGCATCCGTCCGCCTTCATCAGCTCCAGCGAGGTGTCTCCCGAGGGCACCCTGAACATGTCTCCAAACGTCGTCACGATCGTATCCTCGCGTCTTGCCGCCTGAACGGCGAGATCTATATCGGCTGCGGGGCATACGCAGACCGGGCAGCCCGGTCCGGCGATCAGCCTGAGACCGTCGGGCAACATCGATCTGATCCCCGCCTTCGCTATTGATTGTTCGTGGGTACCGCACACGTGCATCAGGGATAGCGGACGCGGCAGGACCAGATCGGCGAGCCGGCTGCTCAGCCCCTGCGCCATCGCCGGATCGTGAAACGATCCATAGAGTCCGTCTCTACTGTTCATCGTTATCGGGGGATTCGACACTTCCGGTCATCCCGGCACGGTATACCTTTTTGATCAGCTCGAGTGTCTCCCGCGCCTCTTCCGGGTCGAGTTTCTCTATCGCGTAGCCGGTGTGCATCAGTATGAAATCACCGATCTCCGCGCCCTCGAGAAGATCGAGCCTGACGTCTTTCCTGATGCCGCCGGCCTCGGCTACGGCCTCGTTGCCGTTTATCTCGGTGATCTCCATAGGAATCGCCAGGCACATTATACAATCCTGCTTTCCGTATATAGCTTTTCGATCCAGCCGGTCCAGTCCTCGATCCCGGCTCCCGACCTGCAGGAGAGCTCGATGATCTCGATGTGGTGATTGATATCCGAGGCTTCGCGTCTTGCCTTGGCTATATCGAACTCGACCATCTCGATCAGATCGACCTTGTTGAGGATCAGAAGGCGGGATTCGCTGAACATCAGCGGGTATTTCTTCGGCTTGTCGTCTCCCTCGGTAATGCTCAGCAGCATCACTCTCGCATCGACGCCGAGATCGAACTCGGCCGGGCATACGAGATTGCCGACGTTCTCTATCAGCAGTATGTCCATCGAGTCGAGGTCGAGCTGATGGAGCGCCGAATGGACCATCGCCGCATCGAGATGACATACGCCGCCGGTCTGTATCTGGTGCACCTCTATGCCCAGCGCACCGACCCTCTCGGCGTCTCTTGTGGTCTGGAGATCGCCCTCGATGACCCCGATCCTGTACTTGTCCTTCAGCAGCGGGATCGACTTTACCAGCAGCGAGGTCTTGCCAGCCCCGGGAGCGCTCATGATGTTTAGCGAGAACACACCGTGTCTGTGGAGCATTTCGCGGTTCTCCGCCGCGATCTCCCTGTTCCTGTCCCTTAGATCCTCGCCAACGTTTATCTGGTGCATTACGAACCTTCCTCGTCCAGTAGAATATAATCTACTTCCATCTCCCTGCCAGCGATAATCTCCACCCCTCCCGATCCGCATTCGGGGCACCTGAAAACCAGGTCCTCGGGATGGAACTCGCTCGAACAGGCGGAGCACTTTCCCATAAGGGCAACCCTGTCGCATTCGAGCCTGCCCCCCTCCGCCCTCGTCCCTTTCGAGAGGATCTCGAAGGCGAATTCGAGGGACTCGAAGTTGATGCCGGCCATCTCTCCTATCCGCAGGTGTATGACGTCAATCGTCCCGGCGCCCTCCCTGTCGGCAGTCGCCGTGACGATCTCAAGGAGGTTATGCATCACGGAGACCTCATGCATCCCTGTTCTTCCTCTCGTCGAGGCCTATCGAGATACGAGGTCCGTCCAGCCCCTTGACGAGGGTTTCGACTTCGTCCGCGATGAGTGGAAGCGATTCTTCCACCTTCTGGGTGCAGCCCTCGTATAGAGTGAGCATGTCTTCTCCCTGTATGGCGAATATCGTCACCTCGCCGGGCATATGCAGGCCCAGCTGCCTTCCCAGCTCGAGGGCGGTGACTATATCGATATCGTGGCATGAAGACAGCCTGGGAGTGATCTTCAGATCGTCTGCCCTGAGCCGGAATACCGTGCCCGCCTCCTCGCCGTCGAGGAGGATCGCGTCGACCAGAATGGCCCTGTCGAAGCCTCCGAGCATCTCCATCAGGTTCATCCCGACGCTATCCGTCTCGATAACGGATACGTCGTCTCCGAACCTTCCGGACAGCATGCGCGAGACATACACCCCGGCGCCGTCGTCGCTCAGGACAGTATTACCCAGCCCGATGATAACCGTTTTTATCGGATTTCTCCCGGAATCTTCCACGATGCGCTACCTCGATACCTCATTCAGTATCTTGCCGTCGAGATCGCGTATCTCGATGGTCAGTGGCATCTTTCCGGGCAGACTGTGCGTAGCGCAGCTGAAGCACGGATCGTACAGACGGAATGCCATCTCGACCATGTTGAGCAGCCCTTCGGTCACCTCGCCACCCGGCTTGATGAGGTTCTGGGCCGCCTTCTTGACGGCCATGTTGATCGAGGCGTTGTTGTTCGTCGTGCCGACAATCAGGTTTGCCTTGGTCACGATTCCGTTCTCGTCGGTCCAGTAGTGATGCGTCAGTGTTCCGCGAGGGGCCTCGATGATTCCCACACCCTCGCTCGGCGTGGTCGAGGGAATCACCCTCACGTTCGGATCTGTGATCTCCGGATCGTTGATCAGCTCCTGCATCCTTTCAGCCGCATAAAGAATCTCGATGAGCCTCGCCCAGTGGTTTACCATGAGCTTGTGGCACGGTTTTCCGCCGACGGTCTCGAACATCTTCTCGTATTCCGCCTGTGCTTTCGGTGTCGCCATGCCATCGGCCGCATTGAACCTCGGAAGCGGGTTCGCCTGATAGAGCGATGTCTCCGCTCCCTCGACGAAACCCATCCATCCCCTGTCCTTGATATAGGGAAACTTAAGGTACGACCAAGGCTCGACATGCTCGGCGATATAATCCATGTACTCCGTCCCCGAGTACCTGAACATTTCCCTGCCCTCGACATCGACCATGCGGACCTGACCGTCGTAGAAGTTGACCTTGTTGTTCTCGTCGACAAGCCCCATGTAGTGCGTGACCTGCTCGAAGATTCCTCCCATTATCAGATCGAGATACGTCTCGTTGGCAAGGACGAGATCGTTGAAGAGCTTGAGGCCCAGTTCGCCGAAGCCGATCTGTTCATCGGCAAGGCTCTTGACCTTCTCTGCGTTCTCCTCGCTGAGCGCTCGCATCACTCCGCCGGGAATGTTCCAGACGGGATGCGTGGCCCTGCCTCCGACCAGTATCTGGATTTCCTGCGATATAGCGCGCTGCCTGACCACCTCGCCGCCGAGTTCGAGACCCACCTTCGCTATCAGGCCGAGGACGTTCCGCTGCGCCTTGGGAGCATCGGGACCGACCACGAAATCGGGCGCGGCAAGTGCGTAGAAATGCGCCGCATGGCTGTGAATGAAGTGAGCCATGTAGTAGAGTTCGCGAAGTTTTTTCGCAACCTCCGGTATGTCGACGGAGAAGACGTTGTCGACCGCCTTACCCGCAGCCATGTGATGCGCCGCCGGGCATACGCCGCATATCCGCGGCATGATGCGAGGTATCTCCTCGATGGGAAGCCCCTCGACGAACTTCTCGAATCCTCTCAGCTCGGGGATCTGGATATAAGCGTTCTCGACCGAGCCGTCATCATTGATAAAGATACTGATCTTGCCGTGGCCCTCCAGCCTGGTGATGGGATCTATCTCCACGCGCCTCATATTTTTTTCCTCCTGAGGATCGATGCGGCAGTGCTGAACCTGTGAAAAGTCCTCAAGGGATCGACGATGCCGTCCAGCACCGCATCGATCTCCTTCTCCTCCTTCGGCTCGATGACCGAAGCGAGCGCGCTGATCATCCTTATTCCCTGGTCGTGCACCCCTTCCAGGGGACCGTAGCATCCCCTGCACGGCGCGCCGGAATTGATGCATCTGGCGCCGCACCCCTCTCTCGTGACCGGCCCGAGACAGATAAGACCTTGCTCAAGCAGACATTTTTCCGGATCAGGGATCATGTTGAGCGGCCTCTTGATCTCGCTGATCTCCTTCTCCTCCCTCTCCCTCGGGCATTCGTCGCAGAGCGTCTTAGTGCCGGCTCCGATGACCGATCCCTTCGGCGGCAGCTCGCCGTTGAAAACCGCCGTCAGCGCGTTGACGATCTGCTGCGGGACCGGCGGACATCCCGGAATGTAATAATCGACGTCGACGACCTGGTCGAGCGTCTTGACAGTGTTGTAGAACCTCGGTAGCTCAAGCTCGTTTCCGTCCACAGTCGACCTCTCCAGCGGCATTGTGCCTTCGGGATTAACGGTCGATTCGGTCTCCGAGTAGACGCGCTCGAGAATCGACTGCTTCGTGTGATAGTTGGCCAGGCTGGGCAGCCCTCCGATATGGGCGCAGGTACCGAGAGCGACCATCGTCTTCGATTTGCGTCTAAGTAGTTTCGCGATTTCCTCGTTCTCGGAGTTCCTGACCGCACCGCTGTAGAGAACGAGGTCGAACTCTCCGTCCTCCATCGCCCTGACGTCGTCGTTTTTGAAGTCCATAGCAATGGGCCAGAAGAGAAAGTCCATCTTTTCGGCGACGTCGAGGATCTTCTCATGGATATCAAGTACCGCGACGTCGCAGCCGCCGCAGCCGGCTCCCCAGTATATCCCGCCTTTAAGCTTCATTGGCTACACCGCTTTCTTCTTTGTCAGCTTCATGAGGATCGATATCGTCTTTCATCGCTTCGGCAAGAGAATCCTTGATTCCCAGCGGCCCGAGTTCGCGGATCTGATCGGTAAACTCGTCCACTATTTTCGCGAACCTCTCTCCCTCAGAGGCAGCGACCCATTCGAGGCGCACCCTCTCCGGTTCGACACCGTACTCGTGAAGTATCCGCTTGAGCAGCCGGTGCCTTCGCAGGGCCTTGTAGTTGCCCTCCTGGTAGTGACAGTCCCCGGGGTGACAACCTGCGATGAGTACGCCGTCGGCGCCCTCGTAGAGGGCCTTCATGATGAAGGTCGGCTCGATCCTGCCGCTGCACATCACCCTGATCGACCTGATGTTCGGGGCGTACTTGATCCTCGCCGTCCCCGCGAGATCGGCACCCGTGTAGGAACACCAGTTGCAGAGGAACCCGACTATCTTCGGTTCGAAAGTCATTTCGACATCCCTTCGGTATTTATCTTTTTCCTCACGCCGAGAGGATACCCTCTATCTCGGCGAAGATCTGCCTGTCCTCAAAATGCTTGGCCGAGATCGCGTTGCTCGGGCATCCGGCGGCGCATGTGCCGCATCCCTTGCAGAGCGCCTCGTTCACGACAGATACGCCCTTCTCCTCGTCGTACTTGATCGCGAGATACGGGCACAGGGAATTGCAGATCTTGCAGCCGGAGCACTTGTCCTCGTCCACCGACGCGGTGGCGGATTCGATCTCGATCTTCTCCCGCGTGATCATCGAGAGAACCGCGCTCGAAGCGGCAGACGCCTGTGCAACGGTATCGGGAATGTCCTTCGGGGACTGGCACGCGCCGGCTATAAAGACGCCGTCGGTCGTCGTCGCCACTGGACCGAGCTTCGGATGCTTCTCAATGATAAAACCGTCCTTGCCGATGCTGACGCTGCAGAGACCGGCGATATCGGCAAGGCTCTCGTGTGCCTCAAGGCCGGTGCAGAGCACAACCATGTCGAGAGGTATCCTTCTGACCTTTCCGACCAGCGTATCCTCGACCTCGACAACGAGCTTGCCCTTCTCGGCCTCTTCGATCGGTACCTCGGTGATCTCGGCGACCTTTCCCCGGACGAACCGGACATCCTCGCCGAGCAGCCTGTCGTAAAACTCCTCGTATCCCTTGCCGAAACAGCGGAGGTCGATGTAGAACTCGTATACTTCTGCGTCGATCTTCTCTTTAATAAGATGTGAATACTTCAGGGCGTACATGCAGCAGACCCTCGAACAGTACTCGTGATAATGCTTGTCGCGGCTTCCTACGCAGTGAACGATCCCGATCGACTTGGGCTCGCTTCCGTCGGCCATCCGGATATTCCCGCCGGTACTACCTGACGCGCAGTTCATTATCTCGAACTCGATCGCTGTCAGGACATTGTCGAGCTTTCCGTAGCCGTACCTTTTTATCGGGGTCGGATCGAAAGTCTGGAAACCGGTTGCAATGATGATGCTGCCCACCTCGAACTCGATCAACTCGTCCTCCATATCGTAATTGATCGCGTTGCGTTCGCAGACCTCGGCGCAGATGCCGCACTTGCCGTTCTTGAAACGGATACAGGTATCGGCGTCTATCACCGGAATCGCCGGCACTGCCTGCATGAACGGTATATATATGGAAGTCGTAGGCCCGATCGAGAGCTTTTCATGGACGTTGCCCTTGCGGGGCACCCGCGTTCCCGGGCACTTCTCCCAGCAGGCGCCGCATCCGTTGCACAGATCCGCGTCAACGTACCTGGTCTTCTTTCGGACTGTGACATTGAAGTTTCCGACATAGCCGCCTATATCCTCGACCTCCGACCAGGACATCAGCTCGATGTTCTCATGCTGACCGACCGATACCATTTTGGGCGTCAGGATACATGCCGAGCAGTCGAGCGTCGGAAAGGTCTTGTCGAACTTGGCCATGTGGCCGCCGATCGAGGGCTCCTTCTCGACGAGAACGACCTTCTTGCCGGCTTCGGCAAGGTCGAGCGCCGCCTGTATGCCGGCTATGCCGCCGCCTATGACCAGAGTCCTCGGGTTGATCGGGACTTCCCTCTTCGTCAGTGGCTCCTGAAGCCTCGTCCTTCTTACAGCCGCTTCTATCAGGCCCTTCGCCTTGTCCGTCGTCCGTTCGACATCTACGTGCACCCACGAGCACTGCTCGCGGATGTTGGCCATCGTAAAGAGGTATTCGTTCAGGCCTCCGCGGGTGCACACGTTCCTGAATGTCTTCTCGTGCATCAGCGGAGAGCAGGACGCGACAACGACCCTGTTGATCAGGCCATCCTCGATATCTTTCTGGATGAGCGACTGCCCGGGATCGGAACACATGAACTTGTATTCCCTCACGAGCGTGACGGCATCGAGCCCTTTGGCGAACTCGACCACCTCGTCGATGTCCACCCTGCCGGCGATGTTCGTGCCGCAGTGGCAGACGTATACACCAATACGTTCAGACATATCACGCTCCCTGTAGTATCTGTTTCATCGGCCTTGTCATCTTCACCGCGAGCCTTTCCAGCCCAAGTTCTTTCGGCTGTTTTCCCATCGCCAGCCCTATCAGCTGCGTGAAGTATATGACCGGTATATCGAATTTCGTTCCGAAGAGGCTGTTCACCTTCGGCTGGTATACATCGAGGTTCATCTGGCAGAGGGGGCATATTGTGACGATGCAGTGAGCCCCGTTATTCTCAGCGTCGGCGAGTATACCCCGGCAGAGCTTGAGCGCCTGCTTCTCCTCGGTGCCTATCAGTGAGGATCCGCAGCACTTCGTCTTCATCGAGTACTTTACGCATGTAGCGCCTGTCGCCTCGATCAGCCTGTCCATGCAGACCGGATCGTCTGGATCGTCGAAACCCTCCTCGTTTTCCTCGCCTGCACCGAATCCGTAATACATCGGCCTGACTATCTGGCAGCCATAGTACGGTGCGACATTAAGGTCCTCGAGCTTTCTGCTCGCCAGTCCGGTGATCTTCTCGAGTCCGACATCGTTGATTATCACATCGAGGATATGCCGGACGCGTATGTTCCCGCTGTAGCTCAGGCCTCCGGCCTCGAGCGCCACTCCGAGCTTTTTTCTCACCTCTGGATAATCGTTGAAATACCTGTTGGTCTTGTTGAGAACAAGATAGCATGCGCTGCACGGCGTCACGACGTCTCTGTGGAATTTCTCGGCCATAGCGAGGTTCCGTGCCGAGATTGCGAAGCTCATCATCTCGTTGACCGACATGTAGGCGGTCGCTCCGCAGCAGTTCCAGTCGTCGAGTTCCTCGAGCTCGACTCCCATCGCGGGCACGACCGCGTCGATCGATTCCTGGTAGAGATTGGCCGTCGATTTTACCGAGCATCCAGGATAATACGTGTACTTCATCTACATCTCCTCGAGCTCGTCGATCTTTTTCAGGATCTTTCTCAACTGTTCGATGTTCTTTATCTTGTGCGGCATGAGGGGCAGCCTGCCGTTCGAGAAAAGCCGCCATCCCTGCGGCACGAAATTGAGCGCGTTGAAGGGCTCTGCCGATAAGATGTATCGTGCCATCAACTCGGTTTCGTGGTTACGCCCGTACTTGTTCACCATACGGACGAAATTTTTCGACAGCGCCGATGCCTTCCTGCCCTTCTTCGCCTTGCCTTCCTTGATGGCGATGCGCTTGAGTGCGTACATGACGTCGGTGATCTTGATCTCCTTGGGACATCTCACAGCGCATGAATAGCAGGACGAGCAGTACCATATGGTATTCGATTCGAGCACCTCGTCCCTGAATCCGGCCCTTATGAGGGAGAATATCTTCCTCGGAGCGTAGTCCATGACGGCTCCCTGCGGGCATGAACCGCTGCATGTCCCGCACTGGATGCACTTCTTTATCTCGTGTCCACCGGGAAGCGAATAGATCTCGTCGAGAAAGTCGTGATCCAGCACAGACTCGTAAACTACTTCTCTTTCAAGCATTTAACTACCAACCTCGCAGGATTTTAAAGGCTCCTGAATCGATTGAGAGGCAAAAAAAAACGAAAGGTCTCGACACGGGATTCTACTATAGACAAATAAAAAGTCAACTATATTTTAAGTCGTTGTATAATTAGGATATTCGGTGTCTTTTTGTCGGTTGCGGTCCTCCCGGACCCCCTCTTCTGCCCGGATCCATGTTTCTTGATGCATTTCAAGCGGTTCGGCGTTATAATCGCCCACGTACCCGACCTGTATGAGCCGAAAGGAATGATGATGAAAAGGGTTTCGATCGTCGCCGCGGGCCTGCTGCTCGCGTTTACCGTATCCTGCGGAGATTCCGCCCTCAAGTATTACAACCTCGGTGTCGAGGCCGCCCAGAGGGACAACATAGACGAAGCCATCGCCCAGTGGCGAAAAGCCGCCGAATTGAATCCTTCCGATCCGGATACGAGGTACAATCTCGGTATGGCCCTGCTAGGACGGGAGGAATACGCCGAGGCTGAGGAGCATTTCCTCGCTGCGGCCAGAATACAAAGCGACGATTACAGACTCCAGTACGGGCTTGGACACTCGCTCGAGATGCAGGGCAAGTATGCCGAGGCGAAAAAAGCTTACAGGTATTCGATCAGCCTCAAGTCGAGCTTCCACCCTCCCTACTCCGGACTGGGCACCATCGCTCTCGAGCAGGATCTCTACAGCACGGCCGAGAAATACGCGACCGAGGCACTGCATTATTCCCCCTACGACAAGCGGGGAAACCTCGTGCTCGCCGAGGCCTATTACATGCAGCAGAACTACCAGGCCGCCTACGCCCAGCTTATTTCCTCGCGGGAATGGATCGGCACGGAGCCCGATTATCTTCTGCTGCTCGGGAAGGTGATGAACGCAAGGCACATGTACGCCGACGCCATTCAGACCCTGCTGACGGCGAAGGATGCGGGCAAGTCTGGTACCGACCTCTTCCTGCATCTCGGTATCGCATCGTTCGGGACAGACGACTTCAAGGACGCCCGGGAGTACTACCGCCTCGCTCTCTACAGGGACAACACGAACGCCGATGCGTGGACAGGGCTTGCCAGGACGGAATACGAGCTGGACTACCTCGAGGAATCTCTCGAGGCTTGGAACAGGGCACGCGCCCTCGCACCGGACGATCCCGAGATCGATCTCGGCATAGCCATAATCCATATCCACACGAGGAATTTCGAGGAAGCGGTGACCGTACTCGAGAAACTCAGGGCCAGAGATAACGCGCCCCCCAGGACCCTCTACTATCTGGGCCATGCGCTCATGCGGCTCGGTCGCCGGGACGAGGCCAGGAAATCCTTCGCGATGTTCCTGGTGAAATGGCAGGGGGACGAGGCCCTTGCCGACGAGGTCAGAGAGATACTTGTCACGCTCTGACGCGCAGCGGATCTCCCGTCAGAACGACGAACACTCCAGCCAGTATCACGGTTCCCCCCAGGATCTCGGTCGGTACTGGCAACTCTCCAAGGATAAGCCACGCGAGCATCGTCGTCCCGATCGGTTCTCCCAGTGTCGCCATGGCTACGAGCGTCGTCCTCATCTTCCGCAGCGCCCAGTTGAACAGCGAATGACCGGTCACCTGGCAGACCAGCGCCATCATGAAACAGTAGAAATACGTCCGCGCGGAAAGACCCGTCAGGCCCACTCCCAGGAGAGGCGCAGCCAGCGCGAGAAACAGCGCTGCCGTGCCGTAAACGGGGAAGATATACGCGAGCAGGGTAAGTTTCGGCCTCAGCCGGCTCCCCACTATGAAATAGCCGGCCACGGCAAGCGCACCCGCCACTGCCAGCAGGTCGCCCTTCCAGTTCTCCCCTCCCGCGGCGATGTTGCCCCCTCCGAGGATCACGCTCCCCGCAAGGACGAGGCCTATACCGATCCATACCCGTGCCGATGTCCTCTCCCCCCGCACCGTAATTGAGTATATCTCGATGAAGATCGGGCTCGTGGTCACGAATACAATACTGCTCGTGATGCCGGTGAACGACAGCGAGGCTATCCACGAGAGGAAATGCATCGCGAGAAAGAGCCCTGCCAGGACAAGCAATACTTTCTCCCCACGGCGGAGCGTCATGATCGCGTTGCGTGTTTCGCTCGAGAAGATCACGAACGGCAACAGGATCAGCGTGGCGAATACGAGCCTCAGGGCGGCGACCGATGCTGCCGGTCCTCCGGCCAGCCTGATAAACACCGCCGCGAAGGATATCGAGACCACTCCGAGTGTCAGGGCGCCGTATTTCTTCTCATGTCTCATAACGAGTTAATCCTGTTGAAGATTAAACCCCATTCCGGTACATTCTAAAAAGATTATTCACATCGGCGGGAACGGATATGGCTGAAAACAGAAAGAAGAGGGTGCTCGGCGACGAATGGCTCGACTGGGACGACAGGCAGCAGGATAAAGACACGTCGGAGAGCAGGAGTACATTTCTCTACCTCTCCCTCGTTGTTCTCGCGCTGTTCGTCATGATCGTCCTGTTGTTCTGGTACCTCATGCTGCCGCGCTTCGAATCTTTCGGCTGGGTGTGGGCGCTCGTCATCACCGGCATCCTCGGCTCGGCCGCTCTCTCCCTCGTTGTCTGGTACGTGGTGCTCGTCGTCGCGGTTATCTGGAACAAGCGGTACATGAACGTCTGCCTCACACGCGGGAGCAGGCTCTTTTTCATCATGCTCCCCTTTGTCACGAGGCTGGCGGAATCGGTGGGGATCTCCAGGGACAGGCTGAGCCATTCATTCATCCGTGTCTCGAACGAGCTGGCCGCCCCGGGAAAGGGGCCGGGCCCGGTCCTCGTCCTCTTTCCGCGATGCCTTCGCGCCGACATACGTTCGAAGGCCAGGGAGATCTGTTCCGGCTACAAAGAGGTCAGGCTTCATACAGCTCCCGGCGGGACGGAGGCGAGAAAGATCATAAACGACACCTCTCCCGGAGCCATCGTCGCAGTGGCTTGCGAGCGTGACCTTATCGCCGGGATCCAGGACGTAGCGCCGAAGATCCCCGTAATAGGCATTCCGAACACCCGTCCGGAAGGACCCTGCGCAGATACGACGATCGACACGAACAAGTTGCAGGCGGCGATAGAATACTTCCTGACTCCCCGTTAGGCCGTTTCTGGCACATTAATTGATAATATTCAATCGGAACGGTACGTCTCGAATCATGGTAAATCGTGCCATTTCTTCCGGCGCGGTATAACAGGGAGTTTGAAATGCCTGTTAGCAATGAAATGACAAAAGGTTACGCTTATTCAGACGAGATGACTTCAGGAATCAGAATTCGAAGCGGACTGATGGTGCTGCTCAGTTCCAGCGCAGTGGCGTTCGTGTTCGGCATGTCTTTCTACTTCGCTCTCGTATCGAGCCAGACGGCTGTCGCTACGCAGTTTCCGGAGCTCGCACCTATCGTGACGAAACTCAAGTCCGTTCTCGTCGTCAACACAATCGGATTCGTTGCGGTCGTCATCGCATCTTTCTGGTTCCTTTCCAGGATGATCACCTCGAGGATATTCATCCCGCTCGGCATCGTCATGACCGGCCTGAGAAAGGCGGCCGAGAACAGATACCCCGAAACGTCCGAGCCCCGCGAGTCCGGACCCTTCGGCGAGTTCGAAGCCAGTTGGAATATCGTCGTCCACGAGACCCGTGAGAGAGAGAAGCACGAGATAGCCGCTCTCGAGAAGAGTCTCGTCGCCCTTTCCGGCTCGGGAGCCGGCGAAGCAAGGGCCTCCATCGAAAAAATGATCGGGGAGAAAAAACAACGTATCTGTGCGGATTCTGCAGGCCGTGAGGATAAATCAGCCCGCAGCAGCGGAACCGACGATGCGCTGTTCATGCAGCCCGTCTAGGCTTCTATCCCAAAAGCCTGGATATTTCGTCCAGCAGATGCTTTGTGTTGAAGGGCTTCTCCATGAGGAGATCCGCGTTCAGCGGCTCGTCGAGCTTTTCCTTTCCGAAATCTCTGGCGGAGAGTATAATTACAGGGGTGTCTCTGAACCTGTCTCCGTTTTTTATTATATTGCAGATCTTGTAGCCGTCCACGATGGGAAGCATCAGGTCGAGGATCACCAGATCGGGCACCTCACACTCGAGGGCATCCAGGGCTTCCTTGCCGTCGAAAGCAGTTACGACATCATAGCCTGCATGTTCGAGTGTGAATTGCAGTATCCGTGCAAGATGCATTTCGTCATCGACGATCATAATTTTACGAGGCATGTAAGTCCTTTACGCTAATACACGTAGTATTTCGATTCTCCCGGAGGTGCATCCCCAACCGGGCGCATGCACCTGCAGTGAAAGTTACATGCCATAATACCATTCATTTCCACCGCCTCGAACGATTTTACCCTCTCGACACGGATATTTCAATGTGCTATAATAATTATGTGCAGGGCAAGATATTGAGCGCTTTCGCTCACGCTCTAAATCAAGTATCGCTGGTAACCAAAAGGGAGTATATAAGATGTCCGCACTGAATAAAAGAGCGATAGTCGTTTCCGCCGCCGTACTACTCATGGTGATCGCCGGTTATTCCGTAATGGCAGCGGCGCCAATGATCACCAAGAGCGTCACTCCGATGGAAGACGGTCTCTTCATGGTCAGGGTCCGGATTACGGCGTCCGGTAATAACGTTTATGCTCTGAGTCTCATCGACCCCGAAGCGGCGATAGTCGACGTATTCGCGCCCAGAGGCTGGATCACGGTCACGGACGGAGAGGATTTTCTGGCGAGGACGAACACCGCACTCAAAGACGGGAAATCGGTAGAATTCGTCATATATTCCAAGTCCGACAAGGTCGCCTACACCTGGACCGCATTCGGAAAGATCAAGCAGATAGGAAAGCCGGGAACGCTCTAGGGCTTTACAGGCTGAAGGGATGGCGCCCGGGATGATCATCACACGTGAGGATGATCGTCCTGGGCTTTTATTTTCTTCGGGGGTCAGGCACCGCTTCCCACGATATACTTGCCTATATCGACGTTTCTGACCGGACTGTCCGAAACGCTGTGCACCCTGTATTTCGACACTCCCGTCTCGGCATCGGTCTCGCCGAGATCGATGACGGGACCATCCTCTGTCTCGTTGCCGTAGCTGTCGGAGATAATCCTTGCTCTAGGCAGTCTCCCGTCGACGCCGATCTCTACGACCACGACCCTCTCCCCGGTCTCGAGGACCAGGACACTCCCGATCGGAACGTTCCCCATCACGCCGAGGAATACATCAAAATATCGCGGGTGGAATTCCTTTCCTCTCCCCTTCTCCATCAGCTTGAGAGCCTCAAACGGGCTGATCTGTCTCCTGTACGGCCTCCTCGTTGTCAATGCGTCATATGTATCCGCTATCCTCACTATGCTGCTCGCCTCGAGGCATTTCTCACCCGGCTTGGGCATCGGGTACCCCTTCATGTCGAAGCGCATGTGGTGCTCGTACGCTACACGGCGAGCCAGCACATCCACTCCCTCCTCGCGGAGGATCCTCTCACCGTCCACGGGATGACGCTTGACCTTCTGCCATTCGGTGGGGGACAGCCTGCTATCCTTGTGGATTATCTCGCGCGGGACATAGAGTTTTCCGATGTCGTGCATGATCGCTGCGGTTCCTATCCGCCCCGTTTCCTCGTCGCTGTATCCAATGCGCCGCGCAATCGCAGCGGAGATGATTGCGACATTAATCGAATGATCGAACGTATAGTCATCGTATTCCCTCAGCGACTTGAGGAGAAGAAATGTCGTGCTGCTGCCGCCCTCGCGCTCGATCGTATCGATGATCATCCTTCCCGCCCTGCCGCTCTCGTCCGAGCTGATCTTGGCCAGCTTGCTGAGTACCCCGCTGATCATGCGGGACGCAGCACTCGCTCCCTCGGGAGCATCCCTCCCCTGGAGCTCGCCCTCCCTCTTCCCAACCTCAACGGGAAGGCGCTCTTTCGATGCGGCATTGCCGCTCCCGTAGTTTGAATGCCGGATCTTAATCTTCTCAATGCGGCGCCATATCGCCGGCAGGTCTATCGATGTATCGCGCCTGATGCTCGCAGCCGCGATCTCGACAAACGCCAGGGCCTCGTCAGGGCCGGTTCCTGAAAGGAACTCGATCTCCCCGATCGAGAGACCGTCCAGCGCTCTCCTAAGAAAGTGTACCGCGTTGTTGTTCGTGTCGGTGATGTCAACCTCGAAGTTGAGCAGGCGTATGGACCCATCGCTCACCCTCAGCACCACTGAAGCCCTGTTGTCAATGAGCGAGTCGAGTGACTCCATGAAACCAGCGAGGGCGTTCTGAACCGACGGATGCGAATCGGGAAAAAGATTACTCTGCATCAGGAGTCTGGCCAGGCTGTGGACCATGGCTTCGAGCTTCCTGAACCCGGCAGGAAGCGTTTCGAGCAGCATCTCGGACATCTGACTGTACCTCTGTACCGTTTTAAAGCACACTATTCCGATGAATTACGAGCAATTATCGTTCCCCGGAAGTCCGGGAAAGACCCCTGGACGCCCTCCCGTCCCACTTGACCTCTAACACGTTGTGATATAATATTTAAAGTGTCCCGGAAATCCGCCGGTGGAGGTATTCCGTTGCCGAGATCTCTGCTTGCAGTCTCGATTACCGCCATATTCCTTGCCGTTTCGTGCAGCGGCATGCATCCGCCTACCCTTGATGACGATTTCATCAATACGAGCGACTACGATCTGCGGGGATGTGTTGCCGACACGATCATGGCGCTCGAGAAGGCTCTGCGGGCGGACGCGGACGACCCCGAGCTCTACCGCAGGCTCGCCGTCTGCTATCGCGCGGCAGGGACTCCCGAATCGAGGCTCAGATCGATGCAAGCAATCGACAGTGCGCTCGAGCTCGATCCGGACAATCCCTCTTATCACGTCGAACGGGGCCTGACCCTCTACGCAAGACAGTTCATCGGCTCGGCCTGCAGGTCGCTGGAGCGGGCGATAAACCTCGATCCGGGATGCTTCCAGGCGTGGTATCACAGGGGGCGGATCGAGAGAAATCTCTATCTGAAGAACATGTGCTCGAACAGGCGCCTGGACGACGCGATAAAGTATTACAGCAGTGCGAACAACATATACGGAAGACACGAGCAGACCCTCTTCGATCTCGGGCTGCTCCAGTATCTGAAGGAACGGCTCGACCTGTGCGCCGGCTGCGCCCGCGCAGGCGCGGAGTGTTATCCCGAGTCATACAGGTTCCGGCTGCTCTCTGCATGCGTTGCCATGCGCAGGACCAGGTTCGAGACGGCCGGGGCTGAATTCGACTCGGCCCTGGCGCTGATGGACGGAGAGACGAGGTACATGTACGAGGACGTCTCCCTCATTCTCCCCATGGACGAAAGAGACGCCTACCGTAATCTCGACGGGAGGAATCGCGCCGAGTTCAACCGGAAGTTCTGGATCATGAACGATCCCACCCCGGCGACCACCCTCAACGAGCGCAGGTCCGAGCATTACAGCAGGGTCTTTCTGGCTGAGTCGCTGCTTACCAACGAAAGGCTCGGCCTCGAGGGAACCGAGACAGCCCGCGGAAGGGCACTCGTCAGCTACGGGCTGCCGCCGGCCATCCTCCTCGACATGGGCTCGGGTCTTGACGGGCCGTTCGTGGTGTGGACGTATATCCACGGCGACAAGATGTTCCTGCTCTTCTTCCAGGACGAGTTCCTCAGCGGTAACTATCACATCCCGATCGACCGCAGGTTCCATGACTATGCGATGATAACCGAGGGGATCCTGCAGAACATCCAGCAGATGTACACATTCCCCATCGAGTACGGATACATACCTGTCGGCGTAGAGAACGTGCAGTTCAGGGGAACGGGAGACGAAACGCGTGTCGACTTTGCGGTTGCCGTACCCGACTCTACTCTCGACTTCCGGGACGATGAGTACGAGCTGGACTTCACCCTGTTCGACAACGACTGGAACGTCTTTCGCACGGAGAAGATCTTCTTCGATCCCGACACACTGCATCGTTTCGAGAAGACCTCGGTCGGTTGGCGCGTTCTTCCGTTCAGCATGGAGTTGCCCCCTCTTCAGCTGGAGAGCAGCTTCGCGCTGGAGATCACCGGCGGGAAACCTCCGGGCAGGGCCGTGTACAGGGGTCCGCTGTCCATACTCGATCTCGGCGGAGGCCATCTATCGCTCAGCGGGATCAGATTCTCCCTGCAGGATGAAGAAGGTATCTGTACATCACTGATAGATCCCCTGCCTTTATACGAGGCCGGATCCTCACTCTGCGTCTCCTACGAGATTTACAATCTGAAGAGGGACGAGGAGAACCTCGCACGATACAGGCTGACCTGGAGCGTCACCTCGTCCAGCGTCCGCGATTCGAGATCGGAGCCGCGTGTCTGCATATCGAGCTCGATCGAACAGAGTATCGACGCACGCTCGACATCGGACGCCATGATGCTTGACGCGAGCTTGCTTGAGCCCGGAAGGTACGTTCTCAAGCTTGAGATCGAGGATCTGGTGGCAGGATCAAGGGTGTCCTTGAAGAAATCTTTCGCGATCATCCCTCGAACGCGATCGTAATCAGAGCGATTGGAGGATTCTTGCCCGGGGGCTCCTCCACCGCCTCATCTTCTTCTGGAACCAGCAGGGTATAGAGCGCGTAGCCGACAAAAACCGCGGCTATCGTCAAACCGACGATGGCCTTGCAGTTAATTCCCTTCCTGCCTTCATCCTCGAGCTCTATCTCGTAGGTCTCAAGCGTATCGGCCGCCGCGGCAGCCGAAAGGCTGCCCGTCGCCGGCAGAAGAGCACTTGAGTCGACGGCCAGACCTGACAGGTCGAGCATGCCCTTTTCTGTGAAACAGGTCCCGCCGGACCCTTCGTCTTCCGGACTTCCCGGCCTGGCAAGCGCCGCCTGTGTGGCGGATACGAAGGTACCTGTCATCAGGAGGATAAGCGACGTTCTCAGGCATCTCTTCATCATCGCTTCTCCCACTTCTCCTTCATCACGATCTCGTCGAGCGGCTTTCTCTTGCGGAATACCCTATCCACCGCCGGATAACCCACAGGCGTCAGGGCGATGATCTTGACATCGGCGGGCACCTCGAGTATCTCCCTGACTTCTTCTTCTACAAACGCTCCTATCCAGCATGTCCCGAGTCCCTCGGCCTCGGCGGCGAGCATGAGATGCTCGAGCGCTATCCCGATATCAACGGGCAGGCTGTTCCAGTAACCGCCCATCTCCTGGTATGCGAGCTCTTCCCTGCCGCATACCGCCACCACTACGGGGGCTTCGCCGACGAACTTCTGGTTCTTGCAGGCAGGAACGAGCCTTCCACGTGTATCGGCGTCAGTGATCACGATGAAGGTCCACGGCTGGCCGTTCTTCCCCGACGGCGCCAGCCTGGCTGCTTCCAGTATTCGTTCCAGCTTCTCTTCCTCTACGGGATCGGGCAGGTACGCCCGTGTACTGCCCCGGTTCCTTATTGCCTCGTAGATGTCCAGATCATACCTCCCTTGCGCCAACTCCGAAGACTTGTTGTATCAACCTTTCTATCACAGACCGCTTCTTGCCGTCAGTGCAGCACGGCAGTATGTACCTCAGGCCCGAATCGACGGTGATGAAAGTCGTCAACAGCATGGCGACAAATATCACCCAGTGATTTTCCGGTATCGTACCCGGGTATAGATAAATATAAAAGATCAGCGAACCACCCACAATACATTGTACGACGGTCTTGACCTTACCGAGCGGGCTCGCGGGAACGAGCGTTCCGGACCTCTCGTGGACCCTCCAGCGGTATATCGTTATGACCAGTTCCCTGGCGAGGATCACGCATACGAAGAATGAGAACCATGGAGACCTCAACTCGAGGGCCAGCGCGATGAAGAGAACGGTGATCATCACCTTGTCGGCAAATGGGTCGAGATGGGCGCCAAGACTCGTCGTCTGGTGGAACTTCCTCGCGTACCATCCGTCGAAATAATCGAGGAGCATGGCTACGAGCAGAAGCGAGGCGGCAACCGCCCTTCGGCCGTTTCCTGAGATCAGCAGAAACGCCGCTGCTAACGCCATCAGCATCCTGAGCACCGTCAGGACGTTTGGCACCGTGATATCCCTGCGTTCGATCCTTCTCATGAAATCAGCCGCCGTGGTCTCTTGCCATCATCCTCTCGAAATAATATACTAATGCAGGTGAGAATGATAACTGAAAATGGGATTCTCCCGAAAAGACGGCTATATGTCCAGTTCTGACACAACTGCATCTTCCCGTAGAAAGAGATCCTTCCGCAGTCACGACAGGAGCAGAAAGGCCTGGCTTCTGATCATCGTTGCCACCCTGCTCGTGCACCTCGCCGTCTTCGTTTTCTTCAAACTCGAATATCTCGAGGTCTTCCGGACGAAGCTGCCAGGCAAGAAAGGAACATCCGATTTCGTTTATATGAACAGGCCGTTCTCCCTCATCCCCTACCCCGATTTTCCCCAGGCCGTCATCGTCGAGAAGCAGCCCTCGGACACGGAAGAGAAGGACCGCGAGAGATCGTTGATCGACGAGCTAGGCGAGCCCTCACTGACGATCGATCCGATACAGAGCGGTGGCAGGAGCGGCGGAAGTGACGGAAGGCCCGGACCAAGACTTACCACGGTTGAGCCAAAACCGATAAACATCTCACTCCCAACCATCCCCGACGATATCAACGGGGAGATCAGTGGAGGAGTCGAGCTGCTTCTCTTCGTCAATGTACAGGGAGAAGTCGAGGAGATCAGGCTGGCAAGGGGGATGCGGCAGAAATCGCTCAACAGGACCGCCATCGAGGCCGTACGCAGCTACAAGTTCATTCCGGGCGAAATAAAAGGCGTACCCACGGCGATGTGGGTACGCGTAACGATCGGATTCAGGCCGAGATGATCCGGCAGAGTATTCTACCTACCAGACCTCTCTCTGGGAGTAGACGTCGAATATCCTCAGCGAATAGTCGGAGAATTCGCCTATCACCTCGGGAATGCCGTCGTTATTGAGGTCGAACGTGCTGATCCGCTCGCCGAACGGCTTGTCCCATTCGAGGTCTATCACATAGAACTTGCTGTCGATTATAATTCCCGTGTTGAGGATTATCTCCTTCTGCTCATCCTTGTCGACGTTGGCGACTATGAGTTCGGTCGCCGTGAACTTCCTCTCGCTGATCCACTGCCTGCTCTTGTCGATCGAATCTATGATGTAGAGCGTGCCGTTTGCCAGGACGATGAACTCCACCTGGGGATCGAGGTCTACGTTCTCGATGGCGAATGCCTCTATACTCGTGAAATCGTCCTCGATGTTTTCCCAGGTATTGGTATAGTCGTCGAGATTGTAAATCAGGATGCGTCCCGCCACGGTCGCTATCACGAGTTCGAGGACCCCGTCCTGTTCGATGTCGAGGATATCATAACTTTTTACCTTGGCCCCGAGGTTCGTGATCTCGAATTCCCTCTTCCATCCCCTGTTCGTGGCACGCTCTATGTAGATCTTGCCGTAGACGTCAACGTAGATCAGCCCCCATGCGTTCCCGTTGTCGAGTGAGACCACCCTTGCGAACGGGAAACGGCCGAAGGCGTCCTGCAGATCGTAGGGATCGACCTGCGCGGCGGCACGCCCGGGACCGCATGTGACGAACGTCATGAGCAGCAGCCACATCGCCAGAGCGCAGATTGCCGTATTTTTCATCGTCAGTCTCCTTCCTCTCCTGTTATTGCCTGTCATTCTTCCCTGTTCCCCGGGAGAGCCCGCCCCTTCTCGGATCGGAGATGCCCACCAGTGACGCTCCGTCCTTCATGATGAGCTGCACGTCCCCGATAAGGGAGCGCTGTCTCAGTTCGTGCCCCTTCCTCTCCAGCCCCACCCTCTCATCAGCCGTGAAGGCGTTTTCCTCGTGGTAGACGAGATCGGGGCCCCACTGGTGATGATACCTCGGAGCGGACACCGCTTCCAGAGGTTCCATCCCGAAATCGATGATATTCATCATCACCTGCGCGACAGTCGTGATTATCGTCGATCCGCCGGGTGTACCCAGCACCAGCCAGGTCTCGCCGCCCCTGACAACGATCGTCGGCGTCATGGAGCTGAGCATCCTCTTTCCCGGCTCTACCGCGTTTGCTTCCCCTCCCGTCAGCCCGTACATGTTCGGGACACCCGGCTTGACGGAGAAATCGTCCATCTCGTTGTTCATCAGGAAACCGGCTCCCTCGACGACAACGTACGATCCGTACGATCCGTTGAGCGTCGTAGTCACCGCCACCGCGTTCCCGCCGACGTCGACTACCGAGTAATGCGTCGTCTCCTCTCTCTCCGGCGCATGACTGCCGCCTGCATCCAGTTCGATGGAGTGTGTCGCCCGTGTCTTTATGTTCTTTCTCAAGTCATCAGCATAATCTTTTGATATCAAGCTCTCTACAGGAATATCAACAAAATCTGTGTCGCCGAGCCAGCGAGCCCTGTCGGCATACGCCCTTCTCTCGGCCTCGACGACAAGATGGATCTCCTCGATGTCCCTCACCCCACCCATCTCGTAACCTTCGATAATGTTCAGTATCTCCAGCAGTACGATGCCGCCGGAGCTCGGCGGCGGCGCGGATATGATATCGAATCCCCTGTAACTCCCTTTCACCGGCTCCCGCTTGACAGCCTCGTACGAAGCCAGGTCCTCCTCCGTGATCAGGCCGCCCCCTCTCCCCATCTCCGCCGCAATGAGCCCTGCTGTCCTTCCCGAGTAGAAACCGTCCGGGCCCTCTTCCGCTATCGCTTCGAGGGTACGGGCAAGATCGGGCTGCACGAGGATATCGCCTGCATCGAATGGCCTTCCTTTCCCGTCGAAGAACTTCGAGAGGCCTGGCCACTTCTCCAGGTGTACGTACAGCTTCTCGAGCGATGCTGCCAGACGGGGGCCTGCCGGGAATCCCTTCTCTGCCAGTTCGACCGCTGGAGCGACCAGTCCCTTCCATTCGGCAGATCCATACATCTGGTGAGCCTTCCAGAAGCCTGCAACCGTCCCCGGAACTCCCGAGGCGAGATGGCCGCGGACGCTGAGATCCTCGATGACATCGCCCTCCCGATCGAGGTACATGTCCCTGTGCGCCCCCATCGGAGCCTTTTCCCTGAAATCGATGAAGGAGGTCTCTCCCTCCGCCAGGCGCACGAGCATGAATCCACCGCCTCCGAGGTTGCCGGCGGCGGGATAGCTCACTGCAAGTACGAACCCGACTGCGATCGCCGCGTCGACGGCGTTTCCGCCCGCTTCCAGCACACGGATACCGGCTGCCGTCGCTTCCGGGCATGCCGATGCGACCATCCCGCCTTTCGACCGGGCGCTCCACTCCGTCGCGTGCGCGCTCGAGGGCCCGCCCGCCGCAGCGATGATGACGATTACAGGGGAGATCGCCGCAAACAGGGTTCTGTACATTCTGCGGGGCATCTGAAGCAATCCTGCGTCTGGTGCCTCGTATCTGTGAATCACACTACTTGAACACTATTCTATCAGTCCGGTTCCTGTTTGTAAACATCGAAAAGATATCGGATTAACAAGCCGTATCGATACCGTTGACCAACGGAGGGGATCTCCCGTATAATTAGAGGACTCGAAAGTAAACCTCTTACCCTTCCATCCGCTGGAGGAACCGAAATGAGAAGATCGCTGCCCGTCATCGCCGCCATGCTGACCTTATTCTGCGCCGCCGCCTTCGCCGCGCCTGGAGACATCGAGAAAAAGACCCCCCTGCCCTTCGGGCATCCGACGGGCGTCGCATGGACAGGCAGCACACTGTGGATTGCGGACAGGAGGACTGATCTGTTCTACGAGCTCGATCCTGGTTCCGGAAACGTTCTGCGCGAGATCGAATCACCGGGGTGGTTTCCCTCCGGTCTTGCATGGGACGGCTCCCTCCTGTGGAGCACCGACCCGGGATCAGGTGCGATCTACGCAACCGATCCCGGGACCGGCCATACTATAAGAACTCTCGAATCTCCCACTCCCAGCCCGACGGGAATCGCCTGGGATGGAGACGCCCTCTGGATCTGCGACAACAGGACCGACAGGATTCTCAATATCGACCCTGCCGACGGGACGACGATCGTCTCTTTTCGCGCTCCCGCCACCGACCCGCGCTCGATCGTATTCGGGAACGGATACCTCTGGTGCTCCGACCGTGTCAGGGACTGTATATACATGATCGATCCAGCCAGCGGGATGGTCGTGCAGATACTCGACGCTCCCGGGCCGTTCACCTGGGGGCTCGCCTGGAAGGACGGCTTTCTTCTCAACGCCGACTACCAGGACGACGTCCTGTACAGGATAGTGACGCTCGACGACGAGCTCTACAGGACGAGCGATCCGAGAAAGGCCGTCGTCGATTTTACTACAGAGGCTGTCGCGACAGGCACTGGCAGTATCGAGAAGCTCGATGTATTCTACGCCGTTCCTTCCGACAGGCCCGGGCAGAAGATCCTCGCCGATCTGACCTACCGGCCCGAGCCGGTCATGAAGAAAGACCGCTGGGACCAGAAGATCGCCGCGTTCTCCTTCGAGGGACTCGAACCCGGCGAGTCGGTCGAGGTGACGATGAAGGCCGCCGTCGAGGCATCTGCTATAAGGTATTTCATCAGGCCCGACAGGGTCGGGAAAAAGATCCCGAAGGATATCAGGAAGAAGTACCTTGCCGACGACATCAAATACGACATCACCCATCCCTACATCCGGGGAATCGTCAAGGACGTTGTCGGCGACGAAAAGAACCTCTACTGGAAGGCGAGAAAACTCTATCAGTACCTCATTGCGAATATGGAGTACAAGCTCGCCGGCGGCTGGAATACCGCCCCTACCATACTCGAGCGCAGGAACGGTTCGTGCTCCGAGTATGCCTTCTCGCTCATCGCCCTCTGCAGGGCTGCGGGAGTGCCTGCGAGATACGTCGGCTCCCTCGTTGTAAGGGGCGACGACGCGAGCTACGACGACGTCTTCCACAGGTGGAACGAGATCTACCTTCCCGGCTACGGCTGGGTGCCGGTCGACGCCAGCGCAGGCGACAGGGATCTTCCTGCAGATCAGGGCGCCGCCTTCGGAGGAATATCGAACAGGTTCCTTATCACGACAGAGGGGGCGGGAGGGTCGGAATATCTCGGATGGAGCTACAACCACGAGAACAGGTGGGTGTCTTCGGGGAAATGCACTGTCAGGATGGAGAGCATAGCCGAGTGGGAACCTCTCGAGGACACGAGCGAGGATATGCTGATCCGCAAGTTGAGATGCGGGGACGACTGATCAGCCCTTGATGCAGATCATCGGCCGCAGGCGTGCCACGCGCCTGCTTATCCCTGCGCCCTCCATGATCGCCACGACCCGCTCTACGTCCTTGTAGGCGCCGGGAGCCTCTTCCGCGGCGCCCTTCCTGCTGCGGGTCCGCACGATGATTCCCGAGCCGGCCAGATCTCTTATCACGTCCTCGCCGCGGTATTCCTTCAGCGCCTTCTTCCGCGACTTCATCCGCCCCGCTCCGTGTACGGCGCTGCCGAACGTCTCCGCCATACCCAGTTCGGTACCGACCAGGATGAACGACGAGGTACCCATAGTCCCTCCGACCAGCACCGGCTGTCCGACCCTGCGGTACCTCACCGGCACCTCATCCCGCCCGGCGGCGAACGCTCTTGTCGCCCCCTTCCTGTGGACGAGCAGATTCCGCCTGCCTTCGTCAGTATCGTGGGTCTCGAGCTTGAGGTTATTGTGACCGACTTCGTAGAGCGTCCTGATCTGCCCGTCGTCGAGACGAAAGAGTCTTTTAAAGGCGTCTCGCACCAGGCCCGATATCGCCTGTCTGTTCGCGAAGGCGCAGTTGATCCCCGCCCTCACCGCGGCGATATACTGCTTTCCCTCCGGGCTGTTTATCGGCGCTGCCATAAGTTCGCTCTCGGCGACCGGTATCCCGTATTTCACTGAAGCCTTTCTCAGGACGCTCTGGTAGTCCGTCCCTATCTGGTGGCCGAGCGCCCGGCTCCCCGTGTGAATGCTCACTACGATCCCGCCGGGAAGGAGCCCGAACGCGGAAGCGGCCTCTTCGTCGAATATCTCTTCTACGTACTGCACCTCGAGGTAATGGTTCCCCGAGCCGAGCGTCCCTACCTGCTTAAGCTGCCGCTCCTTCGCTCTCGGGCTGACAACGGACGGATCGGCGCCGGCGACAGTCCCTCCCTCCTCGATATACTCGAGATCCTCCTCCACCCCGTATCCCCTCTCCAGGACGAAGGACGCGCCCTCGACGAGGACCCTGTCGATCTCGCGGACGGAGAGCCTGAGAGTCCCCGTCGAACCGATTCCGGCGGGAACGGAATTGAAGAGTTCCTCGGCGACCCTTTCGCTATTGAGCTCGATACGTTCCTTCGTGACGTCGATGACCATCGACCGCACGCCGCAATTGATATCGAAACCGACTCCGGCGATGGAGACCACTCCCTCGCCCGTATCGAACGCTCCCACTCCTCCTATGGGAAATCCGTAGCCTGGATGGATATCGGCCATTGCCATCGACGCGCCGACGATTCCGGGAAGGCATGCGACGTTTCGTACCTGGGCGAGTGCGTCCCACTGCTTCGTCCTGCTCTCCTTCAGCAGGAATCTCATCGATTCGTCGTCCGCGTAGATTCGTCCTGGAACAAGCATCCTGCCCGAGCGGGGAATCTCCCAGAGGAATTCGCCGATCTTCTCGACTTCTACCTTCAATCTCCGCCGTCTTTCATATCCGGATTACATATCCACGACGCAGCCGGCCACCCACCGGCCGTCACTGTCACGTTCGACCGAGGCCCCGTACCAGGTCGCCGCCTTGACCTCGGAGAGGAGGCGCTTCCGGCATTTTCCGCGGGGGATGCCTCCGATCACGGCGTCGAGTTCCCAGTCTTCCCCACCGCCTTCGAGCCGTTCTATGCTTACCGATACAAAGGCCATATCCTCGATATCTGCGAGCGAGAGGAGCTCGTTGAGAAATTCTATGAGGAGCCCGGTCAGATCCCTGCCGCCGATCGACAGCCTGTGATCGGTCTCGGCAGCCGCACCGATCCTGTCGACCATCAGTTCGAACATCGCGAGCGCCGTCTCCTCAAAGGCCTCGGCAGGGCTTCCCCCCCAGCCGCGGAGGCCCATGTCGGCTGTATGCTCGAGCGTCTCGTGTCCCCTGCCTGTCATGAGTCACCTGTTGAACATGAACTCGACGACGTCCCCGTCGCGGATCACGTATTCGTGCCCTTCGGTCCTGAGGTGGCCGTGATGCTGGACCTCGGCCTCGGAGCCGTACTCAACGAGATCGTCGTAGCTCATCACCCTGGCCCTGATGAATCCCTTCTCCATGTCTGTATGTATCCTGCCCGCCGCCTCTGGAGCCTTCGTCCCTGCCGGAATGGACCAGGCCTGCAGCTTCCTGTTTGCCGAGGTATAATATCTCACGAGCCCGAGAAGGCCGTGACATTTCTCCACCAGCCTGTCCCTGGCCTCGCCGGAGATTTCCATCTCCTCCATGAACTCAGCTCTATCCTCGTCCGGCAGTTCGGCAAGTTCCTTCTCGATCCTCGCCGATATCACGATCGAACACTCACGGCCGAGTTCTCCGAGTGCATCCTTGTATCCCTCTCCATCCTCGCCGGCGTTGAGCACGTAGATCACCGTTTTCCCCGAGAGAAGCTGGAGCCTGTCGAAAAGATCCTCATTCCTGACGGAGACATCCTCTCTCGACACCCTTTCGCCTGACGCTGTTTTCTCCCTTATCCATTCGAGGAAGTCGAGGTCGCCGCGCTCCCCTTTCTTCAGCGCCCTCGACCTGACCTTCTCCTTCGAGATCCAGCTTTCTATTCTCTCGAGGTCGGAGAGAAAGAGCTCGGTCTCCACGATGGCGGCGTCCCTGAGGGGATCGACGTCTCCAAGTAGATGGCTCACGTCTGGATCCTCGAAACAGCGCAGGACATGCGCGAGGATCGTAGCCTCCCTGACATGATGGAGGAACTTGTTGCCCAACCCCTCGCCCCTGCTCGCTCCCTCGACGAGACCGGCGATGTCGACGTAAGTTATCGTAGAGGGTATCACTTCTTCCGGTCCGAGAAGCTCGGCCAGCCTGTCCAGTCGCGCATCCGGAACCTCGACTACCCCGCGATTGCATTCGATCGTGCAGAACGGATAGTTGGAGGCCTCCGCCCCGGCATGAGAGAGGGCGTTGAGAAGTGTAGATTTACCTACGTTCGGCAGGCCGATTATTCCTATGGTGAATGCCAACGTGCACCTCCGTTCGCATGGATTGTCCTCGTGGAACCTCTCCGGCACTGATAATTCTATGACAACGTATGCCGGGTGTAAACATCGAAAGAACTATAGTGAAAAAACGGGCGCCCGCTGTGCGGGAACCCGTTCGTGCTCACGTTATATTTCCGGACGCTACATGAACAGAGGGGCGAAGACAAGTGCCACCACTGACATCAGCTTGATGAGGATGTTCATACTCGGTCCGGAGGTATCCTTGAGGGGGTCACCGACCGTGTCACCGACCACAGCCGCTGCGTGTGTGCTCGTCCCCTTGCCGCCGAGGTTACCCTCCTCGATATACTTCTTCGCGTTGTCCCACGTCCCTCCGGCATTCGCCATGTAAATGCCGGTGAGGACGCCTGTCGCCGTGGCGCCTGCGAGGAATCCCCCAAGACTCTCGGCCCCGAGAGCGAATCCGATCACCAGTGGCGCTATAACCGCTATGCACCCGGGAAGTATCATCTCACGCAGCGCCGACTTGGTGACGATTTCTACGCATTTATCGGTGTCCGGCTCGGCAGTGCCCTCCATCAGACCGGCTATCTCGCGGAACTGCCGCCTTATCTCTATCACCATCTTGTTGGCGGCCCTGCCGACTCCCTTCATCGTCATAGAGGCGATGACGAACGGCATCATCGCTCCGAGCAGAAGCCCGATGACAGTTTCCACATTCGCCAGGTTGATACTGTCGATCCCTGTCGTTTTCTGATAGGCGCTGAAGAGCGCCAGCGCCGTGAGCGCGGCAGATCCGATTGCGAAACCCTTGCCGATGGCAGCTGTCGTGTTTCCGATCGAGTCGAGCTTGTCTGTGATCTTCCTGATCTCCGGCCCTGCTCCCGACATCTCCGCGATGCCGCCCGCGTTGTCGGCAATCGGTCCGTACGAATCTGTCGACATAACGATGCCAATCGTCGAGAGCATGCCGACCGCCGAGATAGCGATGCCGTAGAGGCCGCCGCCGAACTTGAACGCAACGAACATCGCGCCGGCAAGTGTCATCACTGGAAGGATGACGCTTTCGTAACCTATCGCCATGCCGGTGATGATGTTCGTCGCGGGTCCGGTTTCACTCGCTTCGGCGACTTTCTTGACGGGAGGGCCTGAGGTGTAGTACTCGCTCTCGGCCCCGATCAGGACACCGGCGATGATACCGGCCAGTACGGCCCAGAACGGCTCGACCGTTCCGACAACCTGCTTCGCGGCAAACCACGCGCCTGCAACAAACAGTACTACCGAAACGTAGAAGCTGTACCTCAAGGCCGACTGCGGCCCCGCCTTCTTCAGTGCCGATATCGAGAGAATGCCGATTATCGAGGCAACAAGGCCGATCGTGATCAGTACGAGCGGCAACATCATCCTGCCGGCGACTTCGGTCGCCGCGTATGTCGCTCCTATCGCCATCGTGGCGACGACGCTTCCCACGTAGCTCTCGAAGAGGTCTGCGCCCATGCCGGCCGTATCACCGACGTTGTCGCCCACGTTGTCCGCGATCACTCCGGGGTTCCTCGGATCGTCCTCGGGTATGCCTGCCTCTATCTTGCCGACGAGATCGGCTCCGACATCGGCGCTCTTCGTGAATACGCCCCCGCCGATCCTGGCGAAGAGGGCGACCGAACTGGCGCCCATCGCGAAGCCGTTGATGATCCTGGGGTCCTTCGTGAAGAGGAAGTAGAAGCCCAGGCCTACGACACCGATAGCGGCCACTGCCACACCCATGACCGAACCGCCGCCAAACGCTATCGCAAGCGCCTTGCCGATACCGCCGTCCTTCGCTCCCTGCATGGCCCTGACAGAGGCCCTCGTGGCCGCTTCCATGCCGAGCACGCCGGCGCCCATCGAGCAGAGCGCTCCTGTCAGGAAAGCGATCGCCGTCTGGACGCCCAGTCCCGGCGTGAATGTCAGGACGATGAAGATGATGACGATGAATGCGAAGATGATCTGGTATTCCTTCTTGAGGAATACGAAGGCGCCGTCGTGTATCTTTCCGGCTATCTTCTGCATCAGCTCGTTTCCGGCGGGATGGCGCTTCATTTTGAAATACGCGCCGATCGAAAAGATCAGCCCGGCGATACCGAACCACGGGATAAATCTGGTCACTTGGGACAGGACCTCTGGCGACATCGGAACCTCCTGTTAAAGTGCTTTAAGTAATCACTCCAAGCTCCTTACCAACTTTAATAAACGCATTTATTGCCTTGTCCAGATGTTCGCGCGAATGGGCCGCTGATATCTGGACCCTTATCCTCGCCTTACCCTTCGGCACTACCGGGTAGAAGAAGCCGATTACGTATATCCCCTCTTTAAGAAGCATGTTCGCCATATCCTGCGAGAGCTTCGC
Source organism: Candidatus Krumholzibacteriota bacterium (assembly GCA_030609325.1). GTDB lineage: Bacteria > Krumholzibacteriota > Krumholzibacteriia > Krumholzibacteriales > Krumholzibacteriaceae > JAUWCL01. The sequence continues at coordinate 46,172 of JAUWCL010000019.1, forward strand.
GTCGCCGAGCATGACCGGAACGATCGGATGGCTGCCCGCGACTATGTCGAATCCCGCCTCTGTCATCTTCTCTCTGAAATACTTCGTGTTCTCCACGAGCGTCTCGAGCATCGGGCTGGGTTTTGACAGCATTTCGAATGTCCTGATGGCAGCCGCGACCAGGGCTGGAGCGAGCGTGTTCGAAAAGAGATACGGGCGTGAGCGCTGGCGCAGCAGGTCGATTATCTCCTGCCTCCCCGTCGTGAATCCGCCCGAGGCGCCGCCCATGGCCTTGCCGAGCGTCGACGTGATAACGTCGACTCTGCCCAGCGCGCCGCAGTATTCGACGCTGCCCCTGCCCGTGGGGCCGAAGAAACCGGTGGCATGCGAGTCGTCGACCATCACCAGGGCGCCGAACTCCTCCGCCACATCGCATATCTTTTCTATCCGGGCGATTATCCCGTCCATCGAGAAGACGCCGTCGGTCGCCACCATTATCCTTCCCGCGCCGTCGGCCTTCGCAGCCTCGAGCTGCGCCCGAAGGTCCTCCATGTCGTTGTTTTTATAACGGTACCTCTTCGCCTTGCAGAGCCGCACACCGTCGATTATCGACGCGTGGTTCAGCTCGTCGCTGATGATCGCGTCGTCCGCAGACAGGAGGACCTCGAAAAGCCCGCCATTCGCGTCGAAGCAGGAGGTGTAGAGTATCGCGTCGTCGGCCTGGAAAAATTCTGCGATCCCGGCTTCCAGCGTCTTGTGAATATCCTGCGTCCCGCAGATGAAACGCACCGATGACATCCCGAACCCGTGAGAGTCCATCGAGGATTTGGCGGCGGCGATCAGGTCGGGATTGTTAGCGAGTCCGAGGTAGTTGTTCGCGCAGAAGTTGAGGACCTCCTCGCCCGTGCTGACCTTTATGTCGGCCCTCTGCTCGGTTATAATGATCCGCTCTTGCTTGTAAAGCCCGGCCTCCCTGATCTCCTTCAGTGTCGCCTGGAGATCTTCTTTTATCGTGTACATCTTTTTCTCCTCGCGTTTCCATATCAGCCTTCGATCTCGAGATCTCCCCTGCCGTACCTCTCTCCCAGTTCCCCGAGCATCTCCCCGGTCATCCTGGCCAGGTCGTATTCCGGCAGCCATCCCCATTCCTCTCTCGCGGCAGAGTCGTCCATGTAGTTCGGCCACGACTCGGCGATCGCCTGCCGCACGGAGTCTATCTCGTAATCTATCGTGAATTCCGGAATGTGCTTTCTGATCTCGGCAGCTATTTCCTCGGGGTCAAAGTGCATCGCCGTCACGTTGAAGGCGTTCCGGTGCTTCAGGTTGGCGGGATCCGCCTCCATCACGTCGATTGCCGCCTTGATCGCGTCGGGCATGTACATCATGTCGAGGGAGGTGCCTGCCTTCAGGCAGCATGTGTAGGTGCCGTACAGGATGGCGTGGTAGTAGATCTCCACCGCATAGTCGGTTGTACCCCCTCCTGGGAGTGTCTTGCCCGATATGATGCCTGGGAACCTCACCCCGCGAGTGTCTACCCCGAACCGCATGTGGTAGTAGTCACAGAGGAGCTCGCCCGAGACCTTCGTCACCCCGTACATCGAATGGGGCCGCATGATGGTATCCTGCGGAGTGTTGTCTAGCGGAGTATCGGGCCCGAACGCGCCGATAGAACTGGGAACAAAGAGACTGCAGCCGTTCTCCCTCGCCACATCAAGGGCGTTGACGAGCCCCTTCATGTTTATCTCCCAGGCCATCTGCGGCTTCTCCTCGGCAACCACCGAGAGAAGAGCCGCCAGGTGGTATATCGTGTTGATCCGGTAGTCCCTGACGATCGAGTCGAAATCGCCCGCCGAGAGTACGTCGAGCTCCACGAATGTCCCGGCGCCTTCGAGTATCCCGTGGCTGTCCTCCCGGACGTCGCTCGTGATGACGTTTTCAGCCCCGTATCTCTCCGCCAGGGCGAATGCCAGCTCGGAGCCTATCTGCCCGAGAGAGCCGGTAAGCAGCACTCTTTTTCCGTTTTCCTTGACCATCGCACCCCGCTTCTCAAACGCTCATTCATTGATGAAACGAATGGTAAATTAGCACATGTGTTCGGTCTAATCAAGTTCCTTGAGCGCCCTCTCCGTCGCCTCCATAAGGGCGTCGGCGCTCACCGGCTTGCCTGTCGCGTTCTTCATCCAGAGGTCCGGCGCTATCCTTCCAGCGACGGCCATCCTCTCGAACTCGACGCCGATGTTTCCCGCCTCGCGCATCTGTTCCTTGACCTGGAAGGCGATCATGTGTCCGATCGCGTAGTCCGGCAGGTATAGGAACGAGTGGACCATGTGTGAATAGACGGCTAGGATCGTCACGTCCTTCTTCCCGAATATGTCGGAGAAGTAGGCGTTCCAGACCTCCTTCGAGATCTCTATGACGGCTTTTCTGAACTCCTCCGGCGTCGCGTCGGGATTCTCGTACATCCAGTGCCAGGCCTTCATATCTATGAGCGATACGGCGCCGATCTCGGCTGTCATCCAGAACTCGTTTACGATCGACATCGACTCGGCCCTGCCGCCGCTGTCCTTCTCGAGGCCAAGAAGCATCAGGTCGTTGCCCTGGAAAACGTATGCGAACGCCTCGGTGAACGCCGTGTTCGGCACTCCCTGAAGCACATAGTAGTCGACGTCGCACAGGGAGAGTACCTGCTCGACGTTGTGGCCGAGCTCGTGGGCGGCGATGTTGAATCCCTTGTAGTCCATCCCCTCTGCGCCGATCCTCGTGCGCAGGCGGGCGGGCGCCGAACACATGCCGGCACCTGCAGCGTGGCCCGAGCCGCGAGCCGGCTCGACGACGATCTTTCCGGAAAGATATTTCGCCCTGTCTTTGGGGAAATCGAGCGCGACGAGCATCCGCTCGATGTCCTTTTCGAAGTCCCTGGCCGTGGGGTATTTCTCCCTCGTAATCTTGTCGAGTTCAGGCTCGGAATATTTCCCCGTAGACCTGAATCCGTTGTACCAGATGTCGAACGGTTCGAGGTCGCGTCCGAGGTTCTTCTTCGCCATCGCGGCGATCTCTTTGACGAGGGGAGACGAGCATACCTGTACGAGCATAGCCTCGACCTGCTCTTCGGGGATCTCCCTTCCCTCATTGAACCTTCGCGCTATCAATGTCGGGGCGGTGGGCGAGTACTCGTCGACCAGCGTCGAAGCCTCGAAGGTGTCGAACCAGATCTTATAGCGCGTATCCGGTTCGCGGTCTGCCGCGACCTTTATATCGGCCGGGGGCTCGGTATCCGAGTCGTTGACTTTCGCCGGCCAAACCTCATTGGTGTACGGGTTCCAGTCGACGTGCGGATTGTTCACGACGATCTCAGGGATCGTCTGGTCAACTATCCGCTCCATCACCTTCTGGATCATTCTCTGCCTCTCGAGCCCTCCCTCGCTGTTGCCGTAATCGGCCTTGATCTGGTCCCTGAGGTTCCAGTGGGAGAGAAGTCTCATCTTCGGCGGAAAGAGTCGGTTTCCGGCATCGTCAACGAGGTGGTGCATCCATATGTTGTAATCGGCGATATACTGGTCTGAGGCGGCCGATGCCCTGGCCACCTCGAGATTCACCTCGGACGGGACCCTTCGTACGAACCACTGGGCGAGCCTCGCGTCGGCCCACTGCCGCCTCGTCCAGTTCTTCCCCTCGGTCAGCCTCTCCTCGAGCGTCGTGAGCGGGAAATTGAGAAGCACGGTGAAGGCGAGTTTATTCTTGAAGAAGTCGTCGGCGACGTGAGCCGACGGGGAATAGGAGGCTGTCACCCTGTCGAATTGGTAGAGCGTGCCTATGTCGAGATCGGCCTGTCTGCCCAGCGCCATCCTTATCTCACTCATGTGGCCGTATATACTCTCGAGCATGAATTCCCAGCGGTTGAACAGGTTGTCGAGGGCCTTCTCGTCGCCGGCGAAGTTGTTCCTCACGAATACCTCTAACACCTCCGCCCCTCCGTCCTCTTCGCGCCAGAAACCGGCGACCTGGTCCATTCCCTTGATCAGCCTCGCTCTCTGCCCTGTTCCATATTTCTCCGTCAGTTCCTTCTCGAGCTTCGAGATCGAAGCCTTCATCCAGTCAGGCTTCGAAAGCGCGGAACCGGATATCATCGCGGCCGCCAGTATCACGAACGAGATACCGAGCAGTCCGCTGATCGATGCGAGTCCCTTCATGTTTCTTTCCCTTCCTTTCCGTGACTACCTTGCAAACTGCGGAGGGTGCTTCCGGTTAAAACCCGTCCCTTCCTGGTACGCCCTGGCGAACACGAGAAGGTTCTCACCGAAAGAGGGCGATACGTATATGTCTACATCGAGTTCTTCTATTTCTCTCATGATCTCTGCCTGACGAGAAGATCGATCGGGATCAGGTCGATCCCCATGCTCCACAGTACATCCAGCACTATCGAATCTGATTCGCGAAAGGAGTTGTCACGTTCGAAGTCCTCCGGCAGGAATCCGATCCGGAGACTTCCTGTATCCTCGTCAAAATCTTATCTGAATGGTACGTCTGGAAACGCTTACTCCGTACATGAGGCTTACGTTGCTCGTATAGATATCACGGTATATTGTCGTATTGTCCAGTAAAGTGAGTCCTCTCTCCCATCTCGACTCGATGAGCAGGTCGACCTTTCCGATATCCCAGTAGACCTCCCCACCAAATATGAGGCCGAATTCGAAGTTCTGTACCCGCTCCCCGATATCTTCTCTCTCGTCAATGTCATAATACCACTGCGCATGATCCAAATTTCCTTGTATCCGGAATGTTATCGATCTTCAAGGGGGAGCATATTCATATATGGCTGTGTTGTAAAGCGATAATAAAAAATCCGTCAGGCCCGCGAAGGTTCATCGCCTCGACCATTCTGCCGGGCATTTTCCGGAGCTATTCCCGCCCCTCAGGCATGCCTGGCTCTCGGTCTTCGAACAACATTGCCATGACCTTATCGCCATAACCTCAACCGGACAGATCCGCAAGAGACAGTGTTCCCGTCACATCGGTCGAGATCTCGACAAGTCCTTTTTCTTCCAGCGCCCATATCCTTTCGGCCTTCTGCGCAGGACAGCATGCCGCGTCTTCAGGGCTCTATTATAACTCGGCTCTTCATCAACTTCTTCACCCCCGGACAAAATATTGCACCTGGTCTTTATCCCTCCTGTTTCCGCCGGTCAATATATCATATGCTCGTCGATCCTTCCGTACGGCGTGACATCCGTATTGTCGAATGATTCGCTTACTATCTTTCCGTTTTTCCGCTGAAGCAGTCCGACTTCATCGAGCAGTTCGTGTGCCTTGCCCGGTATGACCGTCTGGTTGTGAATCAGCCAGTGGATCGCAGATGGAATACTGAATAACGCAGTCCGCAGATTTCCCTTTTCGAGATTATGGATAAGGGGCGGGAGTTTCTCAGGTACCGCATTGATGCGGGGCGGTTCCTCGAGCCCCCCGCGCCTGTGTATCCGCACGTTGGCCACATCAAGCATTATCAGGGCCATCGTGACGCAGGATCGCTCGATCAGATGATATCGCGTTCTACCCTCGAGCATCTCCTCGATAGGATTGCCGGGGACCTCATCGGTACGGAGAGAGTCGCGGATCCCTTCCCATATGGAAAGATCCTCGCCTTCATAACCTTCCGGAGTATTCAACGCGTTCTCGATCCTCTCATCAAACATGATGCCTATCGTATGCCTTGCTACGGCGTCACCCATCACCATGCAGACGTAGAGCAGTTCACCCGCCGCGTCGGGCACATCGGGCAGATTCAGGGGATAACAGATCCAGGGTCTGTTCAAAACGGTGTCCGAAATACACCTTACAGGCCCGGAATAACATCTCATGGACAGTGCGTATTTCTCGGGGTCGAGACCGGCGAGAGGATCGAAGTCGGCCAGCGGGGGACGCCAGGCCTCCCAGCTGAATATGAGGTCCTGGATATCGAGGTGATACCCCAGCGCCTCGCCTTCGTCCGTGACGATGCACGGCCTGTTGTCATCCCTGAACAGGAATCGGATCATTGCGTGCCCCGCCTGGGAGTCCCTCCCCCCTACCTTAGAGACGACGAATACCCACTCTACGCGGTCGATGCCTCCGACAGGAATCCGGACCGTACCGAGGACTGCTTCTCCTGCAACGGGATTAGAACCTAGGTTCACGTTCTTGACGAGATAGCAGCTTTGGGCGTCGAACCCCGGAGACGATACCTTCCAGTTGACCAGCATCGGCGACATTGCGACCGAAAGACCGTTGGGATACGAATCTCGAGTCACCTGTACGCCAATTAGTGGATTTGTCGAGATGCCCAGTATATCCCTGACGTTATACTTGTACAGTTCCTCGTTCAAATATCTCTCCCTGTGTGAATCGAGGGCCCTTTTAAGATCTGGGGCGAATTATAGATTACCTTAATCCCCCTCTTCCCGCAACTTCGTTCGCTCTGCATGGAACGCAGGTTAAAGAGATTGCCTTACCCGCCCTGCGGGTGGCATAATGACTGCCGCATACCTGAAGACTGATAACTATATGTTATCGTGGAACTTCGGCCCAATCCAATAACACCGCCTGACAGGAAACATCTATCCAATGAAAGGGCATAGGACATTCCTTTCTTTCAAGTCGATCTTCCTGCAGTCTGGCTCGCACACGCTGAGTTTCAGACGTCGCTCCCTTGTTCTTCATCCAGCCAGCCCTTCAGTTCCCTGTATACTGCTTCAGCGCCTATCAGATCTTCCTGCTCCGTCTTCCAGTGGGATGGCACGAGGATGAATGGCCTGGACTGCAGACCTCCAAGCCCGCCGTGACTGCCGATCAGTTCCTCCAGTGCGGCCACTTCGTTATTCTCGGGTCGGCAGAAGCTGTTAACGAGTATGTCGGGGGCGTTCGGAAAACTATCGGTGCGGCGCAGGTGATAAGCAGCGTTGGAGCCGAAATCCTTGAGCGGATCTTCCCCTTCCACCCTGTCGCCCTTCAGGTAGTATTTTCCGGAAGCGCCGATTACGACCGGGCCGTGCTCCTCGGAATCGACCATGACTAATCCAATGCCTTCGTGTCCGACAAGCCCCGGAATCAATCCGGGAAAAGCATGATCGATCCGTTCGAAAGTCAGGCGCTCTCGCCATGCGGAAAAATAAATCAGTCCGAGGTTCCCCGATCCGAGCACTATTACATCTTTCTCCTGATGGGATTCGGGAAATCTCACCTTGGAATCCGCCTGAGGACCGAGCACGACTTTACCGTCCGTATTGATCCTCTTTTTAATGGCATTTCTGAGTGGTCTCGCTATGTTCTCTTTCTGGTGGTGAATAGCTTCCGTGAGAAAGGCATTGATGTGACCCCAGTCCTCATCTGTGCCCACGCTGCCCTTAACGGTGAATCTGTCTGCAACGAGCTGCTGTACAAATTCTTCGAAGGACAGTCCGTAACGCTGCTTGAACGTCGCGCCATTGCACTGCCCGTGGTCAGAGAGGACAACAAAACTATACGGCCGCGGGGCCTCACGGGCGGCATTCTCGAGACGCTCGAACTTCTTGTCGATCTTGAATAGAACTTTGAACGCATCCTCGGATTCGACTCCCGAGTGATGCGCTACCTCGTCATATCCGATGAACGTGGCATATACGGAAGAGACTCCCGCGAACATGTCGCCGATCATAGTATAGACGGTGAGATCGCGTAAAAAGACATTTGTCACCGCCCGGATGACAGGATAAAGCCTCCCTCTCCCATCTCGACCCAGGCGCGGCGTTACGTTGTTTCTGCACGCTTTCCAGAACTGATATTTTTCGAGGATCATCTCCCAGATCGACAATATCAGCGTGCGGGAAAAATTGTATGGATTGGCGAAATAGGCGTAGAAATCCCTCGTGTGGAGTCGGGAAAGATCTCTCAAAGTGCTGGCGGTGTACATTACGCTCGGAGCATCGCCCGAAAACATGTTGCCGCGGCTTGCGCCATTCAGGGCGAGAAGACCATTTCCATCCGACCTTTGCTCTTCCAGGACTCGAAGCACTGAGGAATCGCTGGAAGCCATGACCTTGCCCTGTTTCCTGTCGTACCAGCGAAAGGCGACGATATCATGATTGTTGCCGTGCAGGATACCTGCCTGGCTCGCGGATGTCTGGGAGGAAAGATCGCATTCCCAGCCGATTATCCTGTGGCTGCCCTCCTCTATCCATCGGGCAAGCGTAGGCATGTGTCCTCCGGCGATCGCCCTCTTGAGGATCTCCTCCGCCAGACCATCAATCTCGAGGAAGAGCATTCCGGGCACATCCGTCCGGACAGGCTTTTTCGCTTTTTTCATGCGTCTCCGGATTACGTTGCGGTAATACGAGCTGTCCTCATCGATGGTGAGAAGGCTGCTGAGTATCGTTGTGATGAGACTTATTTCGAAAGTTATGAGTACGGCGGAAAAGAAATCGCTGATCTCGAAACCGGGAACAAACGCCTGCGCGAGATAGATGATGAATCCGTTGAGAATAAGTGAAAATAGGCCGAGGGTAAAAACAGCAAAAGGAATGAGGACATAGCTCAGAAATGGCCATAACAGTGCATTCAAGAGCGATATGACCACTGCTGACAGGATTGCGGTCTTCAGACTGTCGATCTCCATACCGGGATGGACCCGTTCAAGAATGATCAGTGCTGCTGCATCTATAGCCCAGACGACCAGGATACGGGTCAGGGTTTTTCTGATACTCCCGCTCTTGCGAGTCTGCATGAGCACCCCTGCGATCAATGGAAGGAATCAGATTATTTTCGTGTCTTTGCTATGGTAGCAGACTGGCAGGTTGAAATAAAAGTAATCGATCAGTCTGTTATTATTGGCTTCCAGCGCTACCTGAGGAGAACCATTTTCTGTGACTTATCGAACCCGTTCAGGATGAGATGATAGAAGTATACGCCTGAGGCCATGAGCTCGTCCTTCTCGTTCCGGCCGTCCCAAATCACTCGATGCAGTCCCGCGTCAAGCATCCCATCGACCAGGGTCTTTACCAGGCGGCCTGAAACATCGTGAATCCGAAGTGACACATGCCCGTATTCCTCAAGGGAAAACCTGATCGTCGTAGCCGGGTTAAACGGATTCGGATAGTTGGGATCCAGGCTGTTAACGGCAGGAGTCGATGAGTCCACGGCATCAGTCTGTACGTCACCTTTCTGAAGGACCACGAAGGCCATCTTGGGCAGATTGATGAAAATCGACTGGCTGTAACCGTCGCAGGCCACAGGATCGGGGATGAGAGTACCGCTGTTGACCGGCCCCGACCCCCCGTACAGGAAATCCTGGCTGTTCAACGCTTCCCTCCAGTAGCCGTCCTGCGGAAGGCCGATCCGGTAGCCGTTGTAGTCGGTGTTGCTGAAGTTCGCCACCATTACGAAGTCGTTCTCGCCGTCCCATCTCCTGAATCCGATCACGTTCCCGCCCTCGTTGACGTGGTGCACGTTTCGGGAAGCGCCGGCCTGGAATGCGGGGTTCTTCCTGACCTCGATCAGATCCTGGAAGTAGGCGAAGTATTTGTCGTAGTTGACCTTCTTTGCCCAGTCGATCCTCTCGTCGTAACCAGTACCGAAGTCGGTGTCTTCCAGCCACTCGCAACCCATCAGAAACGACGGGACGCCCGGAGCGAGCATCACGATCCCGTGGGCGAGCTTCGTCCTGCCCCTCGTGTAGATGTCGTCGTGGGGAAATGTCGTATCGATGATCTTTACCGCGCGCTCCCCGCCGCTCGATGGCCAGGCCTCGTCATGCAGCTCGAAGTAGTTGAAAACGCTGGGGCCACTCAGATACTGGCCTCCCCCGTTTATAATATCGCGGATCCTCCACATCTCGGGGTCGCCGAAGGCGGCATCGAAGATCTCTTCCCGTATCGTATCGGTGAAGTAGTCATAGTACTGGCAGTCGAAACCGGCTCCGCCGAGGCTGGTAGGCCGGGTCACCCACGAATCATCGGGCAGCTGTTCCGCCACGACCACTTTACAGGCGAAACGGTTGTCGACGAGGTCGTTGAACTCCTGCATGAGGCTCCACCCACTCCCCTGGATGGTCATAAAGCTGGTGGCGTCCATTCGGAAGCCGTCGATCCGGTACTCCTCGAGCCAGTGCAGGGCGCTGTGCAGATAATATTCGCGAACTTCGACGCGGTCGAAGTCGGCCTGGGAACCCCACGGGGTCTCGACCGCAGGATCGTCGAATTAGATCTGCGAGCCGTCGTAATACCAGAGATAATTATCGCTGAAGCTGAAGTGGTTCCATACGATGTCGAGCAGGGTGGCTATGCCGTTCTGATGCAGTACGTCGACCAGGTACTTTAAATCTTCCGATGTGCCGTATACCCACTCCGGCGTCCAGGCCGTGATGGGGTTGTACCCGGCCGAGTGGTCACCGGGAAACTCCGTGATGGGATTGATCATGACGGTGTTTATCCCCAGTTCGGCCAGGTGGCTCGCACGAGCCGCGACGTCGAGATAGCGAGAGGGGTGCTGCGTGGAGCCGAACGGGTCGTTGCGTCCCGCAAAGTTGCCCATATGAAGCTGATAGATAATCATCTCTTCCTGCGTCGGCGCCTGGAAATCGCTTACCTGCCACTGGTAGCCAAACGGGTCCTCGATGATGCTGTTCGTGTTGTTACCTGAGTTGAAGGCTCGCGAACGGGCATCCGGCTTCCAAATGTCTCCCGGGTTGAAGAAATACTTGTACTCATCCCCGGCGGCCACCCCTGTGATATATGTAATAAAGTGTTCTCCGACGCGTGTCATCGAATTCCCGAGGCCCCAGCCGTTGAAAACTCCCCGGACATGACAGCTCGAAGCTGTGGGAGCCCATACCCTGAAGACGGCGCCGCCGGTCGCTACCGTGGCTCCCACAGGAGCGTGTTCGAGTGTCGTAAAGTCCAGTCTCCATATCCCATCAACCGGCGCGGTGTCGGACATCCCGGATACGCTTAGATAGTCCGTATCCGTGCCGTCGATCAGCTCGATATAGTAGCCGATATCTGATGTGGACGTGGCGGGGATCAGTGCTTCCCATACGTCGTAGGTACCGCGCTGATCGACGACGGAAGCAACTACCCACGATGTGGAACCGCCGCCGTCGAGGAAGACGCGGGCTCCCGTGAGATCGTCCCTGTACGACTGGAACCGGACCGAGAACGCTTCGTTGCCGACCGGGCACAACGGACGCCGGTCCTGCCATTCGATGTGGGAGATCCCGTTCCATTCCACACTGTTGTCCGGACCGGCCCCGTGGACCGGTACAGCAAACGCGAACAGGCCGGTCAGGCCAAAAATCAATATGAATAGAGATGCAAGGTGCGATGATACCCTCATGAAGCTCTCCCGATCGTGTAGGCTGCCGTAAGTATGGCCTGCAAGTCTTGCAGATTGAACGTCTTGTTTAAATATAATAGAACCCGTCGTGGCATGCGAATATAGAATGGCGTCCCTGCCGGAACAGCGCTCGAACCCCTCTGTTCGAGCTCAAGCAGGATCAAGTCTCCAGGATCAAACGCCTTGAACAACTTGTGCGTCTCTCTCATTACCATTGCTGATAGAGCCGCAGTTGGAGATAGATGTCGTCAATGCTTTCGTTTGAGTTGAAAATCCATCTCTCTTGCTGCCAGGGTTACAAACCCCTCGCCGCTAATTGTTTCAGTGTGTGACAGCGTGTGCCCGCCACATCCGTGACGATGCAACATCCTGTCAGCCCTTGCTCGATTCGTGTACACGGAGACGTGGTGCAAGGACATGCAGATTGTCGCCTGTTGCGGGCAGCGGAAGTGCGGGTTGTAGCAGGTTGCTGTTCCGCTTGAATTCGTGGTATACGTTCTGGCCCAAGCGACCGTTGTTGCGATAGGAGAGGTTGCCTGCCAGTGTAATAATGGGTTGCTGCCTCTTCCAGAGATTGTATCCCACACGGCGCAGAATTCCTCGCAGAGAATAGAACTTGCGGTTACAGGAATTCATCTCGTTGATGATTTCGTCCCGGCCGAGATGTTTGTAACGCCCCACGGGAAGTGTCAGCGTGTAGTATTTCCAGTCTTCGGGAAATTGGTCTAAGGCAATGCGTCCTTCCCCCTCCATCTTCTTCCAAAGGTCGGTCCCGGGCAATGGCGTTAGAAACAGCACGTTGAGGAAATCCACGCCATAGCGATTGGCCGTATCGGCGATCTGCAGGCCGATGCCCGGCCGATCGACATCCAATCCCATGATGAACGAGCCGGCAACGCTGATATCGTGCCGCTGGATCCGGCGTACCGAGGCCCTGAAATTGCGGTCTTTCTGAATGTTGTACTTCTTGTGCACCTCAACCAGCCCCTCGTCGGTAATCGATTCGAAGCCGATGAAAACGCCGCCACACCCGGCTCGCCGGGCCAATCGGAGCAGTTCCTCATCATCCGCCATATTGATCGTCGCCTGGCATATCCACTTCTTGCCGAGATCTGCCTCGATCATCGCCCGGAACAACTCTTTTGCCCGATCGATATGATCCCGACGAGTGCCAATGAGATTGTCGTCCACGACGAGTACTCGTTTCTCCCTGATCAACTTGAACTCCTCTACGACATCCTCGACTGGGCGGCGCCGGTACGCCGTTCCGTTAAACGCGCTAACGCTGCAGAAATTGCAGTTGAGCGGACACCCACGCGTGGTTTGAATGGCCCCGAAATGATATCCGGTTGGCAGGAGATCGTGACGGGCCATCGGCGTTTTCTCCATTTCCGCTTGACCGCCGGCATACAAAGGCCTCAAGGCTCCGCGCGCCGCGTCTTTCAACACCTGCGCCCAGACGCTCTCGGCCTCGCCCGTCACCACGACATCCACTCGACTCGCGGCTTCCTTCTGGCGCATGGTGGCGTGGATCCCACCCATCACGACCGGCACTCCCCGGCCACGAAACATCGCGGCCACCTCATATGCGCGGGGCGCCTGAGACGAAAACGCGGTCACACCCACCAGATCCGTGCGAGGTATTTGCGAATAGTTGGGCACTTCCACATTCTCATCAACCACCGTGATGTCCCACTCCGGCGGGGTAAGGCCGGCAATCACCAGGAGGCCAAGTGGCTTCCACACGCGGTACTTGTTCCAGTAGTTTTTCTTGTTTGTGATATTCACCAGCGAATTACGGGGGTTGATGAGAAGCAGGCGCATGTACTAACCTTGTGTTATGGCATATATCTATGGTTTTGCAGACGTGTCTCCATCTGCGCGACTAGCCGCAGATACCGGAACAAGCCGCAGACACCGGACCAATATGTCATTAGATGCCCCCCCTGGTCAAGTCTAATGGTTGCCTCGTTCGTCTTAATTGACCTGCCCCACCTTCTTGTACTACCCTCATAGTAAGAACATTGGGGTGACCGGTAGCGTCGGTGGGACTCGCCGTATCTAGCCAACGAAATCCACGTCTAGAGGAGGATTACCATGAGCGCTCTTGCCCACATGCTAAGTCCCTATTTTGAAAATCCTTGGATTCAGTCCTTGGGGATCTTCATCCTTTCACTGGTGCTGACCATCGTCGCGCGCTGGAGTCTGCGATTTATCTTGCACGCATTTGCCCAAAAGACCAAGACCGAGGTGGATGATATCCTGATCCGGGCTGCCAAAAACGTCGTGACCTGTTCGGTCCCGGTCATCGGTCTGATGGTAGCCCTCGCGCCTTTTGCTCTGCAGACCTCCGTTCCCCGGCGGATGCTGTTCTCTTTGCTTGCTGTGTTGCTAATGCGCGGCGCACTCAACCTTGTTGACGACCTGTCCAAGTGGCTGGAAAAGAGCTGGGTGAAACGAACCGCGTCTACCCTGGACGAAGGCCTTCTGCCTCTCCTGCGCAAGTCCGTAAAGACGGCCGTTGTCATCCTTGGTGTTATACTTATCCTTGGGAAATGGGGAGTCCAGATCGGTCCCCTATTAGGCGCCCTCGGTATTGGCGGTCTAGCAATCGCCTTAGCCTTGAACAGCAGCCTTTCCAACATCTTTTCGGGCATTCAGCTCATATTGGATCGTTCTCTCAATGTGGGTGACAAGATCCAACTCGAGAGCGGGGATGTGGGAGTGGTGCTGGACATTGGTCTTCGCAGCACCAGGATGCGAACCTACGACAACGAAGTGATTTCCCTTCCAAATTCGCAACTAGCCAATGCACGTGTCAAGAACTACACCAAACCCGACACGACTATCCGGGTGACCGTGAATTTCTCGGTGGCCTACGGCAGTGACGTGGACGAGGTCAAACGGGTTGTCTCGGATGCGATCAGCCAGCTGGATGACATATTGCAGAATCCTGAACCGCAGGTGCTCTTCTTGAATATGAACGATTTCTCACTCGACATGAGTGCCCGGGTGTGGGTTGATGATTATGGGAAGCAGTTTGCCAGGAAGCTGCAAATGACGGAGTTGATCTACAATACCCTCAATGAAAGTGGCATCGAGATCCCGTTCCCCACACGAACGGTGTATATGAAACAATAGCGATAATACGATAGAATCGGCGCAAGTTCACACACGCCAAGGTGGATGGCCTTCGGGAATCGAAGGCCTGGCTGAGCGATATAGCCGATATCGAAACGGGGCTGGAAGCGCTCCGGAAAGCGACCGAGAGCTATCACGACGAAGGTCTCAAACTGCTTAAACTTTCTCAAGTGACTCAAAACGAAGTATGGCGTCCCCAACGGGATTCGAACCCGTGTTGCCGCCGTGAAAGGGCAGTGTCCTAGACCTGGCTAGACGATGGGGACGCCTGAATTCGTGCAGATGGAATTTTCTGACTACGGGAATCTAGCAGCGAGCCGGGCTCAA
>JAUWCL010000053.1 GCA_030609325.1 Candidatus Krumholzibacteriota bacterium
TTCCATTAGAATCCGGTCGAATACGGTTTCGCCCGCGTTATCTCCCAGGTAAAGAACCGTGTTCGCATCGCTCAAGGATTTTTTGAAGGAATCGATATTGAAGAATGTTCGATCCTCATCACCGATTTTATTCCGCTCAGCAGATAAAATTTTCTCCAGTTCCACTCCGATGTCAAGAGTGTTGTTAACGCCGTAATCGATGATGTTTCCGGCGATTGCCAGCTCGACTGCGTTCAGTAATCTATCCTGGCCTCGATCGAGATCGTGAATGGCCCTATCATAAATGCTCAGGGCTAACCGATTACTCTGCTCCTTGATTTGAAGATACGGGTCATCCGTTTCCGTGTATTCTCTCACCAGGCTGTAAATGATACGGCCCATCTGGGGCGGAGACGCTTCCAGCGGGAACTCCGGGAGGGCTTCGGCGACGGCGTCCAGTACCCGCCGCTGTATTTTCTCATCCGCCCCGGCTATCCGGGATGCCTCAAGGGCCTGCTTGAAGAAGCATGGTATGCAATCCAGGTAGGTCTTCATCTTGAGACTAATTTAGCTGCAACAGGAATAATAGCAAATGATTTTCTTTATGAGAATGTAAGCCGGGATAGATCCCCTGTCCCTGTGCCTTCTGTTTATTCCATCCGCATTGCTATTCTTGCAGTTAGCGGTTCCTTAGAGATAACGCATAGCGTGACCTCAGCGCTGAGATGAAGGTGCGCAGAATTAGAAATAGCAGGGGATCTATAGTATACTCGAATTCGAGTAAGTGCAAGTATTGCAATGCTGACGAGATTTATAGAGGGGACGGCTCTGGAAGGAATACTCACATTCCAACACTAACCCAAGATAATTAAGGGGTCCAGCCGGATCTATATTGTCTAGTACGTATCTCTTTTGAGAAATAGTTAGTTTTCCAACTCCCTCACTATGATATAATCGACCGAGGCAGAACGACTGCCGTGCCTGATTTCAATCACACGCAGGGCTATGTGGCAGGGAAAACACATATCGGTCATCTTGCCGACGTACAACGAAAAGGACTCGATCTCACAGTGCATCGAGGACTTTTTCGCGCTCGGGTATGTCGATGAGGTCATCACCATCGACAACAACGCTGCAGAGGGGACGCGGGAGGAAGTGGCGAGCGCGGGGGGTGCGCTGGTCATCGAATCCGAGCAGGGATACGGCTTTGCGAGCCGCCGCGGCCTCCGGGAAGCGAAGGGTGATATCATCGTACTCTGCGAACCCGACGGCACATTCCTCGCTCGGGATCTCGACAAGCTGCTCTCTTACTCACAGGATTTCGATATAGTATATGGCAGCCGCACCCTGGGATGGATGATCTGGGAGAATGCGAACATGGGGTGGTTTCTCAGGCTCGGCAACGTGATCGTCGCCAAGATGATACAGATCCTTTTCAACTGCCGGTCCCTGTCCGACGTGGGATGTACATTCCGCATCCTCTCACGCGAAGCCTCGGATTTTCTGTTGCCGCACTACCGTGTTGGTGGTTCCCACTTCGGCCCGGAGATAATGCTGCGCTCTATTCTCGCATCATGCCGCGTCGTCCAGATTCCGGTCAACTATCTCGAGCGAGTCGGGCAATCTTCGGTGACCGGCAGTAAATGGAAGGCATTCAAACTTGGAATACGGATGATAACGATGATATTCGAATTCCGTATCGGCTCCTGGTTGAGAATGCCGAAATACACGATGCCCGAGTTCAAAAGACGCGTTTGATATGCGGCAAGAGATCACGGAATCGTTAAGATGCGCTGAAGACAGGATGGTCACATGCAGCTCCGAAAGCCCGATCTTCTCATAACGGTAGCACTTGTCTTTTCTGCGATCCTCGCGATCTACCTCGCATGCGCGGCACCAAGCGTGATGTATGGCGACAGCGCCGAGCTTCAGGCTGTCGCGCTCGACGGAGGGGTCGGGCACCCCACAGGATATCCGACATTCATCATTTTCGGACGTATGTTCGGATCGATACTCGGTGGAGACCAGGCTCATCGGATCACCGTAATGAGCGCCATCTTCGGGGCTGCCTCGGTCTGCGCGTTCATCGTAGTGCTCTTCAAATTCGGCCTGCCGCTCTGGGTAGCGACAGCCGGCGCCTTGATCTACGGACTGAGTTTCACCTTTTTCTGGAGCTCGATCAGAACCGAGGTGTACACAGTTGCGATCTTCATCTTCTTGTTCAGCCTGTGGCTGACGCTCCACACGCTCGAACGACCGGATTCCGCGCGCGCCGCTGCCGCCGGCCTCTGCCTGGGACTCGTCCTGACGGGACATCTCACTTTCGCACCGGCGGTTATAGTCATGCTCCTCGTGCTGTCGCTCGCACGCCCCGCTGGCGGCGGATCACGGGTTAAATATATCGCGGCAATCGCCGCAGCCTTCATCGTGGGGCTCCTTCCCTACCTTTATCTCTTCTGGGCGGATCAAGCCGCGTATCCGATGAACTACCTCGACTACACGATCGAGCCCGCGGGCAACCAGTACGGTCTCACCGCCCGGACCTTCGATGATCCGTGGGAGCGAGTCCCGTGGCTGATTCTCGGTCACGAGTCACAGCCAACCGTGTTCCTCGTGCACCTGCGCCCGATGCTCTTGCAAATGCTGCGGGTTCTCTCGATGGAGTTTATCTACCACTTCGGGCCGGTGGCGGTGCCATTCTTTGTAATGGGGATATATCAGGCCCTGAGGAAACTTCGCCGGAGGGTGTCGCTCCTGTTCGGGATCATCATCGCATCGGTCATCTTCGGGGCCGGCTTTGGGCCGGGCCGCATGCTGCAGATATTCATAATCCCTTCGACGATAGGAGTTGCCGTGATTGTCTCGTTCGGCGTCTGGTTTCTCCTCGAAAGGCTGGGAGCAGTTGATCATGACTCCCATCCCGTCGCAGGGGCCGGCGCCGGCGGATGGCCGAAACAGTGGAAAGTGTACGCCCTGCTCGTGCTGATTGTATTCAGTATGGTCGCCGTACCGCACGCCATGCGTGTACGTCTTCAAGACTCACGTACGTTTCCGCATGCTCTCAAGATGCAAGTAGAGGGAGAACCCGAGATCAAAACGTTCATCCCGCGGCTGAGCGACTTTTGGGAGCCGCGCCAATACGGCGAGCGTGTGCTCGACATTCTCCCTGAAAACTCATTCGTAGTTGGAAAATGGAAAGAGATCATGGTCCTGTACTACCTCCACTATATCGAGGGCGCCCGGCTCGATATCACGCTCGAACCCTATAACGCCGCGCATTATATCCGCCTGAACCGGTGGCAGGAGCAGTACGACCTCTCGACTCATCCGATCGTCTTCCTGCTGCATCCATCAAAGCTGCTGTATCCATCAAAGCTCACCTTGAATATTTCCGGAGTCGACACGCTCGTAGTGAGCGGCGGACAGAACATCTACATCCTCAGTGCCCCCTTCGAGCCTCTCCGGCCTGTACTTTCTATTAATTCCAACCAAGCAGAACCCGACGCTCCACTTAGCCATTAAATGCGGATTCCGACGCATACCAAGGCGACGCGAGGTGAGTCGATCGAGCGCCGGGGGGACCCCAGTGGCTGGGCAGCTCAGATATCTGCCTCCGTACTGTAAATAAAATATTTGGAAAGCATGATGTTATGATGTGGGAGATTGAGCTGAGCCAAATGCCCTGGACATCACACCCTCAACACCAGTATCGCCCACCATTTTATTGCAAAGAAATCAAAGGGATAGGGGATTAGCTCGTACGAGCCGGTGGCGTATTATGCGCCGGGGGCACTGGGAGGGTACCACTGTGGTAGGAGGTATATCCTGTGGGAGATGTGGGAGCACCAGATGAGTAACTGCAATGAGCAACAAAAATAGTGCAAGGCGGACTGAATCATCAGAATGCACAAGCGGCCCTCGGATGCGGGCATAGTATAAAATGGGGAGGTGTTACCTCTCCGCCTCCCCGTTTCGCATTCCTCAAAAGAAAGCCGGCCGTGCCTGCGCGATCGCGCGGGCACGGGATCATTTCAACAGCACCATCTTCTTCGAGATCGCCTCCTTGCCAGCACAGAGGCGATAAAAGTACACCCCCGATCCGACCGTCCTGCCCGCATTATTCGTACCGTCCCAGACGATCGAGTGCCTGCCCGGTCCCAGCGTGCCATCATGCAGGACCCTGATCAGCCTGCCGGCCGAGTCGAAGACATTGAGGCGTACCGCGCATCGGTGCGGTAACGAGAACCGGATCTCGGTCGACGGATTGAACGGATTGGGCCGGTTCTGATCGAGGACGAGCGGCAGCGCCGGAGTCTCGATCGCGTCGGTCTCGAAGAGGGTGTGCGTCACATCCCCGTCGAGGTACTCGATGCGATACGCGTACGAGATGCCCCGCTCGATCTCAGAGTCGAGATACTCGAACTCGAGCCCGTCACGCAAGATCGCCTGCGAGGGGGTGACATGAAAATCGCCGTCGCCAGTCTTTCTCAGGACGGTGAATTCGACTCCTTCGTCGACCTCGGACAGCGTCCACCTGACGGTGATCCCCTCTCCTGTAAACTCGGCTGAGGAGAACTGCAGAAGCGTACCGACGACCGTCTGGAACGAGAGCATGTTGGTTATCTCCATCAGTACCACTGGACGCGCGGGGGTACACAGGACACCATTCGGTCCACCCATCACCGGATGGGGCACGACCTCGAGATACCCGTCTCCCCGCATGAGGAAGGCGGTGCACTTGGAGATCCAGAACCAGTCCGTCTTGCAGTTGTACATGCATACCGATATACCGGACAAGGGATCGCCGAGAGAGATGCTGACATCCGGATCGTTCACGACATTGATGATCCCGTATTCGAATTCGAAGATCGACCGTTCGGCAAGGGCGTACTCGATACCATATGTCCCGTCCGGACCGGGCTTGCACCATACATAGAACTCGAATGGCTGGAAGGGACTTGCCTGCACGAAATCCGCGTTCCTGTCAAGATCGGACCACAGGCCTATCTGAGGCGCGGGGACCTGCGGCACATAGTAGAAAGTCACCGCGCCCTGCTCGGGCATTGCGTTGCCTTCCGTATCTTCTATGTGTCTCGCATAAAAATGGTAACCCGAACCTTCGGTGAGACTGGACGCCTCAATCAGTACAGTGCTTCCCTCCAAGGTCACAGAAGTGATGTTGACAGCCGGATAGAAATATAGATTACCGGGATGTTCCACACTGGCCTGGTCCACCTCCTGGTCGAAATGCACCCTGACACAGCTTCCGGGAAGAGGGCTCACTTTGAGGAGCCGGGGCGCATAGACGTCATCGGCCGTGAATTCCACCGTCTCGGCTGCCGGCATCCTGTTTCCCCTCAGGTCGGTCACGCTCATCGCCTCCGCCATGTAGTCCATGCCGTTGACGAACGAGCCACCTACCGTCAGCCTTGTCGTTACTCCGTCACCGAGCAGTTTGGCCGAATAGAGCGAGAGGCCATTCGACGGCTGGGCCGATTCGGTTATATCGTAATAAGCCATTGAAGACGCGGAGATCTCGCTGACAGGTTCGTCGAAGAGCAGGTCGACTGTATGCTCACCGGACATGGCGGCAGACAGTAGATGCGGTGGATCATTGTCTACGGCGGAGAAGACGATCTCGCTCCTCGGGTAGACCGCTGTTCCGGCGGCGTTCTCCACGCCGGAAATACGAGCGGTGTAATCGATCCCCTGCATCAGATCGGTCGATGAGATAAGCCGCACGGTCCGCGCGTCGGACTGGAGCTCGGCGGACGAGAGCGCAACCGTGTTCCCCGGGGCGGCAGTCTCGAAGACCTCGTAGTTCGACACCGTCCCGGCGGTTGTCTCGTCCATCGGCACATTGAACAGGATGTCGACCACCGTGTAACCCGAGAACGAGGCGTCTACCAGGACCGGCCTTGCGTCGGCGACGTTGATCTCGATGTTCGAGCTGATCCGCATGGGGCTGTATGGAAGCCCTTCACTGCACGCCAGCACATACGGGCTTGCCGCATTGGCAGGTGTGGACGGATACGAAAAGAGAGCCACGATCGAAGGGGCATGATCGGTTACGGTCAGCCGCTGCCGTCCGATTATGGTCCAGCCGCTCATGCAGCCGGGCGAGGAAATGGCTATTCCGTTGAAGACATCGCCGTCGAGCACGTACAGAGGGGGCGGTAACTCGAGATCCTGGGGTATGATGTTCGAGGGATAATCGATCGAGAACAACGCAGTCCTGAAGCCTATTGAAGTGGGACGTATCCAGATGTACATGTCGACCGAATAGAAACCGAGGCCGTCTATCGCGGTGTTGTGACGCAGGTCGTCAATATAGAGCCCGGCGAGCGCCCGGTCATTACTCCCGCTGAAGGTAAAGGTCAGGGCGCTGACGGCGGGGAGCGGGTTGCCCGACGGGTCGTGCAGCCCGGCCGCCTCCATTGTGTACTGCGTACCCGCGGACAGGGCGGAATCGAGACGCAGGAAGACACGGTCGCGGACTCCCCGCATCCTCACCTCGGCGAATCCGATGACGTTCGACGGGACGGCCGTCTCGTACAGGACGTAGTTCGACGGGTCCTCCCCTCCAGCCTCGATTATGTCCTCGGTGAAAACGAGGTCGATCGCGTCAGGCTCGAGGAAGGCGACAGAGTGCATGCCGGGGGGGACGAGGTCCTTCGCGGTGAATGAGTATTCATACCCTGCCTCTGACGGCACCGCTGCCGATGACAAGACGCCGTCAAGGGCCAGCGTGTACGACCCGCCGGCGACCATCGCGTCGCTCAGGAGTGCCTTCATCGTCACGCCGTCGGCGTCGAGAAAGATCGACCACGGCTCGATCGCCTGGCCGGGAAAGCCTGTCGGATATATCGCTGAGTTATCGGTCTCTTCGACCGAACGACGGTTCATCTGCACGGAGAAGACGAAATCGATTCTTCTCAGGCTGATGACATCGTGATCGACGATGACCGGTGCCTGGGCAAACGCCGCCCCAGCCAGCAACATGGTCGTCAGAACAACCACTGTGACCGTTCGCATGGGATACCCCTCTCGCTGTAGCGGAATCTCTCCTTAACGGGCCGGTGGTTCCCGCTGGCCCGTGCCCTCTTTATTGGAATTATAACTGAAGTGGACCCAGTGCCAAGACTGCTATCTTTCTGATTTAAGGTGGAAGAGAATCCCGGGGTTCTCTTTGCTTTCCCGGTCATGCTACTCCTTTAAGTGGGATCCCGTTGTAGACCTCCGCCGGAGTCCTTTCATCAAATGACTGGTGTGATCTTTCGTTGTTGTAGTAGAGAAAGTACTGTTTGAGGACACGCCGGAGATGTTTCTCATTGAAAATGATCAAATGATCCAGAGATTCCCGCCTGATAGAACCGATTAACCTCTCGACGTACGGATTTTGCCAAGGCGATCGAGCTGTGATCAGCACTTGCTCTATGCCCATTGAGTCAATACGACGATTAAACTCTTCCCCAAATTTACCATCTCGATCACGAAGCAAGTATTTTGGGACGGAGACGATATCCTTAGCGTGGTTCCTCAGAAATGTACGCCAGGTTTGAGAGGGGGGTTTATTTGAGAGGTGGGGGGGGGGGGGGGGCGATAGCAGAAATAAATGGGCGAGGCACGAGAAAAACAAACAAAAGAAAACGAGGAAAAAAAATAAGAAATAAAAAAAAAACAC
>JAUWCL010000018.1 GCA_030609325.1 Candidatus Krumholzibacteriota bacterium
ACAGACCCTGCCGGGGTGACCGGCACAGACGGCATAGCAACAGGCACGATAGCTTCGACTGTAGCTGAGACGAAGGTCGTAAGGGCGAGGATAGAGGGCTCGCAGGTGACAGACACTCTCTTTGTCGACTGGGTGCCGGGCCCGCCATCGGGGGTCATCTCGATTACTTCGGTCGATCCCGATACGATAACCGCCGACGGTGTCAGCCTGTCGGCGATCACGGCCGGACCGGTCATGGATGTATACGACAACATCGTTCCCGAGAGGACGAGGGTAACAGTCGTTTCGTCGGACGGGACGATCGCCAGCGATGATTTCGATCCGGGCCTGCCGGGGAGCCAGAGAGAGACGGGCGTGAACGGATTGGTATCGGTATTCGTTCAGTCGAGCACGGACACCGGGAGTATTGACGTCGAATTCCGGAGCGTCGAGGGAACGGCAATCGGCACGGCCGGCCTGACGTTCGCTCCGGGTCCCGACGTTCAATACGCTGACTCGATCTATCCCGTATTTGTGGCACCGGGCTCCGGCGAACGTTTCAGTGTCCGCGTGACGAACTCGAGTCTCACATGGGTCGATCTTGATCCTTCGAGCACGATCTCGTTCAACGACGGCCTCGGCAACGTATTCACCGCCGCGCTCGGTTCGGTCCAGCGTCTCGAAGGAGTTGCGACGGACAGTCTCATATTCCTGGAAACGGTCGTTCCGTCGTCGTTCGACCCAGGTACGTATTCCCCAAGGGTGTCGCTGACGGGCATAGACCGCTATGGAGCGGAATACGAAACTGAATTCGACGCCGGTATCAACTCTGTCATCGTATCGAGTATAGAGATCACCGGCATACAGCCCAGGAAGACTATTGTGAGCAGAGGCGATACGGCCATCGTCGACGTGACGGTGAGAAACAAGGGCGGGGCTTTCGTCGTGATGGATGATATAAATCTGGACTTTGCGATGGGGAGCTATACGACACTGCCGGATATCGATCCGCCGCTTCCCGACACCCTTCATGCCGGGCTCGACGAGACATACGCGTTCATGGTTTATGTGCTGCCCAACTGCCCGCTCGGCGTCGATACCATCGACGCCTGGGCGACGGCACATGTAAACGGCGACGATATATCGGATCTTTCCGCTGACGACAACTACGGAATCTGGACAGTCCAGTCCGCCGCGCATATCTCGGACGTACCCGGTTCTCTTACACCTTCGATCGTCTCGGTGGGACAGACCCATTTCTTCACCGTTGACCTGTCGAACTCGGGCGAGGCGGCCGTTATCCTCGACGCCGCAGATACGAGGCTGAGCTTCACCGATGGAATGGAGACGTACAGTGTTGCGCTGGGAGCGGAGGGAGCCCTTACCGGCATGTCGGTCTCCGATCTCGTCTTCCCGCCGGCGGCCGTTCCAGGGGCGATGGCTCCCGGAGCCTGGCCGGTTACCGTGGAACTGATCGGGACGGAGAATGGCGGGGCGTTTGATACGTCGTTCGTGCTGAGCGACCTCGTGACCGTCGTCGATCCGGCTGCGTTAACGTATATCTCCGCGACACTCATACCCGCGACTGTGAGTAAGAACAGCTCGGTCGCATTCGAGATCGGGATCAGAAACTCCGGGGGCGCTGACGTCATTCTCGATCAGGCGACCACGACTTTCGAGCTCGACGACGGAACTATCACATATACTGCTTATCTCGACGGCGCCTGCAACATACTGCTCGCGCCGGGTGACAATACGGTATGGTTCGATGCGGTCACGATCCCGCCCGGATTCCTCTCCGGCAATTACTCGCCCGTCCTGGACCTGGCCGGCACGGAGAACGGCTTGCCGTTTATCGCGCAGCCTTCAGTTACCGACGTCGTGTCGGTGCAGGATGCTTCCCAGCTCGCGATTAACAGCACCGCGATCGTTCCGTCTGACCTCTTCACGGCCGACCAGACCGGAGTCAGGCTTGCAGAGATCAGGGTTGCCAACAACGGAGGAGCAGAGGTCAGGCTCGACAGCCTCGACGTGAGATTCTACATAGGCGGTATCGAGGTCACCGGCGAGTACGTGTTGACCGAAGCGCCGATTGTTGCGGGGATCCAGGTGCCCGGCGGTACGGACACCCTCGTCAGGATGATGTTTGTGGACGAGGCCGGACTGATGACCACAGGGACCGTCACCGTCGAGTCGACCTTATGGGGGACCGACCTCAACAGCTTGAATGAGCTCGAGGCTACGACAGAATACGGCGGCAAGGGAAGCTTTACCGTTCAGACACCCGCTGACCTTGTGGTCGAACGTGTCATCGCTTCCGTGACGGAGGCGACCAC
The DNA here is from genome assembly GCA_030609325.1 of Candidatus Krumholzibacteriota bacterium. Classification (GTDB taxonomy): domain Bacteria; phylum Krumholzibacteriota; class Krumholzibacteriia; order Krumholzibacteriales; family Krumholzibacteriaceae; genus JAUWCL01. The sequence continues at coordinate 2,316 of JAUWCL010000018.1, forward strand.
GGGACAGACGAGGGACTGGAATGTCGACGTCATCGTGAGCAACGACGGAGAATCGGACCTGGAAATCGATCTGGGTTCGGCCGCCACATACCTGACCTTCTCAACCTCGGGAGATTTCACCGTGATACGTCCCACTGAGCTGGCCGGCGGCGGAATCACCCTCGAGGGCGAATCGTCAGATACGCTCAGGTTCACCGTCGATGTCACCGGCACTGTCGCCGGCGACTGCCATGTGAACATGTTCACCGAAGGAATGGAGATCAACTCGACGAGGGTTCTCGGTACCGTAAACGCCGCGACGGCGGACGAGGCGGTAGTCAAGATCCAGGATGTCGCCCAGCTGCAGGTTGTCTCGGTAACGTCGCTTCAGGACCCCGTGACGATCGGCCAGGCAAACGAGTGGTCTATCGATATGACCGTGACGAACGGCGGAGGATCGGACATTACGCTCGACCTCGGCAATGTCGATTCGACTGCTGTCTCCGTCGAGGGCGGAACCGGCTTCGTCTTCACGCGTCCGGTTGAGCTTTTCGAGGGAGGCGTAGCGCTGCCTGCCGGCGGAAGCGGAACGCTGAGGTTCGTCGTCAGCATGACCGGGACAGTGCCTGTCGGAGTCACAGCTCTCTCGGGCAGTGTCGTCGGTACCGAGGACAACAGCGGAACGAGGGTGCACCACTCGATCACCGGCCCCGTCGGGGTAAACTCGGTGGTCTTCGAGGAGCATCCTGTTCCCGCATACGCTGCTGCCAGCCTGACGCCGACCGTGGCGAGCAGCGGTACCGATATAGATATCCAGTTCGGCATATTCAGCGCCGACTCCGATCATTCGACGCTGATCCTGGACAGGGAAAGAACACAGGCGTGGTTTGGTGACGCGGACGGCGACACGTTCAGGACCAACCTCTCGGCTGTATCCGGCGTGACGCTCGAGGGCGGACTTGCAACGACTCTGATCTTCAACAGCGCCGCCGTCTCCGAGGACCTCGAGAGGACTGGATACACGGTAGGTATTCATCTCGAAGGTACCGAGAACGGGAACCCGTTCTCGGCCGACATCACATCGGCTCCCGACATTCTCACCATAGAGGAGGCACCGCAGCTCAGCATCATCGCGATAGAGATACCACAGAGTGTCACCTCCTCGCTGCAACCCCCGTGGGATGTCCGGATGGTCCTCCACAACACCGGCGAGGCTTCCGTCAGGTTTACACTCGATCCGGACTCGACAGGCGTATCTCTCTCGATCGCCGGGGTGGGGGACAGGACATTCGAATACACAGTAGAACCGCCGACCGGGCTCGAGGGCGCGGGCGGGCTCGTGCTCGCCGGCAACCAGATAGACACGCTCGTATTCAACGTCACCGGCACCGGCGCGACCACGGGAACGGCGCTTGTGAACGGCGCGGTCACGGCCGTAGACATCAACAGCAGCGAGATCCTCACCGACGACACGTATACCGGCGGCGGAAGCTACATGGCCGTACAGGATCCGTCGCTACCGGTCGTGCTCGAGGCCGTCGCGAGCCAGGATTCGGTGACCTCGGGCCAGTCCTCGCCGTGGAGAGTAACCCTGCTCGTCAGGAACGATGGAGAGGCGGCGATGACACTTCAGCCGGGAAGCATGCTCGTCTATGCAGATTATGTGCTGACAGTGCCCTCGCCTCCCGCGGCGTTCACCGAGGGCGGGACCGCTCTGGCAGCAGGCGAGGCAGGACACCTCGAATTCGAGATCACGCCTACGCCCGTCATCCCGGCCGGATACGATCTCAGGATAGACGCGATCACCGGCTTTATCGAGGACAACCGCGGCAAATACCTCGAATACAACACCGGCGTCGAGGGCAGCGGGTACGGCGGAGTCAGGGTACAGGCGCCGGCCGACATCAGCATAGTCTCGCTCACAGGCAACGCCCCGAGACAGCCCTTCGTGAACAGGAACCAGGATTTCCCGCTGGCCGTCGAGATTACCAACAGCGGTGAGGCTGCGGCGGAGTTCGTTACCGCCGGTCTTGCCGGCGACGGGTCGTCGAGTATCCTGAACACTCCTCTCATCGCCGGCACGCTGGCCGGGGGAGAGACGGTGGTGGATACGTTCAGGGTCACGGCAGCCGACGCGGCCGGGAACGAGGAATTCACTGCCTCGATAATCTCGGTGGTCGATATCAACTCGGGACAGCCGGATCTCGTTACCGTATCCCCGGGAGCCGACACGACCGAGACGATGACTATACAGGATCCGGCCGACCTTGCGGTAACGGCCGTTCTTACCTCGCAGTCGGAAGTCAACGCCGGCCAGACCTCCGACTGGACTGTGCGCGTGGATCTGGTGAACAACGGCGGTGCACCTGCAACGATCGACGTTCCCGATCCGGCTGACATCGAATTCCTTTCGAGTGGATCGCCTCTCGGCGGTTATCTCATCGTGCCTCCCTCCGCATTTGCGTCGGGCGATGCGGGATGGATGCTCGACGGGGAAGCGGCCGACGCGCTGATCTATACCGTTTCGACGACCGGGACCGATACCGGAATGGTGAACATAGACGCGTCCGTCTCGTGGATCGACGACAACAATCCGGGGGCAGCCGCGTCGACGTCGGGCGGAAGCTCGTCGATATACGTAAAAGAGCCATCCGGCCTGAGGATCACGTTGGTGACGAGCAATGCGCCGAACAACACGCTGCTGCCCAACACATCGATCGTGAACGAGAACCAGCCATTCCATGTCACCGTCACCGTAGAGAACACTGGCGGTGACGATCTGAGGGACGTCGACGTTTCGCTCACATCCAACGGTCCTGCTTCGATAACGGAGATCGCATCGTCACCTGATCTGCCGAGCGGCACCGTGGGATATTTCGTGTACCAGGTGTCTTCCGCCGCCGCGGGAGTCGAGATACTCACCGCCGCGATCGAAGAGGCATATTCGGTCAATACGGGCGAGCCCGTATTGCCGATACAGGCTGTCGAGTCGGTAGAGAACGTCCAGGTACAGGTGCCCGCCGCTCTCGTAACGTCGACCTACGTGCTGTCGCCAGTCGGGGCTCTCGATGATACCGTCTCGACGGGGCAGCAGTTCGAGTTTGCCGCCAACGTAGACAATACGGGCGAGGCGGACATCGACGCCTTCGGGCAGATCACCCTGTCACTGCCCGCCGGATTCACGAGGATATATCCCGACACCGATTCACTCACGATGTCGTTCGCGGCGGGGGAGGAGATCGTATGGACGCTCCTGGCGCCGGCCGTGCCTTTGGCCTCGCCGCAGCCGGTGACAGTGTCGATAACGAGGACTCCGTCAGACATCAATATCGGTTCGGCCGCATTCGTGCAGAAGGACGCCGATACGGTCTCGATCGTGACCGAAGAAGCCGCCGTCATCGCCGGCTGCGCGTTAGTCGTATCCTCTCCGGAGGGAGCGGGCGACCGTGTGTTCTCGACGTACCAGGATTTCGTCGTCAGCCTCACGGCCGTTCCTTCGGCGAACTCGCAGTCCAATACGGCGACGATATCGCTGCCGGCGGATTTCACGACGACCGGCGGGGAAACGAGGCAGCTCGGAGCCGGCGACGGAACGGAGAAGACGGTCGTCTGGACAGTCACCGCTCCGGACGTGAACATTACCGCCGCCGCCATACAGGTATCTACCGCAGGAACGGACGTCAACTCGGGGGTCTCATTCTCCGGATGTACGACCGCGATGGATGTGGATGTTGTGGACAGGGCCGACCTCGACCTGCAGGCGGCGATCTCGAGGCCTCCCGAGGCGATCGGCGGAAACCTTTCGGTCAACCTGCCGTTCACCATACAGGCAAATGTAATCAATTCTGGCACAGCCGGTATCGACACGAGCGACGCGCGTCTGGAGATAGTTTTACCTGCCAGCGGGTCCTATACGCTGGATGGGTCCGGCGAGACGCTTCGCAAGCCGTTCTACCCGGGACAGCCAGTCACCTGGGACCTCAGGGCCTCGCTTCCCGACGATCAGGTGAGCTACATCTGGGTGAGATTCGCATCACCCGCCGCCACCGACGAGAACACGAACGAGGCTGTCGAGTACTTGACGAGCGAGGTCCCGATCGGCGTCACGACCAAGGCGGGTACGATAACGATGCAGAACATCTCGCATCTCGAAACGATCCCGCCTGTAGTCGTCCCGAGAGGTGCTGCCGACGTACCGGTCATGAGGATCGTCTTAAGGAACAACTCCGAATACACGGCGGGCCTCGACACGATGTACGTAAGCGTGGAGGACAGCCGCGGAAACCTCAGGAGCGATCCCTCGAGATACGTTTCTGCAGTCACGGTCAGCGCCGGAACGGATAGCTGGATGGAGCCGGTAGGCACGCAGAACCCGGTGCAGGTTATCGTCAGACACAGATTCACCCTCCTTGCCGGCGCTTCCGACACGGCCCTCGTCTCGATAGACGTATCGCAGGCCGCTCCCGACGGTGAGCTCAGGATCAACCTGGCCGAGAGCAGGGACGTTGTCTTCTCCATCGGCAGCGACGGCAGCCCGATAGCGGTCGTCCGCAACGCCAACGGCGAGGACATCGCCGGATTCTTCTACAACACACCGCTGTCGATCATGAGCGCGAGTTTCGAGGAGTATGTACACAACTATCCCAACCCGTTCAGGGCGGGGAGCGAAGTCACGAAGATAGCCTATTTCCTCACGGAAGATTCTAGCGTGAGCATAAAGATATACGATTATATGGGAGCGCTCGTCTGGACGAAGGATATCCCGGCCGGCGGCCCCGGCGGCTCAGGAGAGCCGGAAGGCACGTGGTGGGAGGTGGACTGGGGCGGTCGCAACGGCAGGGGCGAGGTAGTGAGGAACGGAGTATACATCTGCAAGATAACGGCCGGCGGGAAATCAGCGATGTTCAAGATCGCGGTGGCCAAGTAGGTGGGAACGGATGAAGAGAGTATTTGAAATAACGCTGATCATCGCTCTCGGACTCTGTCCGCTCGGCGCCGCCGCGCAGGACGGGGGTGGGGGAACGAGGTCGGTTTTTACTCTCGGCGTCGGGTCCCGGGCCATCGCCATGGGCGGGGCCTTCACCGCTGTGGCCGATGACGCCTCGGCCGTTTTCTACAATCCAGCGGCGATGAAGATCAATGGGGCTCCCACGCTGATGGCGAACCACATCTCGCTCTTCCCCGGATTCACCGATGCTAGCTACGACTATCTCGGGCTCGTCTGGCCGACCCTCGGGGCAGGATCGTTCGGAGCCGGAATGCTCACGACGGGAATGGGTGGTATCAGGGGCTTCGATGAGTTCAGCAGGCCGACCGGGGAACTCTCGTACAGAGAAAGCCTGGGGATCGTCTCGTACGCGTTCGACGTGCCGTGGCGCTTCGCCGGCACATGGTCCGTGGGGACCTCGATAAAGGTCCTTCACCAGAGGATCGGGGATTACGCCGATACGGGCACCGGCCTCGACCTCGGATTGCTGTACCGCATCAAATATATAGACGGGCTCTCTTTCGGTATGAACCTCCAGGATATAGTGGGGGCGAAGACGAAGCTCGTCTCGGCCAGTGACGAGGTATACAGAACAATGATGTTCGGTCTCGGGTACAGAAGGGCGCTCGGGGAGAGCTCGAGACTGACCCTGTCGGTCCAGATGGACATGCCGGAGAAGGCGGACAGCGACCTGAGGTTCGGCGCGGAGTACACGATCCGTGACATGATCAGCATCAGGATGGGATACGATTCCGAATCGTTCACCGCCGGCATCGGATTCGCGTGGCACGGATACTCCTTCGACTACGGATACTTCAGCAGGGAAGAGGCAGGGAGCTCTCATCCGATCACGATCACCGTCAGGCTCGGGGAACCGCTCGAGCGGAAGATCGCAGAGAGGGATAAGATACGCAGGGCCGAGGAGGAGAGAAGGCTCGCCGAACTCTTCGCCGTTCGAGTTGCCTCGCACATCGACGCTGCCGACAGTCTGAAGGGAGCGGGTGAGCTGGAGAGCGCCCTAGACGAGGTAAAGATCGCCCTCGAATACGATCCGGGCAGCGAACGGGCTGCGATCCTCCGCGACGAGATCGGCGCAGCAATCCTCGCCGCTCTTGAGGAGCGGACGAGGAACGCCGGGAAGGCGCTCCTTATCAACCAGCATTTCAGCCTCGGATTGAGGCACTACAGCGATAACGAGTATATTCTCGCCAGGGCCGAATGGCGCAACGTTCTGGAGATCGATCCGGAGAACGAGCAGGCGCTCGATTATCTGCGCAGGACCGAGGAGAAGCTGAAAGAGCGGCTCCAGTCCCACCTCACTGCGGCGGCGGAACATGAAAGAGCCGGCAGGCTACCCGAAGCGCTCGGTGAGTGGAACGTTGTCAGGATGATCGATCCCGAGAACGCAAAGGCTCTGGCGGCCATTGAACGGATCAAGTGCCGCATGGACAGCATGAGCAGGGGTTACAGGGAGGCCAGCCGCAGGCTCGAGATGATCGACCTCTTCGAGAAGGCAGTGACGGCGTTCGGCGAGGGAAAGTATGAGAACGCGATCTCCCTCGCTCGCCAGGTTTTCCGGCTCGACCCGGCCCACGAGGAGGCGAAGGACCTGATCAACAGGGCGAAGCGAAGGATGAAGCCTCTCAGCGACGACGAGAAGGAACAGATAAGGACTTTCTATATAGAGGGCATGAAACACTTCACGCAGAAGGAATATGTGAAGGCGATAGATGTCTGGTGGAAGATCCTTGAGATCGATCCTGACAACGAGAGCGTAAGAAAGAACATCGAAGAGGCGAAGCAGCGGCTCAGGAAACTCGAGTCTCCCGAAGGTGGATAGGTGAAGAGAGAACTCCTGAGGGACAGAGAAACATTTCACCTGGAGATCCCGGCCGACGAGAACAATCTCAGCGAGGTCAGGGATTTCATCGCAGACGTATGCCTCAAGGCCGGTTTCTCCAAGCGCGAGACGAATAACACGAAGCTCGCGATGGACGAGGCCTGTACCAACATCATCAAGCATGCCTACCGCGACAAGGTCGGGACGATACGCATCGACGTGCAGGCGGAGCCAGGCAAGGTCGAGATCAACATCTTCGACAGGGGTAAACCCTTTGACTGGTCCGGGGTGAAGGCCCCCGACCTGCAGAAATACGTCGAGATCGGTAAAAAGGGCGGGCTCGGGGTCTACCTGATGAACAGGCTGATGGACGACCTGGATTACCAGACGTCCGAGAGCGGCAACCGGCTCTACATGGTCAAGGTGGCCGGCTCCGGGGGCGCCGAGCCGCTCTTTTTCTCGATCAAACCGAAATGGACATCGACCCTCAGATTCAAGTTCGCCTTCAGAGCGACCCTCGGGCTCCTTGGTCTGGTCTTCTTCCTCTGGGCCATCCAGTTCATCAACCAGTCTAAGGATGTTGCCGCGAGGACCCGTGAGGCATGGTTGTCTATGAACAGCTTTGCCCGCACGGTGGAGGCTAAGAGCGAACCGGCGATGATCAGGGACGACCTGTACGATCCAGAGTACAGGGAGCTTACCGATTTTGTGATGGAACGCGTCGTGAAGCACCCCGCGGTCATCTATACGAGGATCGTTAACAACGACGGGACGATAGTTTCCTCGAGCGACATCGAGGAGTTCATGAATGGTTATCAAATACCCGGGGGTGCGGAGACGCTCGATGCCGAGGGGACGTGGATCACCGTGGAGGGACCGAAAGGCGACAGGATAAGGGAGCTGCACTTCCCGATATATATCACGCGGGATGACGCCGAAAATGCGGCTTCGCTCGGACGCGTTGTCGTCGGTGTCTCCGAAAACGTGATAATGAACGGCATCGACGATCCCAGGACAAAGACTACCCTTATCCTCGTAGTGTTGATCGTTGTAGGACTCTCCCTCATATATCTGCTCGTCTCCGTCCTGGTGAAACCGATCCAGGCCCTGACTGACGGCGTGAGGGCTATAGGCGAAGGTGATTTCAGCGACGAATTGGAGATCGACGGTCCTGAAGAAATAGGCGAGATCGCCAGGGCGTTCAACGAGATAACATTCAAGTTCCGTGAAGCCCAGAAGAGTGTAGTAGAACAGGAAAGAATGCAGAAGGAGATGCAGGTCGCCCAGGAGATCCAGCACTCCCTGCTTCCCGGCAAAGTCCCCGCGGTCAGCGGGTATGACATTGCGAGCCTCTATCGCGCCGCGAAGGAAGTCGGCGGAGACTATTACGATTTCGTAAGTGTCGACGAGGATACCCTCGGCGTCGTCGTGGCCGACGTTTCCGGAAAGGGCGTTCCCGGATCTCTTGTCATGACGATGATCCGTACCGCCCTGCGTATGGAGGCGAGGGGAAGCCACTCGGCCGCAGATGTGATGTCGCGGATGAACGATTTCGTCACCGAGGACATGAAGAAGGGGATGTTCGTCACGATCTTCTATCTGATCCTCGATTCGAAGAACAGGGTAATCAGCTACGCCAGTGCAGGCCACAACCCGATGGTCCTCTTCAGGGCCGAGACGGACGAGACGTTTTTTCTCAACCCGCGCGGATTCCCCGTGGGCATCAGCCTCCCCGACGAGAGCCTCTTCAGGCGCTCGATCGATGTAGAGAAGATCAAGCTGAAGAAGGACGACATGCTCGTCATCTACACCGACGGCGTTACCGAGGCGATGAACGCAACGCGCGAACAGTATGGCGAGGACCGCCTCCTTGCCCTGATAAAGAAATATGGCAGGAAGTCACCCGATGAGTTCGTGGATGCCCTCAACGAAGATATCAAGGTTTTCACCAGCGGGTTTCCGCAGAACGACGACATCACCGTCGTGGCGATGAAGGAAAAGATGATGGCCGACGACGTGCTTTTCGGCATTCGCAAGAAGCTGCTCGATCTTGTGGAGGTAGAGGGCCTCAATGTGGCCGAGGCGTGTTCGAGCATGAAGGTGTCGCCGTCGACCTATTATAGGTACAAGAAGCGGATGGCCGAGATGGGAGAGCGCGGGCTGAAAAACAAGACCCTGCGCGAGGAGCACGAGATAAAGCGCGTCAACCTCGAGCAGAGGAAAAAGCTCCTCGAGATAATCAGGCGGCTTCCGAAGTTCGGCGCGAAGAGGATAGCGACCGCCTTCAACGACGGCAAGGACGAGAGCGATACCCTGACACCCTCGCTTATATACGACGAGCTGAAGAGGATGCGTCTCAATACGTACGAGAAGAGGCTCGAATATCTAAGGCGGAACAGGTTCATCTCGGAGGAGCAGTTCCAGGCGATGCTTTCCGGAGATGAAACATCGCCGGCCGCACCGGCTGTCGGTGCCGGAAATCTGGACGAAGTATCGGCAGAGGAATTGCCTGCCGCGGATGAGTTCGCCGGGGAGGCAGCCACCTCTGATACGGATCTGTCCGAGTATCAGCCCATGACCGTTTCAAGGTATGAAGACAGCGAGGCGGAGGACGATGTCGAGAGGCTGCTTGCTTCCGTTCTCGGCAATGGCACAGGCGAAGGCGGCCTTGTGGAGGTGCTGACGCAGGATGAGGAGAGAGGGATCATCGTCATCAGGGTCGCCGGCCACCTCGATTCGAGCTCGGCCGGAGAGCTCGAGATCTTCCTCGAGAGCGTCCACGAATACGGATTCTCGAAGATAGTCATTGACCTGGCAGGCGTGCCGTACATCAGCAGTGGCGGATGGGGCATATTCACCGGACGTGTGAAGATGCTCAGGGAGAAAGAGGGAGACGTAGTGCTTGCAGGCATGTCCCCCGAGGTATTCGATATCTACGAGCTGCTTGGTTTCCAGGACATCATCATGAATTTCCGCAACGTCGACGAGGCGGTCGACTTCATCACTCTTCCGTTCGAGGTCAGGCAGGAAAGGCTCGAGCTCGTATCGGGCGCCGCAACGGAAGGGAAACGCCTCGAGCAGAGGATCAGCGCCGTCTCGGAAGAGAAAGCGGTGAGAGAGGAACAGGAAGGAGCCGTTCCGTGGTCCCCGCTAAGGATCGAGGCGGGTACCGTAGGCGAGTCGGGCGAGATCACTATTCTCAGCCTCAACGGGGTCATAGATACGGTCAGTTGCATGAAACTCCGCGAGGTAATCGAGAATCTCGTTACGAAGGCCGTGACGAAGTTCGTCGTGGACATGTCCATGGTCGAGTATGTCAGCAGCGCGGGATGGGGCGTCTTCGCGTCGAAGATCGACGAGGTCAGGCGTTCCGAGGGCGACATTAAAATATTCGGGATGGATCCCGAGGTCGACAGCATCTTCAACATGCTTGGATTCGACGTGATCATGCGTTCGTTCAGCATCCTTTCCGAGGCGATAGAGGATTTCGAACACGCGCCTGCGCTTGCCGGCTCGACCGCGGTGATCCCCTCGCTTGTGACAGTTTCCGATGATGATCCTTATGCGGAAGTTCCGTGCGAAAAGCCTCCGACGGATAACGGGCCGCCGGGCACCGACCTGAGGAAACTGAAATTCGAGGTGGCGGCCAGGCGGTCACCGGACGGTAGATCCATGGTACTCGATATCTCCGGTGCGATAGACGCGGCTACATCCGCCGTATTCGAGGACAGGCTCGAGCTGGCCATCGAGGACGGGCCGAAGTTTCTCGTGATCGATCTCTCCGGCGTCATCTATATAAGCAGCAGCGGCTGGGGCGTCATTGTCAAGTACATGCAGAAGATCGGGGCCGCCGGCGGGAGGATGGCGCTGTCAGGGATGAACCAGCCGATATTCAAGATATTCAGGGACCTGGGATTCGAGACGCTGATACCGCACTTCATGAACAGCGGGGCGGCTCTGTCCGAGCTCGCCGCGCCGGTCGCGGAATCGCCGGTAGAAGAACCGGTCCAGAAAAAGGAACGCGAACCCGTCGTCGAAGATGCCGTGAAGGAGGAGTCTGCGCCGCCAGAGCTCGAGAAAGCCGGTGTCGAACAGATCAAGCCCGCGGCGAGAGAACACGTCGAGACCCTCGACGTCAAACTCGATCTATCGGAGACGACCGGCAAGTCTGAAGGGAAGGACGGCAGGATCCGCAAGCTGGGATGGGGAGAATACGGAAAGAAACTGTTAAAGCGAAACAGCAGGAGGGACGGGAGGAAGAAGAAGGAATGAAGAGTTTCGCGATAATGACGATGAAGGGGGGTACGGGCAAGACAACGACGGCGGTCAGCCTCGCGCACGGCCTTACCCTTAGCGGGCGGAAGGTCCTTCTCGTCGACTGCGATCCACAGCGAAATGTCGCCGTCACTTTCGGCGTCAAGGGAGAAAAGGGGCTCGACGGGCTGCTGATGACCGGCGACGTTGACATTATCCAGGTAAGGGAAAACTTCTTCATCATAGATTCCGGCGGGCGGAGGCTCGTAGAGGTCGAGCTACAGCTCGGCAGGCAGGAGAGACGGGAAGGAAGGCTCCGGGATGCCCTGAAGCACCTTAAAGGGTGCGACTATGTCATCTGCGACTGCCCCCCGTCGATGAACCTGATAAACATCAATGCGCTCGCCTACTGCGACGAGGTGATAGTCCCGGTGGGCATGGACTATCTCTCCGAGGTGGGGGCGCGCCAGACTATGGAGATCATCGAGGAGATCGGATGGATCACGCAAAAGAGCTCGATCGAATACAGGATACTGCCGACGTTCTTCGATTCCCGCACCAGAATATCCAGGATGGTGCTGGACGATCTGAGGGAGCATTTCGGCGAGAGGATGTTCAGCACGGTGATCAGGATAAATACGGCGATAAGGGAAGCTCCGGGCTCCAACAAGACGATATACGAGCACGCCCCCCTGTCGAGGGGAGCGTACGACTACTACAAGCTGACCGAAGAGGTGCTCGCTCTCGAGAGAGAGGTCTGAAGCGCCCGCCGGAAGACCTGTTTTATTGTATTCCGCGGGGGAGATATGGTAGTATTCCATATTGTGGGAGGAGTTCCTTTTGGAAAGTTTCGAGTTGAGAGAAGAGATACGTCACGACGGGGCGAGCTATTTCCTGCAGACTAGCTACAACTCCGAGAACGAGCAGATACAGAGCTCGTTTTTCAGGGACGGGGCGGTCTTCGACACGGTGGTCAGAAAGGCCGGTGGGGATACGGAGCCCGAGGAGATCAGGGAACTCACGAAGGAGATCCATCAGCGGAACAAGCGGAGCTTCCGGTTCATCCTCGATGCGAGGGACAACATCGGCAGGTCAGACGATCCCAATCCGCATCTCAAGCTGGCCGATACCCTTCTGAGAAAGAACCTTTTCCGCGAGGCGATCGCCGAGGCCGAGATGGCGGTGGAAAAGGGAGCGAACGATTCGAGGGCCTGGATGGTAATCGGAGAGTCGCTTTACAGGATGGACGAGTTCGACATGGCGCTCGACGCTATCCGCAAAGGGCTCGAGCTCAGTCCTGACTATCCCGACCTGCATAACCTGATAGGGAAGATATTCCTCAGGCAGAATATGTGCGGGATGGCGGTCGAGAGCTTCAAGAAGGCGATCGGACTGAACATATATTACGGTGAGCCGTATCTCAACCTGATCCGGACCTACCTGACCAACACGATCATCAAGCAGGACTACGAGCTTTCCAGAGGGCTCGAGGAAAAGTTCTCATCAAACCTCAAAAAGGCCGGGCAGCTCAATCCCAACCTGAGGGACGGGATCCTCGACGATGTAAAGGCCCATTTCAAGAGGGAGGAGTACGAGGAGGCTCTGAAACTACTCGACGGGATCGGATCGGTCAGCGCCCGCAGCCTGGTCGACGACATCATCCTTGAGCTCTACCTGATGCTCATCCAGAGCGGAGACGAGATCGAGGAGGGGGATATAGAAAAATACCTCGAGAAGGTAGGTGAGATTCTGGACAGGAATCCCACCTTCGCAGACGCCTGGAACTCGCTTGGTATCCTTTATACTGCAAAATGCAAGATATTCATGGACAAGGCGAGCGAGGCGTTCGAAAAGGCCCTCGAGATAAATCAGGATTACGAAAAAGCGAGGAAAAACCTGAGGCTTACGGAGAACGATCGACAGGGGATTTTTATCCTTTTGAAGGCATTATTGGACTGAAAGTTGCATTAAAAGACCCGAGGAAACCAGAACAGGACAGACAACGTATGGACAAGTTGCTTATTAATGAAGAAAAAGTCGAGGACGTCGTAGTCCTGAAGCTCCAGGGGCTGGTCGATTCCGGCACGGCCCAGCTGATGGAAGGGCGGCTCAACGATCTGATATCTGACGGTAACGTCAAGATCGTCGTGGACCTCGATCTCGTGGATTACATAAGTTCCGCCGGTTGGGGGATATTCGTCGGTGAGATCAAGGGCGTCAGACAGAGCAACGGTGATATCAAGCTCGCCTCGATGCGTCCCGATGTACGGGAGGTATTCGACCTGCTCGAGTTCAACACCCTGCTTACGCCGTATGATTCCCGGGGGGATGCTCTGGCAGCGTTCGAGGCGGAAAAAAGAAACGAATTTGCCTGAGCCCGGATGCAAAAGGGAGCGAAACCGATGAACGACATCAATATTACCTTTTCGAAACCCGACGAGAATCCTGATATATCGGTCATATCAGTCAAGGGATATGTCGATACCACGACCTCGACCGAGCTCGAGGAGAGCCTCAAGCGCTTGTTGGGCGGGGGACGGTACGACATCGTCATCGATCTCGGCAACGTCAACTACATCAGCTCGGCCGGCTGGGGTATATTCATAAGCGAGATAAAGGAGATCAGGGAAAACGGCGGGGACCTTAAGCTTGCCGCCATGATCGGCGACGTCTACGAGGTCTTCGAACTTCTCGAATTCCAGACGATTCTCGAGAGCTTCGACACTGTGGAGGAGGCCGTCGGCAGCTTCGGCGAGGTCTCGCCCGGCGGGAACGGAAACAAGGAAAGCGAGATCAAAGCCTGATCTCGGGCACACCGACAGGAAAATGAAGGGCCTCCGCCAGAGGGCGGAGGCTTTTTTTTATTATCCGATAAAGGCCATGCTCGGTTAAACTCACCCTGTTACTGGTCATGGAGGAATTTTGGAGTCATCAAGCTGGACGATCGTCATCGATCCCGATCCGTGGAGGATCGGGGCCGGCATATTGCTCGCGCTGTATGCGTGCTGGGCGTACAGGCGGACCCTGCCGCCCCTGTCCCTCTCCAGGCGGGCAGCCCTTGCCGCCCTGAGGATCGCCGGTTTTCTTTTGCTTGCCGTCTTCGCGCTGGATCCTTCAATCGTGGCAAGGAGCGAGTCGTCGAGATCGCCGGTAGTATCCGTCCTCGTCGACGTCTCCGGAAGCATGAGCATCAAAGACGGCGGGGCTGACCCGAGGATAGATGCTGCCGTTCGGGCGGCAGGCATGATAGCCGGATCCCTCGGCGAGGCGAGGGTCGAAATCCTGCCCTTCGCCGCCGGGCTCTGCGGCGCGGCGGTATCTCTGGACAGCATCCCTCCGGCGGACGGAGAGGGAACGGATATCTACGGGGCGATCGAAGGGGCTGAGAGAAGATACGCTGGCGATAAACTCGCCGCGGTCGTGCTCGTCTCCGACGGCCGCATTACGAGGGGGATGTCGGGAAGGTACGTTCCCGGCCGAGTGCCGGTCTTCACGGTTGCGGTCGGAGACACTGTCGAGGGAGCGGACCTGTCGGTCGACAGGGTGGAGTACGAGAGGACCGTTTATACGGGGACAAGGGAGAGCGTCAGGGCAGTCATCAGGTACTCCTCGGTCGATGAGTGGGCGGCGGTCGTCGAGCTGGCTGATGGTGGAAGGGTCCTCGACAGGTTCAGGACAGGCATCCTCAGAGGCAGCGGCCTCGTCGAGGCAGATCTGAGATATGTTCCTTCCGAAGAAGGCACCCGCTCCATGGAGGTCCGTGTGGCGCCCCTGGACGGCGAGGTGACGGAAGGGAACAACAGGGAGATGTTCAGGATAAACGCCCTCAAGGACCGCGTCGAGATCCTGTTCTTCGACGGCAGCCCGGACTGGAACATGACATTCATTCGCAGGTTGTGCGAAGGTTCGAAAAGGCTGCACCTGGATGCTGCGGTTCCCGCTCCGGGAGGGGGATACAGGATGCCCGGCGGGGGAAGGTGGGAGTTTCCCGGAGACGTGGACGGGCTCTCGAGGTATGACCTCGTTATAACGGGCGGAGGAGGGACGTTTCCATCCGCAAGGGAGGCGGAGACGCTGACCGAATACGTCGCCGCTGGCGGAGCGGTTCTCTTTATCGCATCGGAGAAATCCCCCGTGCTCTTTCCCCGCGCGCTGACGTTGCTCAGGCGGGCGCTGCCGGTCACGGCCGCCGGTGCTCCGCGTATCGCGGCCGGTGATTTCCTTGTGACTCCGGGGCCGGCCGTGGACGCGCCTTGGCTGCCCGACATGAGCGGCAGCGGAAGAGGGACGCTCCCTCCCCTGTCGGGAGTGGTCGAGGGGCTGTCCCCGACCGCAGGGGCACAGGTACCCCTTGTCCTGACGGGCAACGGGCCGGAGAGACCGTTTCTCGTCGTCGAGCCGAAAGAGAAGGGGATATCGGCGGTCCTTCTGGGCTTGCCGGTCTGGAGATGGAGGCTCGCAGGAGAAGAAGGGGCCGATGCGTACGATGGTCTCCTCGGAGGGTTGATACAGTACCTGGCCGAGGGACGCAAGGTGTCGGCTCTCGACGTCCAGACCGACAGGTCAGCATACAGAACGGGCGAGACGCCGAGGATCACCGTCTTTCCCTCCACCGGGCGCGCCGGCGAGGGCATCCGCGGCGAGATCATCGCGGCGGGAAGCGACGGCGTTCCCGTCGAAACCTTTATACCGGTGCCCGATCCGGATAGGCCCGGGGTCTACGGGGCCGTTCTCGGGAACCTTCCCCCGGGAGACTATACGGTCAGGGTAAAGGCGGGACCGGCTGACGGGGCCACGGTGGAGGGCAGTACGACGTTCGCCGTCGAATCTCTCTCAGTTGAAATGCTGCGCACATCGGGTGACGCCGGGTTACTCGGAAGGATCGCCGCAGACTCGGGCGGTAAGGTCGTCAGGCTGGAGGATGCAGGGGAGCTTGCCGGCATGATCGACCTCGAAGCTTATACCGTAGTATTGACGTCGGTCCGTAAGATGCGCGGCAAGGCCTGGTTCTTCGCCGCTATCGTCCTCGTATTCGCGGCTGAATGGCTGCTCCGCAAGATCCTGGGCCTCGTGTAGGACTCTCCTCATATAATGCTTGATATTCGGTGCGCCCGGGGGTAAGCTTCCGACCGGAAGCTGGGGAGGTGGATGATGAAGACGTGGCGCTTCCTTCTTCCGGCCGTTCCTCCGACATTCATGATTCTATGTCTCGCGGGCTGCGTATCCGGCTCGGTCTCTTCGCCTGTCGTGATAAATGAGGTTTATTACGACCATCCGGGAAGTGACGCGGGATTCGAATTCGTCGAGCTCTATTGTCCCGGAGAGATTCGCGTATCTCTGGAAGGATGGGCGATCGCGATGATCGACGGCAGGACGGGAAGGATGCGCGATCTATGGCGGGCTGAACCGGGAACGATCATCGAGAGCGGTGGCCTCGTCCTGATCGGGGGCGACAGCTGCGCCGTGTCGCCGGCCAACCTCCTGATCGGCTCGATCGAGAACGGGCCGGACGCGGTTGTTCTTCTGCGCGATGGTGAAGAGATCGACCTGGTCTGCTACGGAGGCGACGGTCCGGGCTGTTCTCCGGGCAGATCCCTCTCCCGTCGTCCGGACGGAACGGATTCCGGCGACACAGGCACGGACTTCGTCTGCGCTTCACCGACTCCCGGTCTGAGAAACTTCCATGACTGCGATCTGGCAGTCTCGTTCGCGGGGCCTCTCCACGTTTATTGCCCGTCCGAACGCGCCGATATCCCCATCCTTCTGGAGAATAAGGGCCTGGACGGATTCTCCGGGAGCGCCGTTCTGACCGTATCGAGCGAACAGACAGGTTCTCGGACGGTAGTCGGGAGCAGGCATCTGAATCCCGTGCTGAAGGCGGGAGAGGAGCTGGCGGTGCAGGTCGGTTGCCCGGGATTGCCTGCAGGGATCTCGAATCTCGAGATACGGATAGAGGCGGACGGCGACACGAATCGATCGAACGACAGCGGATCGGTCTTCGTGAGTTCCTCTCCGGGAGAGGTCGTTATCAGTGAGATCATGTACAGGCCGGTCGAGGGCGGCGAATGGATCGAGCTGTTCAACAGGTCTCCGGTAACGGTCGACCTGTCCGGATGGTCTGTTACCGACCGGTCGGGCGCCTCGGGATCGATCAGAAGCGGTGTGGAGATCGAGGCTGGATGCTTCGTCGTCCTTGCGCAGGACCCTGACGCCGTAACCGCGATGTTCCCCGCCTGTGCGGGGATCGTCTCGGCGCTCGAGAGCAGGTGGCCCCGTCTCAATGACGGAGACGGGGACGGTATCGCCGAGGAGATATTCGTCCGGCTGCACGACGGGACCACGGTCGAGAGCGTCTCATATCGAGGTCTGATCGGAGAGGAGAAGGGACGCTCTATAGAGAGGCTGTCTCCGGAGCTCTGCAGCGCCGACATGGCAGGGATATGGCTCCGCTGCGGGGCGCCTGGCGGTGGTACTCCCGGTGAGCGGAACTACTGCCATACCGTCGGCATCCCGACGGCGGGTATGACCGTCTCGCCCGATCCATTCTGTCCGGAGCTGAACGGCGTGGTGAAGTTCTCCGCGGCTGCCCGTAACGGTGAGGTCTCGTATGGAGCACGCATCTTCGATATGGAAGGGAGGGAGATAGCGAGGCTCGCGTCGGGCCCGGTCGGAGCCCCGGCGGTTTCCTTCGACTGGGACGGTCGCGATTCGAGAGGAAGGCCGGCCGCTACCGGCCTGTATATCTGCGTGGTGGAATTCAACGGCGGCGGAGGTGGTTTATGCAGAAGGGAAAAACGTACAGTAGCGGTCTGGGCCGGACAGCGTTGATCCTGGCGCTCGGCTGTGCGCTGGCGCAGGGACGGGCAAGGGCGGCGGATTCATGGGAAAGAGGGATGGGAGGTGTCATGCTTCCCCGAAGGGACCATCCCGCAGCGGACGGGGGGACGGGAGGATATCTGCTCGCAGTGGTATCGGCGGCGAATCCGTTCTCCATACCTGGACTTTACGAGTCGACGGCATTCGTCTCGGTCGTGCGCAGTCGCTGGTCGACCGGTCTTGATTGGGAACGCACCGGTATATCGGGATACTCCCGGGACCGCCTCGAGATATCGGCCGGACTGGCTCTCCCGGGAGGCTTTTCCCACCTCACAGTCATCGCGCGGACGGACAGCCGGAGGGTGACCGGTTACGGCAGGGAAATGGTGTTCTCGACCGGGTATTCCGTGTCGTTCGAGGCATCGTCTGTGGTCGTTGTCGAGATGGAGGCGGGTGCGCGGCCGGACGAGGGATCTGCTCATGCGACCGCCCGGGTGGGGAACAGGGGATCTTACCTGGTCCTGACTCTGGGCAGGGGCAGCCGCAGGGAGAATATCGCTCGAGCGGGAGGGATGGTCCGCGTCGCAGGCCGGATGTCGTTTCTTGCCGGATACGATCTCGAGACCGGCGAGGTCTCGGGAGGGCTCATGTTCCGGGGGCCCGCTCAAACTGCCGTTTCATGGAGCCTGCATCCTGTGCTTGGCGCCACATATTCCATATCCATCGGAGCTGTCCGATGAGGAGGGTGGCGATAGCGGCGGCAATCCCCCTCGTTCTCTCGTGCGCCCCTGCTGGAGGTCCCGGGACCGCGGGCCGGAACCTGTCAGAGGGGGTCGATCCTTCCAGGGACCGTTATCTTGTCGAGACGTTTCTCGACATCCCGTCATCCGGGCCTGCGCTCGAGACCGGAGCCGGCCGTCATGTGAGCGCCCATAAAAACAGGGAGACGAGAGATGCCTTCGTGCGTGTTCAGACTCGAGGTATCCGCGGGGTGGGGAGATTGCGGGTCACGGGGGAGACATCACGCGAAGCGTTTCATATCGCTGCCGCGCCGATGCGCCGCCTGAGGATCGACCTCGGAGATCTCGTCCCCGATCTGGGAATCGGTCTCATCTCGAGCTGCAGGAGATTCACCTATCCCTTCTCCTCGAGACACCCGCTCTACCGGCCCAGGGGTATACGGGGATGGACCGGTTTTTACGGCTCCTTTATTCGTGGAGCGGCAATCCGGGCCGCGGCCGGACCGGTAAGACTGACGCTGGTGTCCGGCAGGCCGGCAAGGCACGGCAAAGACTGCGTTGATTATCGCGACGGCAGGAATGTATCAGGACTCAGGATCGATGCTGGAGCCGGCGGGATCAGGGCGGGTGTTACGGTGATCGACGCAGGCTCGCGCTCGGGAGACCGGATATCTGGCGTCGACCTCACGATCACGTCGCGAGGCCGGACATGTGTGCTCGAGGCTGCTGCCGCCCCGTCAGGGAGTGTCTCCGCGGCATGGGGCCTGACGATCGACGGCAGACGCATAGACTGCGGGATCATCGGGTGGTCGGTTCCCGCAGGTTCGGACGGTTTTCTTGCATCGTTTCCGGGGCTTTCCGCCGCGTCCGGCCGGTTGCGCAGCGGGGCGTCGATCGCGCTGAGGGGTAAATTTCCCGGGAGGACGCATGTGTCGGCGTGGGGAGAGCTGCGGCGAAGCAGCGATGGAGAAGACAGGGCTCTCGACAGGGCCCTCCGCTTCGAGGCGGGGATCAGATGGAAAAGGGGGAAGGCGAGGTGTTCCTGGTCGTCGCGTGCGAGGGAATCGGAAGCGCTCGTTCCCTTTCCGCCGGGAGGGGATATCGATACGGACGTCTCTCAGAGACTCGCGCTGTCTGTCTCATGCAGCCCCGCATCCTTCCTGTCCCTGGTCATGGAGTTGAAGCGCCCGGAAAGTGATAGTGGGGAAGGGATTCTGTACGCTACGAGGGCATCCCTGGCCCTTCGCCGGCTGCATACGAGGCTTTCGGTATCGGCCGCCGTTTACCGTTCGTACCGCGGAAATGCACGATTTTCCCTCTACGAGCCCTCAGGAGGCGGTAAATTCCCGTGGAAGACCCTATACGGCAGCGGAAACCGCCTCACATTGGGCCTGGACGCCGGATTGGGCGGAATAAAGGCCTCGCTGTGGCTGCTCTGGAGGCCTGGAGGTTCCGAGGCGGCCATGCGCCTGGTCGTGGCTATTTAACGTATTTAGAGCAATCTGGAACCATTCATGCATATATTTTCGACCGGTATGGAAACTCTGAAGACTATATCTTACGACTATGAAGCCGCCGGACGAAGGATCATCTCGATCCCGTCCGAACTGCCCTTCTCCGATCATCTTGAGGAACTCCAGAAGATCCGCGACGCGGAGCAGCGGCGCAGGACGCTTGCCGCGATCGCCGAAAACGGAACCATCTACGAGACTGCCTCCGGACTGTCGTCTCACCTTGTCATAGCGGAATTTCCGCATCTCGATCTCCTGACGATCGTCTCGATGGCCGCATCCGGCGATCCGGCAGGGATAAAACTGCTCTATGCCTCGATGCTGGCCGTTCAGCCGGCTGCGGTGATGATCGGCAGGATGGCGGATTTCCGCAATATCAATCGGGTGATGAACAGGATCGCGAAGAAGAAGGAATCGCACGCTGCGTTGAGCGAGGCGGAGAAATGGTTCAGTAAAAAGGTCATGCTGTTGTCGATGTCGAAGAAGCTCCCCGAAACTATCGAGTACGATGCCGAGAGGCCCTGGTGTTCCTGGAGCGAGGGGGTCCGCAGGGCGCTTGCCGAAGCCGACGACAGGTGGGACGAGGCGGTAGGCGAGAGGGCGAAGGCCGAGATCGAAGCTCTCGATATGAAGATCAGGGACATCGTCGCATCGCTCGATCCCGACAGACGGGCCGCGGTAGCGATCTACCTCGGGTCGCTCAGCGAGGAGAACAGCTTCAGGATGCAGGCGATAAGTGAATCGATCGGCGAGAGCCGGTCGGATCCGCTTATCATGTGGCGCGGACTGGAGAATATCTGGAAGAACGTGATCGATTCACTGCAGGAGAGCGAGGCCGGCTCCCTTCTCGCCGAGATGTTCGAGGCGCAGGCGAAGCAGACACATACCTGGCCGCAGCTCAAGGCGGGCGCTTCGCTGATCAGGTCGCTCAACATGCATCCCGAGATACGGAAGGCCAGCGGCGCCGTCGATCTGCCGAGCTGTCTCTACCACTTCATCACATGCGCGGGTGACGGGATGGTCGAGGCGATGGTACCCAAGGGGACCAGGCTCGACGCGCTCAGGGACTCCTCGGGGTTCGAGCTCGATGGCGAGGTTCTCAGGATAGATCTCGCGAGGATCTCTCGGGGAACATTCGTTGACGAGGAAGGTCTACCGATCAATGTCGACTGGACGCTCGCCACGCTCGACAAGGAGCTGAGCTACAAAAGTCTCGTCCTCTGCTACATGGACAACGATAGTTTCCTCGTCGAACTGCTCAACAATCCCAAGGCGAGCTCGAAGCCGGGCATCGTGGAATTGGTCTCGGTGAGATGCCGTTCACTCAGGGTTCTCTCGCTCGTCGCCACCCGCAGGGAACTGTTCACCGGGTACGCGAACAAGAACGTCCCGCTGAACATGCTGATGAATCCGGCGAAGATCCCTCTGACCTTGCTGAGGAAATTCATTCACGTCAGATATGTCGACAAGATGACTCTCCAGAGGCTTACCGGCCGCGGCGGTAATATACGCGGAGAGGTGAAGCGGGAGATCCAGCGGTACCTCAACGCGGCTAACTGACCGATATTACTTCCTGAATCTTTTAAGGACGGTTTCCCAGGAACTTCTCTCCCTCCCGACCGTACCGCAGGCCGAAGTGCTGTACAACAATCTAAAGGCGAGAAATGTTGTTTTTGTTGCCTGCTGCTGTTGACAAACGGAACCCCGGTGTCTAATATCCGATATTCATGTGGGAATAATGCTGTATTCGTGGAGATCGAACCATTCCATACAGGAGGAATAATGCTTGCTAAAAGGATGAGCAGGTTGGGGACCGAGACGGCTTTTGAGGTCCTTGCCCGCGCCAAGGCGATGGAAGCCAAGGGCCGTGATATCGTCCATCTCGAGATCGGCGAGCCCGATTTCGATACCCCCGTCAACATTCGCGAGGCGGCGAAGAAGGCCATCGACGACGGATTCACACACTACGGTCCCTCGCCGGGAATGCCCAATATCCGCAAGGTCTTCGCCGAGTTCCTCACGAAGGACCGCGGCATCGAGGTGAAACCCGAGAACATCGTCGTCACTCCCGGCGCCAAGCCGATCCTTTTCTTCTCGATCCTCGCCCTGGTCGACGAGGGCGACGAGGTCATCTATCCCAATCCGGGATTCCCGATCTATGAATCGGTCATCAATTTCGTTGGAGCGAAGCCGGTGCCGATCCCGCTGAGGGAAAAGAATGCGTTCTCGTTCGATCTCGACGAGATGCGCGAGCTGGTCAACGACAAGACGAAGCTTATAATCATCAACTCCCCGCAGAATCCGACGGGTGGCGTCCTCACTTCGGAGGACATGAAGGGGATCGCCGAGCTGGCCGAAAAGCACGACGTGTGGATTCTCAGTGACGAGGTCTACAGCAAGATGGTCTACGATGGCAAGCATGTCAGCATCTATGACTATCCTGAGGTGATGGACAGGGTGATCCTCCTCGAAGGACACTCGAAGACGTACGCCATGACGGGCTGGAGGCTTGGCTACGCCGCGATGCCGGTCGAGCTCGCTGAGCAGATCTCGAAGCTCCAGACGAACAGCAACTCGTGCACGGCGTCGTTCACGCAGGTCGCCGGCGTCGAGGCACTCACCGGCCCGCAGGACGAATCGCTCAAGATGATGGCTGAGTTCAGGGCGAGAAGGGACCTGATAGTCGACGGCCTCAACGAGATCCCCGGCTTCAAGTGCCTCAGGCCCAAGGGCGCCTTCTATGTCTTCCCGAACATTACGGGAACGGGGAGGAAGTCGAAGGAGATCGAGGAGTTCCTGCTCGAGGAGGCCGGCGTTGCAGGCCTCAGTGGCACGAGCTTCGGCGAATACGGGGAAGGGTACCTGAGATTCTCATACGCCAACTCGCAGGAGAACCTCAGGAAAGCCCTTGAAATGATTAAAAAGGTCATCTGACAAATGGATTCACAGCGATTCCCCCCGGCGGAGGTGTTCCTCCGCCGGGGGGAATCGCTTCTGGAGGTTGTTCTTGGCTGGTGAAATCGATGTGGTGGCCCTCGGCGGAAACGCGATAATCCCGTCCGACGGTACGGGGACGATAGAGGAGCAGAGAGAAGTCACTGTCGGCTCGATGGAGCACGTGGCCGACCTTATCGAGTCGGGCAGAGAAGTGATAATCACACACGGGAACGGCCCGATCGTGGGGAACATACTCGAGCGGAACGAGGCGACCAAGGACAGGATTCCTCCGATGCCGCTCGACGTCTGCGGTGCAGACTCCCAGGGCGGTATCGGATACATGATCCAGCAGATACTGGGGAATGTACTGCGCCGCAGGGGAATCGACAACCCGGTGGTTTCGATAGTATCGCAAGTCGTTGTCTCGGAGGAAGACGACGCTTTCAAGAAGCCGACCAAGCCGATCGGACCGTACTATTCCCACGATGAATCGAAAGAGCTCGAGCGGTCGAAGGGCTGGATAATGAAGGAAGAAGCCGGCGGCAAGGGATACCGGCGTGTCGTACCGAGCCCTACACCGCGGGAGATCGTAGAGGCCGGGGTCATCTCGAGCCTGCTCTCGCAGGGAGTGGTGGTGATAGCCGTCGGCGGCGGCGGGATACCTGTAATCAGCAGGGACGGAAAGCTCGAGGGCGTCGAGGCGGTCATCGACAAGGACCGGGCCGCTTCAGCGCTTGCATCCGGTATCGGCGCGGAGAAGCTGATAATCCTCACGGACGTCGAACAGGTATACGTCGATTTCGGAAAGCCGGAACAGAAGGGGCTCGGAAAGATCGAAGTCTCCGAGATACGGAAGCTTTACGAGGCATACGAGTTCCCCGCCGGCAGCATGGGGCCGAAGATCAGGGCAGCCATAGATTTCGTCGAGGCCGGAGGGCAGTCGGCAATCATCACGCACGCCGCAACCCTCAGGCAAGCGGTCGAGGGTAAAGTCGGCACACATATTGTCCCCGACGGCGCCTGATCCCGGCGTCACGCGAACATGGATTCGATCGTACTTCCATACGGAGGCTCGGTGATCGAAGTCCCTCTCCCCATAGGACCCGCGCCGGAAACCGCCGGCCGTGCATTTCCCGATCCTCTTTCCGATACATCGCTGTCAGTCAAACAGGCGCTCGAGGATCTCGAGGCGATATACGTTCAACTCTCAGGCGGCGATGTCGATTCACGGGATGAATGGCATAAATTCGAAGGACTGCTTTGCAGGCCTGAGAAATAAATGTATAATCCGCCCATATGGGTACAAGGAGTACATATTGGACGGGCGCTCATACGAAACACGAGATGAGATACCACATAGTATGGATCCACAAATATAGAGAGCGAGTTTTGATCGGGAAACTCGTAGCGCGGTTGGAGGAGTTTTTGTGGGGAGACAGTCTTTGGGCGGATGGGTATTTTACTCCGGCGTTCCTCGCCGCGCCGGATTCAATGAGTAACTGTGCATCCGTATGAGAGAAGGAGAATACAGGGATGAAGATTCTTGTGGTCGGCGGAGGAGGCAGGGAACACACGATAGTCTGGAAACTCTCCAGATCCCCTCATGTCGACACCATATACGCCGCTCCCGGAAATGCAGGCATCGCCGGCCTGGGCGAGTGCGTGCCGATCGGTGCGGAGGACAAGAAGGCGCTGCTAGAATTCGCACGGGAGAAAAAGGTCGATCTCACGGTAGTCGGCCCCGAGGCTCCCCTTGTTTCGGGGATCGTCGACATGTTCCGTGGGGAGGGCCTTCGGATCTTCGGGTTCGACAGCAAGGGTGCGCTCCTCGAGGGGAGCAAGGTCTGGGCGAAGCAGTTCATGGAAAAATACAATATTCCGACGGGCGGTTTCGCAGTTTTCGACAATCACTGTGCAGCGCACAACGCCATCGATACGGGAAAGCCCCCGTTCGTGATCAAGGCGGATGGGCTCGCCGCAGGCAAGGGAGTTCTGATCTGCCGGACGATAGAGGAAGCCCGGGACGCGGTCGAGACGGTGATGCAGGAGAGGAAGTTCGGCACGGCCGGAAGCAGGATAGTCTTCGAGGAGTTCCTCGAGGGGTCGGAGCTCTCGGTCCTCGCCGTCTTCGATGGAAAGGACTACCGGCTGTTCGTCCCGTCGCAGGACCACAAGAGAGCTTTCGACGGCGACAAGGGCCCGAACACGGGCGGCATGGGCGCCTACGCGCCGGTGCCCGTCCTCGATCACGTACTCGAGGAGAAGATACGGATAGAGATCATCGAGCGCACGCTGAGCGGCATCCAGTCCGAAAAGGTCGAGGGTGCCGGCGTCGTGTATTTCGGTCTCATGCTCACGCCCGCCGGGCCGAAGGTGCTCGAGTACAACTGCAGGTTCGGCGATCCGGAAACACAGGTGATTCTCCCGTTGCTGAAGACCGACCTGTTCGAGGTCCTTTACGAGGCGACGGAGAACAATCTCGAGAGCGTCGATTTCGAGAACAGCGATGAGGTCTGCACCTGCGTAGTGATTGCTTCGGGAGGGTATCCCGGAAAGTACGAGAAGGGACTCGAGATTTTCGGGATTTCCGAGGCGGAGGAGGCGGGGTGTGCCGTCTTCCACGCCGGCACGGCGATCGAGAACGGCAGGACCGTCACTTCGGGCGGCCGCGTCCTCGGCGTCACCGCGACAGCGCCTACGCTCAGGGAGGCGATAGACAAGGCGTACGCCGGTGTAGACAGGATATCATTCGAAAACTGTTTCTCCAGGCGCGACATTGCCTGGAGGGTCCTGGAAAAATAAACGGGGAAATCGAAAGGAGATAGTAATGGGCGGAGAACTTCAGGTCGCCGTTATCATGGGGAGCGAATCGGACAGGGAGACGATGGAGGTCTGTCTCGCGCAGCTCGAGAAGCTCGGGGTGGGAAGCGAGCTCAGGGTATCTTCCGCTCACAGGATGCCCGAGGCGACGAAGGCATATATAGAAGAGGCGGTGGACAGGGGCGCGAAGGTGTTCATAGCCGGCGCGGGAATGTCGGCGGCGCTGCCCGGTTTCGTGGCGTCGGTTACGACAAGGCCCGTTATCGGAGTACCCATCCCATCCGGCCTGCCCGACGGGATGGATGCACTGCTCTCGATGGTTCAGATGCCCCCCGGGATCCCCGTCGCGACCGTCGCAGTCGGCAAGGCCGGCGCGAAGAATGCCGCGGTGCTCGCCGCAGAGATACTGTCGCTCATCGACGACAGGTTCTCGAAGGAGCTGGACAAGATGCGGGACCAATGGAAGAAGCAGTAATAGGGTACCTCGAAGGCCGGAACATCGATGCGGTCGCAGCGAGGCTCAGGTCGGGCGGCGTAGCGGTGCTTCCCACCGATACGATCTACGGATTTCACTGTATATATTCGAACCGGTCCTCCCTCGACAGGATCAGGCGGCTCAAGGGGCGTTCGGAGTCCGCCGGCTTCATCCTGCTGGCTTCGTCGCTCGAAATGGCCGACAGGATCGTCGGGAGCTGGCCGGCCGGGGCGAGGGATATCCTCGGATCTTTATGGCCGGCCCCCGTTACGGCGATCCTTCCCGCATCGAAGAAGATTCCGGTGGCGCTGAGGCAGAAAGGAAGGGTGGCAGTCAGGATACCCGCGATGCCTTCCCTGCTCGCGCTGATCGGGAAGACGGGAGAGCCGCTTGTCTCCACGAGCGTCAACCGTTCGGGACAGCCCCCGGTAAACAGGATAGGCGAGATAGAAAGGACGTTCCCCGGGCTCGACGCCTATGTCTCGAGGAGGGGGGCCGGCAGCCGTACCCCGTCTACTGTTATAGATATCACGGGTAAAGAGCCGCGTATGGTCAGGCCGGGGAGATCCGCTCGGTGGGCGGCCGCGGCGTTTGGTATCGACTGACAGCGAGGTGGATCTGATGAAGACAGCGATTGCCGCAAGCATGATCATCGCCGCACTGACGGCCGGCTGCGGGACCGATTACGGAAGCGAAGGTTGCAGGGGTGGGAGACGCTGAACTCGATGTATATCGAGACCTGCTCGGGAGAGCAGAGGGGGATCCTCGAGTTCTCCGGCCTCGGGATAAATGTGCTCTCGCCCGAATCGGCCTACGTCCTGGGCGACTGGAAGGTCGAGTTGCCCGACACGGTCAAGCAGGGCAAGTTCACCCTGATATGGATGAAGATGGACGAAGGGTGGAGGATCGTTCATGACCACTCGTCCTGAACCCATCTACAAAGAAGGATGACATCATGAGATGGACGATGAAAAGAGCCCGGTTCCAAGTTTCCATTCTTCTCGCGATAGTGTTCCTGATGGCTTCGCTGCCGGCGTCCGGCGCAGACAGGCCGAAGAACATTATCCTCTTGATAGGCGACGGGATGGGAGTCGCTCATCTCACGTTCAGCCATCTGGCAACGGGCGGATTGAACGCCGAGAGGATGCCTGTCGGAGGACTCATAAAGACATTTCCGTTCGGCGGGATGGTCACCGATTCTGCGGCATCGGGAACCGCTATGGCGACGGGGTACAAGACGAAAAACGGCGTGATCTCGTTATCGCCCGAAGGGGATACACTCCGCACCGTGTTGGAGAGCGCGGAGGCAAGGGGGATGTCCACAGGGCTCGTGGCGACGAGTTCTATCACACACGCGACCCCGGCTGTCTTCGCAGCGCACGTGACGTCCAGAAGAATGGAGGCCGAGATCGCGCGCCAGATGGCCCAAAGCGGAGTGGACGTACTGGTCGGCGGCGGCTGGTCGTTCTTTGTCCCGCATGATATCGCGGGCAGCAGGAGGACGGACGATCTCGATCTGATCGAGGTGCTGAAGAAGCGGATGACCGTAGTAAGGTCGGTGGAAGAGCTCATGAAGCTCGAAGGAGCGACGGCCGTGGCGGCGTTCCTGGCCTCCCGCGAGTGCCCTTCGGCGAAGGAGAGGGATTACTCTCTTGCGGATCTTGCCGCCAAGGCGATCGAGATACTCGCCGGCGGCAGCGAGGGATTCTTCCTCATGATAGAGGGATCGCAGATCGACTGGGCTGCCCATGATAATGACGGCGACGGGATATTGCACGAGATGAAGGATTTTGACGGCGCTGTGGGCGCCGCGCTCGACTTCGCCGAGAAGAATGGCGCGACGCTGGTTATCATGACTTCCGATCACGAGACGGGGGGATTCGCGCTCCACGAGAGTCCCATGCACTCGAGCAGGATGGTAGAGCCGGCCTTCACGTCCGACCGTCACACGATGGAGATGGTGCCGATCTTCGCCTATGGTCCGGGTGCCGGGGCGTTCGGCGGAATACACGACAACACCTTCGTCGGAGCCACGCTGATCGAATACGTCAGGCGGTGAGCGGCGGCATAACATCTGTGTTTATAGACGTATAACAATCGACCCGGAGAACGAAGTGGAAGATAATCATATGGAGCGTGATCATGGCGGCATTCTTCGTCATGATGGGCGTGACAGGGAAGAAGAGGGGAGGTGGCCTCAACAGGGACGAGCGTGACGAGATGCTCGAGAGCAGAGCCGGCGGGGTCACGCTCGCGATAATACTCGCATACGTCTACCTGCTCAGTATCGCGCCGTGGGCCTACTTTCAGGATGACGGAAGCGTGCCCGCGGGATGGATGTGGTTCTTCGCATATTCAACGGTCTTCCTGGGGATGATAGTGCACGGGATCCTGACTCTCCTTCTCGTGGCGGGTAAGGTGGACGATGGCGAAGGCTGATATAAGGAACAGCGTGAGGCGGCAGCGGTTCGAGCACGGCGAGATGACCCAGCAGGAGCTGGCCGACAGGGCCGGATGTACGAGACAGACCATCGTTGCCCTGGAGCGGGGAAAGTACGTTCCGTCTCTTGCGCTCGCTTTCAGGATCGCGAGGGTCTTCAGGACCTCTGTCGAGGAGGTCTTCGAATTCGTCGGGAAGGATGGAAAAAAAGCTGAATGATGCGGCCGTATGTAGTGTACTCGAAATAACAGCGGTTCACAGAAAGGAAGGAAACCTGGAGTGAAATTCACACCCCTGAAGATCGTCCGCAAGGCAGCGGCTATTGCCACTGTAATACTGGCGACAGTCTCTGTCCGGACAGCGGCCAGCGAGATCGCGGGCGACTGGTCCGGAATCCTCAACTTCTCCGGGGTCGAGCTCCGGATCGTATTCCATATAACGGCGGGCGATGATGGAACCCTTGCGGCGACGATGGACAGCCCCGATCAGGGAGCGACCGGGATTCCCGTGAGCGGGGTCACCTTCGAAGGCGATAGTCTCGTAATCGAGATCGCCGTCGCCCAGGGAGGCTATTACGGCATATACGACCGGGACAGCCTCTTTGTAGATGGGGAGTGGAGGCAGGCCGGATTCAAACTCCCGCTGAGACTCGTAAGGGTTGATGAGATCAAGTCGCTCGAAAGATCGCTCGAAAGACCGCAGGAGCCTGAGCGGCCGATGCCCTATCCCGAAGAGGAAGTCGAGTTCGAGAACAAGGAGGCCGGCAACACGCTGGCAGGGACGTTAACTATGCCGGAAGGGGAGGGGCCGTTCCCCACGGCGGTGCTGATCTCCGGGTCGGGCCCGCAGGACAGGGACGAAACGGTGCTCGGCCACAGGCCGTTCCTCGTCCTCTCGGACCATCTTACCAGGAACGGGATCGCTGTGCTGAGGTACGACGACAGAGGTTTCGGCAAATCGGGAGGAGTCCACAGTACGGCCACGACGGCTGATTTCGCCACCGACGCCCGCGCGGCCTTCGAGTATCTCAAGACGAGGGAAGAGATTGATGCCTCGTTGACCGGGCTCATCGGCCACAGCGAGGGCGGGATCATAGCGGCGATGGTCGCGGCCGGATCGGAGGAGATCGCGTTCATCGTGATGCTCGCCGGGCCGGGACTCAAGGGATCCGACATACTGCTCGCGCAGAACGTCGCGCTCCTCGAGCTTCAGGGTGTTCCCGCCGACGTGGTCAGTAAGAGAAGCGAGCAGCTCGAACAGGAATACAGGATCCTCGCAGAACAGCGGAGCGACGAGGAGACGAGGGAAACGATCGTGAGCGTGTCCACCGCCTTCCTCGAGAGATATTCGCCGGAGGAGAGGGAGCAGTACGGATTCAGCGAGGAAGGGGTGAAGAAGAGGGCGGAGATACTGACCGGTCCCTGGCTCAGGTTCTTTATGGAGTACGATCCGTCGGCGGCGTTGCGAAAGGTCGAATGCCCCGTACTCGCGGTGATCGGAGACAAGGATATCCAGGTCGATGCGGGAAGGAACCTGCCCGCCATAGAAAAGGCTCTGCGTGATGGAGGAAACAAAGAATTCAGAATCGTTGAGATGCCCGGCCTCAACCACCTTTTTCAGACGACCGAGACCGGGAATCCTGCGGAATACGCGAAGATAAAGGAAACGATGTCGCCTGCCGCCCTTGAGATGGTGAGCTGCTGGATACTGTCGCTGCAGACAGAAGGGAAAAGATGAGCGGGATGCTTGAACAGGGCGGTCTCCCCTTTCCCGAGGCGACCGCCGGGGGGAGCTACGGGCACGGGCTAGCAGCGCTGAAGAAGTACTTTCTCGAGGTACTTCTAATAACGCTGGTCGTCATGGTCCTTTCAGGACCTGTCTGGTGGGCCGAGGCGGTCGAGGAGAGGGTGGCACAGTTGGATTCCTCTTCCTCATCGTCCCCGGTGTCATATTTGCCTGCAAGCTTGCCTTTGTCCCGCACCTCGTGACAGACAGGAAGATGGAGGCCACTGAGGCGATCAGGGAAAGCTGGAGGATGACGACCGGTCACAGCGGGAAGATATTCCTGATGGGTCTGTTGGCGATACCGGTGTTCATGGCGGGAATGCTGCTGGGAATAGGAATCGTCCTTTCCATCATGTGGATAAGCCTCGCGTTCGCTGCGATCTACGCGGTCGTTGCCGCAAGGGATACGGTTGCGGAGAAGGTATAGACCGGCCGGTACATCGTCTGATATCATCTGTCTGCAGGTGGGTCATCACTGAGTTTTGCCGGGGGTCGACAAGCCTTGTACGGAATGAGAAAAAGAATCGGGCTCGCTCTCGGTCCGGCCGTATTCATCCTGATTCTCGCCATGCCGTTGTCAGAATGTATGAGCCCCGCTGCGAGGAAGGTCGCGGCGGTTGCCGCTCTTATGGCGATCTGGTGGATCACCGAGGCGGCGCCGCTGGCAGCCACCGCTCTTCTTCCCGCCGCGCTCTTTCCAGCGATGGGGGTCATGAAGGCCTCGGAGGCGACGGCGCCTTATGCAAATCACCTGATCTTCCTCTTCCTCGGCGGTTTCTTCATCGCAGTTACGATGGAGAAATGGAATCTGCACAAGCGTATCGCCCTTTTCACGATAAGGATCGTCGGCACGGGAACGGACCGGATCATCCTCGGATTCATGATCGCGACGGCCTTCCTGTCGATGTGGATCAGCAACACCGCCACGGCGATGATGATGGTACCGATAGGCATGGCCGTCATCAAGCAGGTCACATCCCGCGACGAGCACGGCGGTGAGAACGGAGTCGCGGGCGCGCCCGCCGCTCCCGGTTTCGGGTTGGCGCTGATGCTGGCGATCGCCTACTCGGCATCGATAGGCGGGGTAGCTACCCTCATCGGGACGCCGCCGAACGTGATATTCGCCGGGTTCATCGAGAACACTTACGGCAGGTCGGTGAGTTTTCTCTCGTGGATGGCGGTCGGCCTTCCGCTGGCAGTCGTGATGCTCGCCTTCACCTGGCTCTACCTGACCAGATTCGCGTTCCGTCTCGGCTCGCGAGAGCTGTCCGGCGGAATGACCTGCATCGAGGACGAGTCACGCGAGCTCGGGCCGGTTTCGCCGGCCGAGAAGAAGATACTCGCCGTATTTATTCTCGTCGCGGCGGGATGGATACTGCGTGGATTCATCACGATCCCCGGGGCCGAAACGATAGCCGATTCGACCATAGCCATCGTCGGGGCGCTGCTCCTCTTTCTCATACCCGCCGACCTGAAGAATGGCGAGTTCCTGCTCGACTGGAAGACCGCCTCGAAGATTCCCTGGGACGTGATCGTACTCTTCGGAGGAGGGTTGTCACTGGCGGCCGGATTCAGGATGTCGGGCCTCGATTATTGGATAGGAGGGAATATCACGATCCTGCACGGCACGAATTACACCGTCCTGATCTCGGCCGTCGCGCTGCTGACGATTTTCCTTACCGAGGTAACGTCGAACACCGCGACCTCGGCGATGCTGATTCCCATCATATCTGGAGTGGCGATCTCGATGTCGATCCATCCGTACGGGCCGATCGTGGCCGTATGCATAGCGGCGTCGTACGCCTTCATGTTGCCCGTGGCCACACCGCCCAACGCGATCGTATTCGGGAGCAGGCAGGTGACGATCACCCAGATGGTCAGGGCGGGTTTTGTCATGAATATTTTCGGCTGGCTGATAATCACGCTCGTGGTTGCACTGCTTCTCCCGCTCGTGTGGGGAATAGATCCCGCGGAGCTTCCTTCGTGGATCGCTCCGCATGGCTGACCTCTGAAAAAATCCAGGAAATATATGGGGGGGAGAGCTATCCGGTGATCACCCTGCAGATCCTGATTTTCGGCGCCTCGATATCCCTGAACATCAGTTACATGCTCAAGCTCCGGGCAGAGAGATCCCGGACGGGCGGAAACGGATGAGAGGTGAAAGAGAGGGTAGTCAACAGGATCAGGGAGTTCAGGAAGAAGGCGGGCCTGACGCAGGAGGACCTGGCGAAGGTGATGAAGGTATCGCGGCAGACGATCATATCGATCGAGAAGGACAAGTATGTGCCAAGCCTGCCGCTCGCCCTGAGGATTGCGCGTTATTTCGAGTGCCCGACGGACGAGATGTTCGGCATCGAGGAGAAGTAGAGAATGGACGAGAGGGTTCTGATACATCAGATGAAGGCGATGAGGATCGCTACCAGGGTAGGGGCTGTGCTCATCGGGGCGCTCCTGCTCTACAGGTTCTGCGTGGAAGGATATTTCGACTGGCAGCTGTTTACTGCCGTGGCCGTAATGGCAGTGGTCAAGCTGCTCATCGACTACGGTCTGATAACGAGGGAAACGATTGACGGAACGAGATATTACAGAGTCTACGATTACGGTATGATCACCTACGCGCCCGGGACCGACCCCGTTCTGAGCTACGAGCAGATGCTGATAGACGCGACCGTCTCCGACGGCCCGGGATTAGGCGACAACCGGCTGGAACTGATAGGTGCCGGGAGCTCCGCCCATTTCCGTCCATTTCTTGTTGTAGCGTCGGTATCCGGAAACCTGATATAATACAGAGAGAAATCAATTACCAAAGGAGATTTTTATGGTATTCAACAGATCCTCCATCAAAGCCATACCGTTTCTTGCCGTATTGATCACGATCATGATATTCATTCCTGTCCCGACGGAAGCACAGGGAGACCCGGAGATTGAATCTCTCCAGAGAGAGCTCGATTCAAAGGGATACAACTGGACGGCGAAGAGGACCTGGTTGACCAACCTGTCGAAAGAGGATTTCCGAAGGATGCTCGGCGCGGTTGTCCCTCCAGAGGTCGAAAAGAGGTTCTCCGGGCTGCAGGCACGAACGCTCTCCGGAACCCGTCCCTATCCGATGCTTCCCGCCGCTCCTTCGAGATGGGACTGGCGTGACCTGGAGGGAGTCTCGGCGGTGAAGAACCAGGGCAGCTGCGGCAGCTGCGCTATCTTCGCCGGTACGGCGGCCCTCGAATCGATAGTGATGATAAACGAGGGGATAGAGTACGACCTCTCCGAGCAGCAGATCCTCTCCTGCAGGACGTTCGGATACGGCTGCAGTGGGACATGGTATTCCTGGACCTGGGACTATGTCCGCAACAACGGTGCCGCGCGTGAGTGGTGCATGCCCTACATGGCCGACGACGAGATTCCCTGTGCAGACGACACATGCGAGATTTACGTGACAAATGGAGGATGGATCGATGTCCCGAACGACGTCGAGGCGATCAAGCAGCAGGTGATGATATCGCCGGTGGCGACGACATTCACCGTCTACGATGATTTCAAATCGTACGGCGGTGGATGCTACGAGCACGAGGGAAGCGAACCGATAAATCACGCCGTCCTGGTAGTTGGGTGGGAGGACACCCTCTGCGGCGGCGAGGGAGCCTGGCTCTGCAAGAACAGCTGGGGTGAGGGGTGGGGACTCGACGGGTTCTTCTGGATCAAGTACGGGACCTGCAACATCGGCTACGCCACCCAGCGGGTGATCTACAACTCCGGCCTCGACGTCTGGTATACCGACCATTCGATCCTCGACGCGGGTGGGGACGGCGATAACAGGGCGGATCCCTGCGAGAGCGTTGCGATGGAGGTCACGCTCTGGTGCGACATCCTTTCTCCGGACAGGACCGGCGTCTCGGCCACCCTCTCGACCACGGGCAGCATCGCTACTGTGACGCAGGCGACGGTGTCGTATGGCACCATTCCGGCAGGGTACAACTCGCCAGGCACCGGTTTCTTCGAGTTCG
Organism: Candidatus Krumholzibacteriota bacterium; assembly: GCA_030609325.1. Taxonomy (GTDB): domain Bacteria; phylum Krumholzibacteriota; class Krumholzibacteriia; order Krumholzibacteriales; family Krumholzibacteriaceae; genus JAUWCL01. Next base: position 36,901 of record JAUWCL010000018.1, read on the forward strand.
ACGTCGACCAGTTCGCCGTACCCGGAGACGGGATCGAATTCGTCCTCACGATAACCGCAGACGGCGGATACATGCACAACGACACCTTCGAGGTCAGTGTAGGCGACTGTCCGATCCTGCTCGTAGACGACGACGACGGCGCCCAGCTCGAGCAGTACTTCGAGGCCTCATTGCAGAACGACGGATACATTTACGAGGTCTGGGACGAGATCGCGGACGGCCGCATAGGAGCTGCGGATCTTTCGGGCTATACGGCGGTTATCTGGCTGACCGGCGTGGGCGGCGATATCGAGCCGCAGAACATGACGGCGATCGAGTACCTTCTCGACGGCGGCGGAAACCTGCTGATGACCGGGCAGGATGTCGGCTGGCAGCTCAACGCCTACGAGAACCCCGAAGATATAGCCTTCTACATGAACTATCTCCATGCCGAATACGTCTACGACGACTCCGGGTTCAGGTCGCTCACCGGGATATCCGGCGATCCGGTCGGGGACGGGCTGGTGTTCGACATCGGCGGCGGCGACGGGAGCAGGAGCCAGGACTATCCGAGCGAAATAGAGCCCCGCACGGGCGCCGCAGCCGTCCTTGAATACTCGCCGGGAGTGGAGGGAGCGCTGAGGTACGATACGGGCCACAGGCTCGTCTACCTAGCCTTCGGCTTCGAGGCGGTCAACACTGTCGAAGACAGGGACACCCTCATGTCGAGATGTCTCGAATGGCTCGCCGCGGGTACCTGGCCCGACACGAACCCTCCGGTCATCATTCACGTATATCCGAACGGCGGCGAAGAGCTGATTACGGGAGAGAGTGTCGATGTGATCTGGACGGCGACCGACGATTCCGGGGTAATCTCTATCGACATCCTCCTGTCGACCGACGGCGGCGCTACATGGAGCGAGACGGTAGCCGAGGGAATCGCAAATTCCGGCACATATCCCTGGACCGTATCGGAGGAGGCAGCGACCGAGTGCAGGATGCGCGTCATCGCCCGCGACGGCGCCGGGCTAGCCGCATACGACGACTCGGACACCGATTTCTCGAAGGGATCGTCGACCGACGGCCCAGAATCCCCCGACATCAGGGATTACTACCTCGCGCAGAACGTTCCCAACCCGTTTAATCCCGTAACGAAGATCCGGTTCGGGCTGCTGGAGGCCTCGCCTGTCTCACTTCGGATCTACGATGCTACGGGTCGCCTGATACGGGTGCTTGTTAACGGACAACGCCCGGCGGGCCGCTACGAGACGATCTGGGAAGGGCTCGACGATGCCGGCCGTCCAGTTGCGAGCGGCGTCTATTTCTGCCGGCTTACAGCAAAGACTTTCAGCGAAGAGAGAAAACTGGTATTGTTGAGGTGACAGTGATCCTCCCCTGCCGGGGCCTAGCTCGAGGCCCGGGAAATTATGCCGATACTGACTGACCCCTGACAGATACAAGGAGGGGTCGTATCATGCAGGACCGATCAGGAGGCTCGACTGCAGTTCGGACAGGGATCATCGGTGCGGCGCTCTTCGCGCTTCTCACCCTGCAGGGCTGCCTGACCTATTCTTCCTACCAGTCCGCGCGCATCGTCGAGCGCGGGCATCCCCATGCCACCCTCGGTATATCCAGAAGCGTCATCCTTGAGGAGGACGCCAGCGACGTGAACTGGTGGACCTTCGACGGGGACATGCGATTCGGCATCGTAAAACGGGTCGACGGCTCGGTCCGCATTTCGGTATTTCACAACGTCCCGGAGGGATGGGGAGGAGGACAGGTATCCGTGGATATACGAGGGGGTATAGTCGAAGACCACCTTGCCGTCGCCCTCCCCGTAAGTATAACCATAGGTGATTTCCACTTTGCCTCGCTGCGAATCCAGCCGGGATTCATCGGCACGATCCCTCTCGGAGAGCGATTCGAGATCAACGGTGCGATCCGGGCGCACGTCTACGTGCGCGTTCCCGAGCTGCTGGCGATAGGCTACAATCTCGGCCTGGGAATGACGACACCCTCAGGCGCGTGGACTATCCGGCCGGAAGTGGGCCGGCTTCAGTTTGTCGGCACAAGCTCCGATGTGGCGTATTTTCAGTACGGAGTCGCGATTGAGCACAACTTCGTTGCGGAGGAGGATGAAAACGACAGTCTCACAGGATGTCAGTTGTTCCTTTATTGATTGAATCTATCCCAAGGCGCTTGTAGAATCACCCACTACGAATTGAAATATATGAACGGCTGCGACGTAAGAGAGCAGTACTGTGCGGCCGGTCTCTGACATTGAGGAGGTGTGTTTATGCGCTGGGGATGCTTCTGTCTGACTATCATCGCTGCTATGCTTCTGGCAGCCGGGTTCTTATCCCCGTCTCATGCCGGGGAAGAGGAGGCGGCGGTCAGGGAGACGATCGTCAACGCCTACGTGAAGGGCATCCATATCGACTGGGACATACCGGCGATAAAGAAGGTGTTCCACCAGTCGTTCACGATGTTCATCAAAAACGGCGGCGAAGTAAGGACTCTGTCGAAAGACGAGTGGATAAAATCCATAGAGAAAAAGAAGAAAGATAACCCTGACGGTCCCGATTACGAGGTGACCTACGATATGCCCATGGTCGACGTGACCGGTGACGCCGCGGTGGCAAAGGTCCTGATTTACAGGGACGATAAACTGATCTACAGCGATTACATGTCACTTTACAAATTCGAGGACGGCTGGAAGATTGTCGGGAAGATCTACTACAGTCACAAGGATTGATGGCATAGTCGGGCTTGTGGTCCTGCTCCTCCTTACGCTCGCATTACCCGCCCAGGTATCGGTTTTCTATGCTGATGCCGCCGATGACGGGGAGAGGGAATGCGCGAAGGTAAAGCCGCGGGATCTCACGGCGATGGTCGATCTTTCGTCGAGGGAGGTCCACTACGGCAGCATGATGATCGCAGCGGACGATACCGTCACCGGCCCTGTCGTCGTGATAAAGGGCTCGCTCGACATTCAGAGCGGGGGCGTTCTGAAGGGCGATGCCTGGGTGATCAACGGCGATCTGATCCTGACCGGCACTGCCGCCATCGAAGGGAAGGCGATCGTAGTCAACGGCTCCGACTTCCTCTCCCGCGACGCGAGGGTCGAGAGAGGCATCGAGTACTACCGCTGCGAGTGCCAGCTCGATGACAAGAAATTCGAAGACTCGGGAGAGGTCTCGTTCGTCAAGCAGGAGGATCCAAGGACGGTCAGGACGAATCTTGCCTTCAGGCCCGGTCGTCCGGCGCGGGTCGACTACGAGATGATTCGCTTTGGATTCACGCGTGAGAACGACAGGCACAGGAACCCTTATACGAAGGGGCACGCGTTGCTCCACGTGCCGATCTGCAAGGATTCAGGCGGATTCCTAGGATTCGACATAGGCATATCGATACCTCTGGCCGGCGACGATCTGAGGTTCGAACTGGCAGGATTCAAGAGGACCGAGTCGAATGACACCTGGCAGATCGAGCGGCTCGAGAACGGTTTCATCGCCGTGATGACAGCCGATGATTTCCTCGACTACTGGGAGCGCAGGGGATGCGAGATAGGACTGTCGTGGAAGGTCTCCGAGTACGTGACCCTCGCGGGCTTCCTCTCGCTGCAGGAAGACGTATCGCTCGAGGCGATGAGAATACCGTCACTGCTCAGAAACACCAGGAGTTACCGCGAGAATCCGGCCATCGATGACGGCGAGAGACTGGCGATCGACCTGAGATTCGAGTACGATTCTCGTGATGACGAGGGATGGCGCAGAAACGCCTGGCGGTTCGACCTCTGGTTCGAGAAGGGATTCGACGCGGGCGAGGCCGATTTCTCGTACGAGGCGTTCGATATCGATCTTGCGAGATACCAGTATATAGGCCGCTCCTCGCGGATCGATCTGAGGGGGAAACTCTTCTCGGCCTTCAGTCCGATCCCCGGCCAGCTCACACGGGGTCTGGGCGGATACGCCGGGGTAAGGGGAGCGCGCGACATACCGTTCACGATCGAGCGGGGGGACAGGCTGGCGCTCTTCACGATCGAGGCGCGCACGAGGCTTCCCGATGTCTGGGGGATCAGGTCGCTGTTCACGTACTGGGACCTGCTCGTCTTCTCCGACATCGGGTTTCTCGCCGATGCGGAGAACAAGAAGTCGCCGTTCGGGTTCCTCAGCGCGCCGTTCGAGGAGTGGAGAAAAACGGTTGGCATCGGTGTGTCCGGACAGTCGTTCCTGCCGTATGTCGGGTTCTACATCGCCCAGGACCTCGACAGGGACAAGTTCGAGCCGAGGGCGATATTGAGATTCGAGAAATCGTTCTGACCGTATAGAGAAAAAAGGTCTTCCGGAATGTGTGATAAAAGCACAGCGATTCTGAAAGTCGAGAAGCTCAAGAAGCAATTTGGCCAGGTACACGCGCTCAAGGGCATCGACATCGTGCTGGACAGGCCCGGCGTGTACGGGTTCCTCGGCCCCAACGGCGCGGGGAAGACGACGACGTTCAAGCTGATCGGCGGGCTTCTCCGGCCGACGAGCGGCAGGATACTGATTGGCGGTATCGATGTGGGAGCCGAGACGGCAAAGGCCGTATCGATGCTCGGCATACTCTTTGACCAGCCCGCCTACTATCCCTACCTGACGGGAAGGGAGAACCTGTCCGTTTTCAACAGGTGGATGGGTCGGGAAGACCAGGACCGCGCTGACCGGTTGCTCGACATGGTCGGCCTCGGCGGAGCGGGCAGCAGAAAGGTAGGAGGCTATTCGTGGGGGATGAAGAGGCGGCTCGGGATCGCCGCCGCGCTGCTCGGCGATCCGGCGATCCTGCTCCTCGACGAACCGACCAACGGACTCGATCCAGCGGGGATCGCAGACATGAGAAAGCTGCTTCCGCGCCTCGCATGGGAAGAGGGGAAAACGGTGCTTCTTTCGTCCCACAGGATGGAGGAAGTCTCGCAGATCTGCGACCACGTAACGATAATAAACAAAGGAGAGATCGCGGCGTCCGGTACGCCGTGGGAGCTTTCCACCGGACAGCCGTGGATAGAGATCGAGTCGGCCGACGCAGACCGGGCGGTGAACCTGCTCGAGGAATCGGGGATGTCCAGCGAGATAAGGCGCAGGAGCGCGGTGATAATAGATGTGCTGGCGGCGGGAAAAACGGCAGCGGTGATAAATGCATTCCTTGTGGAGAACGGACTCGAGGTGACAGGGGTCCGGGAGAAGAGAGAATCGCTGGAGGACATATTCTTCCGGCTCACAGGGGCGGGTGACGATGACAGGTGAGATAAGAAAGGTCTTACTCGCAGAGAATGTCAAGCTTCGCAGGAAACGGACGACATGGTTTGTCCCCGCGGCCGTTGCCGCCATGACGCTGCTCGTCTTCCTGGCGATTGCCTACGCTGCGGCGAGGGACTGGGCCGGTGTTCCGAGCGGCTTTTACCTTGCCTCCTCCACCGCGGGGTGGATGATAAACGTCACAGGGCTCCTCGCGATGATAATAACCTGTTTCCAGATATCGGGCGAATTCGCCCTCGGCACGGTAAAGCCGGCATGGGTCAAGGGCCTCTCGAGGCACGGATGGCTGTCGGGAAAGGTTGTCTCCGCCGCCGCGGTGGTCGCAGTACTCTTCCTGATAGTAGTGGCCGTCTCGCTGGTCAGCGCGGGAGCGCGCTACGGGTTCACCGACCTCAAGGAGAAGGACTTCGTTGTCCATACCTCGGCGGCGCTCTGGAAGGGATACATTCTCTGCGCCGCGCTCACGCTCTTTTCCCTCTGGGCGGTGGTCACGGTGACATCGATGCTCGCTGCGTATTTCAACAGGCCCGGTTCGGCGATGGCCGTAGCGATGCTTCTCGCCGTAGCCATGACAGTGGTGGCCGTATTCAAGCCCGCCAGGCCGTTTCTTCTCACATCCGCGATCAGCCTGCCGTTCGAACAGATGACGGCGATGTCGAAAGGACTGCCCCTTCCACTCGAATGGGGAGAACTCGCCTGGAAGACTCTCGCCTGCGCGGGAAGCTGGCTGGCAGCGTCCTGCGCCGTCGGACATGCGATTATCGCAAGAAAGGAGATCACCTTCTAACAGGTCATCATGAAGCGCACAAAACGAATAACGGCATCGCTTGTATTTGCGATCCTCGCGGCGACTGTAATGCCCCGCGGCGCTCTTGCCGGCGAGGAAGCGTTCAAGCTGTCGACCCTCAGCGTCGCCGACAAGCTCCTATATCTCGAGGACGCGGACCTGAACGTCGACGGTCTGAAGGATATCCTGATCATCCACCGCAAGGGACTGCGGCCGGCGGAGACGAAGTGGGTGTCGATCTTCTGGCAGATGGAGAACGGCGGCTTCTCGACGGCGGCCGACCAGTCGTGGGAGATCGACTCTCTCGCTATATCCCTCGACATTGGAAACGTGGCAGGAGACGACCGCAAGGAGCTCTGTATCCTCACTCCAACAGGGGTGAGCTACTATCCGATAGATGGAGAAGTATACGAGACCGCACCGTGCATGCTTCTCGAGACGGACGACCTCGTCGGGCTCTTCCCGTCGAAGAGGACCGTTCCAATGATAGATTTCGTCAGGGACTGGAACGGCGACGGCCGCGACGAGATCGCCGTCTTCAAGTTCAAAGGCCTGTCGATATACCATCCCGATTCCACGGGAGCATATACGATCGAGAACGCGCTCGATATGGAGCTGCAGACGGGTGTCGGCAGAGTGAGGTCTGAAGGGGAGAGGGATCAGACTCCCGGGCTCTGGATGTCGTATTCCTTCCCCGCGATGAAGTTGCTCGACTTCGACGGGGACGGGCTGGAGGACCTGTGCGCGACCCGCCGCGGGTGGGTAAGGGTCTACAGGCGCGGGAAAGACGGTTTCTTCGAGCCGAAACCGGTCATCGACGAATACTTCGACGTTCTCACGCAGAAAGAGAAGATCGAGGGTATAGCCAGCGTCCAGACGATCGTCTATGATCTGAACAACGACGGCCACGGCGACGCGATCGTGACGAAACAGACTGCCAAGGGCCTCTCGAATTTCAGGGGCGTGATCAACATATTCAACGGCAGCTCCGAAGGCTATGCCGAACAGCCCGATCAGGTTATCATATCCGAGGGGACGGCGTCGGCCCTGTCGTTTATCAGAGACGTAAACGGAGACAAGCGCCTCGACCTGATATTGCCCTCTGTAAAGATCAGCATCAGCGCGATCATCCGTTTCCTCGTAACGAGGTCGATTCCGATCAACTTCAACATATTTCTCCTCCAGGAGGACAACAGGTTCTCCGATCGCCCCGACTTCACCAAGGAGGTGAAGTTCAAGATCGATTTCTCGGGCGATTCCGACACCCAGGCGATGGGTCTCGACGGCGACTACAACGGCGACAGGCGAAAGGACTTCGTGTTCGGGACGGGAGAGACCGAACTGTCGATATATCTTGGGGAGTCGGGTCACAAGGACAGGCTCTTCTCGAAGAAGCCGGTGGCGAAGATAGAGACCGAGGCGTACGGGGACTTGCGCAGCCCCGATCTGAACAAGGACGGATATTCGGACATGATCATCTATTATCCCAACAGCAAGGACAAGAAAGGGATGGTGCAGGTCCTGATGAATCTAGGGAAGCTCTGACGGAGAGGTTCGGGACATGACGGACGAAAATGAATCTCCGGAAAGCTGTGAGGAAGAGATCGAAATAGACGAGCAGCTCGTTGTCCCCTGCCCGGTAGCGGGAAAGGAGCGGCTGACCTCGGTCGACACGCTGAGGGGATTCGCCATTCTCGGCATTCTTGTCATGAACATCTACGCCTACGGGCTTCCACACATGGCTTATGCCAATCCTGCGGTCATCGGCGGATTCACCGGCCTCGACCGTCTCGCCTGGTGGATCAGCCACCTCTTCTTCAGCTTCAAGATGATGCCGATCTTCGCGATGCTCTTCGGGGCCGGTCTCGTATTGATGTACGACAGGTTCACGCCGACGGGGCTGTCGTTCAGGAGATTCTGGTACAGGCGGATCCTCTGGCTAATACTTATCGGGGCTGTTCACGGATACCTTACTTCCCGGGATCGAACGGAAGGTCGGGGCCGGCGAGGAGCTGACCGCCGAGGAGAAGGCGCACAGGGAGCGCTGGGAGGAGACGAAGAAGCATTACGATCCTTCGCCGGAGGAGCTCGAGGAGAATATCGAGACCTACAGGAACGGGTATATCGGGATTGTCAGGCACAGGGCTCCGCTGTATTTCATGTCGACGACTGCAATGCTGATCATCGGTTCGTTCTGGCCGACCATGGGGCTGATGCTCGCCGGCATGGCTTTCATGAAGCTCGGTGTGTTCTCCGCGTCGCGTTCGAAGAGGTTTTATCTGATCCTCGCGGTGATCGGCTACAGCGTGGGCCTGCCCCTCGCGTGGTTGTCGGCCCGGGGCATGATCGCGCACGAATTTTCCTTCGTCGAGATGTTCAGGATCGATTCGTCTCTCAATCATCTCGGTGGCCTGCTCGTATCGCTCGGCCACATCGGGCTCGTGATGCTCGTGTACAGGGCCGGTATTTTCGCCGGCCTGAGGAAGAGGCTTTCCGCTGCGGGAAGGATGGCGCTGAGCAACTATATCAGCCAGACACTGATATGCACGCTTATCTTCTACGGGTACGGGCTGTGATTGTACGCCTCGATAGGCAGGGGCAGGCTGATGCTGATAGTCATCGGCGTCTGGATCATCGAGTTGATCGTAAGTCCTCTCTGGCTGGGAAGATTCAGGTTCGGTCCTCTTGAATGGCTGTGGAGGACGCTAACTTACGGAAGACGTCAGCCGATGTGGAAAAAGTCCTCTGTTTGAACTGGCAAATCCACTGAAGGCTGATTGTTTACTGTGTATCAGGGGGTGAACAATGAGAGTCAAGTCACTGCTTGCCGCCCCTCTTGCCGCCATCCTTGCCGTCGGTTTCGCCTGCAGCGACGAGACGGCAGACCCTGTCGGTCAGGATTCCCCGCGTGGCAGCTTCGTTCCCGATCTGTCGAAAGACATCCTCATTGTCTACGAGCAGACCGTCTTCGTCGAATCCGAGAGTCTCTCAGTCACATTCCGGGAGTTCTCGGAGAGTCGCTGCCCGAGGGGCACGGTGTGTATCTGGGAGGGGGAGGGGATCGTTGAGCTCGTTCTCGAGAACGCCGATGATGACGTGGTCAGTGCCCTTCCCGTGATCAGGCCCGCACGGGACCCCGGCAGGTTCACGTGGCTCAAGGCGTATGCCCTGGGCTACCGTATCACCCTGCTCGAGCTCGAGCCCTACCCCGACATTGACGATCCCTCGAAGCCCGAAGAATACACGGTGCTTCTCGATATCGAGAAAGTCCCCAATCCGACCGGATGTGATCATGTAATGTTCACTCAGGGCGATCCGGCGGCGATGTGCAAGGACGAGCTGACCATAAGAGGCGGCTTGATCGACTGCATAGTCCTCGAGATCTATGTCAGCTACATAGGGGGTTGTGGGGATCACGAGTTCATACTTCTCGGCAGGCCGAACTTCAAGGAATCGTACCCAGTACAGATCGATCTGTACGTACATCACCGCAACATCGACGATTATTGCAAAGCGATTGTTGTCGATACTCTATGTTTCGATGTACGGAGGGTAGCCGGGCTGTACGAGGGGATCTATCAGTCGTGCGACGATATCCTGATCAACGTGCTTGACTGCAGCATGGTCGATTCGGACGAGAAATTTCAGGTGCTGATGAAGCCATAGGGAAAACCGGTCAGTCTTCGAATCCCTCGAAGCTGTGCCCGGCGTAGGCGTCGCATCTCGAACAGAGCTCGATCTTTTCGCGCTCGCCTCTTGCAAGGTATCCCGCGTATTTCAATCTCTGCGCGCCGTTCCATATATCGAGGACACTCTCCTCGTTGACGTCACCGATGACCGCCCTGCCGGCGATGTCCCAGCAGCACAGGACGGCGCGTCCGTCGGTGTAGAAAAACATCTCTTCACGCATCTTGATGCATGGCTTGCGGATCATCTCGACGCCCTCGGTCCAGGGCCAGTTGTACAGCGGTACGATCAGCGCCCTGTCGACGCGCTCGCTCCAGAACTCGATGTAATCGTGCTGCTCGTGGCGGTTCGATTCCATGTCGATCATTCTGACTTCCGTTACGACAGTCTTGTCCGACTCGCGCGCCATGCGGGCGAATCTCTCGATGTTTTCGGCAACCCGGTCGTAGTCGAGCCCGACCCTGTACTTCTCGTACGTCTCGGCCGAGAAAGCATCGATACTGAATCTTATCAGGTCGATCCCCGCTTCGATGAGCGCGGCCGCCTTTTTCTCGGTAAGCGCGTTTCCGTTCGTGTTGATCTCGGCGTGCGCCGTGGCGTCCTGCTTTATGTACGCCACTATCTCGGGGAGCCTCGTATCGAGCAGGGCCTCGTTCTGAAGGAAAGGCCTGTAGGTGATCCCGAGACCGCGGGTGTCGTCTATGATCTTTTTCCACGTCCCGTCGGGCATCCGCCGTGGACTCCTGTCGATATCCCTCTGAGGACAGAAGGGGCACTCGGCATCGCATCCTATGATCGATTCGATCTGTATGTATCTCGGTTTCTTCGGGAATCTGTATTTGTCAGTCACTTCAAGCCTTTCAGGTGTCGATGTACTTCTCTATCAGGTCCAGGCAGCGCGGTGCGGCGCCGCAGCTTCTTCTGATGAATCCCGACGCCTTCTCGCCCAGGGAATCGAGAAGGGCGCGGTCGCCCAGCAGCGCTCCTGCATCGCGCGCGAACTCTTCGGGTGAGCTTACTACCTTCCCGGCGCCGAGTCGGACCAGCATATCAGCTTCCCAGGAATTGTCAATCTTCGGTCCGAAGAAGACGGGCAGGCCGAGGACCGCAGGCTCCATGACGTTGTGCACGCCAGTCGTCCAGCTCCCGCCGACGTACGCGATGTCGCCGGCCCTGTAGAGTTCGGCGAGGTAGCCAACCCCGTCGGCCACTACCACCGGCGTTTCCGCGTCCCACTTCTCGAGGGTGGAGAGCCGGACGGACCGGAGGCCGTTTGCTTCCAGGGATTTATCGATCTCGGCGAGTCTCGTATCGGTAGGCTCGTGCGGCGCGACTATCATCGCCGTGCCGGGCCGCTCCGCGATGATTTCCGCGAAGCCCGGGATGACTATCGCCTCGTCCTTCGGCCAGCTGCTCCCCGCGATTACGAGGTCGCGTCCGTTGTCTAGGACCGCCTCGGAGATCTTCACCGTCGAGGTATCTATCCTCTGGCAGACCTGGTCGAACCTCGTATCGCCGGCCGTGACTATTTCCGTTCCCCTGCCGAGATATCTCGAGAACCTCTCTGCATCCTCGTCCGAGATTGCGGCGATTGCGCTCAGCGTCGAATAAAGCGAGCCGTAGAATCTCTTCGCCGGCCCCGACAGTCTTTTCGAGGAAGGGGAGAGGGTCCCGGATACGAGTATCTGGGGGACGCCCGCCTTCCCCGACTCGATAATCAGGTTGGGCCAGAGGTCGAATTTCACGTAGACGATTATTTCGGGTCTGAGCGTCTTGAGACAGAACCGCACGTTGGAGATCGTATCGAGGGGCAGGTAGTCGACGAATGCGAGGGCGGGATTCCTCGCCGACCTGTCATGCTTCTCGAAGTAGTTCATTCCGGAGGGGGAGAAGAAGGTCAATGCGATCTGTACCGAATCACCGTGTTTCTCTGCGAGGAGGTCCATGACCGGCCTTGCCTGCAGGAACTCACCGACTGAGGAAACGTGGAACCATATTGTCTTTTTTCCGGGATCGAGAGCAGCAGCGCTCTCGCGCCACCTATCCCTCAAGCCTTTCCGTCCCTCTATGCCCTCGGCGATCTTGTCGTTGAACTTCGCCGACAGTTTCGCCAATGCCGCCGCGGTGGGGAGGAGCATGTTGTATATGCCGCGTTCGAAACTCATTTCCTTTCTCCGGTCGATTCGAGGATTTCTTTCAGCGTGGACAGGACCATGAGAGGGAATATCTGTTCGAGGCATATTCTGCTTTCCAGTCTGCAGGGTCTTGCGCCGTTTCGCGAGCACGGCCTGCAGTCGAGATCTCTTTCCAGGACAACACTCTTATCGAGAAGCGGGAAATATCCGAACTGCCTTACGGTCGGACCGAAGAGAGCCACGACGGGAGTGCCGACAGCTTCGGCTATGTGAAGCGGCGCCGAGTCGTTAGTTACGAGCACCGATGTCTTGCGAAGCGCGGCGGCGGTCTCCATCAGGGACAGCCTTCCGCACGTATTGACGGCACCGGTGTCCCCGGCCACGCGTCCGCAGAGATCCCGTTCCGAGTCTCCACCAACGACAAGAATGCCGTACCCGCCAGACTCAAGCTCCTGTGACAAGAGTATGAAATTCTCTTCCGGCCATCTCTTCGTCTCCCACCGGGCTCCCGGTGCGAGTGCGACGACGGTTTTACCATCCAGACCGCCAGCTTCGAAAAGAGCGTCTGCGGCGGCGGCCGCATCGGACGATGGATCGAGCCTGGTCGGAACAGGCCCGAATTCCACATCGAGTTCCTCTATAAGACCGAGGTACGCGTCCTTTATAGATATCGGATCCGCGTAAAGATCCTGGTTCACGTTTATCAGCGAAAACTTGCGGATCTGGTCTTTTCTCAGTTGGATCTTGTTCCGCGCACCGAGTGTCCGGTAGAGGATGTTGCTGCGGATCACGTTGTGCGCGTCGATGATGATGTCGTATTTCTCGGCTGCCAGTTCCCTCCTCAATCTCATCAGATCGCCGAAGCCGGCGCCGGCCGTCAGGGTGTGTATCTTCGCGACATGACGGTTACTCTCGAAGAGCTCCCGGTACTGCTCCTTCGTGGCCAGGTGGAGATCGTGTCCGTGGAAAGCCTCGCCGATTGCGTCAACGGCCGCTGTCAGCAACACGAGGTCCCCGAGGGAACTGAATCTTATCAGGAGTATCCTGGGGCGTTTTTCATTCATAAGCATCTGGCCTGCATGGAGTTCGCTCATGAGAATATACAGGAAGGGTTCAGGCAAGTCCAGATGCAATACCCACACGTTTACGGTAATCCGAAAAATTTGTTAAATGAGTAAATTGGATATTGAAAAGCCAGCACAATTATTGCATCATTCGTATGGAAAACGTAATTGCTCGTTTTTTATTTGGTATAAAGTCAGTAATTTGCACTTTAATTGATTGCTTTACGGCAACGACACGCTGGATTAATAATGGGCGGATGCGCAATCGGTTGTCATTAGATGAAATACAATAATAGCAGGGAACGGGGGAGTGACATTATGGAGACCAGGAACGAGATCGGTTCCCGTATAAAGCAGTTCCGTCTGGCCAAGGGTCTGACACTCAAGGATATAGAGCTCAGGGCGAAGGTCTCGGCCACTCATGTCTCGGAGATCGAGAGGGGCATGACGTCGCCGACAGTCGGCGCCCTGGCCAAGATCGCCAGGGCGATGGGAACGGACGTAGCCTACTTCGTCGAAAAGAGGAACGTCTCGAATATCTCCGTCGTCCTGAAGAACGAGCGCAGGACGATGCAGTTCAAGGACTGGGGAGCGACATACTTCTCGCTGACCCAGGACCTTCCGCATCCGAAGATCTCGTTCCTCGAGGTCGAGCTTGAGCCTGGTATAGCCAGACCGGAAGAGACGAGCACGCATGACGGCGAGGAGTTCGCACTCGTGACCAAGGGAGTGATGGAGATCATCATCGGCGAGGACAATTATATCCTCAAGGAAGGCGACAGCATCCATTACAAGGCGAACAAACCACATGCCATGAGAAACATCGGTGATGCCAGATGTCGCGCCATCTGGGTGACGCTGCCGCCGTATAGTCTGTAACCGGGAGCGGGGCTGGAGAAAATATGGAAATGATCACCAAGGAAGAGATCGGTAGAAGGGTAAAAAAGATCAGGGAGCAGCAGCACCTCACGCTCAAGAACGTCGAGGCGAAGGCCGGAATATCGGCCACTCATATCTCTGAGATAGAGAGAGGCAAGACCTCTCCGACGATCGGTGCCCTCATCCGTATCGCCGACGCCCTGGGAAAGGATCCGGCGTACTTTATCGAAGACCAGGAACTTAAAGACGTCTCTTTCATCGCCCTCGAAGACCGCGAGAAGAAGAAGCTCGAGAGGGCTGCAGGCGAGATCGAGGTGCTGACCAACTCCATCCCCAGCGGCAAGATCAATTCACATCTGATAACGCTGTCTCCCGGCTCGGTGGACGAGATAGAGATGCATGCCCATGACGCCGACGAAGCCGTCCTCGTACTTTCGGGCGAGGTCATGTTCAGGGTGGAGGAAAAAGAGTATACCCTCAGTGAGGGCGACAGCATCTACTACGTAGCGAGCCAGGAGCACGGCTACGCGAACGCTTCTGAGAGCGAGGAAGCAAAGATGATCTGGTTTGCCTCCGGGCGCGGAGTCGACTAAGCGGCCAGGAATCATACGAACAGAGGGACGAATTCAAGTCGAAATCAGTCTAACGATAATTATCACCGCCGGTTTCCCCGAAATCGGCGGTTTTCTATAAACCGATTTTCGTTGACACGTCTTTTTCCCTGAAACTATAGTCAGAACCTGGAAGGAGGGATTATAATTGGATAACGGCAGCAATAACACCGACAAAGCTCGCGAGACCTTTCTATTTCAGCACCTAGTCGTGATGTTTCAGACCCTCGCGATTCAGCAGATGGGAAAGCTCACCAGTCCCATAACGGGTAAAGTGGAAAGAGATTTGCATCAGGCGAAGATTACCGTCGATATGCTGGGCATGATCCAGAAGAAGACCGAAGGAAATCTCGACGAAAACGAGAAGAAGATCCTCGATACGGTCATGATGGAACTCCAGATGAATTACATCGACGAGACCGCCAGGGCGGAGAAAGAAAAAGAGGAAGGCGGGACGGCGGACGAAGAGGAAAAAAACGAAGTCGAAGAAGATTCCGACGCGGGTGGAGGAGAAGAAGAACCTAACGGCAAAGCCTGACCTGCCGCGGGATCCGTCGATGAACCGAGGAGGTAAAGGATGAGAACGTATGCGCGAGTAGTCGTTGCATCCGTGATTCTCACCATGCTTTTGTCAGCAGGCGCAGCCGCCCACGTTTCATGGGACGGCACAGCCGGTATGCTCAGGGTATACGACGCGGGCACGGTCGGAAAGGGAAAGCTGGTCTTCACGCTGGGTACGTCCTACATGAGATGGCCCGACGAGATGCTGCTGGATTTCCCGGGCAGCTTCTACGACGGGGCCGGCGGCGAGGATCCGACGGTCACCTACAACTTCTTCACATCACGGGCGGGACTGACTCTTGGCCTCAGCGATTATGTCGAGATAGCGGCCAACCTCGATATTCGCAACTGGATAATGCAGGTGCCCGATGAATTCGCGACGGATGACTTCGAGACATTCTACCGCGGCGGGCTCGGAGACACATGGCTGCTGCTCAAACTCGCTCCTCCGTTACCGACGAAATACTTCAAACTTGGATTTCTCGGTACGGCGAGTTTCCCCACGGGTAACAAGGAGAGAAAGTTCACGACCGATTCGATCGATTTCCGGATAGACGGTCTCTTCACCTTCGACCTGACCCATACCGATGATTTTGTTCCCACGAAACTGCATTTCAACGTTGGATATGTCTTCAACAGAAACGAAGAGTCCGGTTACGGCATTACCAACACGAGCAACCCGAACCTCAGCGGTTTTTACTCTCCGGCCTATCCGCGGACGCCGGACGGGGAGAGCGACAACTACAACGACCTTTTCAAGTTCGGAACGGGTATCGAGTTTATGCTCGAGCACACAAAGCTTTTCGTCGAGTTCAGGTGGGACCAGTTCCCCAACTACACGGGCGAGCCTGATTCCTTCATTATCCGGAACTCGAACAAGAATATGTACACCATCACACCAGGTCTCTCGATCGAATCGAAGAACGGTGTAGGCTTGCTCCTCGGACTCGACATCAATCTCAACTCGCAGGACAATAATTCGATCATGAATCCGCCCGACTGGATGGCGTATTTCGCGCTGACGTTCGGCGGTTTCGTCATGCCCCGGGACGCCGACAAGGACGGCATCGAGGACAAGGTCGACAAGTGCCCCGACAGCCCCGAGGATTTCGACGGGTACGAGGACGACGACGGCTGCCCCGACCTCGATAACGACGGCGACGGGATCCCCGACGATCAGGACCGGTGCCCCGACCTCGCAGAGGACTTCGACGGGTACCAGGACGACGATGGCTGTCCTGACCTCGATAACGATGGCGACGGGATCCCCGACGTGGACGACAGGTGCCCCAACGAGCCTGAGGACTTCGACGGGTTCGAGGACAACGACGGCTGTCCCGACATCCTCCAGGATTCGGATGCCGACGGCGTGCCTGACGACACCGACAAGTGTCCTCTCGAGCCCGAGGATATCGACGGGTTCCAGGACGAGGATGGATGTCCCGACCTCGATAACGATCTCGACGGAATCCTCGACATAGAGGACCAGTGCCCGAACGAGCCCGAGACGTTCAACGGGTACATGGACGAGGACGGCTGCCCCGACGAGAGGCCGATCGATCAGAAGTTCATCATCCGAGGGATTAACTTCGAGAGTGGCTCTGCATCCCTGACACCTGACAGCTACTCGGTACTCGATCAGGTGGTCAAGTCGCTGATGGCCTATCCCGAGGTGAAGGTCGAGATCCGCGGCTACACCGACAGCGTCGGCAGCTGGGAATTTAACCTCACCCTCTCGCAGCGCAGGGCCGATTCGGTCAAGAGATACCTGATCAACTCAGGTATCCAGGGCGAAAGGCTCCTAGCGAAGGGTTATGGCGAGGCCGATCCGATTGCCTCGAACAAGACTGCCGGAGGCAGAGCGGAGAACAGGAGGATCGAGTTTCACCGCATGAACTGACAGGAAAGTCTGCAGAAAAGAAAGGACCGCGGGGCTTCGGCTCGGCGGTCCTTTCTTCTTTTAGTATGAACGGAATTCCCTTATTCAGATTCCTTGCTCTTCTGCCAGAGCGCTTCCATCTCGTCGAGGCTCATTGATCCGATATCCTCGCCCCGGGCTGCGGCCATCGATTCCATTCTGCCGAACCGCTTCCTGAACTTGTCGGAGGTCCTCTCGAGGGAGCTTTCGCAGTCGATGTTGAGAACCCTGGCGAGGTTCACGACGGTGAAGAAGAGATCACCGACCTCCTCTTGCACGTGCATTCGGAAGCCGCTCTCCACCGCATGCCGCAGTTCCTCGATCTCCTCGTGCATCTTATCTATGACGCCTTCGTATCCGGACCAGTCGAAACCGGCGCCGGCCGCTTTTTTCTGAAGGGCGAACGCTCTGCGCAGCGGAGGCAAGTTCGACGGGACGGACGACAGCAGGCCTCCGCCGCCTGCATCGCCCTTCTCGGCCTTCTTGATCCTCTCCCATTCGGCGAGGCTCTCGGTCTCGTTGCCGGCGCTCGTGTTACCGAAGACGTGGGGGTGGCGCCGGATTATCTTCTCGTGGGCGCGGGCAGCGATCTCGGACAGCAGGGTCTTCCTTCTCTCAAGCATCAGCTCGTGTATGAAAACGATGAGGAAGAGGACGTCTCCGAGCTCTTCCTCGAGATGGTCGGCGTCGCCCGATTTCTCCGCGTGCAGCAGCTCGTATGCTTCGTCTATGAGGAATGAGATCATCTCGTCGAGGGTCCGTTCCCTGTCCCACGGGCAGCCTCCGGGACTCCTGAGAGTGCGCAGTGTTTCCCTCAGAGAGGCTATCTCGGTGGACAGAGCGTCATCTTTGATTATTTCATCTTTCATATTGTCTCAATCATATCCTGTCTCAATCATATCCGATATTGAACAGCGGCGCAATTCCTGATAGAGTCAGAGATTACTTTTAAAGGCCCGTTCAGGGAGGCGGACCCGGATGCAGAAACTCGTCATACGAGGCGCGAGAGAACACAACCTTAATAACATTGATGTCGAGCTCCCGCACAGGAAGATAATCGCCGTCACGGGAGTCTCCGGTTCGGGCAAATCCTCGCTCGCGTTCGACACGATATACGCCGAGGGTCAGAGAAGGTATATCGAATCGCTTTCCACATACGCCAGGCAGTTTATCGAGAAGCTCGACAGGCCGGACCTCGATATGATCGAGGGTATAAGCCCTACCATCGCGATCAGGCAGAAGAATACCGTCACGAGCGCGAGGTCGACCGTCGGCACCGCCACGGAGATATACGACTATCTGCGGCTTCTCTACGCCAGGGCGGGGAGGATCCACTGTCCCGACTGCGACGTCGAGGTGAGGTCGTGGTCCCCGACGGACGTGGCGAACGAGACTCTCCGTCTCTTCGAGGGCAGACGAATATACCTGCTCATACCTGGAGACGGCATCGGCGCCGACGACTGGGAAGCGAGGAAGAACTATCTGCTCGCCCGCGGGTATACGAGGGTGTTTGCCGGCGGCGAGACGGCGAGAGTAGAGGAATTCGATCCGGAGGGATCGGACGCCGTGGATATCGACATACTGTTAGACAGGGTGAAGGTGTCGGGATCGTCCCGCACAAGGGTGGCCGAGGCGGTAGAGACGGCGTACAGCGAGCACGAGGGGATAGTCGATATACTGGAAACGGATAGCGGTGAGAGGATCCGTTACAGCCTGGCGCCGTCGTGCGGGAACTGCGGGCGCTTATTCGCTCAGCCGACGCCGCTTCTCTTCTCATTCAACAGCCCTTACGGCGCATGCCCCGAATGCAAGGGATTCGGCGACAGGATGGAGTTCGCCGAGGAGATGATTGTACCCGATGGCGGAAAGACACTGATGGAAAGAGCGCTCGACCCCTGGGCGAGGGAGAGGTTCGAATATTTCCACGCGAGGATGCTCGAGTTCTGCCGAAGGAAGAAGATTCCTATCGACGTTCCCTGGAAGGACCTTCCCGAAGAGACGAAACAATTTATTCTCGAGGGCGAGGGGGAATTCAGGGGAGTGATCCCCTTCCTCGAGAGGATGAAGGAGAAGAGCTACAAGAAGGGCCATAGGTTCTTCACACGCAGGTATATGGGATACACGACGTGCCGTTCATGCCAGGGCTCGCGCCTCAGGGAGGAAGCACGCTTCGTCCTTGTGGGCGAGCGCTCGATCAGCGACCTCGCGGCGATGGTCCCTGAGGAGATACTCGCGGTCCTGGGGAAGGCCGGGTTCACGAAGAAGGAGAATGCGATAGCGAGTGATATTCTTTCCGAGCTCGAATCAAGGCTCGGATTTCTCATCGACATCGGTCTCGGATACCTCACTCTCGACAGGTTGACCCGCACGCTGTCGGGGGGAGAGGCGCAGAGGATCAACTTGGCCAACTCTCTCGGGGCGAACCTCGTCGATACCCTCTATGTCCTCGACGAACCGTCGGTGGGGCTTCACGCGGCCGACAACAGCCGGCTGATCGAGGTGATGGAGCGGCTCAGGGACATCGGCAACACCGTCATGGTCGTCGAACACGATCCCGTGATCATCATGTCTGCCGATCATCTCCTCGACCTCGGTCCCGGGCCGGGAAAAGACGGCGGGAGGATCCTCTACAACGGGTCCATGTCGGATGCCGTCTCTGCGCCGGCGATGACGCCGGAGGGAGAGTCAGCCACGTTAAAATGGGTGTTCGGCAACGACCGACGAGTCTCGCTGAAGAGTGAGCCCCGGGAAGCGTCCGGATCCGTCACCCTCGTGGGAGTCTCGGAACACAACATGAAGAAGGCCGACGTGACCTTCCCGCTAGGTAATCTCGTATGCATCACAGGAGTGTCGGGCTCGGGGAAGAGCACCCTGGTTGTCGACGTTCTTTACAGAGTTCTTGGAAAGAGGGTTCCCGCGCCGGGACACCTCGGTGTCTCGGGATGGAAGCTCGACGGAAATCTCGACAGGGTCCTTCTTGTCGACCAGTCGCCGATCGGCGCGACTCCCCGGTCGAATCCAGTAACCTACATCAAGGGGTTCTCGTTCATCAGGGAACTGTTCGCCATGCAGCGGAAATCCCTCGTCAGGGGCTACAAGCCGGGGAGGTTCAGTTTCAATAAGGCGGGAGGCAGGTGCCCGCGGTGCGACGGGATGGGGTACAGGCGGGTCGAGATGCACTTCATGGCAGACGTATTCGTGCCGTGCGACGAATGCGAGGGAAGGAGATACAACCGCGAGACCCTCGAGATCGAATACAGGGGGAAGTCGATCTCCGACGTGCTTGAGATGACGGTCGACGAGGCGATCCTCTTCTTCGACGAGGTGCCCCAGCTCGGCGAGATGCTCTGGGTCCTCTCGAAGACGGGTCTCGGATACCTTCGTCTCGGGCAGCCGTCGAACACGCTCTCCGGCGGAGAGGCGCAGAGAATAAAGATAGCCCGTGAATTGGCCGAATCGGGCGGACAGAACAACCTCTACATCATGGACGAACCGACGACCGGCCTGCACGTCAGCGATGTCGACAGGCTGCTCTCAGTCCTCGACGACCTCGTCGACGCGGGGCACTCGGTCGTTACGATCGAGCACAACATGGACGTTATAGCGAGAGCCGATTACGTTATCGATCTCGGCCCCGGCGGCGGCGACGACGGGGGACGAGTTATAGCTTGTGGTGATCCCCGCGCGATCGTAAAATCGAAAACGTCCGTAACAGGCAGATATCTGGGAGAATACCTTTCGAAGTACGGACGGGAGGCATAGATGAAAATCCTCGTTACAGGCGGAGCGGGATATATCGGCAGTGTCGTAACGGAGTTCCTTATCGACTCCGGTCACGGGGTCGTCATAATCGACAACCTGTCGACCGGTCACAGGGGAGCGCTCAATCCCGGAGCGGCTTTCCACGAGGGTGACTTGCTCGACACTGGTTTCGTGGAGAGGGTGCTTTCCGAAGGAGTCGAGGCGGTCTGCCATTTCGCCGCCTTCTCGCAGGTGAGCGAGTCTATCGCCGATCCCCTGAAGTACTACACGAACAATGTCTCAGGAGCGATCTCTCTCCTCGGCGCGATGAAAAAGACCGGCACGAAGCATTTCCTCTTTTCCTCGACCGCGGCCGTTTACGGCGAACCGGAGAAAGTGCCGATTACAGAGGAATCGGCCCTGATGCCGGTGAACGCCTACGGGAACACGAAGCTGGCGATAGAGAGGATGCTCGACGATTGCTCGAAAGCATGGGAGTTGAAGACACTGTCACTGAGGTATTTTAACGCAGCCGGCGCGTCGAAGGACCATGGCGAGGACCACCGGCCCGAGACCCACCTGATCCCCCTGCTGCTCGACGCGGCGATGGGCATGCGCGGCGAACTCGTCGTCTACGGCGACGACTATCCCACGAGGGACGGGACATGCATACGCGACTACATCCATGTGAAAGACCTGGCGACCGCCCACGTACTCGGGCTCGAGAAGCTCGTCGAGGGATACTCCGGCATTCTCAATCTCGGGAACGGCAAGGGATTCTCCGTCCTCGAGGTGATCGAGGCAGCCGCGTCGGTTACCGGGCTCGAGGTCCCGTACAAGATCGGCGACCGCAGGCCGGGCGACCCGGCCGCCCTCGTCGCTTCATCGACGAGGGCCGAGGACGTGCTCGGATGGAAGAGGGAGTACCCCGAGGTTGAGCGGATTATCGCCGACGCCTACAAGTGGAGAAAGTCGTTTCCCGAGGGATATCCGGACCTTCCATAACCAGTTGAAAAGATTACGGCTTATGACCGGAATTTTACCATCGGCCCTGCCGCGGGGCTTCCGGTCACGGAAAGCGCCTGAATACTCCGCCACTGACAATCGACCTCCAATTGTATTAAATGTAATAAAATATATAGCTTGAAAGGGATGCCTCGAGGCTTTTCCAGTCTTCTCGATGCGGAACCCGTATCAGATGCCCATGGCATATCAATTGCCCTCTCGATAAGTGAGACAGTGCGTTTTCCGAGAGGGAGATATGAGAACCAGGCAACTGACAGACCTGCTCAGGACGGTAAGGGACAGGAGTCCGTCCACGATCCGGTCGCTCGTGCAGGCGATCGACGGACCGCTGGACAGGACGTTCGGAACGGCAGCATGCGCAATCGAGGTATACCGTTCCGGGGCACTCTATCTCTCACACAGGATCGCCGGCATCGACGATAACGGACTGGCCGCCCTTTTCGGAATACGGCCGGTAAAGATAGAGGACTGGACCGTCATCGATCCCGATGGCGAGTGCCGCATAGGCCCCGCGTCGGGTATCGTTGTTGCGAGCCTGCCGTTCTATTACGACGGCGCTGAGGCCGGCAGACTCTATCTGATCAACGGGCCGGGTCAGGTCGATCCGCTCGACGACGAGTCGGCAGCTCTGCTGTCCGAGGTCATTTCCACGATGATTCATCCGTGTATGAAACATGGAGGCATCGAGGGCAGCTCGACAGGCGAGTCGCTCAGGGCCGAGCTCATCGAGGCGGCCGGCGAAAACGGGATGATGCGCGGCCTGCTCGGTGGGATGATGGAACACTCCGGAGCCGAGTTCTGCGCATACCTGACAGGGACGGGTGGAGGCACGCTCCATCTGTTGACGCAGAGCAGAGAATATTCTGGGCTGCTACCCGAGATAAGGGAGAAGTTGAAGACCTCGCTCCGCATGTTCACGAATGGCGAAACGGGTGAATGGATAGAGAGGGAAAAGATCTACTACGCGGCAAGTGAAACGGGCATCCCGCTTCCGGCCGGGGATTTGGAGATCGAGAGCTATTTCCTTGTTCCGGTTACATCGGGAGCGATCGTCGAAGGGGTTCTTTTCTTCGGCAGCGTGCGAAGGGACGCGTTCGTGAGGGAGACGCTCTCCCGCTTCCGCGTGCTGGCAGGCAACACCGCCCAGGACGGATCGAAAGAGTGCGTCGGCGACGACGCGGGAGGTATGCTCGAGCAACTCCTTCTCTCGATTCCCTACGGTGCTGCGATCGTCGACTCGGAAGGGACGATCACCAGGGCCAACGAGCCACTGCATGCCATTTTCGGAGGGATCGTCTTCAGCCGTATCGAGGAGATCGGCGAGCGGTCGGCTTTCGATATCAGGTCAGCGTGGGACGAGTTCAGCAGGTTTGGCCGGAACATAACGGACAGGCAGATAGATTCGTCGGCCGGCGACGGCAGGAGCATCTCGCTGTCGATGATCCGGATGGAGAGCATACCCGGTGAGGCCAGGTCGGTAATCGTCGTCAGGGATACGACAGAACTGACCGAGATGGAGCAGAAGAGGGAAGAGGCGATGGCGGTTGTTGCTCACGAGATAAGAACCCCGATGACGGCACTGAAGAACTCGCTGAGCATCCTCAGCGACGCCGGATCAGTGGGGAGCGAAGGGATGGAGAAAAGTAACGGTCCCGGAAGGCGATTCTTCGAGACGGCGCTGCGCACGGTGGACAGGTTGTCTGTCCTTGTCGACGGGCTGCTCGACGCCTCGATGGTCAGGCGCAGCGGAGGCGATCCGAAGATAGAGAGGGTGGACGTGAAGTCCTTCCTTGAGGATTCGTCGCTCCTCTTCTCGAATTCGATGACGAAGAAGGAGATCTCGTTCGGTATAGACATCGATGAGCAGGCGAGGGATGCTTTCGTGGACCGCGGGATGATGGAGCAGGTGATACAGAACCTCCTGTCCAACAGCCTCAAGCACGTACCGGCAGGGGGAGAGATCGGCATCACCGTGCGGGCGATGGAGAGTGCGCCGGATTGGATCTCGGGCGTCCTGCCCCTCGACCATACGGAGAAGCCGGGATACATGGTGATCACGATATCGGACTCGGGACAGGGTATCCCCGACGAGGTCGCTCGCTCGATAAACGTACCGTTCACTGCGCCATCCGCTTCGATCAAGCCGGCGAGCGGAATCGGCCTTTATGTCGCGGCGCGGCTCGTGAAGCTGCACGGAGGCAGGCTGATCATAGAGACGGGGGATAACGGCTCATTGATTGACATTTATCTGCCCTCCGACATCAAGACGAGCGAGACGATGAGGGCGGTCATATCGATCCAGTCCTCTGTCGAATCGCTCGTATCGATCGGAGCCTCTCCGATCCTCTACGTGCTCACGAGAGACAGCGGGCCCTGCTGGCTCGACGTTGCCGGGACGATGCGCGAAAAACCAGCGATCAATCCGACCTCTGCCGAAACGGGCAGGTCGGGGATCTGCTTCTGGCCGATGGGCGAGAGACTGGCTTTCGTAATGACCGCCGAAAGGAAGTACAGGGAAAGCCCCATGTCGCTCTTCGAGAAAGGTAGGGGTGGACTGAGGATGATAGAAGGGAACCCCGGAGAAAACCCGGACGCCGGCTGGGCCGCCTGTCCGGACGCCGGCAGGGACTACGCGTCCCTGCTCAACGCGGCTTTGGAAAGAATGAGAAGTGGAGCGGGCGAACCGCTCCGGAAAGGAGTTACGGAATGGACCGCTACAGGATTCTCATCGTAGAGGATGATGAGGATATCGTCGAAACGGTCAAGTACGCCCTCGAGCTCAGAGGATTCGAGGTCGATGTGGCGTACGACGGGCTTCACGCGCTGCGCAAGGCGAGAAAGAACGCGTATGACCTGATGCTTCTTGACATCATGCTCCCGGGCAAGAACGGGTACGAGGTATCCCGAATGCTCAAGAAAGACATGGAAGAGGGACGCATCGATCCGTTCAAGATCCTCGTCCTGACGGCGAGGAAAGTCGACAGCCCCGAGCGCGAGGATTTCCTCGCCACGTGGTCGAACGCCGACGAGTACATGTACAAGCCGTTCGAGCTCGACGATTTGATCAACAGGATCAACATGCATCTGGCCGCCGAGACGGCTGAGGTGAACTGAAGGAACCCCGGAGGTGAGGCAGGCCGGGTGGCGGCGCGCTCCGCCGGGACCGGACTGCCCGGAGACATCAATGGCAAGCGATACGGTAATAAGCATCGGCAGCGGGAGCGAATACATGGCGAGCATCATCGACAGCTCGCCAGTGCCCCTGATTGCGCTCGATATGAGCTTGCGGATCATCATGTTCAACAGGGCGGCTCGTGAGCTGACCGGATTCGAGATGGCGGACGTGACGGGGTGCAGGATAAGCACGCTGGTCGGGTTCGAGGACACGCGCCGTATCATCCGTGATTTGAGGGACGGTGGAAAGTCGTCTGACGATCATATGGCGAAGTTCAGGAAGAGTGGTGGTGGGGAGGTGCCGGTGAGGCTCAAGGTGAACCCGGTGATGAGCAGGGGAGGGGAGCTCGCCGGAGCTATCATACTCGCCATGGACCTGACAGAGCTGAGGGAGCTTCAGTCGAAGCTGCTCGAGGCGGAAAGGGTGGCGGCGATCACCGAGACGGCGATCAGCGTCAACCACGAGATCAACAATCCGCTCTGCTCGATACTCGGGTACACCCAGTTGATACTGATGGACAAGGATTCGCTCGACCCGGATGTCGTCAGAAAACTCGAGGGCATCGAGAAGCAGATCATAAGGATCCAGGAGATCGCCGAGAGGCTCGGGCGTATCAACCGGCCAGTCCTCAAGGAGTACGTAGGGGGAAGCAGGATGCTCGACATGGAGCATTCCTGCGTTGAGGAAGCGGCTGACGAATAAATCGTTGACAACAGCCGATAATTTAATAACATTACCGTCCGTGGGAAGGTAGCTCAGTCGGTAGAGCAACGGATTGAAAATCCGTGTGTCGGGGGTTCAATTCCCTCCCTTCCCACCATAGAATCAAGGGGTTAGCTTTTCGGCTAACCCTCTTTTTATGCCGATTGTAGTCAAATTGTAGTCATTTGCCTACCTGGATCACTCGCTACTCGTAATATTGTAGCCCTCAATAGCGCGCTAGAAAAAAAATCATCCTGCCACAAGATTTCCCTTGCATTGTATTACCGACTCCTATTAATATCACTGATGGGGGTATTATGAAACGAAGCCGGTAATACTGAGAGGTGCTAGAATGAACGTTTTGACTTTCAAGGCTGACGACAGACACAAGAAGCGTCTGGCCAAACTTCAGAAGAAGCTCAAAATCGACAGGTCGAAGGTGATCCGCCTGGCCATTGATGGTTTGTATAATAAAATCATGGATCCCGAAAAAACCCCCGGAGATCTCGTTGTTGTGGATGGCGCTTCTTATCGGCTCATAAAACAGAGTTCTAAAAACCAGGAAAAGATGCTGGCGTTATTCAATGAGATGCTGGGCAACATGATCGCCTTGTACTCTGAAGCACAAGAAACATGGAAAAAGTCTTCTAAAAGGTTTCGCTCGGATCTCGGGGAAATTAAAAAGATGGCAAGCAAAAGCATTGAGCTTCTTGATGAAGGTTCCGGGGAAAATGACGCTCCGAGGCGGAGGGGGTGATGCGAGCGAAAATCAGCCGTAAAGGAATGGGCTATTTGAAAAATGATTTTGGATTTGATCGCTCTGCGTGTGGAAGGTAAAAGCGGAGAGGGGCGCGGGGAGGAAGGGAAGAGGATCATGAAATCCACCACAGATTCGGCGCAGTCGCGCCTGCTTACCTTGAAGCAAGCCGCACAGTATCTTAATTGCTCACAGTTCAGCATCCGCCAGCTCGTCTGGAGCGGCGCCCTGTCGTCAGTGCGATTCACGCGCCGGGGTAAGCTGTGGATCGATCGCCAGGACCTCGAGGCGTACATCGAGAATTCCAAAGTAATTAATGCACCTCCGGTTCGGGGTTGAGGTGCGGCATGGAAAAATCAAACGTCGATTACGGCGCCTTGCGTGAAAAGTGGGATCGTCAATCAGAGTCTCAGGAATGGGTGGAATGGAGGATCTCGAAAGATATCCCGCGTCAGGCCCGCCGGCACCTCCAAGCGATTGAGCCATACCTTAAAAAGTTGGCCGACTGTCGGACATGTCCTAGTAGGAAAAACTGTGGGCAGACTTGTCCCGCTGTCGAAATGTACTTGCTTGTCTCCGGCCAAAGCCCTGAGACAATTATCAAGGATCAGATAATCCCCGCCGAGTCATTCTCCAATTACTCAGACGAGTCTCCTCGGCTGGGGGATGTCCAGGCCGGCCCGGGGAGCGTCGACGGTGAGATCGTGGCGGCCCTAGTCGACGGGAAGCTGTTCGTCGATCAGATAGCCGCCGAGAATTGCGTCACGGCCGACTACGTGAAGGGCCTCCAGGTCGAGGCGCTCGAGCGTCTCGGGTGTTGCGATCCCGTTCCTACGGAGGATCAGAAAATACTGCGGGCTATTATCCTCGACCGGCTCACCACAGGTGACGCAGCTCGGGCATTCTTCAAGAAACCGGCTGATATTTCACGCCGGAAAGCGCGCGCCCGTAATAAGCTGGCACCGCT
>JAUWCL010000042.1 GCA_030609325.1 Candidatus Krumholzibacteriota bacterium
AAAAATGAGCCGCCCAGGACTTGAACCTGGCACCCCCTGCTTAAAAGGCAGGTGCTCTAACCAGATGAGCTAGCGGCCCATTATGACTGACTTGAATTGTCCTGCTACCACTGGAAAAGCGGCGGCGGAATCAATTTAATAGCAGAGAGGCTATATGTCAACCGCTCAGACGTCTTCCCTGACTATAGTGTTGCTTCGCTCGGGACCGGTCGACACGAACGACGCGCGGACCCCTAACAGTTCCTCGAGCGTTTTCACGTATGTCTTCGCATTCTCGGGCAGATCCTCGAAATCTCCCCCGCCCAACTCCTGGTCGGGCCATCCCGGCATCTCCTCGTAGACGGGTTTGCATCGGTTGAGTGCGAGGACGTTCTGCGGGAAATAATCGACCCTCTCTCCATCGAGCTCGTAGGCAACGCATATCCTGATCGTCTTCTGACCAGAGAGTACATCAAGCTTCGTCAGCGCGATTTCCTCAAGGCCGTTGAGATTGACCGAATACCTCGCCGCGACCAGGTCGAACCACCCGCAGCGCCTCGGTCTTCCAGTCGTTGTCCCGAATTCGCATCCCTTGTCGCGAAGGCAGTCGCCCGTCTCGTCCTTGAGCTCGGTCGGGAAGGGACCGTTGCCGACCCTGGTCGTATACGCCTTGAATATCCCTATCGTCCTGCCGATGTCCTTCGGAGCGAGGCCGCTTCCGGTGAGCGCCCCTCCTATCGAGCAGTTACTCGATGTCACGTACGGATAGGTCCCGTGATCGATGTCTAGAAGCGTGCCCTGGGCGCCCTCAAGCATGATGCTCTTCCCTTCGCCCTTCCACTTCGTCATCAGTTCCTGGGTGTCTACTATCATCGGGCCGACCAGCTCCT
Organism: Candidatus Krumholzibacteriota bacterium; assembly: GCA_030609325.1. Lineage (GTDB taxonomy): Bacteria > Krumholzibacteriota > Krumholzibacteriia > Krumholzibacteriales > Krumholzibacteriaceae > JAUWCL01. The sequence goes on from JAUWCL010000042.1 coordinate 870, forward strand.
GGATGTTCACGAAATCGACCGCTATCTTCTTCGCGGAAAGGGGCGGAGCGCCGAAGAGCTCGACGTGCTTGTTCCCCCATTCCGTGGCCCTCGTGACGAGCTCGTGCAGTTCTTCTTTCGACAGGAGGAAGTCTCCCATCCTTAGCCCGCGCCTGCTGTTCTTGGACGAGTAGGCGGGCCCGATGCCCTTGCCCGTACTTCCGATGTAATCCTTCTTCAACTCGCCTTCCATCAGACTGTCTATGAACTTGTGATGGGGCATGACGACCTGGGCGGCGGAGCTTATGAACAGTCTCCCCGCGACATCGATGCTCCTGTTCAGCAGTTCGCCGAGCTCGTCCCTGAAGGCGAACGGATCGATGACCATCCCGTTTCCCATGACTGCTGTCACATCGGGATAGAGGATTCCTGAGGGTATCTGGTGGAACTTGAAGGTCCCGTCATCGTTGACCACGGTATGACCAGCGTTCGCTCCACCCTGGAAGCGGATCACGACGTCATGGCGGGACATCAGAAAGTCGACGACCTTTGCCTTGCCCTCATCTCCCCACTGGCCACCCAGTATCACTGTAGCGGGCATTATATTACTCCTGTCTTTTCAGTCCTGGGGCATCGACATGAAGTTTATTTAATAGTAAGGCCGTCTGCAACCGATTTATAACTCATTCAGGATATAAAAAAACCGCCATGCGGCGGTCCCGATAATTCTCCTGCGAACGATTACCTCAGACTGCTGCGGTGCTGATCGGTGAAGAGCTTCTTGATGATACCCCAGGACTCCTCGTCGACGGAGCTGGGCTTGTCGTAAGCATTGCCGGGATTGCTTCGTTCCATGGAGATGTCCGGGATGCCGTCGCCTTCGCCGTCACCGAGCTCGAACCCGTTCGTGAATCCGTCCAGATCCGAATCCTTCATGGCCAGGGCGTTGTCCCACTTGTCCCCGTTGGCGTGGAAGTCGATACCGAAAACATTGAGAGGCGCGTTCCCGGTCACCGGTTCGGACACAGTATGACACAAAGCGCACCGATAGCGTTCATATACGGGGAGTTTCGACATTAAGGTCTCGCTGCTCAGAAGCGCACCCGAGGCGAATGCCGCGATGCACAATACAAGCACTATGAGACCCCGGCGCTTTAGCTCAGGATTCAACCGCACCTCCTTTACTAAAGAGATTATAGCAGTGACACGCGTTTATGTCAAGGGAGAGTCGAAGAGCGGCGGCAGATTTCTGACCGGTCCCAGAAGGGCCGACGCCTTCTCGGGGTCCCCTCCATCAAGCGTGTCTGCAAGTCCCCTGACGAGCCTCCCGAGGACCTGCCCGCTATATATCCCGGGGAAACCTGTCCTGATTATCCTGCCGGCCATCTCGTCCTGGCCTCCGGCGATGATGATGCCGTGCCTCTCTCCCAGAGATCTTATAACCGCTTCGCAGGAAATACCTTCCGGGGGAAGGAAGGCCTGGACCGATCTCGAGGGACTATCGGGAAAAGATCTCATTCCGAGCGCCTCGACTGCGGCGATAATCGCTCCCGAAGAGACCTCGTGCCTGTCGAGGACCGTGTCGATCCCTTTGCTGCGGATGTTCTCCAGCGACCCGTGCAGCACCTGTACTGAATGTACCGCCGGCGTGAAGGGAGTATCTCCCGTCTTCATCCCTTCGCCGTATTTTTCGAAGGAGAAATAGAATCCCGGCCTCGGGTTCTCCGCGGCCGACTCCATCGCCCTCGGACCGGCGATGACGAAACTGACACCCGCCGGTGCGGCAAGGGCCTTCTGCCCTGCCCCTGCCAGGACATCTATCCCCCACTCGTCCATCATGATCTTCTCTGAGCCGACGGACGCTATGGCGTCAAGGGCGAGCAGCGCCCTTCGGTCGGGGAGAGCCGAAATGATTCCTTCAATATCGAGCCGCAGGCCTGTCGACGATTCGACATGGGTCAGGGCGATCAGGTCGGGAGAAAATTCCCCTGCGTGTTCGGCGACGCGAGCCGTATCGACACCCTCTCCCATGGGGAATCGCAGGATGTCCAACTCGCACTCGAACGCCCGTGCTATCTCTGCCCATCTGTGTCCGAACTTGCCGCCCTCGACGACGAGGACCTTCGCTCCCGGATGTGCGACGTTGGCTATGACCGCCTCCATCGCGCCTGTACCGGAAGCGGCGAACAGGAATGCCAACTCCTTCGTACCGCATAGATCTCCGAGTACGCGGCCCGTATCGATTACCATCTCGCGAAAGCGTCCCGTCCTGTGATGCATCGGGGGAAGCGCGGCGAACCGCCTCGGATCGATATGGACCGGTCCCGGGGTGAGCAGTATCAGATCCTTTCCGCGATCCACTTCCAGATCACATCCCTTCCCTCTCCGGTGACTGCCGAGGAAAATACGAACGGTACTTCAAACGGTTCACCGTCTTCATCCATGCCGCCCGCAGGCCCTATGCTGATTCCCGCGAAGTACGATCTGAGAGCTGCGGCCTGCCTGGCCCGCTGGGAGCTCTTGAGCTTGTCCGCCTTGGTAAGGACGATCAGGAAATCCCTCTCGGCATCGATCAGTTTCTGGAATATCATCAGGTCGTCCCTCGTCGGATCGTGTCTCGCATCGACGAGCTGTACCACGCCCGAGAGGGTCTCTCTGTGACGGAGATAGCCTGCGATCACCCTCTGCCAGCTTTCCCTCTGTATCTTCGAGACCTTGGCGTACCCGTATCCGGGAAGATCTACGAGATAGAACTTCCCGTTGACGACGAAGAAATTCACCGTCCTCGTCTTTCCGGGCTCCCTGCTGACGCGGGCGATATTCTTCCTGGTGAAAAGGGTGTTGAGTAGGGACGACTTGCCGACATTGGAACGTCCCGATATCGCGACCTCGGGCATCCCCGAACGGGGGAATTTCGAATGATCGAGAACGGTGGATTCGAGCTCGAGCGACTTGATCTTCATCTGGCGCGCTCCCGGCGCAGAAATATCATCCTGCCAGCTGATTTTAATGGAGATCCTCGCCGGATGAACCGGAGAATCGATCAGTTCGCCTGCTTCGGCTGAGAATCGCTGAAGAAGCCGCCGATCTTGTTGCGGTGCCTGACGCCCCATTCGAGCTGTTTCGAGAGGGCGTTCTTGAGCACCTCGTCGATCGTGTCGACGACGACGATCTTCATCTTCTTCTTAACCTCTTCGGGCAGTTCCTTGATGTGCTTCTCGTTGCCCTTCGGCAGCAGGAGCGTCTTCACTCCGGCCCTCAGTGCGGCGACCGACTTTTCGTTGATCCCGCCGATCGGCAGCACCTTGCCGCGGAGCGTCAGCTCGCCCGTCATCGCGACGTCTCTCTGTATGGGTATGTCGAAGAACGCCGAGATGAGCGCGGTGCCGATGGCAATGCCGGCGCTCGGCCCGTCCTTGGGGATCGCTCCCTCGGGAACATGGATGTGGACGTCGATCTTCGAGAAGATGTCGTTCTCGAGATTGAGCATCCTCGCCTTGTTCCTCGCGAAGCTCATCGCGATCCTCGCCGACTCCTGCATGACGTCGCCGAGCTGGCCGGTGAGGATCAGCTCACCCTTACCCGGCATCAGGGTCACCTCGATGTTGAGGATCTCCCCTCCCGCCTCGGTCCATGCGAGCCCCGTGGCTACACCGACCGCAAGCTTCGAATCGATCTCGCTCTCTGTGAACTTCGGTATGCCGAGGTAGGACTCGATGTTCTTCTTCGTGACCCTGATCTTTCCGCTCTTCTCCTCGGACGCGAGCTTCTTGGCGACCTTCCTGCAGATCGAGGCGAGCTCCCGCTCGAGGTTCCTCACGCCAGACTCTCGGGTGTATCGCCTCACGATGTCCCTCATCGTCGCCTCGGAGACGGTCAACTGGTCGGTCCTGATGCCGTGCTGCTCCAGCTGCTTCGGAAGGAGAAATTTCTGGGCGATCTTGATCTTCTCGTGGAGCAGGTACCCGGGCAGGCGGATGATCTCCATCCTGTCATGGAGCGCCGGCGGAATCGAGTAGATCACGTTGGCGGTCGTTATGAACATGACCTCGCTGACATCGAAATCGACCTCGAGGTAGTTGTCGCTGAAATGCTTGTTCTGCTCGGGATCGAGCACCTCGAGCAGCGCCGAAGAGGGATCACCCCTGAAATCGCTGCTGAGCTTGTCGATCTCGTCGAGCAGGAATACGGGGTTGCGCGATCCGGCCTTCTTCAGGCCCTGGAGGATCCTGCCCGGCATCGATCCGATATAGGTCCGCCTGTGGCCCCTGATCTCAGCCTCGTCCCTCGTACCGCCGAGGGAGATGCGCACAAACCTCCTGCCCATCGCGTCTGCGATGGAATGCCCGAGCGATGTTTTGCCGACTCCAGGAGGGCCGACGAAACAGAGAATCGGGCCCTTGAGTTTCCCGGCGAGTTTTACGACCGAGAGGAACTCAAGGAGCCTTTCCTTGACCTTCTCGAGGCCGTAGTGATCAGCGTCGAGCTTCTTTTTCACCTCGTTGATGTCAAGATTGTCCTTCGTCCTCTTCTTCCACGGCAGTGCAACCAGCGTATCGATGTAGTTACGCACCACCGTCGCCTCGGGACTCATCATTGACATCATGCGGAGCCTGTCGAGCTCCTTCCACGCAACCTTCTGCGCTTCCCTCGACATCCGCGCCCGCTTGATCTTCTTCTCGAGATCCTCGAACATGTCGGCCTCGTCGCCCTGTCCGAGCTCGCTGCGGATCGCTCTCATCTTCTCGTGGAGGAAGAGCTCCTTCTGGTTCTTCGTCACCTGGCTTGTGACCTTCTCGTCGATGTTTTTCTCGAGCCGGAGCATCTCGAGCTCCTCGAGCAGGATGCGGCTCATCATCAGCAGCCGCTCTTCCATATCTGCCGCCTCGAGCAGTTCCTGCTTGATCTCATTCCTCACCTGGAGATGCGCAGCGACGGTGTCCGCAAGGGTCGACCGGTCCTCGAGGGCCTGTAGCGAGAGCATCACCTCGTTGGGGATCCTCTGATTGAGCTTCACGTACTCCTCGAACTGGACCTCCACCTTGCGCGAGACCGCCTCGACCGCCTTCGTCATAACCTCAACCGTATTGAGAGGCTCGACCCTCGCGCCGAGGTAGTTGTCCATCTCGATGTACTCGTTGATCCTGACCCTGCTTATTCCCTCGAGCATGATCTTCAGCGTTCCGTCCGGAAGCCTGAGGAATATACCGATCCGTACGATCGTACCCACCAAATACAGATCACCCGGTCCGGGATCATTATCCGACGGATCCCTCTGCGTCACGACGAGGAGGATCTTGTCAGTCTCGATCGCACGCTCGACGGCGTTGATCGATGGCTGCCTGCCGACCAGGATAGCGGTCGTCGTGGACGGAAAGACCACAACGTCCCGAAGGGGAACCATCGGCAGGATGGTGTCGAGCGTATGTTTTATGCTGTCATCGATGCTGTTCATTATTCTCCGTCCACGGAATGCTGTGTAACACAGTCACGGGTCGCCGGGCGCTACGCCCTCTTCTGGCTCTCTTTCTCGAGGAACACCTCCGGTTCGTCCCTGCTTATTATCGTTTCCTCGTTTATCAGTATTTTTCGGACGTTTGGCCTCGAGGGCACATCGTACATAATTGTCAGCATAGTATCCTCGAGGATCGCTCTCAGGCCCCTTGCCCCCGTCTTGCGCTCCATCGCCAGCGACGCGATTGCCTTCAGGGCTCCAGGGGTGAACTCGAGCTCGACGTCCTCCATGTCGAAGAGCTTCTTATACTGCTTCACGAGCGCGCTCTTCGGCTTGATCATGATGTCGATAAGGGCCTTCTCGTCGAGGTCCTGCAGCGGGGCGATGATCGGAAGCCTGCCGACCAGCTCGGGAATCAAGCCGTACTTTATCAGATCCTCGGGCTGGATATGCTTCATGATCTCGTTGATTTCCTTGCGGTAGCCCGGTCCGCGGTCGACGCCGAAGCCGACGACTTTGCGGCCGATACGCCTCTCAACGATCTCCTCGAGACCCAGGAACGCTCCCCCGCATATGAAGAGGATGTTTCTCGTGTCCAACTCGATGAACTTCTGCTGGGGATGCTTGCGCCCACCCTGCGGCGGGACGTTCGCGACGGTACCCTCGAGAATCTTGAGAAGCGCCTGCTGGACACCCTCGCCCGAGACGTCCCTCGTGATCGAGGGGTTCTCGCTCTTGCGGGCGATCTTGTCGAGTTCATCTATATAGATTATTCCCCGCTCCGCCCTGGCGAGGTTGTATTCGGCGCTCTGCAGCAATCGCACGAGTATGTTCTCGACGTCCTCGCCCACGTATCCCGCCTCTGTAAGACTCGTCGCGTCTGCTATGGCGAACGGCACCTTGAGGAACCGCGCCAGAGTCTGCGCGAGGAGGGTCTTTCCGACTCCGGTCGGGCCGACCATCAGGATGTTGCTCTTGTCTATCTCGATGTCGTCAGTGCTTCTACCGTGCCTGATCCTCTTGTAATGGTTGTATACGGCGACCGACAGGGTGATCTTCGCCCGGTCCTGACCGACTACGTAGTTGTCGAGATATTCCCTTATCTCCTTCGGCTTCGGGAAATGATCGTCATCGAACATCACCGAGCCGGCCATCTCCTCCTCGAGGATGTCGTTGCAGAGACGAATACACTCGTTGCAGATATATACGTTTGGCCCCGAGACGAGCTTCGCCACCTCGTCCTGGCCGCGTGTGCAGAAGGAGCACTTTATGGCTCTCGGAGACTGTGATTTCTTCTTCATTAGGTCTTTGACCTTCCCGGCGGCCGATTACTTTTTCAGGTCGTTCTTCGAGACGAGCACGTTGTCGATCAGTCCGTACTCGAGAGACTCTTCGGCCGACATAAAATAATCCCTGTCCGTGTCCTTGGCAACTTTCTTGATGCTCTGCCCGGTATGTCTGGCTATCAACTCGTTCAGCCTCGACTTTAGCTTCAGGATCTCCTTCGTGTAAATTTCGATCGTACTCGCCTGGCCCTGCGACCCACCCGAAGGCTGGTGGATCATGACACGGGCGTGCGGAAGGGCCGATCTCTTGCCCTTCGTGCCGGCGGCCAGCAGGAGCGCACACATGCTTGCCGCCTGTCCCATGCAGATCGTCGCCACGTCACATGAAATATACTGCATGGTATCGTAAATCGCCAGTCCGGCCGAGACCACACCACCGGGGCTGTTGAGATATATGAAGATATCCCTCTCCGGATCGTCCGCCTCGAGGAAGAGCAGCTGCGCTATCACGGCGTTGGCCATCTGGTCTTCGATAGGATAACCGATGAAAACGATTCTGTCCTTCAGAAGACGCGAGTAGATGTCGTAGGCCCTCTCCTCGCGTCCTTTTGTTTCGATCACGTATGGAATCGATATGCTCCTGATCAGATTCTCTTCTGACATCAGTCTTTCTCCTCCCCGTCTTCGGGCTTTTTCTCCGGTTCCCGGCCGAGTATCAGGTCGAATACCCTCCGCTCCCTGATCCGGCCCATGAGATTCCTTCTCTGTTCTCCGCCCTTCTCGAAGTAGGAACGTATCTCGTCTGCCGGCCTGCCGCTTCCCGCGGCGATTTGCTCGATCTCAGCCTCGACATCGACGTCCGTCACCATGAAGTCCTCGAGGCCTGCGATCCGGTCGATGAGGAAAAACCTCTTTATGCTTCTGCGCGCGATCCTGTCGAACAACGCGTCTATCTCCTTTTTCTTCTCCTCATCCTCCTCCGCTCCCACACCGGCCATCTCCCTGCGTTTCTCATCCTCTTTCTCGAGCTCGCCCTTATATCTGTCGATCATCGTGCCGGGTACGTCGAAGGGATTCGCGTCGAGGATACTGTCGATGGCGGCCTCCTCCATCTTCCGGCGCGCCTCCTCCTCTTTCTCTTCCTTCATCCGGCGACCGATATCCTCGCGGAGCTCGCTGAGGCTGGTGAACTTCTCGTCGACCTTCGCGGCAAAGGCGTCGTCGATCTCGGGAAGCCGCTTCTCCTTGATCTCCTTGACGGTAAATCTGTACCTGACCGTCTCGCCTGCGAGGCGTTCGGGCTTGTAGTCGTCCGGGTAGGAGATCTCCGCACTTCCCTCCTCACCCTGCTTCTTCCCGATGATCGCTTCCTCGAACTCGGGGAAAAGCTGCCCGGCACCGAGCTGCACGGGGTAGTCCTCGACCTTCTTCGACTCGTCGAGCTCGCCGTCATCGCCGGACGGTATGTAATCGAGTACGACGACGTCGGATGTCGCTGCCTCCCTCTCCACCGGTTCGAAGTCTGCGTGGCGCTCCCTGAGGCTCTCGAGCACCCTGTCGATCTCCTCGTCGTCGACCGATATCTCCTCGGTCTTCACCTTCACGTTCTTATACCCTTCCAGGTCGATGACCGGTTCGACCTCCACCTCCACCCTGAACTTCAAAGGCTCGTCGTCCTCGATCAATATGTCCCTGAACACGGGGTCGCCGATCGGACGCAGACTCTCCGACGACACTGCGTGCGCGTAAACGTCGGGTAGCAGGGACTTGACCGCCTCGTTGTGTATCTCCTCGGCAAAACGCCGGCGGATGGTGTCCTTCGGCGCCTTTCCCTTCCTGAATCCGGGGATGGTGACATCCTTCGCCAGGCCGGCAAGTACCCTGGTTTTCTCGTCCTCCAGAATGCCGGGCTCGACCTCGATGGAAATCGTCCTGCGACAGTCCCCGTCCTCTGTTACCTCTACGCTGATCCCTTCCCTGCGTTTCTCTTCAGTCATCTCTTCCTCTCCGGCAGCCATTAATCATCCACCGGCCGGTAATTTTATCACCCTGGTGCGAGAGGGGGGACTCGAACCCCCACGGGTCTCCCCACTGGATCCTAAATCCAGCGCGTCTGCCAATTCCGCCACTCTCGCAACCTGATACCCATATAAGCGATTTTATTACAGGAGGTTCTGTTAATCATCCGCGCGGTACACACACCGCCACCTCGCTGCGTAACGCTTAATTTAATAGGTCACAGCGTATTTTTCAATGACCTTTACTGCAAAACCTCTGCCATAGCCGGAGTCTGTTCAGCTCCCCTTGAACTCCGCGTCGCGCTTCTCGAGGAAGGCGCTCATCCCCTCCTTGAAGTCCTCCATTCCGCATGTGATCGCGAAGAGGTCCTGCTCGAGCCTGCACCCCTCCTCGAAGGCCATCTCGGTGCCGTGGTTAACGGCCTCCATAATCGCCTTAACGCCGAACGGGGGCTTGCTTATCAGGACACCGGCAAGCTTCATGACCTCGTCCTCGAGGTCGTCGTGAGGGACGACCTGGTTGACCAGCCCGATGGCAAGAGCCTCCTCAGCTTTTATTACCCTGCCGGTGAGCATCAGTTCCATCGCAATCCCCCGGGGCACGAGCCGGGAGAGCCTTACGGTGCCGCCGTAACCCGGTATGGTGCCCAGATTTATCTCTGGCTGGCCCATCTTCGCCTTGTCGCTGGCGATTCTCAGGGTGCAGGCCATCGCGATCTCGCATCCGCCTCCGAGCGCGAAGCCGTTCACAGCCGCTATGACGGGCTTGCCGAGGTTCTCGATAAGATTGCAGAGACGGTGCCCGCGTTCCGAAAATACCTTCCCGCCGACGAGCCCCTGCCCGGAGAGTTCCGGTATGTCTGCCCCCGCGGCGAACGATTTGCCCCCCTCGCCGGTCAGGACGGCGACCTTCGTCGCTTCGTCGTCCCTTATATCGGTGAACGCCTCGATGAGTTCCTTTATCGTATTGATATTCAAAGCGTTAAGCTTGTCAGGCCTGTTTATCGCCACCCTGGCTACCCCGCCCGACTTTTCCACCATAATGCATTCAAAAGACATTATTTACTCCTTTCTCCGAACCGCTATTAAAGATGGCATATACGTTGCTGTCAATATTAAACTGCCGGCCCGGTGCCACCGCAGAGGCGGAGCCCGAGGGCGGATTATGCCATGCGTAAAGCCATATTGACACTTATAATATTGCTGATCCTGCCCGGGGTCTGCCTCGGAGAGGGAACAACGGCCCTGAGACAGCAGATGGCCGGTTACCTTCGGAGCGGCAGTGCCGCCGCCCTGCCGGACAACCATCCCCTGGCTGCGCTTAAGAGGGCGCCAGTGATGGCGACGGTCGCCTGGCTCCTCTTCCACGAAGATCCGTCCCTTCTCGCCGAGCTCTATCCGGTCATCGACGAGACGGTGATGGACTACTTCTCCGAGGAACGGACGGACGAGAACAACTTCATCGCGGGATACTGGCTCGATGACAGGGGTTCGAGGGCTGTCTGCCCGGGCCTGAACGCCCTTGCCGCACTGGACCTGCACTCCCTCTCACTCATCGCCTCGGCGGCCGGACACCGCATCGAGGCCATTGAGCTGAGGAAACTGTCGCGCGACTATTCCGACGCGATCACCGATTATTTCTTCGATTACACCAACAGCCTCTTCCTTCCCGTCGCGGAGGACGGATCGTACGCACCGGTCTATCAGCCCGGCCAGCTCCTTCCCCTCATCCTGTACCGTGGGATCGACCTCGAAACGCGTACGCGAATAGCTGAGAGGCTCCTGTATGAGACGGTGAGAAGCGGCAGCGGATCGGTGATGCCCCTCTGGGACGATCCGGCTGCAAGGACGATGATCACCTCGATGCTTGCCGGTGTGGACGGATTTCCTACGGGAAGGCTGGAGAGACTGCCTCATTCGACGGACGCTATGCATGTCCCGGAAGCCTGGCGGTCATTATGGAGCCGCAGCGAAGACGTCTCCGGAATCCTTTTCCCGGTCTGCGACGAGCTCTTCGTCCTTACGAACCTCACTGCATATCTCGGCGAGAGCAGGCTGATGCTGAAGGAAAAGCTGGAGCCTCTTTCATCGGATCTCGACACTCTGACCTATATGCTTTCGGGAGATCCTATCGATCTCGAAATCCACATAGAGGCCGTATGTACGGCCAACAGGATGCTCGCATCCCTGTCAATAATCAACTCGACAATACAGAAGAACGAGCGCATATGGAAGATCTTCGAGGAATACATATGGAACGGTCTGTCGCGGCGTGAGCAGAAGATGATCGCGCAGGCGTTCTCATCGTCAATAGACGAGCTGCTTGAGGCAAAGAGGATGAGCTCCGACGGGTTTATCCGAACGACCGGTTTTCACGCCGACGTCCGGCTCCCCGACAGGCCGGTTCCGGCCGGGCGGAAGATCGAGATGGAGGCCCGTATGTGGACCGGCGGCATTCAGCTAGGTATCGAGAGGGTCTACCTCCAGGCCGGTGCCAACAGGTGGAAGTTCACCGAGGCCGGCGAGCCCCTCGAGCTCAGGCCCGGGGCCGCCCCCCTTACCTGGCAGCGCGCGCTCAGCATCCATCCTGGAAGCGAGCCGGGCCTTAGATCGATACGTCTATTCTTCGATTTCATGAGCGGCGGGAAGCGGGTGGAGATCCACTCGATGGCCAGTGTCATCCTGACGAGCGGCTACGACATATCGCTGAACTATCCGGCGGGCAGGCGCCTCATGGACGATGCGCTCCCGCTCAACATAACGGTACGTTACGGAACGGAACATCCGATACAGGGAATCGTCGAAGGCATCTTCTACAGGGACCTCGGGTGCAAGCCCGAGCTGCCCGCGAGGTTCATGATCAGGGAGAACGCCGACATCACTACCCTGCCGCTGACGATCGATCCCCCTGAATCCCTCCCCCCTGGGAGGTACCCCTTCACGCTGTCGGTGAAGATCGACGGAGACATCGTCGCCGCCTTCGATGATGAGCTCGTAAGGCCCGTCCGCTGGCTGCATCTCGGCCCCCTGCCGAACCGTGGGTGGGTAATAGAGAACGCAACCTCGCTGCAGAGCGACCTGTACGGCACGCACACCTTATCCGACGGCAGGGAACTGCGCTGGAGCAGGGTCCCGCAAGGGGCATTCGACGAATACGGATCGGTGATCCCCGACAGGCTGTACGGCAGCGGCAGCGACAGGTGCATGATGCTCTATACCGTGGTGACCTCGGACAAACGCCGCAAGGTGAGCTGGAAGGTAAGGTCGGACAACGTCTCGAATCTCTGGATAAACGAGGTCCCGCTTCTCGGCGCCGGTTCATCCGGATCCTCGAATAGCGGGGTCACGATGCTACGCGAGGGGCGCAACTCATTGCTGCTCTCATCCGCCTGGGACGAGTTCCCCGACAGGGTGCTGCTCGAGCTCAGCGACGAAAACGGTTTGCCCCTGGTCGGGATCGGCAATGACGTCGACGCAGTGTTGAGAGATTTCGCCATGATCAGCGAGACTGCCGGCGAGTCCAGGTCCGCTGCCGCCGGCGCCGGCCAGCCGCGCGAAGTCACGTTCACGATCGACTGCTCCGACGCTTCCGAGATCTCACTCATTGGCGAATTCAACAACTGGTCCCCCGAGATAACGCCGATGAATCTTTCAGCGAGCGGGATGTGGAGCGTCACCGTAATGCTCCCGCCTGGGACCTACTCGTACAAGTTCCTCATAGACCGCAAGCAGAAACTGCCCGATCCGACCGCGACCGGCTCGGAGCCTGACGGCTTCGGGGGAACCAATTCAGTTATAAAGGTAAAGTAATACGTCTGGACGCCCTCAGAGCTTTACGCCAGTCAGGCCGAGGAATCTTACCACGACCGGCTCGATGATCCTGTGAAGGGTGTTCATGGCGCCCGTCCTGTCGAGGATGAATAGAACGACCGTCGCGACGAGAAAGAACGGCAGCGCCTCCTTGAGGAACCAGACCGCCCTCGCCTTCGTCTTCAGCAGGATGTTTCCCACACGCGGCGTCCTCAGCGGGGGAAGCTCGAGCATGAAATCGGACGACTCGCCCGGAACGAGTTTCCCGAGGACCATCCCGGCCAGGACGAACTCGACCGCGATGATCGCTCCGATTACGAGCACGCCGGCCAGGGAAACGGCGGATAGCAGAACCATTATTACGCCGAACTGCGCCGAGCAGGGGATCGCAAGCGACAGGAGAGTGATTACGATGATCCTCATATGAGGAAGAAGACAACGACGATCGGAAGAACGATCGAGATCGCGTAGGTGATCTCCATACTGAGTAACCCGTCTCTCCCGCGGCGAGCTCGCCCAACAGCACAACTGCCGTCTCTATCTGCTTCTGCGCCCGCTCGCAGCACGGGCCCCTGGGAATATCATAGCCGTGAGGACATTTCGCCGGGTGGCCCAGCAGCGTGCATATATGGTCGGTCACCTCAGGCGAGAGGAAGTGCTCGAAGGCACAGGCGTCCGATTCGATGGCGGCATTCTCCCTGACGTTGAACACATCCACGAGAAGCTGCTCGGCCAGCCTGTGCCGCCTGATTATACCCTTGGCCCGGGTCTCTCCCTTTTCTGTGAATTCGTATGCGTTCTCACCGGCGCTCGAGAGATACCCGTGCTCGACGAGTTTCTCGATATGCCTTTTGTCAGCCGATCCCGTATGGCTCGTCTCGATGATCTTCGAAGCGGACCTTGTTTCCCCCGCCTCGATCAGCATCCATACACTCTCGAGTATCTCGTCTGGCGGATCGTGATAACAAGTGTTGTCGTTGTTCAACTTTGATTCCTCCGGTCCTTAGGCGGAAATTAAATCATATGTAATGCGCGGGGCAATCCTGATAATGCTTTTCCGCTCGGTCCCGTCTTTATATAATACAGGTGAAGACAGAGACCCCCGAAAGGAGAAACATTGAAATCCCGGTGGTTCGTTCCCGCGATCATGATCACCGTTATCCTGGCCTCAGCCCCGTCCGGCGCCGGCGCGCAGGAGATGCGGCGCCTCAACGCCGGGCTCCTCCCCGTGTTCTATCTCTTCGACAGCGACTACTTCGGCATCGGAAACGGCGGCGGCGCGGATATCGTCCTGAGATACGAGATCAGGCAGAACGTCTTCTTCGAGAACCGTCTCGGTGGCTACGCGGCCAGACAGGACGGCCACAACATCACCGGGTTCAACGGGCAAGTCGGCGTGATGGCCTTCTTCCCCGTGTGGATTCCCTACCGGCCATCGGCCCGTCTGGCTCTGGCGCTGATGACGGCCAATCCCGTCGTCTCGGAGCCGGTCCAGGAGTTCCGGCCATCGCAGACCGTCTTCTACTTCGTCACCGGTGTCGGGATAACACGGGTAATAAAAGCCGATTTCCAGATCGAGGCGGGGGTCGACTTGCTCTTCACCCCGTACAGCTACAGGGTGTACGAGTTCTACAGGCAGTACGTCGAAGTTCGAGAGACGAGGTTCACTCATCTCGCATTTTTCATCGGCGCTTCTTATACCTTCTGATCAGTATTTTTATTGTCTTTTTAGTATAACCGGCATCGCGGAGCCTGCAGCTCCGGCCGGCCCGGATGATCCTGAAAAAATCTTCCAGAAATAGAGATTTTTCGAAGATTTCCGAAGATTTCCCTTGACGCGATTTTCAGCCCCTTTTCCCGCAATCTCCCACCCCGCCCTGATTTGCGTGCTGTGCGAACCTCAGGGCCCGTTCCTGCGTGCCTATCGAAAATTCCGGCTTCAACCTTGCCTCGGCCTGAGTTCTCGCCATATACGCGATCTGAGAGCCTGCCGAAAACCCGTGTTATAATACTCCCTGAGGGGGCAGATAAGACTTCTAACCAGAGGTAGTGACGATGACGACGATGAAG
>JAUWCL010000049.1 GCA_030609325.1 Candidatus Krumholzibacteriota bacterium
CATGCGCGAGGCGAGGGTCAAGAAGTCGGGCAGCAGACCGGTGACGTCTTCCTGCCCATCAAGGCGTACGAAGACGCCCTGTTTGACACGGGCGATCCGGCCCTGGCGCCGCCAGCGGGAGAGGTGCGAGTCCACGGTGGCTCTTGCCCGCCCCTGCAGGGCAGCCTGCAGCTCCGCTCTCGTGAACACGCTATGAGTGTTGAGGAATTGCTCGGGTTTCATGGCGTATAACCTCCATTACTGGGCATATATTGCCAGTTATGGCGAACAAAAGCAAGCATTATTCCGGATGGCAGCGATTTCTGCAGTCATAAGCATAGACGTTGATTAACCGGGGATTTGGGCTCTGGCGTCGATACGATACAAATTCTTGTAGGAAAGTTAGCGCGAAATGCTAACTTCCCTGACAATTTTTAAATCTTGATTCCCGGCAGACCTGCTCTCGAGGCCCAAGTGGGCGTCTTACGGCTGTTTCTCCTCGATTACCCGTACGCCGGAGGGGACACACACTCGTGTCCCTCGTGCCGAACATGATCAGGGTGGGGTTCTCCATCGTGTGCATCCAGAACCCATGAACTCTGCGCTTATCGTCCCTCTTGAACAATATCGATGCCGCTGGTATCATCGGCGGAGTATCGAAACCGCGCTCGAGAAGTTTTCTAAGCGATCTGTGACGAATACGGGATCAGGGAGGTCCGGTTGATGGTCAGTTTCTTCATATATATCGCGATCATAGTCAGCGGGGCGTCGGTCCTGGCTGTTGAACTGATCGGCACGCGGATAATAGCCCCCTTCTACGGGGCGAGCCTCTATCTCTGGTCGGCGCTGATCAGCGTCACGCTCGCCGCTCTGAGCTGCGGCTACGCGATCGGTGGCCGTTGGGCCGATCGTGGAGCGAGTCTGGGTCGATTCTGCGCCATAATCGGCATGGCGGGATTGTGGATCGCCGTCATCCCATGGCTGCGCATACCAGTGTTCGCGGCTGCCGGCACGATGGGGCTTCGGGCGGCCGTTCTTGCTATCGCGTTCGTGCTGTTTTTCCCGCCTCTCGCGCTTCTCGGCATGGTAAGCCCATACGCGATCCGACTGAAAGCGTCGAGTCTCGATGTTGTGGGAAGGACAGCCGGAGACCTCTATGCGGTCTCCACAATTGCGAGCGTTGCGGCCGCCGTCGCTACCGGATTCTTTCTCATCCCGAATATCGGGGTGACCCGCCTCGTCTTCCTGACCGGCGTGCTGCTTATCGCGACCGCCCTGGCAGGCCTCGCGATACGCCGCAGGCGGACGGCGGCGATTGCGCTGCTGGTCCTGGCGGTGATAGCGTGGAAGCCGGGATTCCGGGCGGCGTCCGGGCAGATGGCTGATCCCGGGAAGGGACTGATCGCCGTAGTGCAGAGCGCCTACGCGGAAATCCGCGTGATCGACCTGGACGGTTTCCGCTACATGCTCATCGACGGGAGTATGCACACCGGGGCCGATCCGGCGACCTGGAACTCCTGCTTCTCCTATGTCAACGTGCTGGATATCCCGAGGTGGTTCTTCGAGCGCCCCGGAGAGATGCTGCTGGTCGGGCTCGGCGGTGGATCCGTCGCGAAAAGCTACGTCCGCGATGGCTGGCGCGTGGACGTGGTGGAGATCGATCCGGTCGTGGCACAGGTGGCGAGAGAATATTTCGGGCTGGAGGATGCCGAAGCGCGGGTCTACGAGATGGACGGCAGGCAGTTCCTGCTCACCCACGACAAGACCTGGGACATCATCATAATGGACGCCTTTGGCAGCAGTTCGATCCCCTTTCACCTCGTGACCGCCGAAGCCTTCGAGCTGGTCCGGTCACGCCTCTCGCCCGGGGGAGTCCTCGCGATGAACGTTCAGGCTGTCGGCTGGCATGATGAGATCGTCGCTTCAATGGCGGCCACGGTCAGCCGGCAGTTCGAGCATGTCACCGTGCTCCCGATCGCCGAGCCCCCCGACCGTCTCGGAAACCTGGTCCTTCTCGCGTCGAATCGCGAGCTCGACCTCGAAAAGGAACTTCCGCCTCCGCCCGACCGCTTCAGCGCAGAATATGACAGGGTGCACGCCTGGGACAACCGATTCCAGGCCGATGTTTCGGGGGTCCCGGTGCTGACTGACGATCTGAACCCGATAGACGTCTGGTCCGAACGCGTCAATCTCGCGTCGAGAAAAGAACTTCACGATTATTTCGGCAAACGGGGAATAGCCTGGTAAGTATCGCTCATCCGCCGCGCATCGGTTTGATCTCACCGCTCTCCAGGAGGCGTACGGGGTATCCTTCCAGGATATCCGGAACATCGCGAACGATCTCGCCTGAACTATCAACAACCAGGACGAGGATGCACGGAGTCTTGTCTTCCATCTCGCCTATGGCGACACCGGTCACGCCGGGGATCGCCATCAGCTCGTCGGCGTGAACTTCCATCACTGTTTTGATATCGCGTGGCCGCATCGTGTTCCCGCTCTCATGAAAAGAGACCCGACCGGCCTGATTACCGGACGGGTCTCACGATTACGAATACTGTCCGTATAACCTGACCTGGCAATCGGTCAGTTACCGACCATCGAAGCGTTAAGGAAACCAAGCACGTCGTCGATCGGATTTGCCACCGCAATAGATCTGCTTCCGGCGAACAGCAGACCGACCGCACTCGGATCGGTGGTGACGTCCTCGACCAGCAGGGATCCCGAGTCGCCGCCGGCGAGGAACTTGCTCGCTCTGTTCGCTATGAGGATCTGTCCCGTGAAGGTCCTCGTGAAAGCGGGACTGCCGGCGCACTCGTTCTCATAAGCGACGCTGATCGTCGCGTTGAGTCCGCTGACCGAGCTTCGCGAAAGCCCCGTCGTACGGCCGCTCTTCTTGACGTCCTGTCCGATATATGCGTCCACGGTCGCCGCCGATAGCGTGCCGATCTCAAGGATAGCGCCGCTGGGATCGACCATGCCGGCTATTATGTTCGCGCTTGAACAATCGACATTGTTGTCGGGAAGGGAGCTTGTCACGACCAGGGTCGCTACATTCTGTGCGTTGCCAGCAATGCAGCCGACGTCGATCAAGGCGGGCTGAATGATGTAATCGCCGGTCGTCGCCACTTTCCCGTTCCCGCCGGGAACGATGTCAGCCTCGAACACGTGATAGTTGCTCAGTATCCGCTTGGTGCCGCCGACCTGGATCAGTGATCCCAGCGTTCCACCGCAGCAGTAGCCGTTGGCGAGGTCGTCGCGCCAGCCGCCCGACGTCCCGAGCTGGATCGGCGGAGTCTGCTTGGCCTGGTGATTGACTCCGGTACCGGGCTTGCCCATTGCGACGATCTTGTCCGTCAGGAGCACCCTGACCGGAATGCCGTCGATTTCGCGAGGAGCAGCCCTCATGGCATCGTTCGTGGTTACGAGGATCATGATAGCAGGTCTGCCATCCTCTGTGAGCGTGGTGGCCGTTCCGATTACGTCCTTCTCCGCCATGAGTCTGGCGGTATGAAGATCCTGGATGGCCATCACATCCTGGAGCTCTCGGCTGGACGTACTCATCAGACCAGTAGCAGATGAGCCCGGATCGGTGATGGAGTCTTCCGTGCCAGAACATCCCCAGATTCCGACAAGAGCCAGAACGACTCCGACCAGGATCAGCATCCGCCACCGTGGCTGGGCAAATGAGAATCTCATCAAGCCCTCCTTCGTGGTGTGGGTGGGGTGAGAGGCTCTCGGACGTTCTTTATAAATAATCGAGCGGATCAGAAGCTCCGAGAGACTCCCTATGTGGATTTATGGCATCTATTTGTAGACCATTCGAAATTAAATGTCAATATGAATGCCGAGATGGGATTCGCCGATTTGCGGATGTCCCGGCTGATTTTACTACGGTCGCGATCCGCAGTGCTGAATCCAAGTCAATACCCTCCGCTTCGGCAAAGGCTGAGAATACTGACTGTGAGCATGAGAATCCCTCGATGAATCTATTCTCGGCAGTTTCGGCTATCTTGCCCATGTGGATCCTTTCGGATGTGCCGTTCGTTAAACTCCATTTTCTCCCTGCCCCTGGCGGAAGTTGCTGACATTACGGGCTTTCCACAGAAGGGCGGGATGGGCTGCGAGGATTTCCTGCATCCCGGGATCATCAGTCATCAGGTCGGGGCATATTTCGCCATGGCCATTGATCCGTTCCAGAAATTCCTGTTCCTCGGATTCGAAAGGAAGGATTCGGGATAACGAATCGCGGCATTGTTCTGTCAGACGGTCGCACCAGGCCTGGATTGCACTGCGTTCGGGAATGAGTTCGGAACGCAGGAGGGGCAGTAATCTGCTTGTTGCTTCACCGGGCTCTATAGTCACATCTTCTGCGGAGACTGTGCGCCAATCCCGCCGGCTCATCGCCCCATAGACTACGAAACCAAACCGCAGTTTCCTGTTGTCCAGATCGCTTCTTCCCAGAATCCTCGATACATCGAATAGATCCCGGCTGGAAGAACGGCTGAAGAGAGCCGACAGTTTTCCGGCTGCAAGTTCATGTATATCGAGCACTGGGATGTTTTGGGCTGTCAGGTCAAGAAGGGTGGGTGAATCTTTCCCGGTAGGAGGCCAGAGCGTTGAGCGCATGAGAAAGTTCAGGTCCAGCTCCAGTGTGCCTGTGCCACCCAGGGCCCGGTTATAGGACAGCCGCCACTTGCCGCCGGCATGAGCTTCGGGCATACGCCGGACACGTAATCCCTGTCGCCCGCAGACTGCCTGAACCGCGTCCTCGATCTTGGGCCTCTCTGCGAGCATGGTCTCACGTTCCGGGGCGCCGATATAGTTCAGGTCGATGTCCACCGAGAGCCGCGGCAGATCGGACAAAAACATGTTAAGCGCGGTGCCGCCTTTAAGTGCCAGGCGGTCGGCGAGGAAGGGGTGCCCGCGCAGAGTATCGAGGAGATCCAGCAGCTGAAGAACCTTCTCGAAAGGTTCGGCCTGAAATCCGTTTTCGGCTGCCTCCCGCTGCAATTGGCCGTAATCGAGTCTCATCCTGGTTCCTCCCACAGGCGATGCAGCACCTGCTCGGGGACGATGAGATTCCAGGGATGGACAAGTCTGCCTTGTTCGCGTCGCCGATCAAGGTAACTCGGCTGTGAAGGCACATGTCGCGCCAGCGCATCAAGGTGGACATCCCCGACCATCAATTCCTCACGGTGCTGATCGAGGAAGAATCCGACTCGAGCGATTGTCAGTGCGGACCCCAGCAGGAAAGCATGCTTGATTATCATGTCGAGGTTGAAAAATTCGACTGACTCCAGGGAACGCCAGATCTCTTCCCAGCCACCTCCCTGCTCTGGAGAGTGGAGCAGGTCGACCAGAGTCCGTTCCAGGCTTGTCACCCGGACCTTGCCTCCGGCATGCGGCCTCACGAGCACTCCGCCGCCGAACTCCGGCAGGTCCCGGACCGATCGGGAGGCCTGTATACCAACGTACTCCATTCCCCGGAAGATGAATGGACGCACTCGTGCTGCTGTCAGATATTGCATTCGCCACCGGACTGAGTAGGCGTGCCCATGGAAGGAAAGGGCGGAATGGTGTGCAACTACCGCATCCTTGCGTAAATGGGTCGCAACAAGGTAAGGATCGGGGTGGAAGATCTTTGACTTAACACCGTAGGGCACCGTCGCGTAGATCCCTCGCTTGACTCTCGCCAGGCGTCCGGCAGCAACCTGCCTGGCAAGCAGATTGTTGCTTGTGTTCAGGCTCCGCCCGTCCGATGTATGGGCTGCAACGAACTCAGCGTGTGTGAATACCGGGCGAGCAGCGAAGAAGTCGCGGAGGCCAGGGAACTTGTCGTTTTGTGCTGTCATGATGATAAATTGTAGCCGTATGCGCGCATATTGTCAAGTCAACTTGTCGAATCGCGCACAAAATCATCATGACATGTTAGTCTGTGCGCAATATGGCAAGTGTTGACATCTGTTCGGTGCGTATCTCTGGCGCCGTCCTCCGTGATCACCTATTCGGCGACATTTCCCGCGAGATCTCAGATACCGGGCTCTTCCGCTTTTCCTGAGGGCGGGAACGAGCCGCATTCCTTGAGCATCGGGCCATGCTCCTCGAGCACCGCGACCTTTACCATCACATAGGGGACCTCATCGGGGGTGAGAGTATATCCAGCCCACCAATCGAGGTTGTTCTCGTTGGAGGCGTTGCCGGCTGCTGCAGAGATCAATTTCTCCATCTCCTTTTCTTTCGGCAATCTGTGCGTACGCCCGGTCTTTTCCGAAACACGGACGAAAAAAGCGGTCGCTGATCTAAGGCAAATGGAATAATGTCAGTTGAAATCAGCAGAGTAGAGGAGGCCCGGATTGAGCAAGGGACAAGCAGTTGCCTGTGCCGTGTGTGGACGGAAAGCCGGGCGTGATTGCCCCGCCCTGGACGAAGTGACCTGCAACATCTGCTGCGGCGCGCGTCGCGGCTCGAAGATCGATTGCCCCCCTGAATGCCCGCATTTCCCTTTCGGAACGGCGGCCCTCGATAAGTTGCTGCGCGTGGAAGACTCCTGGCTCGATAAGACGCTGAAATACGTACTCGACAGGGTCGGCAGAGACAGGTTCCAGCACAGTGTGGAAAAGTGCGCTCTGCCATGGGAGGAGGGCGACCTGGCTTTGGAAGGCGGCTTCGAACTCGCGCCGTTGAGGCACCTTTCTATCGGTATGGGAGACGATCTGGAGTCGATCGGATCGATATGGAAAAAAGAGGATTGGACCGGATTGAACAACGACGAGCGGTACATGGCGGAATACCGCCGCAAAGCGCTTCCGGGGATCATAGAGATACAGAAGATACTGGACGACAAGGCCGTGGAATGCGTCGACCTTGTCGATACGGAAAGAGGGCGGTTCATAGTCCTGGACCGGAATACGGCGAAGAGCGCCGCGCGTTTCGACAGGATAGCCTTATGACTCGCTCATTTTCCCCATATGACCCGTATTGCCGGCAGCGGCTGGCATGTGTCAGAGAATGTGATCGAAGAGTTTCTGGCCGGGCTCCGGGAACGAACTGAGGAGGCGCTGGGCGACGCGACCGACGAATCCGTAAGGCTGTACCTTGCGGAGCATTTCAACGAGACGGCCGAGCTGAACGCCGAACTCGTCGTACGTTTCATGGATCGGATGATGGCGTCGATGGACGCCGATCTGCACAGAACGTATTACAGGCGTCGCGCGCCCCGCTATAAGATAGAGGCGATTCTCGCGGAAAAACCCGACTTTGAAGAGGTCGAGGATTTTGAGCGAGAACTCGACGGTCCGTCCGCAGTCGATATTTACGACTGGCTCAGGAGAGGCGAGGCGAAAGCCATAGAGAAAGAGATAGGGGGGCTGATTGAGCACGAAGACGAGGAAGAGGGCGTCGGTATTCTCGGGACCGTATACCTGGCGGGCGATGAGATGATGGTGGAGACGAGGGGGCGGGCCTTGTCTGAGTTCGCCCGAAAGTTGGTCAGTTTGTATTTCGGGAGTAAGCTGGTCCTGATCGATGAAGAGATGATACCCCTCGAGGACCTGCTTGAAGAATACGAAGACTTCGATGATGAGCTGGACGGCAAGACTCCCTGCGAAGCATCCAGCGAACCAGCGATGCGCCCGAAACTGCTCGAACTGATCAAGCTGCATATAAACAGTGTCGACCGGATGCGCGCCAGGGAGGGCCTTGATGTAAGCATCGACTGGATCGTGGACGAGCTGGGGCTCGATGAATTGAAGTAGAGCGCCTCGCTGTTTCGAAATTTTTTCCCATCAGACTCCTTTCCAGGGATCTCCCGGAAGTCGGGAGACGATCTGTTCCTGAACTGCCCGCCATGCCATTTGATTGTCGTACTCTATCTCGGATCTCAACAGCGGCTCCATGTCGCTGAGAAAGCCTTCATCCCGCATCTTTGCATTCATATTCGCCTCGAACTGAGCTCTGCTCACCGGGGTATCCCCGAATCTCATATACGCGTCGAAACTGGCGAGAAGATCGTCTGTCGATGCGTCCGGATGCAACAGTCCAAGCCACAGGTCGAACAGGTCCCTGCCCTTTTTCCTCTGGTACAGGGCGCGCAGCTTTGTGCCCAGAAGTTCAGACAGCTGGTAAGTCGTCAGGCGCGCACTTCCCGAGAACCATGGATTTTCCACGACAATATCCTTTTCAACGAATCCGAGGACACTGAAGTGCTCCCGGGTGTTGATCTCTATCTTCAGTCTCGCTCTGACCACAGGCTCGAATGAGGTCTCGAACCGGTAGTTCAGGCTGATTCCGCTTTCTCCGCGCCTCGAGCTTGGTGTTCCCAGCCAGTCGTCTAGAGCGTCGCGTATGGCCGCAATGAGATCGCCTATCGGTCCGGTTTCTCGCTGGACCAGGTCGATATCCTCCGAATAGCGCTTGCCTGGGTTGAAGAAAAGCTTGTGGAGAGCGGTGCCCCCTCTGAAGACAAGGCCCCGGGCTATCTCAGGTTGGCTGTACATCTCGACAAGGGCGCGGCTGATGACCAGGTCCTGCTCGATCTGGCTGCTGTCCGGCCATGGAGCTACCTTGCGCCAGGCGTTGATGTTCGCTCTCGGGATCAAAGGTCCGGCTCCACCTCTTCATTGGGGATCACGCGCCAGTGTGGGTCGGCCACGAAGTTGTTTGTCGGCCTGTCTGTCCTGAGGGGAACGGTTGTAGTCCTGCGCGTTGCCAGCCACTCCGCGATGGGCTCAGAAAGGCGCACTTTTTGAAGCAGCTCCAGAAGATACCCCAGGCGTTGTACGTCGGACAGCCTTCCAAGCCTTGCTGTATCCACGAGCCGCACAGGATCGATCTGCACGGCTAGTTCGATAAGGACGGTACCAATGTTGTTCCAGCCGCCTGATGCTCCCGGAAACCGGATCAGGTCCAGCGAGGTCGCCTCCGGCGTGGATACAGCCATTGTTCCAGTTTCTGTCTGAATACGCTGGATCGGAAAGCGGCCTACCGACCGGCTTCTGCGAGTCTGAATAGCAGTCCTTCCGGCTTTCATCCTTACGCTCAACCTGTCAGTCAGGACCTGAAAGACCATCGGTTTCTGGTGGGAGGCCCCGTGAAGAGCGGCGGCGGTAAGGAGGCCGACGTAATATTTACACTTGCAGAACCGCATAAGATTGTCGATGAACCAGGACGCTGGAGGAGAGCCCATGTCGCGGTACTCTGGAGGTACAATCACGTGGAAACCCCGACGGGGTGAGACTATGACACCTTTTTGCTTGAGCCGGCGCAGAGCGGACTGGACAGCCACGAATGAGGCTCCTGAAACCTCTTCCGCTTCCTCGCGCGTGAAGGTGTATCGACCGTTCGCCGGCAGTCCGTTAATCCAATTGAAAATATGAGATCTAGCATCCATGAGATCGATTCCTTGCTATAAAGTTAGCACAAAATGCTAACTTTGAGAACACTTTTTGTTCAAATTATCTCTGCAGGGCTATCCCTGAATTATTTCTCCAGAATCACCCTGAACCCCGTATATGCCGGCGGGGGAGGGGAGTATTCGCAGCGCTTGTCATGTGGCGATACGGCGGAGAGGCCCAGAATCTTGCCTTGGTCGTCCACGGCGACTGTCCATTCGGACACATTTCCCCCGAGATCCCATAATGGGGGTACTCCTGTCTTCCCTTCCACGGGCGGGAACGAGCCGCATTCCTTGAGCAACAGTCCATGCTCCTCGAGCTCGGCGATTTTGGCCATCACATAGGGCACCTCGTCGGGGGTAACCGCGTATCCTGCCCACCAATCGAGGTTGTTTTCGTTGGAGGCGTTGCTTGCTGCAGCGGAGATCAGATTCTCCATCTCCTTTTCTTTCGGTAAACGGAATTTTCGCCCCGTCTTTTCCGAAAGCCATTTGCAGTAATCCGCCGCCTCATTGAAGGTAATCCCCGATGCCGGCCAGTTCTCCGTCCCCTCGGGGATCATGTAAGAATCATCAAAGGAAGCGAACTGGGCCCTTGTGACCTCGAACCTGCCCGCCAGCACCCCGGCGATCTCCGCGGTCTCCGGCACGAGCACCCCGTCGACCATCTCCCCGAGCAGCCTGCCCGTGCGTGCTGCAGAAGCCTTCTTGAGCCCATAAGCCAGCGGGGACTTCTCGTCGAACGCCTCGTCGACCTCTTTCTCCTTGCCGAGCAGGTAGCGGTCTATCCAGGCGATCTCCTCGTTCATCTTCCTCTTCATGTGCGAGAGCTTGACCGGGACGTGCCCCGCGCCGGGGAAGAGGATGAAC
>JAUWCL010000012.1 GCA_030609325.1 Candidatus Krumholzibacteriota bacterium
ATAGATGGGTGGAACCGCGATTATCAATTATCGCATTAGGGGAATTACATTATTCGCTTTGCTAGTGATAATCTGCTCGAGTTTGTCGGACCATCTTCGTAATGCTGCCTGTTTTTCCTTGTCATATCCGTGAAGTACATAAATCGAAGTGGGGCCGGAGATTTTATGATTTAATATTTTACTGATTGTCACCCAGGGGATTCCCATGCTCGCTATGTGTGAGGCAGCAGTCCTCCTTAGGTCATGTGCGGTGAAGTGTGATATCCCGAACACTTCCTGGTTACGCCTCAAGCCGTGGCTCAATGCGTTCACTTTGATATGCCTGTGGATGTTTTTAGGGGATGGGAAAAGGAAGCGACCATCTTTATTAAGCTGCGCGAGTATTTCACGAGCCATGCGTGAGAGGTATACCCTGTGGGTCAATCCGTTCTTCGCTTTCTCTGCGGGGATGGTCCACCAGTTAGTCTTCAGGTCTAACTCTGACCATTCGGCACTGATAACCTCGCCTGGTCTCTGTGCTGTAGTAAGTATCATCCTCAAAGCGAGCTGAAGAAGCTCGCTGGTATCAGTATCGGGAAGCTTTATCCAGAAGGCTCTTACCTCATCCTCGGCGAGCATCCGGTCACGCTGCTGCTCTTTTACAATAGGCTTCAATCTCGCGCATGGATTCTGATCAGTGATAGCCTGGTCAATACCGAAGTTGAAGATTTTTCTAGTCAGAGCAAGGGCACGGTTCGCCGATACAGGAGCTCCACGATCCTTGATTGAATTTATCAGGTTGATTACATCTCGGCGGCCTATCTCGCAGATAGGCAGATGCCCCCAAGGCTTCATGAGGTCCTTGTTGATTATGCGAATATCTTCACGGCCGCTTTTCTTCTGGCTGGCATGTCTCTTAATGTATTCATTGGCCAGATCTTTGAAGGTGGGCTCGTCTCGGACCTTCTTCCTATCGCCCATTGGATCTTTATCAGCTGCTATATCACCGAGCACCTGGATAGCCCTTTTCCTGGCTTCGGTTGGTGTCAATACGCCGTGCCGACCGATGGCCATCTTCCTCTGCCTGCCGTATTGGTTGCGGTACTGCACGAAGTAGGATTTGGTGCCTGATGACCAGATCCTTATCCCATACCCTTTTACTTCATCGTCCCAGTAAACAGCGTCTCCGGATTCTGGCGGATTAAGCGAGTCTATATAGCGCTTTGTCAGCTTGCCCATGTGCTCCCTCCCTTCAATATTTAAGGCTACTGTATTTCAAAAAGGTAGCAAAAAGGTAGCAGAAAATAACGTAACGCAGAGAAAACCAGATGTAAAGGGGAATATTGTAACCCTTTAGTGTGGTGTAATATAATGTAGATTGGCGTAGGCTGGCGTAAATGGGGAATACGTATAAAAACTGACTCTTAATCAGTAGGTTCGGGGTTCGATTCCCTGGCGGCGTACTTTTAATAGAAGATGGACAACCATCATTTCCCATCAATTCCGGGCAGTGCCGGACGTGGTCGCCGCAGACATGCATCCACGAGTTCATAAATATATGCGGTGCCGGCGCACATCACGGTATCCGCTCCGCCCCAGTAGATTTTCACCGTTCCATCCGCTTCGGGGACCGCACCGCAGCAAAACACCACGTTGGGTACATAGCCCGAACGTTCCCACGGAGCCTCCGGCTCGAGGATCCACTCATCAGCCACCGCCACGATCCTCGCCGGGTCATCGAGGGCGTGCAGGGCGGCGCCTAGCCGGTAGATGGCGCCGTTCATTGTCTGGAAGACGCCATGAAAGATATGCAGCCAGCCCCGGTCCGTGGCAAACGGCGTGGCGCCAGGCCCGATCTTGAGTTCGTCCCAATGGTACGGCACGGGCGCCATCAGCCGTCTCGATTCACCCCAGTGGATAAGGTCGGAAGAGTAGGAAATCCAGATGGACCAGGGGTTAATGCCTGTGTGCGGTCGGTCCAGCCGCGCGTATCGGCCGTTAAAGCACTGTGGAAAGAGGACTACGTTTCGGTGATCCGCTTGTGTGATCAGGGCGATGCGCTCGACGTGCTGGAAATCCTCCGTCCTGGCGAGTACGATGCGCACGCCGTGCGCCGAATAGGCGCTGTAGGTGATGTAGTAGGCCCCATCGAGCCGGCAGATGCGGGGATCCTCCACTCCGAAGGCCTCGTATTCGGCGAATACGCCTTCGGCAGCGGGCGTCAGCCATGGTTCGGGCCGGACCGTAAAGCGGAATCCGTCACCGCTTTCAGCCATGCCGATGACCGAACGGCCATTGTTCAAATGAGCGCGAAACAGCATCACGTAACGGTCGTTGTGCCGCGTCACGGCCCCATTGTGTACGGTTGCCACCTGGTAAGGCACGTTATCCGGCGTTAGGATCGGATTGTGTTCGTGACGGCGGATGAGTTTATGTCCGTCCATAATCGTCCTCCAGTCGCTCTATGTCATCCTCGCCGAAATACTCCCCCTGCTGCACCTCGATGAATACCATGTCGTCTTCACCCACATTGGCGATGCGATGGACGGCGCCGCGTGGGACATCGATGGAATTCCCCGCCACCATGCAATGCTCTTTATCTTCAACCCGCACCACTGCCGTGCCATACACGATGTACAAGTGTTCGGATCGTCTCCGGTGCCGTTGCAGCGATAGGCGCTTGCCCGAATGCAGGTTAATGCGCTTGACCTTGTGGTCCGGCCGGTCGGAGAGTACTTCGTAATGGCCCCACGGCCTCATATTTTCCTGTCCGTCTATGACCTGTTGGTAGACGGCTATATAATCTTCTACCATGCGCCCGTCGGAAAAACGTGTCTCCGCCTCCCGGCGGCACCTTGCCCGCGAGATCTCCGGCACCCGCCCGAGGGCACTCACAGCCTCATCCACGCTATGTACGATAAATCCGGTTTTCCCGTCCCTGATCAACTCCGGCATGGAGCCCTTGGCGAAGGCCACTACCGGTGTGCCGCAGGCCATGGCCTCCACGACGGAGAGCCCAAACGGCTCGGCGAAAGCGATAGGGTGCAACAGCGCGTAGGCACCGCCGAGCAGGCGATTGCGTTCCTCGGGGCCGACTGTGCCCACATAGCGGACCGCCTGGCCGTCCACATGCGGTTCGACCTGACTTGCGAAGTAAGATTTATCCTGAACAGGGCCAGCCAGGACCAGCGGCATTCCTGCTGCCCGAGCGATGGCCACCGCCTCGGCCGCGCCTTTGTCCGGGTGCATGCGCCCGAAGAACAGCAGATAACTCCCGGCCTCGGGCTGAAAGGTGAATTGCGCGAGATCAATGCCGTGATACACGGTAGCGGCATAATCAAGCCGCTCGCTCCGGTCGGCGTCACTAATGGACACATAGGCGGTTTTGCCATTGTATCGCTCGTATGCCGGCAGGATGGCCGGAGAGGAAAAGCCGTGAATCGTCGTCACCACCGGGGTGGAAACCAGGCCCGTATAGCTCAGCGGCAGGAAATCGAAGTGATTGTGGATGATATCGAAATCATCCGCGTGTTCGAACGCTTCTGCGATATGCATGCATTCCCACACCTTGGGATCCAGCGACTTGTCTTCTTCATAGGGACTCGGGCAGACGGCGCGCAGGCATGCGGTGGTGCATGAATCGCCGGTGGCGAACAGGGTGACATAATGCCCCCTCGCAGTAAGGCCATCCGCCAGCAAGGCGACCACCTGTTCCCAGGGACCGTAATGTTTCGGCGGTGTGCGCCAGGCAATGGGCGAAATCAATGCAATTCGCATTTCAGGTCTCCATGGATGAGTCGATCAGGAGATGATCGAGCACTTTTTTGAGGCTGGCGCTGGCAAGAGCAATACAGGTATCGGCGGCGCCGTAATACAGCCGGATTTCATCTCCCTCAAGGATCCATCCACAAGGAAAGACTACATTGGGGGTGTCGCCCGTCCGCTCATAGGGGAGTTGGGGGCCAATTACCCAATGGTCGAGACGGCGTATTACACGGCTCGGATCATCAAGATCCAGCAAGGCCAAGCCCAGGCGATAGACATCTCCCGCCCCCATGCGGCGCACACCGTGATATAGGAGCAACCAGCCTTCGGGCGACGCAAGGGGCGGTGCGGCTATACCGATCTTGTCGGCATCCCAGAAACCCGGCCCCCGGGCGGGCAACAACAGCCGGTGCTCGCCCCAAGCGCGCAGATCGGGAGAAAAGGAAATCCAGATGTGCGCGGGGATACCCGGCATGGCTGGAACGGGACGATGCAGCATGCAATAGCGGCCGCCGATGCGCTGGGGAAAGAGCGCGGCGTTCTTGTTCTCCGGCGGCAGTGCAGGACCCAACCTTTGGAAGGAACGGAAATCCCGGGTCGTGGCCAGGGACACCAGCGGCCCGCATTCGGAATAGGCCGTGTAGGCGATCACCCATTCCGCTCGCTCCTCGATACGGGTAATGCGGGCATCCTCCACACCCCAGGCTTCCTCGGGATGCGCTTTTAAGCCGGGCGACAGGGCGGGGGCGGCATCCACCTGCCAGTCTCCGATGCCATCGCGGCTGCGGGCGCAGGTCAGATGGGAACGGCCGCCAAGATCCTCGACACGCATGAGCAACAGGGTTTCGCCGTCCACCTCGGCGACGCCGGGATTGAACACGGCGCCCGCCGCATAGGGCAACGCCCGCACCGTCAGGATAGGATTGTCCGGGTGGCGGTGGAACAAATCCATCGTACCGGTCATCATTCGAACTCCACGGGCAGTTCCGGCGCTTTGCCCGTTCGCTTCGCCTCGCGGGCGAGCCGGTAGGCTTCGTTGTACTGTTCAGCGACCACGTCCCATGACACAACTTCATCCAGGTAGCGCCGGAGGTTACTGCCATACTTCATACGCAACTCCTCGGAGCAGGCCAGGCGGATGACCTTCTCCTTCAGCATCTTCTTTGTGGTAAACATGAGTCCTCCTTCGCTTTCCAGCGTCTGAGAGGTCAGCCCCTCCATCGGCGCCGTGGTGATATAGGGCTTGTTCAGGGCGATGATGCGCGCCAGAGTGCCAGATTGGGTCTCGTCCTGGGAAGGCAACACGATGAAGTCGCAGACGGCCATTATCTTGTAGTAGATGTCTCCGCGCGGCACAAATTCGTAGTATTGCGCCAGTCCATCGCGCTCCAGCATTTTCACCTCGCTTTTATACTTCTCGTAGTTTGTCCGGTCGTGGGTATCGCGCATGGCGCCGGCCGCCAGCAGATCCCACTCCTCGCCGGTGCGGCGCTTGATTTCGAGGGCGATGTCCCGCCACATGGAGATCAGGATATCCCAGCGCTTGTTCGATTGGATCCACCCGACCAGCCCCACCAGGTGCGGGCCGAGGTGGCGCGCCCGGTCCAGACCAAGTTCGGCGCGCAACTCCGGCACCTCTTCCACCGACCAGCGCCGGTCGGGACGGGCCCCGTGCGGAACGATCATGATGTTGCTCGGCATCGTCCAGCCGAAACCATCGAAGGTCCAATGGAGCCTCCATTTCTGGTAGGCACACTTGAACAACACCATATCAGCGAGCTCGCACATCTGATAGATGAAATTGGCCTCCGTGTCGCGTAAACGGCCATGCACCGTGTGCGGCTCGACCACGACGGGATAGTCCTGGATGGCCTCAAGCAAGGCCAGAAAGCCGGCGTTGGTGTCGCCGGCGCCGCGCTCGTCATGATATTCATAGAGGCCATATTCATGCTCGATGTGAACGGCAAAGGGGTCAAGTTCCTCGATCTTTTTCGCTACCGGCCTCCACCAGTCACGCCGCGTCATGTCAATCAGGGGAGAGACACCGTCACCGGCACCATCGGTATGGCTGATCACCAGCACATCGCGGCCGGGATTATGTTTTTGGATGAATTCGCACGCCTCTTCGGCAAAGGTGGCTATACCGCACAGTCTCGGCGGCCAGCTGGAAATTATGACGATTGGCTTCACTGTTTATAGTCTCCTTGTCGTATTTGTTCGTAATAAAGTCTCAAAATGTCCGGCCATGGCCTCGATAACGGATGTTCGCAAGGCCGTCGTTCCAGGCGCCGGAGCGTCATGCGGCGGCAAGTACCGACAATACCGGAATCTTGATGGATGACCCCGTTATACATTGGCAACCTCAAGCGCGGAGACGGCGTTCTGCTCTTCCTCGATGCTCAGGTACGCAAGCATGTAGCTGATCAGGCTTTCCGCGCCCTGATTCAGGTTGACGCCATCCGGGGTCAAGCCGTCGTGGCAACCCCGGGATCTGAAGTCGAACAGGGCGATGCCCGTATCGTTGTCGCCGAGGAACCAGTAGAACGCCTTGCGCATCAGCTTGATAAAGGAGGCGTCCCCCGTGGCCGCGAACGCCTCACGCAACATGCGCACGGTGGATGCCGCTTCAATGGGTTGCTGATCAAAATGGGCCTTTTCCCCTCCTTTGGGATACCATCCATGGCAACCCACGAAAGAAAAATGATTGCCGGTGAATGTCACCTCAATAAGGAAACGGCAGGCATCGATGGCCGTTTCACGATACGCCTTGTTCTGCAGCGCTTTAGAAGCGAGAAAGAGTGCATAGGGCAATGCGGCGTTGTCATAGATCAACCGGTCCTCAAACCATTGCCAATCCGATGTGGCGTATTGTCGATACGCCTGCATGAGGCAGTCCGCGGCCTTGCTCATTTCCCTGCATATGCGCACATCATCGGGAAACACCTTGAGATAATCGTCAAGACCGAAAATTTTGTAGGCCTGGCCGCGTATGCTGAAGTTGTCCGCTACAGTTATTGCGTGCAGGAATGCCTTTCGGGCAAGGTCGGCCAGTGACGATTTTGGGAAGTACGCGATAAGCACGCCGAGGGCGCAGATCGCCCTCGTGGTGGCGTCGTCGGACTGTACGGGGGCGAGAAAACGCCGCTCATACGACATGAAATTGTTAAAGCTTCCGTCAGGCTTCCGGGCATGCAGGAGAAAGGCAAAATAGATTTCCATCAGCCTGAGCGATTCCTGATCCTGATGCAGGTTATGACAACGAACCATAACCTCCAGGGCGCGGGCGTTGTCGTCGGTGCAGTATCCTTGGGCGCGGTCCGGGATGGTATGCCGGGCATGCTGAAAGATGCCGGTGTCGTCCGATATGCGCAGGAAGTGGTCCAGCCGAAACTCGGGAAGTTCTTTGACCGTCACTCGTTTCGTCGGCGTAGCTTCCATATCCAGGGCCACTGCCGGCGCCGCCGGTGCCGCCAAACGTAGGTATAACTGCCAGTATGCCTCGCCGGTTCTGGCCCAGGTCATGGTGCGACCGAACTCGAAGGCGCGTCTGCGCATTGCATTGCATGTCGCCGGATCATCGAGCAGGCCGATCAACGCTGCGGCGATGGCCTTGTGATCTTGGGATGGAACCAGTATGCCGCGTCCATTGTCCAGCAACTCCTCTGCATACCAGAAGGGTGTCGAAATGACCGCTTTGCCCATTCCAACGGCGAAGGCAAGCGTGCCGCTTGTCAGCTGTTCCTTGTGTAAATAGGGTGTTAAATAATAGTCGGCCGCGTTCAGGAATTGATATAATTCATCATCAGTAACGAAGTTGTTAATGAACACAACATGGCGTTCAAGGCCAAGATCACGCACCAGTCGTTGCAGGGAGATTCGGTACTCCTCGCCATCGTTGCGCTTCACCTCTGGATGCGTGGCCCCGAGAACGAGATAGAGGATCGACGGCTCCCGCTTCACGATCTCGGGAAGTGCGCGTATAGCCCACTCGATGCCCTTGTTGCGCCCAATCAGGCCGAAGGTCAGGATGATCTTTCTGTCTGCGAATCCGAGGCCTTGCT
The DNA here is from genome assembly GCA_030609325.1 of Candidatus Krumholzibacteriota bacterium. Classification (GTDB taxonomy): domain Bacteria; phylum Krumholzibacteriota; class Krumholzibacteriia; order Krumholzibacteriales; family Krumholzibacteriaceae; genus JAUWCL01. The sequence continues at coordinate 7,806 of JAUWCL010000012.1, forward strand.
GATATGGCCCTGGGTCCTCAAAGGGTAGATCGGGGATACCATGCGGGATCATCTCGATCTTGTCCGCGGACACTCCGTAGATCTCACGCATCATGGACATGCCGCGCAGGCTCATGACCACCAGCTTGGTGGAGACATCGGCGATACGGATCAAAGTGTCGCGATATGGTGCGTCCGGCTTTTCCAATACCGTATGCAAGGTGGTAACCACTGGCACGGAAAGACTCTCAAGGAGCTCACAGATGTAGCTTCCCGCCTCGCCGCCGAACAAGCCATATTCATGTTGCAGGCTTACGAGGTTGAAGCCGCTGTAATTGATATGGTCGACAGCGGTCAGGTAGTCCCTCTTTTGGTCCCTGCGGATGGTGAGTTTAACTTCATCGCCGTAGCTGAGACGATCAGCCGTCTCCATGGCGATGACCTCCGCAGCCAACTCGCCCGAGGACGCTGTTGCGGTATGCGCGACCAAATCCGATGCGAATGTGGCAATGCCGCACTGCCGCGGCACAAAAGAGGAGATGAAAGCAATTCTTTTGGATTTCAATCTATGACTACTCATTATGCCACTGTCCATTCTGCGTCTTTGTGAAAGGCAGCATACAGGTAGCAAGCCGGAGTCGCCAGTATCAGCAAACATTTAGGCCGCTATTACTGTCTTTGTGAACGCAATTCGATCTCAAGCCGCTCAGCTAAAAATATTTTCAACAATGACTGGTACGGCACATCCCGTTTGTTAGCCAGGAGCTTGAGCTCCGCCAGCATGTGCTCCGGTAGACGCAACGAAATCGTCTTAAGCGATGGCTTTAAATTAGGCAGTACGACCTTTCTCGCTTTCGCCCAATCAATATATTCCGTCGAATCCTCTTTTGCCCAGAATTCTCGTTCTTTTTTCTCTGATTTGAATTCTGGCACTTTTTTCTTTTTCATGATCGGTCAAATGCCTTTCTTTCTTTCTGACTCATATCACGGGCTGAGATTACTCTGATTAGTCCGTTTCTAATAGTAAAGGCGATGAATAGTCTCCTGCCCGTATCAGTTATACCTAAAGCATAGCATCTTGGTTCTCGTTCAGAATGTTGTTCATCCAATCCCGAAATCATCGGACTGTTGAAAAATACCTGCTCACATTCTGAAGCTGATACACCGTGTTTTTCCCAGTTCTTGAGCAGGTTCCCCTCGTCCCATTCAAACCCTTCCCACACCAGGATCCCGATTTTCTTTAGCATAACACATGTATATGTTTGTAATATACTTTTGTCAAGGGCTTTGTTTCTTGTTAAGAGGGCTGACAGATTACCAGGCAGGCATCAATCTGCGGCCATCCCGATCACGAACAGCGCCGTCGTGACCAGCAGGAGCAGCGGCATCAGGAAATAGATACGCTCCTGCGACAGAAGCGGCCTGTCCATCCTGAGAAATGCGAGCAGCAGGCCGGCGAGCCCATTGACGGCGCTGCCGAACCCGATCAGTGCGAAGAGAGGCGGTGTGGTGCCGCTGATACTGAGGATCAGGGGTACTGCGAATATCACCAGGCCGGCTATCCCGTGTACCGATGCCAGCGCGATGGTGGCTGCCCTGCCCGTGTCGAACATCCTCGTGACCACGATGAGGATAAAGCCCGTTACCGCGAAAGCAGCATAGGCTGCATGGAATCGAGGCAGGTATATCGAGATTATCCCTATGGACAGGCTAAGGGGTATGAGGGTCGCTGCAACCACGACCATCCTGTGGCCGAGGATGTCGAATCCGAAGAGGATCAGGAGGAAGCAGAAAAGGATGATAGCGCCGAACGCGATCGTGAAATAGAGCGACGGCCAGAATCCGTAGCCCTCCAGGCCTTTTATGATCTGGTAGCCCGCCAGGTGTGCCGCCGCGAGCAGGACCAGGCGGTCGAGGATCGATATCTTCTTCATTTAAGCGTTCCGAGGACGAGCATCAGCATCGAGCCGAGCATGTAGAGGGATGCGTACCTGAACAGCCCGAAGTCCACCCTGTCCGACGGCCGGTAGATACTGAAGACGGCGAGTCCGATTATGCCTGCCGTGAGAACGGAGAGCAGCCTGATGTAGCCCCCCTCGAGGCCCAGCGCGAAGCACCCGAGGGCGATCGAGGAGGCGGCGCCTATGCACGACAGGGCTATTACAATACGGGTCCTACTGCGTCCGTAGACCTGGGGGAAGGTCGGGATGCCGGCGCGCCGGTAATCGTCGTGATGCCCGGCGGTAAGGCTGAAGGTAAGGATGTGGGTGGGGATCCAGAGCAGGATCGAGACGGCGAGCAGGATGCCGATATAGTCGATCGTTCCCGTGCCCAGAACGCGTCCGGCCAGTATCGGCATGCCTCCCGAGATCCCCCCCCAGATTATCGACCAGGCCGTCCTGCGCTTGAGCCACAGGGTATATACAATCACGTCGGTGAACAGACCTGCGAATACCACCAGCCCGTATAGGATCGACAGGGAGAAGGCCCAGATCAGGCCGGCCGAGGAGAGGGTAAGCCCGAGGATCATCGCCTCTTCATCGTTAATCTTTCCCGCCGGGAGGGGGCGTCGTGCGGTGCGGCTCATCCTGGCGTCGATGTCGCGGTCGAAGACCATGTTGAGCACGGTGCTGCCGCTTATGCAGAGGGCGAGGCTTCCCAGGAGCCCCGCGATCGTTTCCCAGCTCAACACGCCCGGCCGGGAGCTGACATATCCGGCGAACCCCGTGATCAGCAGGAGGGCGATCTGCCTCGCCTTTATCAGGGTGAGATAGAGGGTGAGCCTCTGCCCGATCGATCGTATCGCAGGCGCTGTATTCATATCCCGCACTCTCTAAGCCTCACCCGGTGGCCTTCGAGCCATCTAGTTCCGCTTGACCCTCCCAGGTTCGGGTAAATAAAGCCCGCTCGTACCATTATTCAGAAACTATACATCTTCGAGAACGATTCTCCATGAAATTCTTATCGGAATTACAGGTTTTTCGATTGAGTGTTTCAGGCTCACGACGACCCGCGAAGACACCGCGGATACCACAGTTCCCGTAAATCGCACAGGTCTACCGATATTGTGCTTGGATGGAGCCTCAACTGGACTCCTCGGTCGCTATCCTGTTACACTTCTCCCCGTTAATGTCCTTCATGTATTATGCGTGAGCGAGGATAAAAGGGATGTTCTCTCGCTGATGGTTCGCTCCATATGGATTCGATCAGCACAATCTATTTCTGAAGGGGACAGACATCATGAAACGAAGTGGATCAGTCTTGGGTCTGATGTGCCTGTGTATATTCCTCCTCGGCACAAGTCTCGTACACGGGCAATCCACCGGATCCATCGCAGGATGGGGCCAGTATGTTTTTGTCGAACCTGAGGTGCTTGATAGTCTCGCGGCGGTTGCCGGGGGCGGGCATCACAGTCTTGGGATAAAGCGCGGGAATTCTACTGCCGTCGCATTCATGATCAGTGATTGAATCGGGGAAGGAATATCGCTACGTGGTAGCGGCCCTCACGCTGGATGGTCGTGAGATACGATCACTCGAGGTGGTCGCTCGCAGCATAGTTCCGCCGATGGCGCTTTATCAGAACGTCCCAAATCCTTTCAATCCTCGAACGACGATCGGATATTCCCTGCCAGGCTCAGAGCACGTAAGGATTGATATCTACGATCTCGCGGGGCGTCTCGTGCGGAGGCTCGTTGACAGGCCCATGGAGGCGGGCCGGCATCAGATCGAGTGGAACGGTGGGGACGCCAGGGGGCGAACGGTAGCTTCGGGTGTGTATTTCTATCGGTTGACCGCGGGTAAGCAAACGTCTGCGAAAAAGATGATTCTTTTGAGATGAGTGGATGGGTTAACTATCCACTATTCGAACGAAGTGGACAATATCGTGGTCAATCATCTGTAACGAAGCATTCCCGCGGGACGAGTCCTTGCTCCACGAGCCAGGAGATCATCGTGTTGCTGATCAGCCTGTGGAATTCCTCTTCCTGTATCGAGACGTGGCCTGCGTCTATCCATTTCACCGTCTTCGGCTCGCCCGCCGCCTCGTGCAGGAGACGGCTGCACCGTTCGGGGATCCGCGGATCCTGTGTGCTGCTTATCATCAGCAGGGGACGGGGCGAGATGTCGCCGATGTATTTCATCGGTTCGACCGGAGAGACGAGAACGGCACCGAGCCAGCCGGCGGGCTTCGCGAGCCAGCGCGGTATGTCGTGGCTCGCGCCGAGGATCGACTGGATGTCGCCCGCGCCGTATATTATCACCGCGGCTGCGGGACGGTCGTCGATCGCCGCGTGGGCGGGGATGAAGAAGGTGCCGAGGCTGCCGCCTATGACGATGATGCGGCCGGGGTCGACGTCGTCCCTTTCGAGGAGATAGTCGACCGCTGTCATCACGGCCGGCGCCGTGTCGATCACTGCGCGGCGGATGCGAGGCACCGATCCGATGAACTCGAGGGTGCTCATCCTGCTCATCTTGCCTTCGTACGGGTAGTCGAGTGCCAGCAGGACGATCCCTCGCGTGTTGTGGATGTATTCGAGGGTCTTCCTGCCGGTGCGCAGGCCGCCCAGGATGAGAAATGCGGGGCGCAGGCCGCCCTCTTCGGCCGGGACCCTGAGGAATCCGTTCGTCCTGACGCCGGTGGAGCTCTCGAGTGTCACCTCGAAGAGGCGGTGCCCTTCGCTCTCCCCGACGAGATACTCCCCCGTCTCGACGAGCCTCCCGCGGCGCTCGAGGAAGCGCCCCGTGTAGTCGACCGACCGGTATATCTCGCCGGTGATATATATGGCGAGCATCAGGATGGCGAGCGCGAGAAACGATATCAACAGCCGGCGTTTCATGGCTATATCGTTGCCTCCAGGAGAGATCGTCAGAATAATGGCCCCGCTCATTATACAGGCGGCTCATGACAACACAACAGGGGGTTTTCAGCGAAAAATGGTCCTGCTTCGCCGAGGAATCGTGTCAGTAAATCACCTTTACTTATTGATAACGATTGCAGTGCTCGTACTGCTTCTTGCTTCACCTCTATCGGCCTGGTTCGCCCAACTGGCTTTTTCCGTCGAGCGACGGCTCGACCGGGGATCCAACCTGCTAGCGAATAATCCGGATCTTAACACTTGACAATGGTATGACTATAGTTATACTTACAGGTGTGAAGACTGCTATATCCATACCGGACACACTGTTTATTGCCGCCGAGCGGCTTGCGAAACGGCTGGGGGTCTCCCGAAGCGAGCTTTACCAGCATGCGGTACGCTCTTTCATCGATCAGCACAGGGCGGACGGCGTCACCGAATCACTCGATGCGCTTTATGAAAGCGAAGGCATATCGAGCGAGCTCGATCCCGTTCTCGAGCACCTTCAGGGCGCTTCGATCGCGAAAGAGGACTGGTGATGCAGAGAGGAGAGATCTGGTGGGCGGGGCTGCCTGTACCTGGAGGATCAGGTCCGGGATATCGGCGCCCCGTATTGATTGTTCAGGCCGATGCGTTTAACCGCAGCAGGATCGGCACGATAATCGCCGCCGCGATATCATCCAATCTCCGGCTGGCAGAGGCTCCGGGCAACGTGTTTCTGGGCCGCCGGCAGAGCAGGCTTCCGAAGGATTCCGTGGTAAATATATCTCAACTTGTCACGCTGGACCGGAAATACCTCTCCGGCAGAGTCGGCAAGCTCTCACTAAAACAGATGTCTGCCGTCGACGACGGGCTGAGACTGGTCCTGTCCGTATAACGGTTCGAACCGGTTTTATTTCGCCAGTATCATCCGGCCGGACGACTGGCGAGCTGCGGTGTTCGTGATACAGGTGATGCCCCCGTGCCGCTGTTTGCCTCTCAGGCAGGTGGCCTGGTGCAGCGATTTTGAGGATTTTGGAGCGGCGGATCAGTTCTTAAGATCCCACCATCCGTACCAGTTGACGTAGATGAGCGCCTTCTGGTCCGTGAAGTCGTTCCCGCCGAGAACACGCTTCTCCCACGTGTACTCGACGCCGAGAGAGCCGGAGAGCCCGGTGTGCACGAATGTGTCGAGGGAGATACCGACAGCCGGTCCTATCAGGTTGTTCCAGTCGTATCCCTCAGTGTCCCACTTATAGCGCAGTTTGGCGTAAGTGTTTATGGACGTATCGCCCCATTTTGCGAGGTCGATTCCTTGCTTGATCCAGCCGTCGAGGACGAGGTTCTCCGAGCCTTCCCTGGGTATCTCGTACCTGAGTTCTCCCCAGGTAGCTCCGCGCAGGCCCGCGATCTCGGCGCGGGCTTCGCCTGCGCCCGCGACCATCACGAGCAGGAGCAGCAGCGTTCCACCGATAAACCGGTTCATTGTTATCTCCTTCCGAATACGAGGGCGTGTGTCTCGCCCCACGAATGCTCTATCGTAAAGTCCTCGAGCAGCGTGCAGTCGCTGTCCAGGATGTCCCGGAAGCGCTCGCTCGGGTAATGCTTTCCGTAGTAGTCGTCCTCGCAGATGACGAAATCGACCCGCTCGTCGAGCCTGCGGCCGTCCCCGTCCCCGCGTATGAACCAGGTGATGTGATCGAACCTCGCGCCGGGGTACTCAGACTCAAGGGCATACTCGTACATCACTCCGTCCCAGCCGTTCGTAGCCACGGTCATACCGTCGAAACCGTTGCGGCTGAGGTATTCGATGACGGGGGTGACGTCGGGATGCTGCTTCTCGAGCCACCTGAGGTTGTTGATCCCGTACGCCCACACGATGGTGATGACCGAGACGGTGAAGAAGACCTTCACCGCGCGGCTCGTCTCGCGCATCGAGAAGAGATGGGCGATGTGATCGATCCCCATCGCCCCGGCCGGGGCGAGGAATATGATGGCAAACACGACGTTTTTGTTCACCGAAGTCTCCGCCCTCGTGATGATGTGGATCAGGAGGATCGGCGTCGATACGAGAATGAGCAGGGCGGCAAGACGCCTGTATCTCTCGTGGAAGAGACCGAAGGCGGCGAGCAGGTAGGCGAGCGAGAGCCAGCGGAAGGTCCAGTCGAAGATCGTCGCGAGCGGCAGGCTCGAGACCTCTCTGGCGTTCTCGATTTGATAGATCACTTGCGGATTGGGCGGATACGGAGAGAACCAGAAGAACATCGTCATGAATACGGTCAGAGGCGCGAGGGCGAAGAGGATCGCATTCATCACGCCGTGCCTGAGTATCACGTATATGAGAAAAACCGGGATGAACGCCGGCAGGAGGTATTTCGTGATGGCCGAAAGGCTGAGCAGGATCGTCGCCGTGACGAGGGCGGTGGCCTCATACGCGGGCGAGCCGGCCCTGTGCGCGGCCACGGTCATCAGGAACGCCCCCCCGAGGAAGAGGGCGGCGGTCATGTCGTAAGTGGCCAGCTTCATCAGGTAGAGCGCCTGGCCGGAAAACATGAATATCGCCGCCGCAAGGAGACCGAGGTCTTTCCCGGCGAGAATCCTCGTGGCGAGGTAGATGCATACGGTGAGAGCGAGCCCGAGGATGATGTTCATGATGCGGGCGCCGTAGAGCCCGCCGAACGCATCGCCGAACGAGGCGAGGAGGGGCCAGGTCATCACCGAACCGGTATGCGCCGGGCAGCCGGGACAGTATTCGCCGGCCGCTAGCTGGCGTCCCATCACGATGTGGTACGCCTCGTCGACGAAGACCGAGTTGTAGTCGATCTTCACGAGGCTGATGACGAGGCCGTAGGCGAGGACGCCTGCAAGGAGGATGTAATGTATCCTGCTCGATCTCTTCATTCCACCAGCTCTCCGATCTGGTCGGCGATCTTCACGAGGTACTTCGCCGACTCGCTTTCCGGCTCGTCGAACTCGATCCCCATCAGCGCCTCGGGGAAATCCTCCACCGGCAGTCCTGTCGTCCGGGCCACCTTCCCGTCGAGCTCGACTATATCCTGACCGACGATGACCATGATCTTCACAGGGCTTTCAGGCTCCACGGGGATCTCGGTCGCGATCAGGCAGCCCGTCTCCGATACGTTTCGTATCGCCGAATATCTCGGCCTGCTGTCGCCGTTCGTCACGACGGCGGGCAGCCAGGACCGGACCCTTCGTGCCCTCTCGGGCAGGTCCTCGTCTTTCTTCAGCCGCCTGTCGAGGTGGGTCTCGTACCGCGTTGAAAATTCGCTGAGGAACTTCGACACAGACGAGGAGGAGAGATACCTCGTCAGGCGGTCCCTTCGCGAGCGCGGCATGCCGTTGAGCTTGATGCCGAGCCTCGATGCGAGGTGCCCGTTCGCCTTCACCGTTCTGCTGTGCGTGATGTATCCTTCCGTCTCTATGTTCCCGCCGGGGAGGATCAGTTCGAGGCCGATCTTTCGCACGGAAGGAGCCTTCCCGATCGTCATTATCGAGATGCCCTCTTGGGTGAGGTTGTCGGCGACGGCGATGCGCTTCTCGCGCCCCTCGCCGTTCTCATACCTGTAGAACATCGGGATGCTGTCGGGGATGCGGAAATTCTCCCTCTTCTGGGAGGATTTCTTGCGAGCGTACAGAATGATCCCTATCCCCAGGCCTGTGTTGTAGAGGGCCCAGAGACTGTTTACGGCTATTATGAACTCGTCGCTCCGCTTGCCGAGCAACAGGAAAGTGAGCGCCCAGATGATCGCCGCGATGCTGGCGAGCACGACAAGGATCTGCGGGGTGAGATACCTGCCCGATGATGCGCCGCTTCCCTTGGGGGTGACCGCAAACTTTCGCGACCTCTTCGGCAGCAGGAATGCGAAGAGCGAACTGATGTAGGTGAGGAACTTGCCCATGCTGAACTGCTCGAGCAGGAGGTTCCCTCCGTATCCCCTTCCCATCTCGTTGAACGCGTATATCGATATCGCGTAGTACGGTATGAAGTGGAGGAGGTACTTTATGTCGAGCGCGTGCATCGGCAGTATGCCGGTAAACAGGATGATCGGCGGGGTAACGTAGAAGATCAGTTTCTGGAATCCCTCGAACGGGTAGATCAGGCTCGCGAGGTAGCAGAGGCGCTGCGGGAAGCTCAGCCCCTTGATGAAGAACGGATTAGCCTTGAAGAAGACCTGCCATCCGCCGAGGCCCCAGCGCCGCCGCTGAATGTGGAAGGGGACGATCGTCTCGGCGGCTATGCCGTAGGCCAGCGGCTCGTTGTGGTAGACCGAGCCCCATCCTTCCGACTGCAGCCGGATCGAAGTCATCATGTCCTCGGTGATCGAGCCGGTGGCGAAACCGTCGATGTCGTCGAGGGCCTTCCTCCTGATGATCGCGCACGTGCCGACGAAATAGGCGGCGTTCCAGTGGTCCCTACCGGGCTGGATGATGTAATAGAAGAGCCCCTGCTCTGCCCAGATGTACTTCTTTTCGGGCGAGACGCGGTGCTGGAACGAGTCGATGTTGTAGAACTCCTGCGGTGCCTGAGCGAAACCGAGCTCGTAGTCCTTGAAATACCCCAGCAGGCGGTCGATGAAATGGGGCAGGGGAGCGTGGTCGGCGTCGAAGACGGCGACGAACTCCGCCTCGGAGTGCTCGAGGCCGAAGTTGAGGTTACCCGCCTTGGCGTTCTCGTGCTCCCCGCGGGCGAGATAGACGCAGCCCAGCTCTTCACAGAGCTCGCGGACCTCGTCGCGGCCCCCGTCGTCGAGGACGAGGGTCCTGTGCGGGTACTTCAGATCGTTGCAGGCGAGCAGCGTCTTGCGGAGGACCTCGACGGGCTCGTTGATCGTCGGTATGAGGACGTCTACGGTGCGGCCCTCGAGCGGCTCGGGAGCCTCGCGCGTGGTCGGTTTCCAGACGGTGAAGTAGAAGAGGAGCGTGGTGAAGAATCCGAAGACCTCGGCGCACCACAATGTCCACGAGAAGAAGAGAGCGTTCGGATTGAACGTCTCCGTGACCCGCCAGTAGAGGTAGTAGATCGTTACGGCGACCGCCAGTACGGCAACGACTCGCCTGAGGCGCTCGCCTTTCAGGTTCCTGAAGTCCATGGCACAGATGCTCAATTATTGAAGTTGGATCCTCAGGTCTGGGAAACAATCGATCGCTGTGCGATTCCCGCTGCAACCCTGGACCCAATTGTTCTGACAACCCTGTTCCCATCCGCATGGGAACATGTCATAATTGTATCACAGAGCAATCGGTTATAACAACAGGCCAGGGGGTAAGGCGCATGGCGGGGCGTGTATGTCCGTGGTGGCTGGGATATTTTCACCTCGGACCGATAAGAAAGATATTCGAAAATCCCCGGAAGATCCTCTCTCCATTCGTTAATAGAGGGATGAGGGTCCTCGAGCCGGGGTGCGGGATGGGTTTTTTCACCCTCGAGGCGGCGAGGCTTGCCGGGCCGGAGGGCAGAGTCTACGCCGTCGACCTCCAGCCGCGGATGATCGGCGCCCTCGAGCGCCGCGCGCTCCGCGCGAAGCTGACCGATACGGTCGAGGCGAGGGTCTGTCCGGCCGAGACGATGGGTGTGGGCGACCTCGACGGTACAATCGACCTTGTCCTCGCCTTCTGCCTCGTCCACGAGGTGCCAGACGCGGAACGATTCTTCAGGGAAGTCCGACAGGTGCTCAGGCCCGGCGGGCGGTGCTTCGTCCTCGAGCCGGCGATGCATGTGAAGGCAGAGGCCTTCGAAGAGACACTGGAGGCAGCGCGCAGGGCCGGGTTTTCGGTCACCGCGGGCCCGGATGTCCACAAGAGCCATTCAGTGGTCCTTGAGTCGGGATGACGCAACAACAAAATGTGATATTCAGCGCGTGATCTTCGCGTCGAAGTAGAACTGGAAGTTCATGTAGAGGATGTCGTCATCGATGTCCGACTCGAATTCGTTCGACGTCCTTTTGTTCACGTAGTTGAGCTGAAGCCTCATGTTCTCCAGTGGCGAGTAATTGATCCCCGCCGTCCAGTTGTCCTGGATGGTCTTGTTACCGTCGCGCCCCGATTCGCTGACGAACCTGTCGAACCTCAGCGCCAGCTCGAGACTGCCGCTCTTCACAGGCACGACCGCCTGCACCCCCCATCCGGAATAATCGAACAGGTATCTCTGCGAATCGAAGTAATCGTCCATCTCGCCCTCGCCGTAGAATCCGTAGATCCTCTGTCCCCAGGGCAGGCCGATGGCAAGATCGGCCGCCCAGGTGCTTCTGTCGATATCCAGCACGGGGCCGCGCTCGCCCAGTGCGAAATCATCGTGCTCGTTGCTGCTCGCGTGCACGCCGGCCGTCACGGAGGAGGCGGGTGATATCTCCAGACGCGCGCCGTAGTACATGTCCCCCAGCGAGTTCGTGAAGAGAAACTCCTCGTTCTCGCGGCCGCCTATGTACCTGTTGGCCCCGAGGCCGTTCCCCGCCATGAGAAACCAGCCTATCCGCCGCCCGCTGTCCGGCCACGATCCCTTCACCGCCAGCCCCAGGTCCCTGTCGTAGGACTTCGCCGCCATGACCGAAGAGATATAAGGCGTCCTGGTCAGCGAATAGTCGCCTGACTTCCTGCCGAAGGTCGACCTGGAGGCGAAATCGAGCTCGTTGTAGGAAGTGAGCACCTCGGTGGTAGAGGGGATCTTCATCTGGCCGATAAATATCCGGAAGAGGCGCGACGGCAGCCACCCGCCGTAGAAGTCGACGATGTCCGTCCTCTCCTCGAGGCGGATACTTATGAGGAGCTCGAGATCACCGCGTGATGACCCCAGGATGAAGGCGATCCTTCCATGCCTGAAGGCGAATCCGGACGCGTGATCGGCTGCCCTGTCTCCGCTTCCCTGCTGGACCAGGCCGTTCTGGACCTGCTCGTGGATCGTCCACCAGAAACTGGCCGTGGCCTCCATGCCGATATTCGGAGCCTCGCCGGCGTGGCCATCTGCGGCCGCCGCCGAAAGCAGCAGGGCCGTGGCAAGGAGCGTTTTCTTTGAAACAGCTGTCCTTTTCTTCAAGACATGTTTCGCCCGGACCGGTCTTTGTGGATGTATCAATCCGCCGGCACCCCGTGGCCGTAGACGAGGATCGCCTCCTCATCGATAAGCGACCATCCGCCGTTGATGATATCGAATTCCTCGCATCCTTCGGGCATGGGGTTTATGCGGATTATGACAGCACCCTTGATCATGCTTCCCGCGTTGTGGTCTTTGTCAGTGTCGAAATCCCACTCGCGTAATGTGCACCCGGTGTTGTCCTGGTTCTTTCCCCTGTCCGGCGTGTTGAACTCGTCGTTTTCAGAGACCGGCGGTATCACGTTTCTGAACGGTCCCTCGCCGATGATCCTGCCCGTCACGGGATCGAGGTACGACTTCTCGAGGGGAGCGCCGTCGCGCTCCCAGGCCAGTATGTGCCACTGCTCGTGGCCGGTGTTCGGGCCTATCCAGTCTCCGTGACCCAGGGTGTAAGTCTCGGGGGGATACTCGACGAAGGCGCAGTCGGCGCCCAGGGCGTACACGTCGAATCCTTCCCAGAAGCGGTGGTCGGGGTACTGACTGGTTATCTGCTCGATGGTGAACGAGCGGGCATATCCGTCGGGGGCCATCACGTCGACGCTTGTCGCCCCGGTGAGATCTACTCCAACGGCATCGAGCAGGTCTTTGATCTTCACTCCGGTGTAGGTCGCGTAATAGTCGAACTGCTGCTTCGTCGTGTTGGCCAGCCCGAACTGGGTGTGGGAAGGCATCTCGAGCAGCTCCTCCATCGTCACTTTCACGGCGGGGCAGAGCTCGAGGCCGGGGTAGCTCCCTGCGTCCCCGGGGTACCTCAGCGCCTCTATCTCGGACGAGTTGATATACCCGTCCCCGTCACTGTCAAGAGTAGCGATCGCCGCGATCGCCGGATCGTCCCTGCCGGCGTCGTCATAGGCGGCTCCGTATGTGTTGAGCGTCTCGGAAAAGCTCGCTGGAAGCCCGGTCCATCCCTGCGGCGGATGGATCACGAAGTGGCAGTAGTCGCATGGATTCGCGTGGACGACGCCCCTGTCGCCCGTGACCTCGCCTCCCGTATGGCAGGTCTGGCAGTCGTCGAGGCGCGTACCGACCGTGTGAGGGTAGGCCTTGACGAAATTGTTTATATCGGTGTCCGAGGCATGTCCCCGGTATGACCTGGATGACCTGACCTCCGAAGGAGCCGCCGGATTGTCGTCGGAGCAGTTGAGCAGAAGCCCCATGACGACAGCCAGGGCAGGCAGAAGGATGTACTGCAATCGTATGCGTCGCAAGACCCCCATCAATACCGTCCTTTTCATTGCCGGTTGCGAACCGGGTAACGAACCAGACCGATATGCACGAACATGCATAACGACTATAAAAATTAAACCGGTTGGAATCCACAAATTCCTTCCGGATGCGGATAGAGGCGTGACAATATACCGCCGGCCGACCGGAATCAAGGGAAAAGAGACCACAGTAATCGTTCTTATCTGTTGAAGAGAACCGGTCGATAGTGTATAATCATTCGAAATCAGTAACCGCCAAGTACGGCGATGACGAAAAGGACGACTGACAGGTAAACGCCGCCCCTGTTCACCGATAGCGGCGAAGCCCCGGTATCCGGCCATGCAGCCGGGGAACGGGGCCTTTTTTTATCCCTTACGGAACAAAAGCCACGGTATACTTGTATAATCCCGGTATGGACTGCCCGACACGGACCCGGTAAAGCATTGACATACCGGCCCGATACTGTATTTTGAGGTTGAAACGGCCGTGCAGAGGCCGTAAAATCCTGCACCTGTTGACGGAATAATCGAGACAGGGGCGCCCGCACCGCCGGACGCCTCTTTCAGACTGCGGCAACTAAATCAATTACACAGGAAAGGAGCCGTACATGATCGAGATTTCCGGATTGACGAGATACTACGGTGACCTTTGCGCCCTCGATCACATCAGCCTGACGATTGAAAAGGGTAAGATCCTCGGGCTGCTCGGGCCGAACGGCGCGGGGAAGACGACCGCGATGCGGATCCTCACCGGCTATCTCGCTCCCACGGAGGGCACGGTCACGGTGAAGGGGCATTCGATCGACGGCGGTATTCTCGAGATCAAGAAACTGATCGGGTATCTCCCCGAATCCGCTCCCCTCTACCAGGACATGCTCGTCTACGACTACCTCCAGTACGTCGCCGACATCCGTGAGATGCCGAAGGAAGGCAGGGAGGGAAAGATCAGGGAGATCGCGGCGATCTGCGGCCTCGAGAGCGTGATGCACAGATCGGTCCATGAGCTGTCCAAGGGATTCAAGCAGAGGGTCGGGCTCGCGCACGCGATGATGAGCGATCCCGAGATCCTCATCCTCGACGAGCCCACCGCGGGCCTCGACCCGAACCAGATCGCCGAGATCAGGGACATCATCAAGAAGATAGGCCGAGAGAAGACGGTCATACTCTCGACGCACATCCTCAGCGAGGTCGAGGCGACCTGCGACCGGGTGGTCATCATAAACCAGGGCAGGATAGTCGCCGACGGTTCTACAGAGGAGCTCAAGCGGACCACGACCGAGGACTATGCGATCAGCCTCCTGCTCAAGGGAGCGCCCGAGGGCGAGGCGAAGGAGCTCTTCGCCGGCCTTGACGGCGTCGCCTCGGTCGACGCGAGCGGGGAGGACGGCATGATGCGCCTGCGCCTCTCGTGCAGGACCGGCGACGACCTTCGCGAGCAGGTATATTCGCGCGTGAAGACGAAGGACTGGGCCCTTCTCGAGCTGACCCGCGAGTCGAAGAGCCTCGAGAGCATCTTCAGCGAACTCACACAGGAAAAGGAGGGATGAGATGACGGCCGTGGCAAACACAGCGCATATATTCAGGCGGGAGTTCATGCACTATTTCGTGACTCCCATCGCCTATATCGTGATAGCGATATTCCTCATCCTGACCGGCTGGTTCTTCTTTTCGACTTTCTTCCTGTACAGCCAGGCGGATCTGAGGAATTTCTACTCGCTGCTCCCGATAATATTTTCGTTCATCATACCGATGATCACGATGAGGCTCTTCTCCGAGGAGTACAACGTAGGCTCGTACGAGACACTTGTAACGATGCCGGTGACCGACCGCGACATCATCCTCGGCAAGTTCTTCGCCGCGCTGGCATTCATCGCGGTGATGCTCCTGCCGACGATAGGCTACGCGATCTCGGTCTCGTTCCTCGGCGAGCTCGACTGGGGGCCGGTCGTCGGAGGTTATATCGGCGCCCTCCTCCTCGGGGCGGCGTTCAGCGCCGTCGGCCTCTTCTCCTCGGCTCTGACGAAGAACCAGATCATAGCGTTCATCATCGGGATGATCATCTGTTTCTCCCTGACGATGATCGACAAGATCCTCTTTTTCCTCCCCGAGTCTATGCTGGGGTTCTTCCAGTTCATCGGGGCGGACTATCATTTCGGGAACGTGTCGAGGGGGATACTCGATACGAGGGACACACTGTACTTCGTGAGCATCGTCTTCGTGGCGCTCTACGGGACCTTCCTGGTGCTCCAGGAAAAGAAATAGGGAGGAGGAAAGATGAAAAGGCGAATGAAATTGGGCAAGTACTACAGATTCCTCGTTTACCTCGCTGTCGTCATCCTGGTCAATGTGGCCGGCCAGACCCTCTTCCTCAGGGCGGATCTCACTTCGAACGGCATCTACTCGCTGTCAGAGGCGAGCCGGGACGTGGTGGGGAACCTCTCCGAGCCGCTGACGATAAACGTTTTCTTCACGAGGAACCTGCCCGCTCCCCATAACAACACGGAGCGCTACCTCAGGGACCTCATCGAGGAATACTCGGTCCACTCGAACAGGTACTTCAACTACCGGTTCTACGACGTCAGCACGGAGGAGGGCGACCTCGGCGAGGACGAGAAGCGCAACCAGCAGCTCGCCCGCGACTTCGGGATCCAACCGGTCCAGATACAGGACATCGAACAGGACGAGGTGAAGTTCAAGAGAGCCTACATGGGGATGGTCTTCATCCACGGCGACGTCGTCGACAAGATCCCCGCGATCACGTCGACCGACGGGCTCGAGTACACGATCACCTCGAAGATAGAGAAGATGAACAACAAGATCAGCGCCCTCGTCGGGATGCAGGAGCCGGTGAGCGTGAAGCTGATGTTCTCGCCGGCCCTGATCGACATCGCTCCCCAGGTTCGCATGGAGGGCATCTCGGAGATGCCCACACGCATAGAGGAGATTGTCGGGGAGCTCGGCGGGAAGTACTACGGCAAGCTCGAGTTCTCCGTGACAGATCCGACGTCTGATCCGACGGCCGAGGCTGAAAACAGCAAGTACAACCTCGTCACCCTGAGGTGGCGCGAGATGACCGACGCCACCGGCGCGGTAGTGGTACCCGCCGGGCGGGGAGCCGCCGCTATCGTCGTCGAGAAGGGTGACAAGTTCAGAACGCTGCACCTGATCGAGGTATTCAACGTTCCCCTCTTCGGCACCCAGTATCAGCTGGCCGATCTCGCGACGCTGTCCGAGCGGATC
This sequence comes from Candidatus Krumholzibacteriota bacterium, assembly GCA_030609325.1. GTDB lineage: Bacteria > Krumholzibacteriota > Krumholzibacteriia > Krumholzibacteriales > Krumholzibacteriaceae > JAUWCL01. The sequence continues at coordinate 24,170 of JAUWCL010000012.1, forward strand.
GGCGAGGCGATAGATGACGTGATCGACATCAACAAGAGAATTGGATACCTCGCGAGCCACGGCACGGCGCCGCTGCGGGGCGGTCAGCCGATGCCGGGCCAGCCGCAGCCTCTCTCGACGGGGCTGACTCACTTCAACGCCCTTCTGTCGGAGAACTACTCGGTCAGCGAGATCACTCTGTCCGAGGGCGTCCCCGACGGGATCGACTGCCTCATCATGGCCGGCCCGAAGAAGACGCTGAGCGACTACGAGCTCTTCCAGATCGACCAGTTCCTGATGAAGGGAAGGTCGCTGGCGATATTCTACGATTCGTTCGACGAGATGAACATGCCGCAGAACCAGATGGGACGCCAGCAGGGGCCGGTCTTCCTGCCGGTCAGCACGGGGCTGGAGAAGATGCTCGACCACTACGGGGTGTCGATAAAGCAGTCGTACGTGCTCGACAGGAGCTGCTTCGAGCAGCAGCTGCCCAGGCAGTACGGCGGCGGCAAGCAGGAGATCTACTTCGCTCCGATCATCGGGGACGATAAGATCAACGACAGGCTCGATTTCATGAAGTATGTGAAGTCGCTGGTCATGCTCAAGGTCTCTCCGCTCGAGTTGAGGGAGGACGCACTCGCGGCGGCGGGCCTGACGGGCGACGTGATCTTCTCCTCGTCCGACGAGTCGTGGGAGATGAGCGGCAGGATAGACTTCAGCCCCTGGGCTATGCAGCCCCCCGAAGACCCGGCCGAGATGGAGAGCTTCCCGCTTGCGGTGCTGATCGGCGGCGAGTTTCCCAGCTGGTTCGCAGGAAAGCCCGTTCCCGAGAAGCCGGTGCCAGGGGGCGAGGAGGCCGACTCGACAGCTGCCGCCGACGTATCGGGCGGGCAGGGCACCGATCTCATCACCGGCGAGGGCGCCGTGATCGAGAAGGGCAGGCCGGGAAAGATCTTCCTCATCACGAGCTCGGAGATCCTCGGCAACAACATCCTCGACGAGGCCGGCGCTTCGACGCAGGCGACGTTCATCATGAACGTAATCGATCATCTCAACGGCAGGGACGCCTACGCCGACATGAGGGGAAAAACGCAGCGCTTCAATCCCCTCAGGGACACCGGCGCTGGCGTCAGGACTTTCGTCAAGACTCTCAATATCGCCGGGCTGCCCGTACTCGTCGTGGCGCTCGGTATTGTGGTATGGGCGAGGCGCTCCGGCAGGAAGCGCCGCATCCAGGCGATGTTTGCAAAGTAGAGCAGGCGGGAGGAAAGAGAAGTGAAGAAGGAATACATAATACTCGCGGTAGCCATCGTAGCCCTTGTCCTCTACCTCGTTCTCAGGGACAGCGACAGGACCCATTACGATATCCCTGAGATCGCAAAGCCCGCGAAGGAGCAGATCACGAGGCTCGATGTGCGCGGGCCATCCGGCACGCTGGTGCTGAAGAGGTTCGACGACGTCTGGCTGTCGCAGCCGGAAGGGTATCCCATTGACAAGGGCAAGGTCGGCGGGATGCTCGACGCGCTGAGCGGCCTCGACGTCGTCTCGCTCGTCTCCGAGGCTGAGAGCTACGGGCAGTACGACCTGGAAGAGGACAAGAGGATATTTATCGAGGCTTCGGGCGGGGAAGAGTCTCTGCTGAAGCTCGATATCGGAAAGACGGCGTCGACCCATCGCCACACATATGTAAAGCTCGCGGGCGATCCCGGGGTCTACCAGGTCAGCGGTAATATCAGGCGGATATTCGATGTCACAGGCGCATCGCTGCGTGATAAAAAGGTCATGATGCTCAACAGGGCCGCCGTTACGGGGATCACCGTCTCGAGCGGCGGCGAGAGCCTGACCCTGACCAAGATCTCGCGCCCCGTCGAGCCGGTCGAAGAGAGCGGAGAGCCGCCCCAGGCGGTCACCGCATGGCTCACGGCCGACAGCAGCGACGCCGACGGTACCGTGGTCGACGGCATCCTCAGCCGAGTGGTCAACCTTCAGTGCGACGGTTTCCCGGAAGACGATTTTCAGGTCGACCTTAGCGAGCCGACATTCACTCTTATCATCCATGGCGCGGAATCCGACACGCTGAGCATATACGGGCTGTCGGGTGAGAAGATGTTTCTTGCGACCTCGTCGCAGTACGATTTCCCGTTCATGCTCTCCGAGTGGAAGATCAACCAGATAAAGAAGACCCCGTCAGAAGTGATGGGGCAGGCGGATGAAGAGGAATAGCGACATCATCGCGGACCGAACTGAAAGTCAAGCATCATTGGGGGTTAACCCGGATGCTGAAGGAGTCCCCACGAACCTTCTCGGAATCCTCGTCCGAACCGAAGTAAACGCCCCAGGTGAGGATGTCATCCTTGTCGGGATCGTCTGCCGACCAGGAGAGGTGGACGCCGGTGATCTGGATGTCGACGGCGCCGTCGGCCGGTGTCGGGCTGGACGGAGTAGAGCACGAGGTCGCCGTTCGGATCGGAGCACTCCCACGAGACGGTGAGGTGCTCCATCGTATACTCGGAGCTGTCGGCAGGTGCGGGGTGAGCGGCGGGGCGTTATCGGGCGATATCGGCGAGGCGCCTTCACGGAGTTGTTAGAGCAATATCCGGGAAATTACTTCAGGTTGTCCCAGAGGATCTTCACCTGCTCTTTGGTAAGCTTGACCTTGCCGCCGTCGTCGTCAACGATGATGACAACGTCCTTCTCGACGGTGACCTCGGGGCAGCACTTGCCCTCGCTGCAGAGCTTGAACTTCTTCATTTTCAACCTCCTCGTGTATCTGACACTGTCAAGTTACACGACAAGGCGTTTCGTGTCAATCCGTAATGCTTACAAAAACTGTCAGAAAGCGGAGAGGGACCGTCATCGGGCTGCCACTGCTGGTGCCATAATAGTCGAGGCCGAGGATCACAACGGCGTCGGCGCCCTTCTCGCGGGCCTTAGGGCCTTTAAGTGAATTTAGCTAGGGCTGCTCGGAAGTGCACAAAAACTGGCGAAGCAACTCCTGATTTCATTTTGGGATAGAGCGAGGAGGCGAAAAAAACGCCATATTTAGGTTGACAAAAGTTGACATTCGTATATTCTATGATCTGGAGAGGGAAATGAACAGACGTCTCGATATTCAAAGAATTTCAAAGACACTTGATGAGTTCGGATGGTCCAGGTCCGATCTTGCTGAGCACATTGGGGTATCTCGCCAGGCAGTATCTCAGTGGATCAAGGGAGAAAAGTATCCACGCCCAAGACATTTGCTGATGTTGGCAGAGGCGCTCGATCTATCCTTTGAAGAAATTGTTTTAAAAGAAATGGATGGATCTGAACCTGTTATAGCAGTCAGAAAAAAAGGCCGTCATAAGATCACGAAAGATTACATTGAAAATGCGATTCGAATGGGCAAGCTCCTTGAAAATCTGGTTCAATATCTGCCGTTTGAATCGAAATATACCAAAGCTTCTTCGTTAAAGAACCCCAACCTCGATTATGAATATATTCATGAAGTTGCGTCTGGGATAAGGGGGACAATTGACTCCGACCACGGCGAGATTCCGTTTGAAAATCTAATTAGATGTATTGCTGCATATAATGCCGTACTAATCCCCGTTCTGTGGGGAAATAAGCGTTTTCATGAAAACGCCTTGCATGTATATCTGCCCCAATCAATGACCACATGGATCTATCTCAACCTAGATAGCAAAATCCACGATTTTAAATTCTGGATGGCCCATGAACTCGGTCATGTGAATGCTCCCGAATTGAGTGGAGATAAAGCTGAAGATTTTGCGGATGCTTTTGCTGGTGCACTATTAGTTGATATTGAAACGGCGGAGCAGGAATACCATGAGCTTAGGCGATTGAGAATAAAAACGCGACAGATAGCCAGGATTAAAAAGATAGCGGAAGAACTGGTGATTTCTCCTATTACTGTTTATCTGGAGATAAACAATTATGCAAGTCATGTGGGTGAAAAAGTAATAGATCTGGAGTCTAATTCTGAAATATACAAGGCGTATACTGTGTTTAACAAGAAGCACCCTACTGTTGCCGAGTACTTATTCGATAAAGAAAAGCCTACAACAAGAGAATATATCGAATCGCCGAAAAATCTGTTCGACAGCAATTTCTTCGAGATTTTAAAGGAATTCCTAACTAAAGAAAGGAAGTCTCCGGGTTACATTCAGAATATCCTCAACATTCCTCTGGCCGATGCACAGCAGATATACCAAGAGCTCTGGTAATGGCTGGGTGCAACGTAATACTTGATACGTGTTCATATTTCAGACTGGCTCAATTTATTCACCCACTTCTTAAAACTAAAACGGGATCTTATGTGCTTGGGGTAATCAAAGATCTCGATGAAGAATACTCGAAGAATCCAACGCTAAAGCATAAATTTTACTGGGTTGCCGAAGAAGAATATATCGAAAACAGAAAAGAATGTTTTACTATTTCCAAGAAACTACTCTCAAAGATACATGATATCTACAATTTCATTGACGATTTGGATACTGCGGAAGGGCTGGGGGGGGTCTATCAAGAATCGATGTCAAAGTGTTGGCATATGCAAAGGCTATGGAAATGCCTGTAGTTACAGATGATGGAGATATGCTTAGCGTGGCGAAAGAATTTGAGATTCGGACAATTAAGACATTACATCTATTGAAGATTTTACTGGATGATGGATTTCTGGATATGAGTGGCGTGAAATCGATTGTCTCTTTCTGGATTTACAATAAAGACGCACCTTCTTCCTATCGAGCAGATTATAGCAAGCTATTTGGAGAACCGCCTCCAGATTAATTGGCAGAGCAATAAATGCGAAGGCGCCTCTATAAGTAGAGACGCCTTCATACCTTATGGTACAGCCAGACTTTGCGCTATTCGATTGCGGTCAGCTCGGAGGTGACGGTGCCGCCGCCGGCCATCGCCGGAAGCTGCATCGTCGCCCTGACCTGGTAGCGGGTCTTTGTGTCAACGAAGACCGTTCCGCCGCCGGGCTCGTTGCCCATCGGCCTCAGTTCGATCTTGAACGCCTCGAAAGTACCGGCCGGGACTGTGACGTCCTCGATGCTTGTGACCTCGACGACGTAGACTTTCACCTGCTGCGAGAGCATGTCGAAGTAACGAAGTGAGGTCTTGTACTTCGGCTCGAGTGGCAGGCAGGACACTGCGAGGTCGAGGGCCGTTCCGTCACCGAAGACGGGAGCCTCGAGCTCGGTGTCGACCGGCATCTCCTGCGGTCCCATGCTGATCTTGCCTGTTACGGCCGTCTCGCTGTAGTCCATCGTAATGACAGTGCCGCCCTGCTTGACCCCGCGGTAGAGGGGCAGCAGGTTCGTGCCGTCCACGACGAAGGTGTCGATCGCGCCGCCCATCATGCTCTGCTGGGTCGAGACGGTCATCCATGCGGGCTTGCCGTCGAACTGTCCCTCGGAGATCTCGACGGTGACGTCGAGGTCGATGTCCATGCCCTGTACGTTGGCTACGGCCTTGTATGTGAGCTTCCCCGGCTTGACGAGGTTCGCGTCGACATCCGGCAGCGGAGTTGTCATCGCGGCGTCGAGGTCGCCCTCGGGCTCCTTGAGGGTGACACTTGCTACGGGGACCATGAGACCGTCGTACGTTTCCTTTATCTCGGGCCTGATGTCCTCCTGGACCCGTCCGCCGAGATGCTTCGAGAAGAATCTCTCCATTGCGACGGTCATTGCCACGCGGTTGCCCTCGTTGAGGAATCCGTGTCCCTCGTCGGGGGCCACCATGTATTCTACGTCGCGGCCGAGGTCGCGCATCGCGACCACGATCTGATCCGACTCGGCCTTCACGACGCGCGGGTCATTGGCGCCCTGTACGACGAGAAGCGGGGCGGTGATCTTGTCGGCGGCGAAGAGAGGCGACTGCTTCTTGAGCCTCTCCATGTCCTCGGGATTTTCGGGATCGCCGACCTGCTCGTTGAGGAACTTCCTCGCCGTCTCCCAGTAGGCCGGGATCGAGTTGAGGAAGGTCAGCATGTTCGAGACGCCGACGTACGAGATGCCGCAGGCGTAGACGTCGGGCGTGAACGCCAGCCCGGCCAGGGTGGCGTAGCCACCGTAAGATCCGCCGAATATCGCGACCTTCTCCGGGTCGGCGATGCCTTTGTCGATGAGGTGCTTCACGCCGTCGGTGAGGTCGTCCTGCATCGTAAATCCCCACTGCTTTTTGCCGGCGTTGAAGAACGCCTTGCCGTAACCGGTCGAGGCGCGGAAGTTGGGCTGAAATACCGCGTAGCCGCGGTTGGCGAGATACTGCACGTAGGAATCGTAGCCCCACATATCGCGTGCCCACGGGCCGCCGTGCGGGTGGATGACTACAGGCAGGTCCTTGGCCTTAACGCCCTTGGGTACGGTCAGGTAGCCGTGGATCGTCAGCCCGTCGCGGGACTTGTACTTGACCGGCTTCATCTCCGCGAGATGCTCGATGGGAAGTTTCGGACGCGGCCTGTAGAGGAACTCGAGCTCGTCTGTCTCCATGTCGTAGAGGTATCTGGCGCCAGGGTCGACGTCGCTCGTCACGGCGACGATCCAGTAACGGTCATCCTTGGTGCCCGAGCCCATGTAGAGGTCGCCGTCCTTCAGCTGCTTTTTCAGTTTCTTGTATGCCTTCTCGAACCTCTTGTCGTGGAACCTGATGCGCATGCGGTCGCCTACGTAGTAGGTGGCAACGAGCTTCTCGTCCTTGTCGGAGAAGATCGTTCCGCCGAAGTCGACTTCCTTCTTCGGGTCAGCTTCGACGAGCTTTTCCTCTCCCGTCTCGACGTTAAAGAGGGTCAGGCGGGAGAGATCGACATCCTCGCCGATGTTTGTATTGAGGTATACCCTCTTGCCGTCCTTGTGGAAGCGGATCACGCCGACGTTCTCCTCGTTCGTCGACCTGATGATCGAGACGATGGTGTCGCCGTCGACGCGGAAGTACTCGGTGCCGCCGTCGTCGGTCGTCTTCTGAAGGAGCCTGAAGTTGCCGTCCAGGTCGAATGTGTATCCGCCGTACCCCTCGGTGTTCTCAAAAATCAGCTTGCGCTCGCCCGTCGAGAGATACAGGCGGTAGAGATCATGATAGCGCTCGTCGCGGTCGTTCAGCCCCATGTAGATGATGTCGGGGGTGTCCTCGGGGAACGAGTAGAACATCGCCCTTACTCCGTCTATGTCGGTGAGGTTGTGCGCGGGGGGAACGCCTGTCGATTTGTCGATCTCGCCACCGGGATCGATCACGTAGAGATGGTAATTCTCGTCGCCGCCCTTGTCCTGAATGTAAATGACATATTTCGCGTCCTGCGACCAGCCGTAGTCGCGGACGTTGCGGACCGTGTCTGCCGAGATCGGATCGGCATCCTCGAACAGCTCGTCGACACCTTTCACCCAGATGTTCATCTTGCCCCTGTATTTCTTGAGGAACGAGATGTACTTGCCGTCCGGGGAGATCTGCGCGGACGAGATCTCGGGATCGCCAAAGAATATCTCACGGTCGATGATCGGAGGCAGCTTGTCGAGGTACTCGAGCTGCTCCGCCGGTGCGCTGGCGGCCATCAGTGCGACGGCGACCAGGGCCAGGAACATTTTCCTCATGGGAATCCTCCTTCTCTTGCGTGTTGAAAGCCTGCTCGGACAGGAAGCTTTCGGTGAAAAACCTTCTGTGAACTGGCTGCGTTGATATTACGTTGAACGAGCGGAGAGTATTCAAGGTTTCAAAAAAAATATCAATGGAAAATGATATTCGACAGGGAATCCGCCGGGAGGGTATGAAATATGCTCAAAAGGCCCCGGAACGGCCGTTTGATCGAATATTGCCGTGCCTCTTTACATATATGTAGAAACGGAGTATATTTAAGCGGTCAAAGCTTCTTGTGTGGGGGCGAATGGATTCGACGGGGATAGATGAAGTGGGAGAAGCGTGCCGAGGTGCCATCAGCCCTCGTTAAACAGGTGGCAAAACACAACTGCCAACGACAACTTGGCACTGGCAGCCTAAACACGGGCTGTCCGTCCGCTCATCCCGCGCCGGCGGGGGATGATACCGGGCGACGATTTCCGGCGGCTGGCTGGTGGACCCTCACCCGGAAAACCGGCGAGAAACTAAGGGTGATAGCGTCATGGCAACGTTGCCCGGAGGGGCACCATGAGGCGAATCAATAACTCCGGGCTACGCACGTAGAAGTCCCATGGAAGTATTGCCGGACGCGGGTTCGATTCCCGCCGCCTCCACCATTAAACTTTGCTCCTGCAATCACTTATATTTTTTGCATCCTCCGATTCAATTATTTCTCGAAACTCCAATCGCGGATTAGGCTTATCCAACACCCGGATTCCGCCTTCGAAGGCAGTCTCACCCAGAAATGAGGAATGAATCTTGCGTTATAATATTTGCAATAAAATCTTGCATATTATTATACGTTGGTGTATCTTTGTTATGAATGGAGGAAGTGAATGCAGAGTTTGATCGGCAAACGCCTCAAAGCAGCCCGAGCACAAGCGGGCCTAACCCAGGCTCAATTGTCCTCTCGTTTGGGATTTAATGATCGGCAAACACTCGGAGCAATCGAATCAGGAAAAAGGAAGGTATCCGCTGACGAGTTGCTTCTGGTGATGCAGACACTCAACCGTGATCTGGAATATTTCACCGACCCATTTCGTCTCGATGGTGAAGGGAGTTTTTCATGGAGAACTAGCGCTGAGAGTGTGGAACTGTTCGATGAGTTCGAGTCGTGGGCAGGTCGTTGCCTGGCACTTTATCGTAATCTTGCCACACAAGAGGATGTTTGGACTTATCCTCTAAGGCTCAGTTTAACCACCAAGAGTTCATATGAGGACGCGCACCGAGCGGCTGAATGGCTGGTTAATGAATGGGAGCTTGGGGACATACCGGCCATCAAGCTTGAAGAAGCCGTTAGTGAGAGACTTCGAGCACTTGTTCTATACACCGATCCGCCAGAAGGTATTTCTGGGGCAGCCGTCAAGCTTTCCGGCCTCAGCGCCATCCTCATTAATCGTAACGAACCGGTAGGACGGCGAAGTTTTGATCTCGCGCATGAACTGTTTCATCTACTCACTTGGGATACAATCAAGCCAGATCATTCCGAATACAGAGATGAATCGAACAAGAAGAAGCGAAGCGAACAGCTAGCTAACTGTTTTGCCAGCGCGTTGCTCATGCCTGAGGGCATTCTCAGTACGTGGTGGGAGCAAGCGCCGGACAGTAATGAAACAGAGTGGCGTTCCTGGGTATTAGAATCAGCAAACAAACTTCATGTGACGGCTCCCGCCCTTTTGTGGCGATTTGTTCAGCTTGGGAAGCTAGAGAAAAATACAGTCGTCGAATCTGAATACTGGAACGCTATACATGAAGCAGAAGGGGACAGACCTCGGAGGTTTAGTCTGGATTTCATGAAGACATTGAGCCAGGGGCTTGAGGAAGGCAGGATTTCGGTTCGACGCGCTGCGGCACTGGTTGACCTGGCCATCGATGATTTCGCTAATCTCTTTCGCGAGCATTCCCTCGAAGTTCCATTCGATATATAAGGGTGGTGTGGGGATGACGGGAAGCAATCGACTCATACTCGTGGATACAAATATAATCATCGAAGCTGTACGCACCGAATGTTGGAATGGACTTTGTGGTTATTACCAGCTTGTTACAGTTGAGAAGTGTCGTGAAGAAGCCCAGTCCGGTAACGCCCGAACGCCTGGATATGTTGTGGTTGAAGATAATCATCTGAGTTCGGGTATCCAGATCATGGCCGTTACTGATGCAGATCGTGCCCTCCTGGCGACGGCATGCACTGAAGCCGCCGTTCTGGACGATGGCGAACGTGACTTATGGGCACATGCATACTCTAGAACGGATGATTGGGCCGCCGTTTGTGCGGACCAAGCTGCGGTTCGTGTTGCGGCGCAGCTCGAATGGGGAGACCGTCTGATTTCTCTAGAGGAACTTGTTAAATCAGCTGGGATTCGACCGAAGAAGCAACTGAAAAATCACTACACTACGAGAGTGCTGAGTATCTGGCGTACCAAGTTCATATTGGATGGGGCGTAGGAGATAGGAGGGTGGGCAATGGCAACACGATTCAATGCATCCCAGTTCCGAAGCAAAATTAATCAAGCTATCAGCAAATATAACCAAGCCGCACGGAAGTACAACCCCCAACGACGAAGTTATCGCGGCAAACACTTCCTGCCCTCGGACAGAAGACGGTAATCCAACGAGGCGGGCGAAGATACATTATCTTCTGGGGCGACGAAACCTTTCAGTTAATGTATTGGATGAGTTCGTCGAGCAAGACATTCAGAACATCATCGAGCTGTTCAATGTATTCAACAGCGGTACGCATGGTGCAGCCGGCAGGTTCAACCTGGCCGATCCTTCTGGCAATCAATAAATTACTAAAACCAAGTTGCTGTAGTTGAAATGCTTTCGATGCGACTTGTTGGTAGATCGGAGCAGCGCTAGCATCAAGGAGGTCTGTCTCAAGAGAGACCTGCGCGAGGGTTCGAATTCTTTGCGGCAGTGTCCACCATCCACAACGCCTACATCGGGGTTGCTCACTTGAGCAGGATCATCTTTCTCGACAGCGTTGTCTTGCCTGCGGTCAGCCGGTAGAAGTAGACGCCCGAAGCGACCGCGGCGCCGTGCATCTCGCGACCGTTCCAGTCGATGCTGTAATTCCCCTTCGCCTGTGTCTTGTCCACGAGCACCTTCACCCTGCGTCCCGTGACGTCGAATACCACGAGCCGCACGCGGCAGGTCTCGGGCAGGTAGTATCCGATGACCGTCCTCGGATTGAACGGGTTAGGCAGGTTCTGATGGAGGACCAGAGCCATCGCCGGCGTAGTGATCGGCCCTGTCTCGAAGAGTATCCTGCTCTCCGTGCCGCCTCTGTAAACGATGTTGTAGTAATAGGTGACGCCTGGCTCGCAGCTCCTGTCGACAAACGAGAACGACAGGCCGTCCTCGATCAAGTCAACGGCCGGGATCTCCACGAATTCCTTCGTCGGTCCGTCAGCCCGGAAGATAAGGAATTCCACTCCTTCGTCTATCTCCGAGAGGATCCAGTCGATCCTGATGTCTGTTCCGCTCGTTTCGGCGGCATAGTTGTACAGCAGGGTAGCCGTCGGGATGTTCCCGTCGGCATCGACCCTGTGGCTGTAGGCCTTTTCTGTGCCGCTGCGGCCGTCCGTCCAGGTCACGAACATACCGTTCGATCCGTCGGCGGAGATCGCTCCCGCGTGCTGGTTCCCCGAAGCCCCGCAGATCATCTCTCCGTCGGCCGTCCATAGCGGCGCTCCGTCCTGTCCGATGTTCTGGGCGCAGATGTCGATGTCTGCTGCGCCGCCGCGCTCATCGCCCCACGATATTAAGGCTCCGCCTGAGCCGTTGCTTGTTATCCTGACGTTATCCTGGTCGCCGGTCGCGCCGCATACGACGACGCCGTTTCCGGTCCACTGGGCCGCGCCGGCCGCACTGAGTTTCTGGGCGTAGATATCGGTGGAAGTCCCGCTGCGCCCGTCGAGCCACGTCACGATCGTCTCGCCTGAGCCGATATGTACGAGCCGGCATTCTGCCTGGTCATACAGCCAGGCGGAAACGGCCGTACCGAAGCCCCACTGTAGTTCGCCGCTCGAGTTAACCTTCTGGGCGAAGATATCAAAATCCATCGTGTTGCGCATGTCCGACCATGCGATGACCGCCCCGCCGGAGCCGTCCTCGACCACCTGGGGGGATACCTGGATCTGTCCGCTGTCGCAGATCACGATCCCGTCGGATGTCCATTGCGCGGCGCCGTTCGCGTCGAGCCTCTGGGCATAGATATCGTAGGTGCCGCTTCGGCGGTCCTGCCATGCTATGATCGCGCCGCCCGCTCCGTCGGATGCTATCGCGGGGGTCTGCTGATGCTGGTCCACTGAACAGACGGTTACGCCGTTGGCGGTCCACTGGACGGCGCCGTTGGATGCTATCCTCTGAGCGAAGATGCCGTTGTAGAAGTTCCTTCTGTCGTGCCAGGTGATGATCGCGCCGCCCGCGCCGTCCGATACTATTCCGCCCAGGACGAGGCCGGTCTGGCCCGTGCAGATCGCCACTCCATCGCTGGGCCACTGTATGTAGCCGATAGAGCTGAGTTTCTGTACGTAGATGTCCAGCGAGCTGCCTGTACGCGCGTCCTGCCAGGCGATGATAGTACCGCCGGAACCGTCCGGTATGATCAGGGGTGCCGACTGCGAATTTGAGGCAGTGCAGACGGCCATTCCCGAGGGAAACCACCTGATCGTGCCGTCAGCCGTGACCCCCTGGGCGTAGATGTCGGTGTTGACCGTGGCGCGCGAGTCCCTCCAGACGATCACCGCTCCGCCCGAGCCGTCTGCCGTGATTGCTGGAGAATCCTGGGCGCCGCTGGCCGATCCGAGCGGGATACCGTTCTCCGACCACTCGGCATGCAGCGCCGACACGCCGACAGATCCCGCGAGCACGACCAGTAAAACTGTTAACTTGATATATTTCAACACGAAACCCTCCCGGCTGCTGGTTCTGATATGCCGGTGGGATCTCGTGCAATAATAGTACCGATTATACGCAGTCCGGCCGAAAAAAGCAGTCTACACAGGTATTACGCCAGTTGCCGGACGAGGAATTGTCTCGGGAAGATCCTCAGGCGCCTGCCTGCTTCGATTTCGCCGCCACCCTGTACAGGTACCAGCCCAGGGCGCAGAAGATCGCCGCCGAGACGATCTGGCCGAGCCATGCGGGCGAGTAGTTTATCTGCAGGAACTTCGGCGTCCTCGATATGATCACCGCGATGACCGCTATCACCACTCCCAGCAGGCCTTCGCCGGCGATAAAGCCCGAGCCGAGGAGGATGCCGTCGTCACCGGTGTTCCCGGCTCCCTCCTTGTCGCTCTTGTACTTCTTGTCGACCATGTGCCTGATGATCCCGCCGATAAAGACCGGCGTCATCGTATTGAGGGGAAGGTAGACGCCGACGGCGAAGGGCAGGGGCGGGATCCTGAACAGCATTATCACCACGGAGAAAGCCGCACCGATCCCCACAAGGTCCCATCTGAGGTTGCCGTCGAGCACCCCGTCCAGCACCGTTTTCATCAGGGTGGCCTGCGGGGCCGGCAGCTGTGCTGTGCCGAATCCGTACGCCTTTCCGAGGTAAAATATGGCCAGGCAGACGAAGAATGCCGATCCCACCGCGCCGAGCAGCTCGCTGATCTGCTGCTTTCTCGGCGTGGCGCCGATAATATAACCGGTTTTAAGGTCCTGGGAGATGTCTCCCGCTATCGATGCGGCGATGCAGACGATGGTGCCGATCGTCAGCGCCGTAATTTTTCCGGTAAGATCTGTCCACCCGAGCAGCTTGAATATCAGCCCCACGCCGAGAAGGGTGACTATCGCCATGCCCGATGTCGGGTTGGATGACACGCCGATCATTCCCACGATCCGTGACGACACGGTAACGAAGCAGAAGGCGAATATCGCGATGGCGATCGCGCTGAAGAACCTCATTATGATATGAGTCTCATTTCCGATGATGCCCGGTATGAATGTCACGAGGAGGACGACGACCGAAACACCGAGAAGCACGTACTTAATCGAGAGGTCGCGTTCGGTCCGCAGCTTGCCCGAGTTGAGAAGGGCCGCGCTGGAGCGGAGCTCCTTTATCCCGATCTTGAGCGAGCCGACCATGGTCGGAATCGACTTGATCACCGTTATGATGCCCGCAGCCGCTACGGCGCCTGCGCCGATAATACGGATGTATCCGTCCCAGATCTGCTGAGGCGACAGCTCTCCGACCGTGGTGATTGCAGGGTCGAGTCCCTTGGACTGGAGGTAGATCAGTGTGTTCGGCCAGATCTCCATTTCACCAAACTTCCAGGCTATGAACGGAATGAGCACGACCCACGAGATCAGGCCGCCTCCCACCATGATCGCGCCGATACGCCGGCCGAGTATGTATCCGACCCCCATGAGTGCCGGTGTAGTGGAGACCCCTATGACCGCTTTCTTTATCAGCGGAAGCTGTATCTGTACCTTGGACGGCCAGATATAGAGGAACGAGATCAGGCTCGTGTAGAGGGCGCCGATGCCGAGGCCCCTGAAAACGTTCACCGCCGAGGCCCCTCCCCCTCCTGTTGCGGCTATCAGCACCTCGGCGCTGGCCGTTCCCTCCGGATAGGGCAGGGTCTTGTGCTCTTTCACTATCAGGAAGTTCCTCAGCGGGATCATGAAGAGGACCCCGAGCACACCGCCGCATACGGCGAGCAGTGTTATCTGGAGCAGGGGCGCATCGTATCCCCACAGGAAGAGGGCCGGTATCGTGAATATCAATCCTGAAGCGAGCGAGGAACTGGCCGAGCCGGTAGTCTGGGATATGTTGCATTCGAGGATCGTCGACTTGCCGAACAGCGGCGTCAGAATCCTGAGGATCGCCACAGAGACGACCGCCAGGGGGATCGCCGTACTTATCGTAAGTCCCACCCTCAGACCAAGGTAGGCGTTGGCGCTGCCGAAGATCGCCCCCAGTATCACGCCCAGGATGACCGTCTTCGGGCTGAAATCCATCATCTTTGTGTCGGCGGAAACATACGGTACGTGTTCACTCACTATCCTCGATCTCCTTTCGCTCGCTCATCGCATCGACCTGTCGTATTACCATGACGTTCAGAAACATACTAATAGCAAAGACATTTCACGCATGCCAGATATTTTTCCGGGACATCAATTCCAGAAAATCGTAAATCGGAATATGATTTTCCCTCATGAAGGTGATACTTGAGATATTCGATGACTCATGGCGCATAGCGCTCGAGGTGATCGACGGCTGGCGGGAACAGGGACACCAGGCGGAACCGTATTTGCTGAACTCAGGCGACTCCTTCTGTAAAACGGGCATCAACCGACGGATTCTTCCGCTTCCAGTGTATTGAGCACGAGCTCTGCGATATCCACGACCTGCAGTGTGTCGTCCATGTCCATGATTTTGATCGAGTCGTCGAGCATCTGCATGCAGTACGGGCACGAGGTCACAATCGTGTCGGCTCCGGCGTCTCGTGCCTGTTTGACGCGCAGGTTGTTTATCCGTTCCCCCTCCTTGATATCCATCCAGAAGTGTCCCCCGCCGCCTCCACAGCACATGCTTTTACTGGCATGCATCTTCATCTCGGTAACCCGGGCGCCGGGGATCGCCTTGAGCACCTCGCGCGGTGAATCGTAGATCTTCTGATACCTGCCGAGGTAGCATGGATCGTGGTATACGATGTGGCTGTCGCGGCCGTGCCGCGGCTTCAGCACACCGGCCCAGAGCATCTCGTGCAGGAACTCACTGTAGTGAACGACATTGTAATGACCGCCGAACTGCGGGTACTCGTTCTTGAACACATTGTAGCAGTGCGGGCACGACACGAGTAAAATTCTGAATGTGCGGCTGTTCAGGAGTTCCACCTGTTCCTTCGCGATGGTCTGGAAGGTGTACTCCTGCCCGAGCACGCGGGCCGGATCCCCGCAGCATTTCTCATCGGCGCCGAGCACGGCAAAATCGATGCCGCAACGCCGGAGAAGCACGGCTAGATCCGATGCTATCTTTCGCTTCGTCGGATCGAGCGACGTACAGCAACCGACCCAGTAGAGTATGTCGCACTCCTCGTTCGGGCCCACCACGGGCACTCCCAGTTCCGTTATCCAGTCGACCCGCTCCTCCTGGGGCCCGAACGGATTCCCCTGCGTTTCCAGTATCTTCAGAGCACTCGCGGCCTCCGAGGGGAGGCGTCCATGCATGACGACTTCGTTGCGCCTGATCTCTATCATCGTATCCACATGGTCGATGCAGGCGGGACACACCTCCATGCACACCATGCATGTTCTGCAGTGCCAGATGAAATCTTCGTCGAATGCCGCTCCCACAATCCCACCGTTGTTTTCCCCGTCTTCGGGTTCCGCTGTTTTTCCCCCGTTGCCCGAGATTTTTCCCCGTTCCTTCTCGTACAGGAGATCCTTGCAGCTCAGGATGAACTGTTTCGGGGAGAATGGCAGGCCCGCGATATACGACGGGCACAGCTCCTCGCACCTGCCGCAGCCGATGCATGCATCGAGATCGAGTCTCTGTTTCCACGTCAGTTCATCGGTGGATTGAACGCCTATCCGGAATTGTTCCTCGTCGAAATCCTCATCCGATATCATCGCCTCGATGTCAAATCTCTTGAGTTTTCCCCGCGGCCCGAATTTGGCGAAGAAGATGTTCGCGGGGAGCGTGAGAATGTGAAAGAACTTCGTGTAGGGAATGGAAGCGATCCACACGAGGGCCAGAACGGTGTGTCCCCACCAGAGGAAGACATGAATGGATGCAGCGTGCTGCGCGCCGGTCCCCGTGAAGAGGAGGCTGAAGAGATACCCAACCGGTGAGAGTGCGGGCCATGGGTCGCCCTCGACGGCCATACGGAGCCCTTCCGTGAGGAATCCGCTCACGACGATCAGGGCGATAATGAGGAGGGCCCAGGTGTCTCCGAATACGGTGTCGATGTATTTCGGTTTTTGCACGTAGCGGCGCAGTGCTGCCATGAGCAAGCCGATCAGGATGAAAAGCCCGCCGATGTCCGCCGCGAACGAGAGAAACAGATATATCCTGCCCCTGAAGAGACTGGTGCCGAAATCGTAATCAAGCATGATCACGGCCGTCGTGATCACGAGGATGGCGAAGGAGTAGAAGATGAAGCTGTGAAACAGACCGGGGAAGAGCTTGCTGTTTACCTGGCGCTGGAGTGCGATCTCCTTGATCATGAAAACGAACCGTTTTCCAAAATCCGCGAGTCGCTCATTGTCCGATTTGCCCCTCTTCCATATCTTGATCCTGCCGATCAGGCCCCACACGAATACGATCAATGACACGGCGAACAGTGCATACATCAGCCAGTCGGGGGAGATGTTCCACATGATCTCGCGGGAGGCCTCGGAGAAATCAGTCATTCGATGTCCCTTTCAGTATGTGCGTCAAGAGTTCTGTGCGTTCACCCCGGCGGACGGCCGGGGGGCGGATTTCCAGGAAAGGACGGGAGAGCGATTCCATCATGCCCTGTCCGTCACGAAATTGAGCCGTGCGGGCTTTTTGATCTTGAGCCTGACGCTCGCCCCGGCCGGTTTTTCAACTTTGAGCCCTTTGCGCACCGTACCGCTCCGGAGGTAATCCCTCGTCATCTGGGATACGCAATCCCACATTGTCGTGGTGGCTTCCATTGTGACCGACTTGAGCCGCAGGATCGTGAGGAGTTCTTTCAGATTCGCCCAGTTTCTGGAGATGGTCCACACCCTCTCGACCAGTATGAGGTCATAGTCCCTCTTGTCCTCGAGCATCGCTTTCACGCCGGGTCTCGACAGAACATCCTCGTTGTAGATCTCGTCCTCGTAGAATCCAAGGATCTCGATACCGTTTTTTTCCGCATAATCGATGATCTGCTGTTTCTGGTACTCGCGGGAAATGACATCCCCGGTCTGACCCAGAATTATGTCGCTGAAATAGGCGATTGCCTTTTTCTGCTTCATGTTTTCCTCCTTTGAGCGTTTTGCGAATAGTGAGCGCAAGTTATTGTCCAGAATGTATAAATATTCATAAGTACAGATATTTAATGTAATTAGATTGTTCGATGATATTTCCCGCGGGTAGATAAAGCGGCTATATGTATAAATTAGTTATACACCATGTATGCGTTTGGCCGTTCCAATCAACGGTGCCCTCGCGTAAGTGCTTAGAATTAATATAGTAATAAGAACAAGTGTTTTTAGGTATATGCTGTGCCGTATGTATTAAATAAAAATACATGTATACTATTTTTATACATTATTGCATTGACATGTATCGTATGTACAGGAATAATCAGGAATTAAGAGCAATGAGGTGCAATTCGAATCGGTATGTTTAACCCGGGAGCGGAATCGATGAGAAGAACGTTTGATCTGTTTTCACATGCACGGGAAATGCTGCGGAACATTTCATTCAGGACGCGTCTGATCACCGCCTTCTTCGTATTGATTATAAGCTCCGCCTCGGCCACCATCATGATCGGCAATACCGTTTTCGGCCGCAAGGTAGACGAGCTGGCCAGTTCAAAGGTGGCGGTCGACTTGAAGGTTGCCGAGCAGGTCTTCAATGCAAGACTCGAGAAGCTGCGGCTTCTCACGGTGGCGGCTTCGGGCAGGGAATGCTTCGCAAACGAATCATTCTGCAGGTTCTTACTGGAGGAAGTGCCCGAGGGAATCGCGGTCTTTTCAACGGGGGGCGGCGCCATCGCGTGCAGTTTCAGCAATAACGTGCATTCGGGTGGGGGAGCGGGGAAGGTAGAGATATGCAACCCGGAGGATGGTGCACACGTATCGACCGGAATCGTCACGAAACAAATAAGAGCCGGCCGGATGACGAACATCCCACTGGCCGAACTCCATGAGACTGTATTGATGAAGGGTACTGCCGTCGCATCCGTCATGGCTCTCGACCGATCGGACCTGCGTACGCTGGGGATTGAGGGTTCCTTTGAAAGGGAACTGTTTCTGTTCGCTGCCGCGCCGCTCGACGATGAAAGGGTGATGAGCATCGGGTACACACTGAACGGAAGAAACGGTCTCGTATCGTATATATTGGGTGAGGTGTCACCTGGGGGGGCAGTGGCAGCGCCGCCACAATCTACCTCGGAAATACCCGCATAGCGACAAACCTGGGAGAAAGTGTGATAGGAACCACCGCGGATCCCGAAGTGGTGGATGCCGTTATACGGAACGGGAGGCCCTACCGCGGAATCGCCACCATCCACGATATGAGCTACTATGCGGCATATTCCCCCCTCGAGGATTTTGCCGGCCGTGTGGTCGGCATGATCGAGCTCGGAAGGCTCGCAAGATCATTCAATACGATGGTCCGGGCGGTCAAGGAACGCGACATGATGCTGCGGGAGGTGACCGAAAGGCAGCTTTCCCGTGTCGAGAAACAGGTTTCCATCGGCCGGCTGGCGGCCGGCGTCGCCCACGAGATCAATAATCCGCTGACCGTTGTCCTTACACTTTCCCGGCTGATGCTCAAGCATGTGCCGGGGGACGATTCCCATCACGAGGATTTGACCATGATCGTGCAGGAGACGAGCCGCTGCCGGGACATTGTCCGGAGCCTGCTCGATTTTGCCCGGGAGAGCCGGCTGCAGAAGGAGATCGTCGATGTGAATACGGTCGTCAAGGATACGCTGTTTCTTGCGAGCAAGTACAATGCTATGGAAGGCGTCAAGCTGGATCTCGAACTCTGCCTGGATCCTCTCGTCGTCGACATCGACACGAAACAGATGCAGCAGGTTTTCGCCAACATACTGCTCAACGCGGCGGAGGCCGCGGATGGGGAAAACGGTGAGATCACAATACGGACGGACGAGGATTCCTCCGGTGGATTCGCCACGATCTCCTTCACTGACAATGGCAAGGGTATCTCGGAGGATCATATCGAGAAGGTGTTCGAGCCCTCCTTCACGAACAAGGAGAAGGGTACGGGGCTAGGTCTGTCGGTTTCTCTCGGTATCGTGAGAAGGCATGACGGGACCATTGAGATCGAGAGCGAGCCCGGCCGGGGGACAACGGTGATTGTTGTAATTCCCAAGGTCGATACCGTGAGACGCACAACATGAAGGAGTGCCGAATGGATAATGCTCCGGTACAAGTGCTGGTTGTCGATGACGAGAGAACAGTCTGTATCAGCTGCAAACGGGTGCTCGAGGATGAGGATTACGCGGTGGATTACGTTCTCTCGGGTGAGGAGGGGCTCGAGAGGGCCGTCAACGGCAGCTACGATGTGGTTCTTCTCGATCTCAAGATGCCGGGCATGCACGGGCTCGAGGTCCTGGAAATGATCAAGAAGCGGCGCCCTGAGTTGATTGTGATCATCATCACCGGGTACGCTACTATCCAGACGAGCATAGAGGCCATCAAGAAGGGTGCTTTCGACTACGTCCCGAAGCCGTTCACTCCAGAGGAGCTCGCGATGACCGTCACCAGGGCGCTGGAGGACAGGGCACTCCGGAGCGAGAACATATTTCTCAAGCAGGATATATCCATGCTCCGCCGGGAAAGTCCCATAATCGGCCGGTCGAAGGCTATGGAAGACATCATGCGCCAGATACTGAAGATCGCCCCGACCGACTTCACCGTGGCGATATACGGCGAGTCGGGTACGGGAAAGGAACTCGTCGCGCGTGCCATACACGACAACAGCAATCGCAGCGGCAAGCAGTTTGTGGCCGTTGATATCTCGTCCCTGGCGCCCGCCCTCGTCGAGTCGGAATTGTTCGGGCATGTGCGGGGAGCGTTCACCGGGGCGACGCAGCACAGGCCGGGGTACTTCTCCATCGCTCACGGCGGCACCCTGTTTCTGGATGAGATATCCAATATAAGTCAGGAGCTTCAGAGCAAGCTCCTGAGGGTGCTCGAGAGTCATCGGGTCCGGCAGGTCGGTTCCGAGCGGGAGCAGAAGGTGGATGTGAGGGTCATAGCAGCCACGAACAAGGATCTGCACCAGCTCGTGGAGGACGGGAGTTTTCGCGAGGATCTCTATTACCGCCTCAACGTCATCCCGATAACGGTGCCTCCTTTGAGCGAACGGACGGAGGATATCCCGCAACTGGCGATGCATTTTCTGCGGATGGCAGCGAAGGAGTCGGGTACGACGGAAAAGGCGTTTACGACGCAGGCAATGGCCAAGTTCGTTTCCTACAAGTGGCCCGGCAACGTGAGAGAGCTGAGGAACCTGGTCTACCGGCTGGTTGCAATGATAGAGACGGATCTCATCGGTGTGGAACAATTGCCGCCGGAGCTTATGGAACCCCCGGTGAGCACATGGAAGCTCGTGATGGACAGCGTGCCGCGCGATGCCGACGAACTAAAAGTGATGAAAACGAAGCTCAAGCAGATGGTATTCGCACGGGTCGAGAAGAATTTCGTGGTCGACGCGCTCAACCGCTCCGGCTGGAATGTAACGCGCGCCGCCGAACTCGTCGGGATGCACCGTCCCAACTTCCATGCGCTGATGAGAAAGTACGGAATCAGGATCAGGGGCGCATGATGACCTGCCCACAGTGGCTGTACCACTCTGACAGCGAATCCGGCGCCCGACAATTCTCCAGTTATCATGTCAGATTTACACTACTTGGAACAGAATTTGCGACTGCAATAGTTTTTAAGCGGAATTCTTATTCTGATGTGGTTAATTGCAGCATATTCGATAAAGAAACAGGATGAACATTATTGCATATCAGGTCGACGCCTTCACTCAAGAACCGTTCAGTGGCAATCCGGCCATGGTTGTCACAGAGGCGGATGAGCTTTCCGATGATATTATGCAACTGGTCGCCAACGAGATATATCTCTCAGAGACTGTCTTTATAATAAGGTCCGAATCGAAGGATTCATCATTCAGGTTCCGGTTCTTCACACACAGTGAAGAAATCGACATGAGCGGCCATGCTGTTATCGCCGCATGTTATACACTGATCAATGAAGGCCGGATACTCCTCGATGATGGTATTACAAAGGTGTGTGTGGAGACTAATATCGGGAGTGTCCCTGTCAATATTTACTTCAGAAAAAACGAACCTTCGGATAATGTCGCCGACAGAAATGATCCTCTTGCCGGTATCGCGATTACGGGTGATAATACAGGTATACTCGAAAAGATCTTGATTCATCAGGAGATCCGTCGCTATCGGCCTTCAGATATTCCTGTCAGTAAAATAGTCGATATTCTCGGGATAGACGAAAGGGAAATAACGAATACAGGGCTTCCTCTTGAGGTCGTATCTACCGGTATCGAGACTCTGCTTCTCCCGGTTACCAGTAAAGAAACGATCCTTAATATGAATCCTGATCTTATCAAATTGAACCAGCTGAACAAACGGTTCGGTATCCAGTCAAATCACCTTTTCTCTCTTGATACGTTCTCCGAAGACTGTATTACCTATTCAAGGGATTTCATCCCTTCCCTGGGAATGTGGGAAGACCCGGCCAGCGGCACATCCTCGGCGGCCCTCGGCACATACCTGATCCGCCACGGCATCACCTCTTCTGGATCCATGATCATGGAACAGGGGAATGAGAAGGGCAGCCTGGCCAAGATCCTCGTGGAAAAAGGTGATTCTGAAAATGTAACCGGGTCTATCTGGATCGGAGGACTTGCCGCTTTATCGATCAAAAGGAATATCGTTATTGAAGAAAACGCAGTTACTATAGTCTAGTGCTCCGCACGGCGGCAGTGTGCAAGGCAAAAAGTGAGAACGCAGGAGATTTAAGAATGCCGGAATTTGCCGGTCGACAACCCGGCTACTTCCTCATAAGCGATCTGTACTTGATTCGTTTCGGGATCTCGGCGGCCGTGCCGAGCCGTTCCCTCTTGTTTTTCTCGTAGTCGGAGAAGTTCCCCTCGAACCAGTGCGTCATGCTGTCGCCCTCGAAGGCCAGTATGTGGGTGGCGATCCTGTCGAGGAACCACCTGTCGTGGCTGATGACGACTGCGCACCCGCCGAAGTTCTCGAGGGCCTCCTCGAGCGCCCGCATAGTATTGACGTCGAGGTCGTTGGTCGGCTCGTCGAGGAGGATGACATTGGCGCCTTCCTTGAGGACCATCGCGAGGTTGACCCTGTTGCGCTCGCCGCCGGAGAGGATCCCGACCTTCTTCGACTGGTCTGAGCCGGAGAAGTTGAACCGCGCTACGTAAGCGCGCGAGTTGATCTCCCTGCTGCCGAGCATCAGGGTATCCCTGCCGTCCGAGATCTGCTCCCAGATCGACTTCCCGGGATCGAGCAGCTCCCTCGACTGGTCTGCGTAGGCCAGTTTCACCGTTTCCCCGGTCCTTATGCTTCCCGAATCCGGCGTCTCCTGGCCGGTGATCAGCCTGAAAAGGGTCGTCTTGCCCGCGCCGTTGGCGCCGATCACCCCGACGATACCGCCGGGAGGGAGGGAGAAGTCAAGGCCCTCGAAGATTATCCTGCCGTCGTAGACCTTCGACACGTTCTCCGCCTCGATCACTACTCCGCCGAGCCTCGGACCGGGCGGCACGTAGATCTCCAGGTCCTTCCGGCGCTTCTCGCCCTCGTCGCTCAGGAGGCTCTCGTACGAGTTGATGCGGGCCTTCGACTTGGTCTGGCGCGCTTTCGGGGACATCCTGATCCACTCCAGCTCGCGCTGCAGGGTCTTTCGGCGCTGCGACTCATGCTTCTCCTCGAGGGCGAGCCGGTTCTGCTTCTGTTCGAGCCAGGAGGAGTAGTTTCCCTTCCATGGGATTCCCTCGCCGCGATCGAGCTCAAGGATCCAGCCGGCGACGTTGTCGAGGAAATACCGGTCGTGGGTCACCGCGATGATGGTTCCTGCGTAGGCCTGGAGGTGATGTTCGAGCCAGGCGACCGTCTCGGCGTCGAGATGGTTCGTCGGCTCGTCGAGCAGGAGTATGTCGGGTTTCTGGAGGAGCAGGCGGCAGAGGGCGACTCTTCTCTTTTCGCCGCCCGAGATATGCCGGATCTTCATGTCGGACGGGGGACACCTGAGGGCGTCCATCGCCATATCGAGCCTTGAGTCGAGGTCCCAGGCGTCGAGAACGTCTATCTGTTCCTGAATCTTTCCCTGCTCATCGAGAAGGGCGGCCATCTCGTCGTCGTCCATCGGCTCGGCGAACCTGGCGCTTATCTCGTTGAACTTCCGCAGGAGCTCGACCGTCTCGTGGACCCCTTCCTCGACGATCTCCCTGACCGTCTTCTCATCGTCGAGGTGCGGCTCCTGCTCGAGAAAGCCTGTCGTGTAGCCGGGGGAGGGGATCGTCTGCCCGGTGAAATCCCGGTCGACGCCGGCGAGGATCCGGAGAAGAGTACTCTTGCCGGCGCCGTTGAGGCCGAGCACCCCGATCTTCGCGCCGTAGAAGTACGATAGTGAGATATCCTTGAGGATCTGCCTGTTGTTGTGGAACTTGCTCACCCTCATCATCGTGTAGATGATCTTGTTCGGATTGTCGGCCATTCATTCACCCCGTTAGTGCCGGCCGGCTCTCAGATCTCCTCGGTCAGCTCGAGGAATCTCTTGTATGGTATGGCGATCAGGCTCTCAGACGAAAAGGCCCCGTTCGAGAGACTTATCATCGAGACCTTCGCCGCCGTGTCCTCGTCGGGCGCCTCGTAGATGTCGATGAAGTCATATGCCCCGAGCAGCGCGTAATGGGAGATGAAGTTCACCTCCGGACATTTCTCTTTCACCTGGTCGAGCCATGCCCTGCCGAGCTTCGCCCGGTCCTTGACCTGCCTGCTCACCTCCGGCGAGAGCTTCGTAAGCAGAATATATGTCTGCATGAGTCACCTCCTTTTAAATAATTGTTCTCCGGAAGACTTACACTCGCTGATTATCTCACAGAACACGGCGGATTCCGCAAATTATTCAAATGATCATTTCTGCCATACGGCGTGGCCCCTGCGGCGCAGTATCCTCGCCAGTTCGGCCTCCATCTCCTGCGCGTCGGAGTACGAGAGCGGATTGTACTCCTCGTAAAGCATCGGGCACAGCCGCAGGCCGTATTCTCTCACGTACCGGTTCGATTTATGCCCTTCCTTGTGATTCTCGAACCTCTCCTCGGGGGAGAGGCCGGTCATGCCTACATAGTAGCATTTCCCGCCGGGATCGCAGCCGGGATTGGCCTTCTGAAACCTCGATTCTTTCCGGACGGCTTCGTCCAGTTCGACTACATATACGTTGTGATGTTTCCTTGCGGGCATGCCTTGATCCTTTGTTACTCTGCCGCCGATATTATACAGATTGTCCTTGGTTTCGGCGAAAGAATACATATATTAGCCGGACAAACCGGTTTACGGGACTGTCTGCGGTCCGGGAGAAGGCCCGGATAACATATTTTGCGGCCCTGAAAAGGAGCCATACGTCCCGCGGCCCTGAAGAAAAGCCGTACGCCTTTCTGAAATCCGAAAGAACGAATATGAAGATCGCTTTCACAGGACTGGACCTGCCCGAGGGCAAGGTAAGATTCGAGGATCCCGTCGTCCACTCGCTTACGGCGAAGTTCTCGCCGAAGAAGATCACGCCGTACTACTTCGAGTTCGTCGGCGACGACTTCGAGGCGGCCGACATGATAGCCGTAGCACGCGACCGCGTGCTTGATCTCCTCATATACGATATTGAGAAGCTCGAGACCCGCCTCGAGCGCAGCGACGACGAGGAAGAGCGCGAAGCACTTGCCGGGGCCCTTTCGGAGCTGGAGCGCGAGATCCCTGTCTGCGATATGGAGCTTTCGGATTCAGACAGCCGGCATATGCGGCAGACAGGTCCGTTGAGCCTCAAGCCGGTGCTGATCGTCGATTCGGATTCGGTCGATGTCCAGGAGCTTCTTCCCTTCGCTCTGGAGAAGTCGGGCATGATGTTCTTCTATACGGCCGGCGAGCAGGAAGTGCACGCCTGGCTGATCAGCAGGGGCTTCGATGCTCATGGATGCGCGGGGAGGATACATACCGACCTGGCGCGCGGCTTCGTCAAGGCCGAGATAGTTGCCGTCGATGACCTGCTCAATTGCCACAGCATGGCTGACGCCCGCAAGCGCGGTCTCAGCCGTCTCGTCGACCGCGACTTTGTCATCACCTCCGACACCGTCCTCGAGATAAGATTCAATATCTGATTCAAGATTTGTATTCCAGAGACATCCGAGAGATATACGTATGAAACCGGAATCGATGAATCCAGGGACGACGAATCCTTACACAACGGGTCAATTATCTGACGTTGACTTCTGACGTTGTTTGCGTGTTGAATAGGACGATCGATGAACAGGACACTCGTTAAAGAGCAACAAGGCATTAAACCATGGTCAGCAAAATAATCATCGCGGTTCTCATCGTTGTGATCGGCGGACTCGTCGTAAAACTCATCATGGACAATCGGGACGGGTCCAATGCGGATGATTACCAGCTCCCGCCGCCGGAGACCCTCGACGTGCGCGACGTGACCGCGTTTATCGATGCCGAGGCCACAACGTTCCGCGTCCGGACGACGCGAGACGTCCTGCCCGGCGGGTACTCGGCGGCGATGACGCCGGTACTCGTCGACTGGAACAGATCGGACACCTCCCCGGGGGGCGAGATCCTGCTCCTCAACATCAACCACGGCGGCAATCCCGTCTCGGGCGTGACCGAGCTGCGGTCCGCGCTCATCAGGCCGGACAGGATTAAAAAGGTCCAGCTCGTCATGGTCCCGCTGGGAGGGCCTGAGGCGATCTCGCACGGCCAGCTCAGGTTCATCTTCGAGGAAGGCGGGGCCGGGTTTTCAGGCGGCGACAAGGGAGTAGCCGGTAAACCCGAGAAGCTGGAGGATCTTATAATCTCGTGGGAAGCGTGGCGCGCTCCCGGCGTCGACTACAAGATGATGAAAGGGATGGACCCGGAGACGTACGAGCTGACCTGCCGCGCCTACTCTGGGCCGCAGCGCTTCCTCGAGGACGCGCTGATGAACCGCGAATGGAACGTATACGAGCTGAACCTTCCCGGCGGCAGGGAAGGATGCATAGAGCTCCTGAAGGTCGCGCTTGCCCTCGGCGACGGCGCCTCGCGTCATTCGATCGTCTGGATGATCGAGGATGCCGAGCGAAAATGGAAAGAGGATGGGTTCGATTCCGATCCGGAGCAGAGCAGTGCAGTCGAGGTCTGGCGCGCGCTCAGGGAAAGGGCCGGAGCGGCCGGCTCGCCCGTCGAAGATCCGCGGGCCGACATGACCG
The DNA here is from genome assembly GCA_030609325.1 of Candidatus Krumholzibacteriota bacterium. Classification (GTDB taxonomy): domain Bacteria; phylum Krumholzibacteriota; class Krumholzibacteriia; order Krumholzibacteriales; family Krumholzibacteriaceae; genus JAUWCL01. The sequence continues at coordinate 50,931 of JAUWCL010000012.1, forward strand.
GCAGGACCGGATACCAGTCGATGATCCGATCCTGCGCGACGATGGCCCTCTATTCGGTCGACCTGACCGTGGCGAGGCTGATCGAGGCGGGCTATCCGGCTGGTGGGGCGCGGCCGACGCAGAAACCCGAAATAATCGAGGAGCCCGCCTGGATGGTGGAACTGGGCAGCGCGGACATCGCGGGCATCCTGAAACGGACCCCGAAGGCCCTCGCGTACGCACGCGAGAATCCTACGGTCATCCCGGGAAACATTCCCAAGGCGTTGGAGGAAGCCGGCCTTCTGGTGATGGAGAACGGCAGGCCGTGGAACGAGCGGTATTCGATTATGGACGAGACGCCCTGGGGCCACAGGTGGCAGCTGCTGATCAGGTGACAGGAGGGAAAATATGAGATGGACGGTGCTTTTTCTGCTGATGGTCCTCGTTGCCTGTCCCGCTGAAGTAACCTGCGCCAACGGATCCCTGTGAAAGCCCGGCCTGGTCTCGAGCCGCATCAACCAGATGGTCAGGTATCTCTCGAAAACGCTCTTCATCCTTCGCCGGGCTTCTATACCGCTCTGCCGCTTATTATTGCTGCTTCCTCGCCTCAATATATGCGGAACGCACATACCGTTCGGTTCCAAGGTCCGAGAACCAGCTCTTGATCATCTCCATGCTCTCTTCCTTGAGCTGTATGGAGACATCGGTAAACCCCGCGCCGGTGAGCATATTTTCGATCTCCGGCACCAGTATCGCTCCGGCGATGCATCCGGAATATGCTTCCACATCGTTTCTGATGTTATCGGGCATCTCCTCTATCGCTACAATGTCCGAGACGGCCAGCCGCCCGCCGGGCTTCAGCACGCGGTAGACCTCTCTGAATACCTGCTGCTTGTCGGGGGAGAGGTTGATGACGCAGTTCGAGATTACCACGTCGACGCTGTCGTCCGCCGACGGGATGTGCTCGATCTCGCCCAGCCTGAACTCTACGTTGGTGAAGCCGCCTTCCTCGGCGCCGAGCCTCGACTTGCTCACCATCTCGGGCGTCATGTCGATGCCGATCACTCTGCCGTTCTCGCCCACCTTTGCGGAGGAGAGGAAGCAATCGATTCCCGCCCCGCTGCCAAGGTCGAGGACCGTCTCGCCCTCCTCGAGCGAGGCTATTGCCACGGGATTGCCGCATCCGAGGCCGAGGTTGCTTCCATCGGGAAGGTCTGCCAGTTCGCTGGCCGTGTATCCCAGGGTGGCGGATACCTCGTCGGCGGCAGCCCCGGCCCCTGAGCAGCACGAAGGTCCGCAGCATCCTTCGGATCCTGCCGTTTCTGCGTACTTTTTCCTCACTTCGTTCCTCAGCATGTCGTTGCTGACATCTGACATTTTACTGTACTTTCTCATCGAGGTTGCCGGGAAGTCCTTCGACAGATTCCCTGATCTCGTCGCGCACCCTGCGGCAGATATCGAGTTTCTCTTTATCGCCTTCGACCGTCTTGGCCAGCGCCGGCGGGATCGTCGAATCCGACATGGACGATCTTCCCGGTGCCGGGAAAGAACGGACAGTTCACGCGCGGCTCCCGCTTTGCCGTCTCCGTGAGCCTGTAGTAGACCCATCGTCCGTTCTTGCGGCTCTCCACGAGTCCGGCGTTCTGCAGAACGCTCATGTGCCGCGAGACGGTCGCCGGGGCTGCGCCGAGCACACGTGTGGCGAGCACTATCGCGAGGAACACCGCGGCGATCAGCGTCAGCTTCTTCCATTCGTCCCGCAGACTCATATCCTATTTACCGTTCCAGTTCCATATCGACCGGACACCCGGGATCGACGCGGAATCATTGATCCTGTCCGATCATCTTCATCCGGTCCTCGGCGCCGGTCCTGATGACCTGTTCGATGCATTCCATGAAGCTCAGCACGCAGGGGACGCGGAGACTGTAGAAGACCTGCTTTCCGCGCTTCTCGTCCTCGATGATTCCGGCCTGCTTGAGAACGTTCAGATGACGCGATACGGTCGAGTAGTCGACGCCGGCCATGTCCACGAACTCGCAGACGCAGCGCTCGCCCCGACCGAGCTCCTCGGCGATCAGGAGGCGGGTGGGGTGTCCCAGCGCCTTCAGAACTCTCGATTTTGCTTCAAGATACGTTTTTCTTCTCTCGTCCATTGGGGATTCTTCCTCATTAGTATATTTGGCATAATAGCAAAATAAAAGACGGGGGTCAACTGGTTTGTTCTATGCAAGACTAAAGTCCTGGTCGGGAAGGCGGCTGATCAGACGGCTCGAACCGACGAAAGGGGTGATAGCCATGAAACGGACCGGATGGACATCGCGGCTCCTGATCGTTCTTGCCGCTGTATTTACGCTTGTCCTTGCCGGAGACGCCCTTGCAGGAGATATGGGAGGCAGGAAGAACAAGAAAGGCAAGAAGCACAAGAAAGGCAAGAAGGAGCGGGTTGTCAGGAAGGACAACGAGCGGACGGATTCGATCACCGACCCGACCAGAGCTAAAAAAAGTTTGAGGAAATTGAGGAGCAGCGGGAAAGGAAAGGGAGGAAACAGAAGCAGCACGAAAAGTCAGACCCGTACGAGGAGCAGACAGAAAAGTCAGAAAAGAAGCTGCAAAAGAAGCAGCGGCGGAAAGAAATAGAGTATGATATAATCCGGACGGGAAAAAGGGCCCATTCTGCAATATCCGCCCCCGGATCTGCAAACGCGCTTCAGCGGGAGGTGGATCGTCAAGCGAGCCCATCCGGAGATATACAATGAACCACCAGTCAATCACGCCGGCCGCCGCAGCCGGTATCATCTGTATCGCGATCAAGTCCCCGATGAAGTGATCCCGCGATGAGCGATCCTGTAAAATACCCGGCAGGCGGAGGGCACTGGAAGGAAGGCGACCGCGCGATCGCCCACATCGACATGGATGCCTTCTACGCCTCGGTCGAGATACTCGACTTCCCCGAGCTCGAGGGGAAGCCCGTCGTCGTCGGAGGCGATTCGAACAGGGGCGTCGTGTCGGCGGCGAGCTACGAGGCGCGTAAATACGGGATCCACTCGGCGATGCCGATATTCCGCGCGAAGCGCCTCTGCCGCGGCCTGGTGATCAGGCCGGGCAGGATGACGAGGTACGTCGAGCTGTCGCGAGAGGTGATGAGGGTCCTGCACGGGTTCTCCCCGATCGTCCAGCAGATATCGATAGACGAGGCGTACATCGATCTGGCCGGCACGGGAAAACTCTTCGGCCGTCCCTCCTCCGCGGTTCGCTCTATTAAAAAAGAGATACGTGCCGCCACTTCGCTGACATGCTCCATCGGCCTTTCTTCGAGCAAGCTCATCGCGAAGGTGACCTCGGACATGAACAAGCCCGACGGTATAACGATTGTGCCGCCTTCGCGGGTGATGGATTTTCTTTACGGCCTGCCTGTCGGCGCGATTCCGGGCATAGGGGAAAAGAGCGAGGAGCAGCTCAGGCAGATCGGCGTCCGCGAGGTCGGGGACCTGTCGAGGCTGAAGCCCGGATATCTCGAGGAGAGGTTCGGGAGGTTCGGCCGGCTCCTGCAGGCCATCGCAGAGGGACGGGTCCATTCCGAGCTGGTCCCGTGGTCGCAGCCAAAATCGGTCAGCAACGAATTGACCATGCCTGAGGATACCTCAGACATGAGGACGCTCGAGAAATATCTGCTCGGCCTCGCCGACAAGGTGGGCAGGCGGCTGCGCAGGCAGGGACTCAAGGGGAGGACGATCACGCTGAAGGTCAAGACCCACAGGCACAGGCTGATCACGCGGAGCTCGACACTGGAGCATCCCGTCAATCAGGGCAGGGTGATATACGAACAAGCGCGTGGACTGCTCAGGGAGTACGGCGTTCCGGTGAGCCTGCGCCTGATCGGCGTGGGAGTCTCCGGCCTCGAGCCCGAGAGCGGCGGCGGCCAGTTCGCGCTGTTCGAGGGACCGTCTCCCGGCGGGGAGAAATGGGACAGGGTCGAGCGGGCCGTCGACTCTATCATCGACAGGTTCGGGAGCGGCGCTGTCAGAAAAGGCAGGCAGCTCGAGTAAGACCTACCAGGTGTTCTTCGACTTTTGCCCCGGCGGATAGCGGCTGAGCAGCTTGTTCACCGAGTGGTTGATCTGGTAGTGGATGTTCCCTCGGTCCTCGAGTACCCCGGTCGCCCAGCCTCTCCATAGCAGCTGCTTCTCCTCGCGGTCGACTATATCCAGGATCAGCGTTCCTTCCTGGTACTGATAGACGTTTGTGTGAGGGTACCAGTAACTGTAGTAATGGGTGACATCGACCCTGTTTCTCGAGGTGAAGTAGTAGGCCATGAGAAAATCGGGATGGCCCTCCTCGATTTTCGTGAAGCCTTTCTTCGCCATCCCGGCGTTGACCGCGTTTTTTACATGCCCCTCGATCAGAGGATCGTTCATCAGCGGATTATCCTCGGTGCCCTTGACGTGAGGGATCCACCGGTATGTCTTGTATTTCGAGAAGTCGGTCTCGCGGTTGTAGTCGGTCTCGACCCGGATCGTGGAACAACCTGTTATAAAGACAATTGTGGTGAGTGCGAGGATGACAGCGAATCTTTTCATATCGACCTCCAGATCTCAGGGGGTGCCGGGAATAATATAACACCACCGGCGGCCGTCTTCAACGATATTGGAAGCGGATGTCCCAGGGGGATGCCTCGAGCGGCCCCGAAGAGACTCAATATACGATTGTAAGCTTTAAAGGAACGCTGTATTATCGTCGGGCGGCCGGATGCCGGCGGCTTATCTGTGACGAAAACGTTTGCAATCGTCGAGGCGATGGTAAAAATCCCGGCAGAGACCAATGATTGATATCCTCAGAAATTCTGTGATGATAACGGGCTTCGTCTTCGTGATGATGCTCGTGATCGAGTATATCAACGTCGTCACGAGCGGCAGGTGGGGTGAGCGCCTCGCCCGCAACAGGGCCGGCCAGTATATCCTCGCCGCCGTACTCGGCGCGCTGCCGGGATGCCTCGGGCCGTTCGCGATAGTGGCGATGTTCTCCCACAGGATCGTCGGACTCGGTGCGGTAATAACCGCCATGATAGCTACGAGCGGCGACGAGACCTTCGTGATGCTCGCCCTTATCCCGAGGCAGACGATGATCCTGATCCCGGTGTTGATGGCGACGGGTATCCTCGCCGGCATTCTTACAGATTCGCTCTCGGGCAGGGTCAAGTTTCTCGAGAAGATGCACTGCGACGGCCTCGTGGTCCACGAGGGCCACGAGGGCAACTATTTTCCCGGGGGGCATATCGCCGGCCAGTGGCGAAACTGCTCGCCGGCCCGCGGTATACTCGCCGTCACGATCGTCCTGCTCCTGCTCTCCGTGATAACGGGCCAGTTTTCCCATCACGGCCACGGCATGGAGGGGATAGGTGGAGCGGCGCGGGAGGGGATCGGTCACATGCTGGAGGGTGACGGCGCCCATGACCACGAAGGCTGGGGATGGATACGTACGACCCTCCTGGTCACATCGCTGCTCGCTCTCTTCATCGTGGTGACCGTCCCCGACCATTTTCTCGACGAGCATCTCTGGAGGCACATCGCCGTCCGGCACGTTCCGAGGATATTCCTCTGGACGTTCGGGGCGCTGCTCGTCCTCCATCTGCTCACCTCGAATCTCGACCTCGATCTCGGCATGCTCGTCTCTCGGGGACAGTGGTTCGTGCTGCTCGCCGCCTGCCTCGCCGGGCTGATCCCCCAGTCGGGGCCGCACCTGATATTCGTGACACTGTTTGCCGGCGGATACATCCCGATGAGCATCCTGCTGGCCAACTCGATCGTGCAGGACGGTCACGGCATGCTCCCGGTTCTCGCCCATTCGAGGCGTGTTTTCATCCTGATCAAGATCATCAATCTCGCGTTCGGCCTGCTCGTCGGTGCGGCGGCGATGGCGGCGGGGATATAGGTGCGCGGCAGCGTTTCGTGCCGGCATGAATATACTGGTCAGGGATGCACTGAGTCGAAAGGATCAGATGGAATTCGACAGGATAGTTACACACAATGATTTCGACGGGATCGTCTCGGCGGCGATCTGCTCGGCGGCGCTCGGGTGCGGCCGGATCATCTTCACCGGCCCCAACTCGATAGCGAGGGCCGAGATCTCGACCGGTCCTTCCGACGTCGTCTGCGATCTTCCCTATCCGCTCGACTGCGGGATGTGGTTCGACCACCATCCGGGCAATCTCGAAGCGGTCAGGCTGAGGGGGATCGATCCGGCCGGCATACCGGGGCGTTTCGACGAGAAGCCGTCATGCGCGAGGGTAGCGCTTGAGTATTTCACCGGCGAGGGGTTCGAGTTTCCCGCGCACATTACGGCCGCTGTCGACGAGGCGGATACGATCGACTCGTTCGACTACCGCAGCGTCGCCGAATGGCGGGAGGAAACTCCGGGGAAGCTCGTAGACATGAGTATCAAGGCCGAGTTCCCGTCGTTCAGGGAGCAGACGAGATATCTCGAGAGGATTACCGGCATGGTCAGGGACATGCCGCTCGAGGAGATCCTCGGGAACGGCGAGGTCGCTGCAAATCTCGAACGGTACAGGGCGGGGGAGGAGAGGATGCTCAAACTGATGGAGGATTCAGTATCGTTTCTCGATGAGGATTCCGATCACGAACTGATAGTGATGGACTTCACGCATCACAAGAAGAAGCCGAGGGTGATCCGCAACCTCGCATACATGCTCTATCCCGAGGCGCTCGGCGCGATGACGATAAACTCGCTCTTTCGCCGCGGGACGAAGACGAACGATCTCAGCATCACGATCTCTCTGTCGATGAACATGACTGCCCGCGACCACGGCAAGGACATGGGAGAGATCATGCGATCGCTCGACATCGGCGACGGCCACACGGGCGCCGCGGCCGGCACTATCCACTGCGGCTCGAAGGACCAGATGCTCCGCGAGAAGAAACGCGCCCTCGAGGAGATATGGGCGATGTGGAAAGAGATGCCTGCTGCTTGATGCTCCGCCTCTGGAAGATATAATCCGCTAGCTGCTCCACCTGGCCGTGATCGATGTACCACAGCGGCAATCCGAAATGGAAACTCTCGCAAGGCGGGTATCAGGGGGGACTGAGGGAATGTCGCTCCCGGCGCGCTTCCGCACATCGGCCGGTCAGGCCCTGCGCGCGTAGATCATGTAGTGGAAGTTGTGGTAGCGGCGGACACGCTCGGCAGCAGACATCTTTCCGTACAGGGCGAGGCCGGCCTTCCCCGTGTTGGGGTAAGACTTCAGCGGCACAGCCTCGACATCCTCGAATCCCGACTTCGAGAGCATCTGCATCGATTTGAATACGTCGGTCGGGAACTCGTACGGCGCCGGCCTGTGTTTCGATCGCTTCATCCTGTGCCAGCCGTCCCTCAGCGCTCCGTGAAGCCGACGCGGCATCATCTTCGACTTCCAGAACTGCAGAAGCCCCCACGCATTGATGTCCTCGAGAAAAAGTATCCCGTCCGGTCTGAGGATCCTGGCGAACGAGGCGAATATCGCCGCCAGTCTGTCCGGTTCGTGATGGATGAGGTCGATGCAGCAGATCGCGTCGAAAGCAGCGTTTCGGAAGGGGAGGGCATGCACGGCGCCGGCGACGTTGAGTGCCGAGCCGTGTCCGTCGCGGAGCTTCTCGAGAAGCGGGCACATCAGGTCGAACGCCACGACGGTATTGTCGGCAGCCAGCTCGAGAAAACCGGTGTCGACGCCGCAGCCGATGTTGGCGATCGTTTTTCCCGTCCCGACTCTCTCCCGCACGAAATCCCAATATTCGATTTTGGAGAGCTCCCACTGCTCTTCGGAGCGGGTGTCCTTCGCAGAGGCCGGCTCATCGGTCATGATCTCGCCTAGTTTCTCCTCCTCGGCGAGATGTTCGATGTCGATCCCCTCGGGCATCAGCACAGGGATGCCGCCGCGCACCTCGTACGATGTGCCGCACGAGAAGCAGTTAAGGCTGTACTTGCCGTGGCCGAGCTCCCCGCCGCATCTCGGACAGGCGAGAAGGTCGAGCAGCTTCTGTTCTACGATCGATGTCATGAGCGTTCACCTTTCATCGGTCCATTATAGCCGATACGCGGGTTACTGCAACTTACCTTTTACGCGGCCGGCGGCGAGCATTCTTGACAGCGGTGCACGTCCGTGATAGCGTTTACCGTTCGAGGCAGAGACTCACGGGCCCTGCCGGGCCGCGCCTGAGCCCGCATTTGTGACCCGCAATACGTTCATCAGTAATCGGAGGATCTCGAAATGGATGTCAAAGCGATACAGGATGCCTTGAAGGACAAGGGAATAGACGGCTGGCTGCTGTACGACTTCCAGAACCGCGATCACCTCGCGTACAGGATCCTCGATATGGATTTCGAGAAGATGACGTCGCGCCGGTGGTTCTACTTCATGCCGGTCGCCGGCGAGCCCGTGAGGCTCTGCCACCGCGTCGAGCCGGCCAGGCTCGATTCCCTGCCCGGCGAGAAGGTCTTTTACCATCGGTGGGAGGAGCTCCACGCCAGGCTCAGGGAGATACTCGGCGAGCCGAAGACGATCGCGATGCAGTACTCCCCGCTCTGCAACATCCCCTACACGTCGATCGTCGACGGCGGGACGATCGAGCTTATCCGCTCCTTCGGCCACGAGGTCGTATCCTCGGCCGACCTCGTCCAGCTATTCGAGGCGATAATCGACGAGAAGGGATACCAGAGCCACCTCAAGGCGGGCGAGATAATCCAGCACATCAAGAACGAGGCATTCGCCGAGATCAGCAAGGCGCTGAACGAGGGCCGCAAGCTGACCGAGTACGACGTGGCGCAGTTCATCCTGCGGCGCTTCGAGGAGGACGGCATCGATCCCGGTCACGACATGCCGATCGTCGGGATCAACGATCACCCGGCCAACCCGCACTTCGAGCCGACATACGAAGGGTCGTACGAGTTCAAGAAAGGCGACATGGTATTGATCGACCTCTGGGGCAAGCTCAAGGAGCCCGGCTCGATCTACTACGATATCACGTGGTGCGGCTATATCGGAGACGATCCGCCGGAGAAGTACCGGGAGATCTTCCACGTCGTGCGCGATGCCCGCATCGAGGCGGTCAACTTCGTGCGCAAGTGCTTCAGTGAGGGGCGACCGGCGTACGGCTGGGAGGTCGACGACGCGTGCAGGAACGTGGTGAAAGAGGCCGGCTACGGCGACTACTTCATCCACCGCACCGGCCACTCGATCGGCGAGGAGGTCCACGGCAACGGCGTGAACATCGACAACCTCGAAACGAAGGACGAGCGCCAGCTCGTCCCCGGCATCTGCTTCTCGATAGAGCCGGGCATCTACCTCGAGGGCGAGATGGCCGCGCGAAGCGAGATCGACTGCTTCATCACCCTCGACGGCGAGGTCGTCGTCGCCGGCGAGGAGCAGATGGAGCTGATCAGGATACACGCCGACTGACGGTCGTGGAGAGCTGCATGTCGATAGCGGAAAACTATAAACGGGTGAAGGAGGCGGTTGCGGAGGCGGCCGTGAAGGCGGGCCGCGACCCGTCGGAGATCACCATAGTCGCTGTCACCAAGACCCACCCCGCGGAGACGGTCGAGGAGGCGCTGGCCGCTGGCGTGACCGACGTCGGCGAAAACCGCGTCCAGGAATTCCTCTCGAAGGAACCCGGCGTGACATCTCCCTGCCGCTGGCACCTTATCGGCCACCTGCAGACGAACAAGGTCAACAAGGTCGTCGGGAAGTTCTCGATGATACATTCGGTCGACTCGCTGAAGCTCGCAGAGAAACTAAGCAGTGCCGGCGAGCGCGATGGGGTCACGACCGACATCCTCCTCGAGATCAACACGAGCGGCGAGGAGTCGAAGTTCGGCCTCGAACCCGGCCAGGCGCCTGAACTCTGCGCGCAGATAGCCCCGCTCCCGGCGCTCAATCTCAGGGGCCTCATGACTGTCGGCCCGTGGGTCGACGATGCGGCGGTCCTCTCGAAGGCGTTTGGATCGCTCCGATACCTGGGCGAAAAAATTGTGGAAGCGGGTATAAACGGCATATCGATGGAGCACCTCTCGATGGGGATGACGGACGATTTCGAGATCGCCATTGCCGAGGGCTCGACGATCGTGAGGCTCGGGAGGGTCATATTCGGCGCCAGACGCGTGTGACAGAAAACCGGCCAGAACGTCAACAGGATGGCCGGGCGAGGTCCGGCCCCGTCGCTGACAGGCCGCTCCGCTGCGATAATAAGGCATTATAAAGAGGCATGTTATGGGATATTTCGTCACGGATACTGTTGGTCTGATACTTGCTTTCATTAACATGTTGACATTTCTGTCGCTGCTGTATCTGTTTCTGCAGCTCGTCGGAGTGCCGGACAGCAGGGTCTTCAAGGTACTCGATCGCATCTTCTCACCGGTCCTCGCGCCGGTCCGACGGCTGCTCGAGAGATGGAGATTCGACGCGTCGCCGCTCATTCTGGCGGCGGTCCTCCAGCTGATCGCGCTGGCAGTGAGGAAAAACTGGCTTTGAATCGGCGGCGGCATGGTAAATATTCGGAAGTGAATGAATGAGCCCGGGGAGGCAACGGACCGACGGGCGGGAACACGAGATCCGGCCCCGGTCCGGCAAGAGGAGGCAGACAAATGAGGATCACACCTCTCGATATCCGGAAGCAGGAATTCCGCAAGACCATGCGCGGACTCGACTCCGACGAGGTCTACGCGTTTCTCGGCACCGTCGCCGACGAGTACGAGGCGGTGCTCTCGGATAACAAGAGACTGAGGGAGCATATCGTCCAGCTCGAAGAGCGCCTCAAGGAGTTCAAGAGAATGGAGACCAACCTTCGCAACACCCTGATGACGGCCGAGAAGATCACGGGCGAGGCGAAGGAGAACGCCCGCAGGGAGGCGGATCTCATCGTCCGCGGCGCTGAGGTCGAGGCGACCCGGTCGGCCGAGGCGATCCATGCTCATACCAGGCAGCTCCGCAGGGAGATCCTCGAGCTCAAGAAGCACAAGGACAACTACATCACCAGGCTGAGAACTCTCCTGGATAGCCACAGAAACGTTGTCGACGGCTTCGAGGAGGACTTCGCCGAGGTAGACCGCGAGATAGAGGCGATCGGCAGGAAGGTGGAGAAAGACGTCAAGACGCCTCCTCACGCTTCCCGCATGAGCAGAGAGAGAATAGAGGAAGATTTCGCGCACGAGGCGCCCGAAGACAAGGTCACCTGGGGGGATGACCAGCCGAGAGAGGACGTCGAGAGGCCGATGGTGCCGAGGCCCGGCAAGTGGGAGCAGCAGACTCCCGGTAAGCGGGGAGCGGCTCCCGAGGATGTCCAGTCGGGTCCCGGGGAGAAGGCGGGGCAGGAGGAAGAGACGGCCTCTTCTCCCAAGCCCGATTTCGGACCGATCGGAGTGTTTTCGAACCAGGATGTAATGGCGGCGGCGAAAGCAGCCGCAGGTGAGCCCGACGGAGAGTATCACGACGACCGTGAGGATATGACCGAGAATGAGCTCGATGGCGAAGCTCTCGCCAGGGACGTCGTCGCTCACAGCATCGAGGAGCGGATGTATCCCGATTCTCATCTCAACAGCGACGGTTCTTCGGCCGGCGGATCGACCGGACAGGACACACCTAAAGCGGCCGCGCCTGCCGCGCAGCAGCAGGCGGCCGAGGAGACAGCCTCACCGGCGGCGGCAGACGACTGGAAATCATACGAGGTAAAGGAATCGAAGCAGGACTGGAGCAGCTACGAGGTCCCGCACCGGGAGGCCCCGGCGGCCCGGCAGCCCGCCCAGCCCGCGCCGCAGAATGCGGCCCAGCCCGCCGCGAACGAGGCTCCTACCGATCACGAGGTGGAGGAAGCCCTCTCCGGTCTGACCGAGATGGTGTCCGAAAAGCCCTCGCCCGGGGCGAAGAAGCCCGCGCCAGCCGCGCAGCAGCCCGCTCAGCCGGCGGCGCCGAAAGCGGAGGCTCCTCCGGCACAGGCCGTCCCGGCCCGTCCCGGGGCCGACAGCGCCGATGAGATCACCGAAAAGACCTCAGACGAGGATCGGAATTGGTCGATGGAAGAGCTGAGGAAGAACCTTACGAACATGGACAGGGACAGCTGACCCTGAATGAGACAGATAGAGTTGAAGCAGGACGGGAGGGTTGGATTCCGGATACGGATCCAGCCCTCTTCGCGTAAGGATGAGATCGTCGGATGGAACGAGGCGGGGGAGATGCGTATAAGGCTCGCCGCCCCGCCGGTCGAGGGAGCGGCGAACAGACGGATTCCCGTGTTTCTCGCGAAGGAGCTCGGCCTGAAAAAACGCGATATTGTCATCGAGGCGGGCGAGAGGTCGAGAAGCAAGCTCCTCTCCGCCCCGGCTTCCGCCAGGGCGAGGCTTGAAGAGCTGCCCGACGTCTGACGCATCCGCTCCCCGGTCCCGGCTTTCCCGACCGTAATTATCACCTGCGTAAACTCATAAACTTGTTGCGGCTGGCCGCTGTTGCCTGTATAAGATTTCTGACCCGGGGACGGGGGATATCGACGAAAGGAGAGGTGGTGACGGAACTCTACGGCCGGATCAGGGAGAGCGCGAGGTATATAAAGAGACTCGCCGATATCAGGCCTTCGTTCGGCATCGTGCTGGGCAGCGGCCTGGGCGGACTGGCGAAGAGGATAAGGGTAGAGACGGCAATACCTTACGGAGATATTCCAGGCTTTTCCGTATCGACGGTCAGCGGGCTTCACGCGGGCAACCTGATCCTCGGCGAGCTGTCCGGCCGACGGGTCGTCGCGATGGAGGGAAGGGTCCACTACTACGAGGGTTACACGATGAAGCAGGTGACCTTCCCCGTCCGCGTGATGAAGGCGCTCGGCGCAAGGTCGCTGATCCTCACCTCGGCCGTCGGGGCGATGAACCCGATGCTTCCCAAGGGCTCGATCGTCGCGGTCACCGATCACATCAACCTGATGGGCGACAATCCCCTGATCGGCCCGAACGACGAGAGGCTCGGTCCCCGCTTTCCAGACATGAGCGAGCCTTACAACCGCAGGTATATATCATTGCTTGAGAAAGCCGCGCTCGACCTGAAGATACCACTTAAGAAGGGTGTCCTGGCCGCACTGGCCGGTCCCTGTCTCGAGACGGCCGCCGAGTACCGCTTCCTGAGGCGGATGGGGGCCGATATTGTCGGTATGTCGATGGTCCCCGAGAACATCGCGGCCGTCCACGCTGGTATGAAAGTCATTGGAATATCGATTGTCACGGATGAAGCGCTGCCCGACTGCCTGAAGCCGGTGAACATCCGCGAGATAATCGCCACTGCAAAGAAGGGCGAGAAGGTGCTCCAGGCCCTTGTCATGGAGTTCCTCAGAAGGGTCTGATTCCTTGACATGACGGCGATTGTACATTATAAAATATTGTTCTCGTTGAAGCTGGTTCGGCCCCGTCAATCCGGGAACGGAGATTTATCGCCGGGAGCATGCCGATGAATCCTGAACCCGACAGCGATACTATCCGGAGAACGGCAGATATGTCAGGTGGCAGAGAAGATTCCAGGAGATACGGCGCGCTCCCGCCCCAGCGCGAGGCGCTCGAAGCCGAGGCCGAGGTCCTCAGGCACTGGGACGAGTACGACATCTTCAGGCGCAGCATAGACGAGCGGTCCGAGGAGAATATTTTCGTCTTTTACGAGGGCCCGCCCACGGCGAACGGCCGCCCCGGCGTGCACCACGCGATGTCGAGGACGATCAAGGACCTCGTCTGCAGATACAGGACGATGAAGGGGGAGCGCGTCGTGCGCAAGGCCGGGTGGGACACCCACGGGCTCCCTGTGGAGATAGAGGTCGAGAAGGCCCTCGGGCTGGACGGCAAGGATCAGATCGAGGAGTACGGCGTCGGCGAGTTCAACAAGCAGTGCTACAGGAGCGTATTCAAGTACCTCGACGAGTGGCACGACTTCACCCACAAGCTGGGATTCTGGCTCGACCTGGACGATCCGTACGTCACATGCAAAAACGAGTATATCGAATCGGTCTGGTGGATCCTCAAGCAGTTCTGGGATCAGGACATGCTCTACGAGGGCCACAAGATCATCCCCTACTGCGCGAGGTGCGGCACGTCGCTTTCGAGCCACGAAGTATCGCAGGGATACAAGGACGTCACCGATCCCTCGATCTTCATCAAGCTCAAGCTGACCGACGAGGACGCTTACTTCCTCGTCTGGACGACGACGCCGTGGACGCTGATCTCCAACGTCGCGCTGGCCGTCGGCCCCGAGCACGACTATGTGCGTGTCGGCCACAGGGGCGAAACGCTTATCCTCGCCGGGGAGCTCCTCGGTGTGCTCGACGGCGAATACGAGGTGCTCGGGAAGGTCAAGGGCCGCGAGCTGGTCGGCAAGACGTACGAGCCCTGCTTCCCCTGGTTCAAGGACGAGGAGGGCGGGTTCCGCGTCATCTCGGCCGGATTCGTCACCCTGACCGACGGAACGGGCATCGTCCACATAGCGCCCGCCTTCGGAGAGGACGACTACATCGCCGGCATGGAACAGGGCCTGCCCTTCGTCCAGCCGGTCGACACCGAAGGAAAATTCACTCCCGAAGTCACGAAATGGGCCGGCAGGTTCATCAAGGACGCCGACCCCGAGATCATAGAAGACCTGCGCGAGCGCGGCATCCTCTACCACGCTGCAAAGTACGAGCACTCCTACCCGTTCTGCTGGCGCTGCGACTCGCCGCTCATCTACTACGCGAGGCGCTCGTGGTACATCCGAACGACCGCCTTCAAGGACATGCTTATAGAAGCCAACAGCAAGGTCCACTGGTACCCGCCCGAAGTGGGCGAGAACAGGTTCGCTCGCTGGCTCGAGGGGAACGTCGACTGGGCGCTCAGCCGCGAGCGCTACTGGGGGACCCCGCTCAACATCTGGACGTGCGATTCGTGCGAGGAGAAGTACTGCATCGGCGACCTTACCGAACTCAAGTCGATCAGCGAGCAGTTCCCCGAGGAATACGACCTGCACAAGCCGTTCATCGACAACCTCGACGTCGGCTGCCCCGAGTGCGGCGGCAAGATGACGAGAGTACCCGAGGTGATCGACTGCTGGTTCGACTCGGGCGCGATGCCGTTCGCACAGCACCACTACCCGATGGAGAACATGGACATTTTCAAGCAGCAGTACCCCGCCGAGTTCATCAGCGAGGGCGTCGACCAGTCGAGGGGCTGGTTCTACTCGCTGCTCGTCATCGGGGCGTTCCTGACCAAGCAGAGCCCGTACAAGAGGTGCCTGCCCCACGGGATGATTCTCGACCGCGAGGGCCGGAAGATGAGCAAGAGCAAGGGGAACGCCGTCTTCGCGAGCGACGTGCTCAAGAGCGACGGCGCCGACTCGCTGCGCTGGTATCTGATGATCAGCGGCGCGCCCTATCTGCCGAAGAGGTTCGATCTCGAGGCGATGCGCGACAACGCCAACAAGTTTCTCGGAACGCTGAGAAATCTCTACAGCTTCTTCGCGATGTACGCCGAGATCGACGGTTTCGAGCCGACCGGCAGGGTTATGAGCGACAACCTGATCGACCGCTGGATCCTGTCGAGATATAACTCGACTGTGCACGACGTCACCGCCGCGCTCGACGAGTACGAGATTACCAGGGCCGCCCGGGCGATTCAGACATTCGTGATCGACGAGTTGAGCAACTGGTACCTGAGGCGCTGCCGCCGCAGGTTCTGGAAGAACGAGATGTCGGGCGACAAGCTCGCCGCCTATGAGACCTTCTACACGGTCCTCGAGGGCGTCACGAGGCTGGCCGCTCCGTTCGTTCCCTTCCTCACCGAGGCTGTCTGGCAGAGGCTCAGGGGAGAGGCCGGGAAATCGGGCAGCGTCCATCTCGAGCTCTTCCCCGCATCGGACAGGGCGATGATCGACGAGGAACTGGAGAAGAACATGGCCGGCGTGCTCAAGGTCGTGACCACCGGCCGGGCCGTCCGCAACAATGCGGCGATCAAGATCAGGACACCGCTCGCGAGGATGCTGGTGCACGGCAAGTATCACGATGTGACCGAATGGACGAAGGACGGGGAGCTTGCCGGGCTGGTCCTCGACGAGCTGAACGTCAAGGTGATCGAGACGATCGATGATACGGGCGAGCTGATCAGGATGAGCGTTAAGCCGGAGTATTCCGTTCTTGGAAAGAGGTTCGGGAAGAACATGAAGGCTGCCGCCGCCGTCCTGGAGGGTCTCGGGGTCGAAAGCGTCGTCGAACTGGTGGAAAAGGGACAGATCACCGTCGAGATCGAAGGGAAGAAGGAGAGCATCTCCCTCGAAGAGGTGAAGGTCGAGAGCGAGACGGCGGAAGGGTTCGAGTCGGAGAGCGAGGGCGACCTCACTGTCATCCTTGATACGAAGCTCACAGACGAGCTTCGCAGGGAAGGATCGGCGAGGGATCTCGTCAACAGGATCCAGAATTTCAGGAAAGAGTCCGGGTTCGAGGTCAGCGACAGGATAGAGCTGGCGTGGAGAGCAACGGATGAGATAAGACAGGTATTCGAGGAATACCACGACCATATATGCAGCGAAACTCTCGTCGAGGACCTCCACGAAGGTGAGCAGGACTGGGAGAACTCCACGTCCTTCGAGCTCGACGGTTTCCAGATAGATCTGTGGGTCAAGCTGGCTTGATAGCTGTTTAACAGGAGTGTAGTCGAGATGCCGGCAAAAAAGACAAAGATCAAGGTGAAGACCAGGGCGAAGGCGAAAGCGAAGGCCAGGTCCGCTGTTAAGAAAAAGCCGAAGGCCAGAGCGAAGGCGAGACCGAAGGCCAAAGCGAAGGCGAGGCCGAAGGCCAAAGCGAAGGCCAGACCCGTGAAGAAAGCCGCTCCGAAGCCGCCAGCCTCTCCCAGGATCAAGGGCAAGAAGCTCACCAAAAAGGAACTCGAGGCCGCGCGCACGAGGATACTGGCCGAGCGTGAGCGCATAATCATGGAGCTCAGAAGGATCGAGGAGGCGATAAACGACGCCACCAAGGACAAGGAAGGCTCCAACCAGTCGTACTCGAACCACCTCGCCGACATCGGCACCGACGACATGGAGCAGGAGAAGAACTTTTACTACGCGAGCCAGGAGGGCCACTACCTCAAGGCCCTCGACGAGGCGCTCGAGAGGATCGAGCGCGGAACCTATGGCATCTGCGAGAGCTGCACGCTCCGGATCGGGAACAAAAGGCTAGAGGCCGTTCCGTCCGCGAGACGGTGCATCAAGTGCAAAAGCGAGTTGGAGAAAAACACCAGGGGACGCTGAGCGTGCTCTACTTTACCGTCGCCGCACTCGTCGTTATTCTGGACCAGGCCTCGAAGAGGCTGGTCTGGGCCGCATTCCAGGACACCGGGGGCACCGATCTCATCGACGGGGTCCTCCGCATTCGCCTCAGCACCAACACAGGCGCAGTCATGGGGATCCTCTCCGGATCCCGGTCGATCCTGATATCGGTCACGATCATATCGATCATAGCGCTCATCTATTTTGCGTACCGCATGCGGTATGCCCCCATGCTCAAGCGTGTCTGCCTCGGCCTTGTTCTGGGCGGAGCCTTCGGGAACCTCATCGACCGCATCGCCACGGGAAAGGTCGTCGATTTCATCGACATGGGGATCGGCTCGCTCCGCTGGCCGACCTATAACGTCGCCGACATAGCGGTTACGGTCGGCGCCGTCTTCCTCATCGTCGGATTCGCGTTCCGGAAGGAACCGGTCCCTGAGGGACCGCCCGACGATACGCCGGTAGACCCGGCTCCCTGAGCGTGCCGGCTGTATATCTGATTCCCCTGCCGGAATCGTTGTACTATACTGCTGCACCTGTAGCGTCATCATCTCATTCAAATGCGTGCGCGGCTTGGACGATATGAACGAACCCAGGATCTACACCTTCATCGTCGACGAGGAGGAATCCGGTGAGCGCCTCGATTCCTGGCTCGCCGGGCGCGTTCCCGAACTATCGAGGTCGAGGATACAGAAGGCACTGAAGGGGGGCGAGGTCCTCGTCGGCGGGCTGCCCGCAGGCAAGCCGTCGAGGAAGGTACGCGGCGGCGAGGCCGTCGAGATGCGCTTCAGCCCGCCGAAGCCGGTGGAGGTGCTCCCCGAGGATATCCCCCTCGACATTGTCTACGAAGACGAAGGCCTGCTTGTGGTGAACAAGGCGGCCGGCATGGTCGTCCACCCAGCGCCGGGCAACGAGACCGGCACGATGGTGAACGCGCTTCTCGCCCACTGCGGGGACCTCTCGGGGATAGGAGGCTACCTCAGGCCGGGCATCGTCCACAGGCTCGACGCGCAGACGACCGGCCTGCTCGTCGTCGCCAAGAGCGACGAGGTTCACATCGCTCTGAGCCGCCAGCTGATGGAAAGGGCCGTCACCAGGATCTATCAGGCCGTCGTGTGGGGAAGGATGCCCGCAGATGAGGGCGAGATCGACGCTCCAATAGGCCGCAGCAGGTCCAACAGGAAGAAAATGGCCGTCGTCAGGGAGGGTGGCAGGGAGGCCGTGACATATTACTCAGTCCTAGACACATTTTCGCCGCTGCAGTATATTAAATTGAAGTTGGGGACGGGCAGGACACACCAGATCAGGGTCCACCTGGCTCATACGGGACATCCCGTCCTCGGCGACCCCGATTACGGGGGAAGGAAGGTCAATAAAGGGAACCTCTCGAAGGAGGAGATCGACCGGGCGGCAAAGGCGCTGAGCCTTATCGACCGGCAGGCGCTCCATGCGGGGGAGTTGTCGTTTTTTCATCCCCTCCTCGAGAAGGAAATGACCTTTGAAGCGCCCCTTCCCGACGATTTCCGGGCCGTCCTGGAGGTCTGCATGGGGGACCGATGAAATACAAGGTGAGGGAAGATGGTAACGTGACTATCATCGACCTTTCCGGGAAGCTGATGGGCGGGTATGACGCGGACGTCTTCAGGGACCTGGTCCACGAACTGATCGAGAAGGGCAGGAAGAAGATCGTCGTAAATCTCGCCGGTATAAAGTGGATCAACAGTACCGGTGTCGGGATCCTGATCACCGGGTACACAACGCTGAGGAAGAACAAGGGAGATCTGAAGCTTCTCAACGTTTCAAAGAAGATAGAGAGCATCCTCTACGTGACGAAACTGAATCTGATCTTCGAGTGCTTCGACGACGAGCACGAGGCAACAGGCAGCTATACGAGAGGATGACGCGCGGGCGGCAGGAGCAGGAGGGAGATCGAGCCTGATGGCCGAGGAAACATTTGTACTGGAATTTCCCAGCAGTTACAAGTGGCTGAACATGATCGATCTCATGTGCACCGAGATCACGGCGGGCATGGACTTCGGCAGGAACGCGCTGAACGAGATCTCGATCTCCGTAATCGAGGCCTGCACCAACGCCCTCGAGCACGGCAATAAATGCTGCCCCGACCGCAGTGTCATGGTGGTCTTCAGGAGACTGGAAGACAGGATAGTCATCGAAGTGACCGATTGCGGCGAAGGTTTCGATTTCGCTGACTACCTGCAGCACATACCGGACCCTTCCGACATCCACAAGAAGCGCGGCAGGGGGATTTTCATCATGAAAGCCATGATGGACACCCTGAAGTACGAGAAGGTCGAGAAGGGCGGAATGAAGGTCATCCTCAAGAAGATGACCGACAGAGGCGGGGAGGAGGGCGACGAATAGATCGTCGCGGTCCGCTTGCCGCCTTCCAGGAACAGGAACAACCCTCCCGGACAGGCGTAATAAGAGACAAGCGGATCACCCCGGCGGTGATTGACTCCAGTGGACCTGTCGGAGCTGTAGAATGGCCACCTCGACTTTGCTTGCCTCTTTCTACTTCATCTGCGGAGCGGCGATCATATTTCTCGCCGTTATGATCATGCGTTTCTCCTCGCGGAACGTATCGATGTGGTCGACGGCCCTCGTGATGCTGTTTGCCGGCATCGGGCCGATACTCGGCGCAATAGGCGTCATCATCCAGAGAAACCTTCCCGAGGGCACCTACCTCTTCGAGAACCTCGTAGAGAGCTTCGATTACACGTGGGAGTTCTTCTTCCCGGCGCTTCTGCTGATGGCCCTCGTCTACCCGAGGCGTTACGCCATCTGGAAATATCTCAGAAGGTTCACCTTCATCCTGTTCCTGCCGCACGTTTTCCACCTGCTGATGGTCCTTTTCCTCGTAAACAGGGGCAACCCCGCGAGGCTCTTCAACTGGGTAGCCGACCTCCCCGTGCCGTCGAGCGTGCTGGCAACGTACACGAACAGCCTGTCGAAATCACTGAACGTCTTTTCCGAGCTCCTCTTCAAGGCGCACAACCAGCTCTTCTCGCTCGTGAACGTGATGTACGCCGTTCTCGCGATCATTCTCCTCGCAATCGCGATGCGCGGGGACCTGACGCCGAGACAACGCCGCCAGACACAGATCATGCTCGCAGGCCTGGGGATAGCGATCGTCACCTACTCGTTCGCCCGCGTCATACCGTACTTAATGGCGATGGACATCGACAGAGCCATCGCGGCGGCGCTGGTCAACGCCTCGCTGATCATCGGAGGCGGCTCGATCGCCTACGTGATCCTCAAGTACCAGTTTATCGACGTGCGGCTGATAGCGAGAAAGGGCCTCTTCTGCGCGGTGACCGCCGCGGTATTCGCCCTCTTTTACCTGATCATCATCAAGCAGTTCACAAGGTTCATCCTGACGTACACCGGCACTGAGCTCGAATTCATAGAGACCCTCCTGATCGTCCTCTTCGTCATAGCCTTCCAGCCTGTCCTGATCCGTCTCGAGGAGTGGACCGAGAGGGCCCTGATGAGGGAGGAGAGCCCCAGGGTCAAGCTGAGAAATCTCAGCAACGAGCTCCTCACCGCTGTCGACGCCGAGTCGATGAAGGAGAGGATGAAGGAGGTCCTCTCCGAGGTCTTCCAGACCGACGATGTCGAGGTGATATTCCGCGACGAGATCCTCGATCTCAAGGACGAGGAAATATACGCCGGGAAGGTCCTCGAGCTTCTCGAACAGGTCGGCGAACCTGTCGGCCGGCTCGACTTCATGGAGGCGCTCGGCTTCATGCGTGTCAGGAGGGGGATATTTCGCCCCGGAAGGAAGCTGATCCGCGAGGCGGTCGACACCCTTCCCGGCATCGTGAAGCACATGGCGAGCCACGAGCTGATAGTGCCCGTCATACATGACGGCGAGTGCGTGGCGGTCCTGCTGCTCGGCGAGAAGCGCGACGGCGGCAGGTACAGCATGCAGCAGCAGGCGATGATTTCGATGCTCTCGAACCAGGTCGCCGCCTCCCTGTCGAGGATGGAGCTCCTCAAGGAAGTCGTCGAGAAGAAGGTCATGGAGGAGGAGCTGAACATCGCGAGGACGATCCAGCTCAACCTGCTCCC
This sequence comes from Candidatus Krumholzibacteriota bacterium, assembly GCA_030609325.1. Classification (GTDB taxonomy): domain Bacteria; phylum Krumholzibacteriota; class Krumholzibacteriia; order Krumholzibacteriales; family Krumholzibacteriaceae; genus JAUWCL01. The sequence continues at coordinate 72,299 of JAUWCL010000012.1, forward strand.
CTCCTCGCCGCCCGAGCTCGAAAACTACGAGGCGGCGGCGCTGAGCATCTCGAGCAAACAGGTCGGGGGCGACTACTACGACTTCATCAGGAACGGGCGGTACTTCGCCTTCACAGTGGCCGATGTCTCGGGCAAGGGCGTTCCCGCCTCACTGCTGATGGCGTCGCTGCAGGCGAGCCTGCGGGCGATGAAGGACAGGATGACCGATCCGGTGGCCGTGATAGGGCGTCTGAACGACGTCATGTGCGAAATAACCTCCACCGACAAGTTCGCCACGATGTTCTACGGGTGCGTCGACCTCGAGCGCAACGAGGTCGCCTACTCGAACGCGGGGCACTTCTTCCCCGTGATCGTGAGGAACGGCGGCAACGTGGAACTGCTTGATTACAGCGGGCTTATCCTCGGTGTGAAGCCGGGGTTCCCCTACGAGACCCGCAAGACGAAGTTCCGGCCGGGCGACATGATAGTCGTTACCACCGACGGCGTCACCGAGGCGGAGAACCGCGCCGGCGAGCTGTATGGCGAGGAACGTCTCCATCCATTCCTGGCAAGCCTGCATGGCAGCAGCGCCGGCGAGGTGAAAGACGCTATCGTCAATGAAGTAAACAGGTTCTCCCACCCTGTAGGGGCGAACGACGATCTTACTGTCCTTGTAGTAAAAAGGAAATCATAGGATGTCAGGCACGGGTGATGCATCAGCCGGGGCGGGCAGGGTCCTCGCCATCGATCCGGGAACGAAGCGGACCGGCCTCGCCGTGAGCGATGAGCTGGGGATAACCGCACAGGGATTAGAGACTTACACCGGTTCATGTCAGGCGCTCGTCGAACATGTCGGCCGCCTCGCAGGGGAATATGGTATAATCACCGTTGTGATAGGCCTGCCCCTCTCGATGAGCGGGGAGGAGCTCGAAGGCGCTCGGCGCTCGAGGGAACTGGCCGCCGCGATCGAAAGCGAATACGGAATCGAAGTCTTTCTCAGGGACGAGAGGATGACGAGCCTGGAGGCCGAAAGGGTCATGAAACAGGAAGGCAGGATAAAGAACGCCGGCGATATCGACCGGCTATCCGCCGTCCTGCAGCTCCAGGCATATCTCGAGGAAAGGGGGGCGCGGTGAAGCATGTATCGATCACTATAGCGATGATCGCCGCGGCGCTCTTCCTCGCGGCGCTCCATTTCAGCACCCTCTACTACAAGGACGGGGGCGACCTCGACTCTCCGAGGATAGAGGTCAAGGTCGCGCCGGGGATGACCTTCCGGCAGGTCCAGGACGACCTCGTCGAGAAGGGCATAGTGACCAATCCCCAGCTCTTCCGCTGGGCGGCGCTTCTCACGAGGCGCGAGAACGACATACAGACCGGCAGGTACCTCTTTCGCTACGGGGAGAGCGTCTCGTGCATCCTCCGCAGGCTCACCCACGGGGAGGTCGAGTACACCCGCGTGGTGGTCCCCGAGGGTTTCTACATGAAGGAGATCGCCTCGCTCCTCCAGGAGAAGGCCGTGGTCGACTCGGTTGCATTCATGGAAACGGCGACCGATTCGCAGTTTGTCACCGATCTCGGTATACTCGAGCCGACCCTCGAGGGATACCTCTTTCCAGACACCTACCTCTTCAACTGGCCGATAAGCCCAGAAGAGGTGGCAAGGCGGATGGTCTACCGGTTCCGCGAGATATACGGCATGTACATCGCCAAGGATGCCGACTCGATCGGGATGCACAGGACGCATGTCGTCACCCTGGCGTCGATAATACAGGCCGAGGCGGTCTACGACTCGGAGATGCCGAGGATATCGGACGTCTACCACAACAGGCTCAGGGCCGGGATGCGGCTTGAGGCCGATCCGACCGTGGCCTACGCCCTCGGAGGCTTGCGCAGAAGGCTCTGGCTGAAGGATCTCAAGGTCAAGTCGCCTTATAACACCTACAGGGTCAAAGGTCTGCCGCCGGGCGCGATCTGCAGCCCCGGACGGTCGGCCCTCGAGGCGGCGGTCAATCCGCTCACCGGCAGCAACAAGTATTACTTCGTCGCCGATGGTACGGGACGTCATTATTTCAGCAGGACGTACAACGAGCATCTGCAGGCGAAGCGCAGGATAAAATACGGGTCCGTCCCACCGGAGATCAGGAGCCGTCCCGACCCATCCGTGACCGGCAGCCCGGGGCCGGAGGCGTCCGACTCGCCCGACGGGGCTTCTCCCGGCTCAAAAGCAGACTCACCGAATGACAGACCGCCGACGGGTGTGGACGAGGAGTAGGAAGGACGAGGAGTGGCGGCAGACAAACTCGAAAGACTCAAGGAGATAATCAGGGATTGCGAAAAGGCGGTCGTCGCCTTCTCCGGAGGCGTCGACTCGACGCTTCTTCTCAGCGTGGCTCATGAGGCGCTCGGCGATAATGTCATGGCCGTGACGGTCGTCTCGTCGTTCATGCCGGGGCACGAGAAGAAGGAAGCCTCCGAGATCGCCAATCTGATCGGAGTGAGGCACGAGATCGTCATGATCGACGAGAACGACATCGAGGGCTTCACCGACAATCCGGTCGACAGGTGCTATATCTGCAAGAAGTACCTGTTCTCGCAGGTGCTCGATATCGCCGAGGGCAAGGGCATCGCCTGCGTCATGGACGCGACCAACGCCGACGACACCGGGGATTACCGGCCGGGACTGAGGGCCCTGAGGGAGCTCGATGTCCGCAGCCCGCTGATGGAAGCGGGCCTGACCAAGGCCGAGATCAGGGAGCTCTCGAAGGAGCGGAACCTGTCCGGCTGGGGCAAGCCGGCGATGGCCTGCCTCGCGACGCGCATCCCGTACGGCGAGAAGATCACGAGGGAGAAGCTGCGTCAGATAGACGAGGCGGAGGAGTTCCTGCGCTCGCTCGGCTACGGCAACTGCCGCGTTCGCCATCACGGAAAGCTCGCTAGGATCGAGGTATCGCCGAAGCGCATCGGGCAGCTCATGAAGCCCGATCAGTGCCGCCAGGTGACGGAACATCTGCGGTCCCTCGGGTTTAAATACATCACGGTAGACATGCAGGGCTACCGGATGGGGAGCCTCAACGAGGCGATCTGCGGCGAGGAAGAGAAATCCTGACGAATAGCTTGACTTGACGGTTATTACGGATATTATTTCCAGTTACCGGGCGGCAGGTCTGGTATGACGGGAAAGGTTGAAGAATGGAAAAGATAAGGAAATACAGGAAATGGATCCTCGGGGCAGGGCTCGTGTCGATAGTGATCGGCTACATCCTGCTCGGCCAGGGCTCCATCTCCGCCGCGCCCGCCCTGCTCGTTCTCGGGTACTGCATCCTCGTACCCGTTGCCCTCATATAGGCACCCCTCAAGTGGGCGATTAGCTCAGCTGGTTAGAGCACCTGCTTTACACGCAGGGGGTCACAGGTTCAAATCCTGTATCGCCCACCATTTTTTATTCTACGACAGGCAGTTACATCGCCGGGAATTATTCCTATCTACGGCAAGGTCTTTTTGTAAGCAGTTTGTAAGCAAATACCATTGTTTTAACAGTTGAAGCCTCCATGATAGTATCCAAGAGCCATTCGAGATGTCATTGGGTTATGCAGACCGGATAAATATATAGATGCTAGGTCATAAACATTGTAAATGCTTTGATATATTGGGTATTTGACGAAAATGATCTATATCTGGTAGTTTTTTTATCGGGCAACAACAAACCGAACTGAAATATTATCCGGACTGCATAATGTTTGTTGTGCGAAAAGCATGCGCAAAGGCTCATCAGTAAGGGAAGGAACATGAGCAAGTACAATCCGAAGGCCGTTCGAACCCAGGCTGCGATTCTCGACGCGGTTGCCACTGTGACCGTAATCCTGGCTGCAATCTCTGGTTTTCTCGCGTTTATTTTCGGCATGAGGGTAGCGGTGATGGTTTTTGGGGAAATGTCCCAAGCCTTAGGCATCATAGTGAGTGTCATCTATGGCGGATTGACATTCTTCGCTGGCTATCTGGCCTCACTCGTGATTCGTTGTGGGGCTCATCTCATGTTGGCTATCGTTGAGATAGAAGCCAACACGGGTTCCTCCTCTCGACGACCCGGCGACAGCAACATGACTGAAGAGCTGCAATCAGACATACATGCGGAGCCTGAGTCTATCCTCACAGATGAGCAACTTATGGAGAAGTACGGCATCACATTTGATGGAGAGAAGTACCACTATCGCAACTACCAGTACCGCCGCCTAAGTGATGCAGTTAACTATGCAGAAATGCAAACGGACGCCTAACGGGTTAAATGATCTTGTCGCCCTGCCGCATAGCAAGAGCTTACACCAGTCAATCGCGGCTGTCACGTCTTGTGCTAGCACACAAGACGCACCAGTCACGCTCGCTGGTGATGCGAAAACGTTAGTGCGCCAAGCGAAGCTTGGCGTCTCTTGCCGGGTGGGAGTCCCGGCCGGGTAAGGCCTAACCAGCCACCCGTACCGAGGGTTGCGCACGGGGAGGAGGCCTGAGGCCGAACGAGCCGTGTGAAGCGTACCCAGGGAACCATGTAGGCCGCAGGGGAGACCGCACTCCCTGAAGCTTGATACAGCCTCGTCAAGCGGAGAAGCAGATGGCCACGGTGTTAACGTACCGGAAGCCAAAACGAAAGGACCGATAAGGCGAGGTCCTGGAGGGTCTGCCGGGGTCCACGAAGAGCGCGGCATGTGTGGAGAGAGGCGTCGAGAACTTGGGAGGCCCTGGCGATTCCTGAGTTGCTGAAAGATGCGAGGGAAGTTGACGCATGGGATACGGCTATTGA
>JAUWCL010000039.1 GCA_030609325.1 Candidatus Krumholzibacteriota bacterium
TATGGCGTCCCCAACGGGATTCGAACCCGTGTTGCCGCCGTGAAAGGGCAGTGTCCTAGACCTGGCTAGACGATGGGGACGCCTGAATTCGTGCAGATGGAATTTTCTGACTACGGGAATCTAGCAGCGAGCCGGGCTCAAGTCAAACGAAAAAGGGGCTCTCATTCATCGAACAGAGACAGCTGGCCGTCGTCCTTCTTCTTGGACTTTGCTGATTCGGCAGGCGCCCGGAAGAACTCCCCTGCCCTGGCGTGCTCATCGTAAAAGGCAATTACTTCCTCACTCATCGTCTTCCTCCCCTCACCGAACGAGTCGAACAGACCGCAGTCGGCCATGTTCATCGCCGTCTCCATCGAGAGCCTTCCGCTTAATCTCTTCAGGAAATCTTCCAGAGAATCAAAAGCGCCTCCTTCTCTTTCGCCCAGAATCGTCTCGACCTCATCAACGATCATATCGCACGCCTCCGACATCGGGGCCCTGATCGCATCGTTCGCGGCAATGAATCCACGGCCGCTGAAATTCACGTCAGGAGGAAACACCTTCGGCCCCTTGTGCTCGAGATAGTCGAGGTACCGCTTCTTTCTGTCACGTACATCGACCGACGAATCGAGCATCGCGGCGAAATACTCTACCGGGTGGTGGGCCTTGAGGAAGGCGGACCTGTAGCTGATATAAGCCTGCGTGCAACTGAAAGCCTTGTCGAAGGTAAATCCGATATTGTGCAGGAGATAGTCGAATATCTTCTGTGAGTCCTCCTCGTCGATGTCCCTGTCCATGGCACCGCGGATGAAGGTCAGCCTCGCCGACTGCAGATCCGAGGCTTCCCTGGTCCTGAGCGCCCTTTCGACGAATGAAGCATCCTGCCCGGTCAGGCCGGCCGACCCGAGCAGGATCTCCCGGACCTGTTCCCTGTACAGCAGGAGTCCGCGCGTCATCTCCAGAGGACCAGCGAGCGAATGGTGCGGCAAGTATACTTTCCCTTTCTTGTCGGCATTCTCGACGTACTTTTGCCAGAGCCTTCCCTCAAGCGGCGCAGGCCTGTAGAGTGAGATGACGTTGACGAGATCGTCGAACCGGTGGGGCTTTATCGTCGTCAGCAGATCGCGGATCCCCCTGCTCTCGAGAAGATAGACGCCATCAGTGTTCCCTTCGCATATCATCTCGAAGGTACTGACGTCGTTGAGGTCCTTCGGTCTCCATTCATCCGGCCGTTTGTGGTTCCTGCCGGATTCGGCATGCGTTTCGGTAAATTCGCCTGGAGTACTAATCCTTGCGACCGTATCGGCGAGGGCCGAGAGGAAATGGGAGTGCTGGACAACGAGCATCCATCCTCCATGGGCGGCGATCGCCTCGGTGTCCAGCATAAGGAATTCATCGCCCCTGTCTCCCCTTACATATGCAACCTTGCTTTCCGCCCCGGGCGGGAGCACGACAATTCTGGAGGTATTGTGAATAAAATGAGAGACTCGTCCCTGCAGGGCTGTAGCTGAATGCAGGATCTTCCGCACGGCCCTGTCAGTGTTGTAGATATGGGAGAGGTTCTCGGAGCTCTCGAGCACATCGGCCAGCCCGCCCCGCTTCCGTGAGGCGGCGATCGACTGAACGATCTCATCGGTCAGCGTCTCCCCAAGCTCGAACTTCTCGCTAAGCTCCTTGACGAGCGTTGAGAAGGAAGAGTCCTCCCTCTGCAGCTGAAAGCGGAACCGGTATCCTGGAAGCGTTTCCTTCAGAATCTGCATGAACGTGTCGCGCGGCCCTTTCGACCGGAGCAGCTCCACGACGGGCGGCACTCCAGGCGCCGGCGCGCCGAACGATTCGAACACGAGCCCATGCTCGGCGGGATTCAGGGGTACGATGCCCAGCAGGTAAGCTATGACACTCTCGCACAGCTCGCTTCCGACCATTTCGATCCACTCGCCGCCCCGCTTGCATCTGCGTATCAGTTTCACGAGGAAAAGCAGAATACCTGACATTTCCTCGATCGACGCGCGCTCGAGCTCACCCATCATCCGGTTCTCCAGATCGAACGAATCATCATTTCCAGCAGTGTGGAATTCGAGGATGAAGCGCCTGTTGCATTTCTCTGAGAGAGTGACATCCTCATTGGGATCCTCCGTGAATGATATCTTCGTTCCGTCTATGAGATCGACCCGGCACCTCTCCGCGATCTCTCCCGATACCTCGAGCGCCTCTGCGAGAAAATAGAAATACGGCTCGAGATCCTTCCTGCTCTTGAGGTAATACTCCGGGAGTGTTTCGGAATTCTCTTCTTTCCTCATATTTCCGGTCAGCGTCCGCAGGACCTCGTAATATACAGCGTCGTCCTTAGAGATGAACCTGTCGTTGTTCGTCACCACCATCGGGATCCCGAGCTTCTTCGACATAAGGATCATCTTGTCGAGGACGAGCTGCTCGCGTTCGTGATTGTGCGTCATTATCTCGAGATAGAACCTCTCCTCCCCGTATATCTCGAGACATCTCTCGACCGCCTCCTTCTCCATCCCGAGGTTTCCATGGAGAACTGCCTGGTTGGCCTCGCCGCGTATACACCCGGAGAGAGCGATGATCCCTTCGCTCAGGCCGGCGAGCTCCTCCGCCGTGACATGAGGCGGGCCGTCCTTCTCGTAATGCAAGCTTACCAGCCTGGTCAGGTTAGCGTAGCCCGTGTTGTCTTCCGCGAGGAGAGTGAGGTGAAACGCGTCGTCGTGCCCCGTTAGCGAGAGATGCCGCACCTCGGCGCCGAAAACGGGCTTTATCCCTCTCGCCGCGGTCATTTTGGCTAACTCGAAGTGCCCGTATGTGTTCCATTGATCGGTCAGCGCGATTGCCGGCATACCCAGGAATGCGGCCCTCTCGACGATCTCGGATGCAGTCATCATCCCGATTCCGGGGCTGTTCGTGCTGTGAACGTGAAGGGGGATATATGGCAAATGCGTCTCCCTGCGATTCCTCTTCAGAGCGGCTCAGTTGGTCGTGCCTCGATTTTGATTGACCCGAATCGTCTAATCAATATAAAAATTACACAAGTAACGGCTTTTCTCCATATTTGTGACAAACAGGCAGTATCATAATACATTTACATCCGGAACTTTTCGGAACCGGGGAACGATCATGGCGGATGAAAACGGCAGGTTGAACAAGCTCGAGGAAGAGAACGAGCGCTTGAAAAACTCTGTCGAGGAACTGTCAATAATCAATGATATTTCAACGGCGATCAATTCCACGCTCTCCCCGGAAAAGATCATCGAGCTGATCGTGTAAAAATGCATCAAGCACATAAAGGTAGAGCAGGGTACAGTCACGCTGCTCGAGAACGGAGAACAGGACAACCAGTTCAAGACGATCATACGGCAGGCAGACCAGAGCAGCGGCTACATGCCTTTCCACCTCGACACGCAGATCACCGGCTGGATGCTGAAAAACAAGAAGCCCCTCATCATCGAAGACCTCGACAGCGACGATCGGTTCAGAACCCTTGAATCGGAAGAGAATCCGATCAATACCCTCCTCAGCGTCCCCCTTATGCTCAAGGGGAGGATAATCGGATCCCTGAACATGTTCAACAAATACGGAGGCAACAAGTTCTCAGAGGCCGATAAGCGGCTCCTCTGCATCATATCCACGCAGTCCGCCCAGGTCATAGAGAACACGAGACTCTACGAGGAAAAGCAGTCTTTGATGAGGATCCAGGAAGAGATGAAGATTGCCTACAACATCCAGATGAGCCTTCTTCCCAAGGATGCACCGATTATAGAGGGTTACGACATCGCAGGAAAAAGCTTGCCTGCCAAATCGGAGGGTGGTAATCTGCTGTTCCGCGGAATCTACTACAGAACACCGCTTCTATCACTCCAAAATATACGGATTGAATTGAATTGACGGGAAATGCCCATAGTCTTCATAATCAGGAGTCGTTAAGAAAAACATGCGCCGAAAGGACTGGAGGATGAGCGGACCGCTATGGCAACCTTCCGAGGAACGAATCAGGAAGACAAACATGTACCGCTTCATGACGGAGATCAACGAGCGGCACGGAACGGATTTCAGCAATTACGACGAGCTCTGGCAGTGGTCAGTCGATAACATCCCCGAGCTCTGGGCGACGATCTGGGACTTCATGGATATCATCCATTCCCGGAAATACGACTCCGTGCTCGATGACGGCGACAGGATGCCCGGCTCGAAATGGTTTCCGGGAGCGGAACTCAACTTCGCCGAGAATCTGCTCCGTTACAGGGACGACCACCCGGCAATCATATTCAGGAGCGAGAAGAACGGAGGCTCTACCCTTACCTACTCCGAGCTCTATGACAATGTCGCCGCCCTCGCGCGATCAATGAGAGAAATGGGCATTAAGCGCGGGGACCGCATTGCCTGTTTCATGCCGAACATGCCCGAGACGATCATCGCCATGCTCGCCTCCGCGAGCATAGGTGCCCTCTGGTCGTCCTGCTCTCCCGATTTCGGGATCAAGGGTGTCCTGGACAGGTTCGGGCAGATCGAGCCGAGGCTGATATTCACCGCGAACGGCTATTGGTACAACGGCAAGACGTTCAACTCGATCGAGAGGATCTCGGAGATACTGAAGGACCTTCCATCCATAGAAAAGGTTATAGTGGTTCCGTATACAGAGGAATCTCCCGACATTTCTTCTCTTCCGAACGCCGTAATGTACTACAATTTTGTATCGAAGGAAGTGGGACTCGAGATCGATTTCGAGCAACTCCCCTTCGAGCATCCCCTCTACATAATGTACTCGTCCGGGACCACCGGCCTGCCGAAGTGCATGGTCCAGAGCGCAGGCGGGATCCTCATCCATCAAATGAAGGAGCTCTCGCTGCACACCGACGTTAAACGCGAGGACCGGATCTTCTACTTCACCACGTGCGGGTGGATGATGTGGAACTGGCTTACGAGCTCCCTCGCTCTCGGCGCGACGGTGGTTCTCTTCGACGGCTCACCCTTCTTTCCCAATCCGGAGGCGCTGTTCAGGCTCGCCGAGGATATAGGCGTGACCATATTCGGAACGAGCGCGAGTTACATCACGGCACTGGAGAAGACCGGGCTAATACCAAAGGAAATGTTCGACCTTTCTTCTCTCAAGGCGATGCTTTCGACGGGATCCCCTCTGCACGCTGGTGAGTTCGAATACGTCTACAGGCACATCAAGGAAGACCTCTGCCTTTCGTCGATCTCCGGAGGCAGCGATCTCAACGGCTGTTTCGCGGCGGGTAATCCGATGGGGGCGGTATGGCCGGGAGAGCTTCAGTGCAGGTGCCTTGGAATGAACGTCCACGCCTTCGATATCGACGGCAATCCCGTGATCGGCGAGCAGGGCGAGCTCGTATGCATCTCTCCGTTTCCTTCGATGCCGATCTATTTCTGGAACGACCCTGACGGCGAAAAATACCACAAGGCCTATTTCGACATCTTCCCCGGTGTCTGGCGGCACGGCGACTACATCGAGGTCACGGAGCACAACGGCGTGATAGTCTACGGCAGGTCTGACACGACCCTGAATCCGGGCGGAGTGCGCATCGGCACAGCTGAGATATACAGGCAGATGGCCTCGATAGAGGAAGTCGACGACAGTCTCGTGATCGGCCAGAAATGGAAAGACGACGTGAGGGTTATCCTCTTTGTAAAGATGGCAGACGGCGAGGAGCTGACCGAGGAACTTCAGGATACGATCCGCAGGACGATCAGAAAGAACGCCTCACCCCGTCATGTACCTAAAAAGATACTCGCCATCGGCGACATCCCCTACACGATCAACATGAAGAAGGTCGAGCTCGCCGTGAAGAAAATCATCCACGGACAGGAGGTCCGGAACCAGGACGCCCTGAAAAATCCCGAGTCCCTGAAGCTCTACGAGAACATCCCGGAACTGAACGAGGACTGATTACACACATCAGCCTCATACAAGTTCAGGCCGCCGGCAGGAACCGGCGGCCTTCTCTTTACAGGGACGGCACACAGCCTGGAATATACTTTATCTATTCGTCGTAACACCCTAACAATCTTGATATTACAATTCGTTGCACTTCAGAGGTGCCCTCGCCTATCGTCAGCAACTTGTAGTCCCGGTAGAACCGCTCGATGTCGTATTCCCTCATCAGGCCGTAGCCCCCGAATATCTGCACCGCCTCGTCGACGACGCGTCCCATCGTCTCCGAACAGTAGAGCTTCGACATGGCAGCTTCCTTTGAGAACGGCTGCCCAGCATCCTTCAGGCGACATGCCTTGTACAGGAGGTTGCGCGCAGCTTCTATCGATGTGGCCATATCGGCCAGTTTGAAAGCGTTTGCCTGGAACGTGCAGATCTTCGCCCCGAACTGCTCCCTTTCCCTGGAATACCTCAGAGCCAGCTCGAACGCGCCCTGAGCCCCGCCGAGGCCCATGGCCGCAATAGCGAGTCTCCCGTTGTCCAGGGTCTCGAGCATCTGATGGAAGCCCTCGCCCCTGCTGCCGATGAGGTTCTCCTCGGGAACGCGGCAATTGTCGAAATAGAGCTCGCCGGTGTCAGAAGCCCTCCACATCATTTTCCCTGTCATCTTTTTCGCCTCGAAGCCCGGCGTCCCGTTCGGAACAAGGATACAGGAGATCTCCTTCTTTCCGTCCGGCCTTTTGCCCGTTATGCACTGGACAGTGCATACAGCGGCCATCTCGCTCGTGGAGTTGGTGATGAATATCTTGCTGCCGTTGATGACCCATTCGCCGGCCTTGAGCTCGGCTGTGGTCTTGCTCGCGCCCGCGTCTGAGCCTGCGTCCGGCTCGGTGAGCCCGAATGAGGCGAGGATCTCCCCGCTGCAGAGCCGTGGAAGCCATTCCTTCTTCTGGTCCTCGCCGCCGTAGTAGTATATCGGTCCGGTACCGAGTGAATTCCCTGCTGCGACCGTAGCGGCCTGCGAACCATCAATCCTGGCAAGCTCTTCGACGGCAATAATGTAAGAGAGATAACCCATTCCGGATCCGCCGTATTCCTCGGGCACGAAGATCCCGAACAGGCCGAGCCCGGCCATCTTCTTCGTCAGCTCGATCGAGAACTCTTCCTTCTCGTCAAGTTCCTGCGCCCTCGGTCTGATCTCTTTCTCGGCGAAATCCCTGATACTGTGACGCAGCACTTTCTGTTCTTCACTCAGTCCGAAATCGATCTCTCCACCTCCGTACTGACATGTATCCATACATTCCTTTATGTACAGGCCGAAATGCTATCAAATGGAACGTTCGATGTCCACATCTTAAATATGCGTGGGATCAGAACTTGTTCCCGGAACCTTCGAGAACTGCTTTAATGACGCGCCCGAGGTCTTCCATTGTATACGGCTTGGCGAGCTTCCCGGAGAAACCGAATTCCGCGTAACCGGTCATCACCGAGTCACTGGCATACCCGCTTGAAACCACGGCCCTGACTTCGGGGTCGATTCGCTTGAGGCTTGATACGGTCTCCTTGCCTCCTCTGCCTCCGTGGACGGTGAGATCCAGTATGACCGCATCAAACGGTCTTCCTTCGTCGGCAGACTGACAGAAGATCTCTATCGCCTTGGACCCGTTTTCCGCGAGGACTACGCTGTACCCGAGCTTGGTGAGCGCTGCACCTGTACTCATTCTCACAGTCTCCTCGTCGTCGACCAGCAGGATCTTTCCCGTTCCCATCAGATCTTCGAGAGCAGGTTCACCGGCTGTTTCGCTCCCTTCTTCCGAAGTCGGAGGAGCTCCGTTGCCTGCTATATTCAGCAGCTTCCAGGCGAGGTCGCGGGCCTTCAGGGTGGCTTTCTCCATCTCATCGAGACCGATCATCGTTCCGCTTCCCTTGACGGTCTCGAGCTTCATGAGAGATATATTGTTCAGTATTACCGTTAGCAGATTGTTGAAATCGTGGGCTATCCCGCCCGCCAGCACCTCGAGACCGTCCCTTATTGCGAGCTTTCCCTCGAGGAGAGCGATTCTGCTGCGAAGCTCCTCGATCTGCCTCTCGCTGATCTCGGGCTTGCTATTCGAATTACCGATTGTCATATTCTGCCCCCCGACGGAAATGCCGATGACCTTTAACACCAATAGTTTGTTATCTGCGGCCTTGGTAATCTACCGCTTGAATCGCAGTTTATCCTGAGCGTCCGGCTTTGTCAATTATTGTTGACATATTCATGCTGCTCGGAAAGGGACTCTGTCCTGTCCGTCCATACGCCCCGAATGTCCGAGACCAGGCACACGATTCCCCCGACGATAGCGCATGTAGTATCCGAATCACCGAATCCCGATGCTGTAGCAACCATCGCTCTTTCGAACGAATCGGAATGATGAGCTGTCATCCAGATGCAGAACGGAACAGTATCCATCGCCGACACCCTGTTCCCAGTGCCCAGGGTGAAAACGGCCCTCTCGAAATCATCGCGGTGTATCTCCTTGGCCGTGCCGAGCCCTACACGGGTCTCCGATTCGGGCATGTGGGAAACCACCTCGTCAATGAACTCGACCCCGGGACTCGTACCTGCATCGATGATCAGGGCCGAGGCCGCGGCTATGGCTATGGCTCCTGCCCTGCCGTCCACGTGGGCGTGCGTGACCCTGGCTGATTTATCCGCCTCTCGTTCTGCCGATTCAGGGTCACCGCTGAAATATGCCCCGATCGGCGCGGCCCTCATTGCCCCTCCGTTCCCCCACGATCCGCCGTCGAAAAGTTTCTTCGACTCCAATTTCCAGTCCGCCCCCTCATGGATCTTTGTGAGAAGGCGCGCCGCGCCTCCGCCGTACCCGCGCCACGGCTCTTTCGCGTACCTCTCCGCGAATCGCTTCGCCAGGCGGTCCATGTCGATTTCGCCTCCGATCAAGAGCTCGTCGACAATCGACATGGCCATCACCGTATCGTCCGTCCAGTTCCATGGAGTCGGCGGCATCTGACCGCCGTCGATGAGCGAGAAAACGTGATAAAAGAATTTCTCACCGAACGCGTCTCCCACCGACAGTCCCTTCAGGGACTTTAGCGCCAGTGACATTCTCTCTTCCTCAGCCGACAGCTTTGTCACCTGCCTCATCTCCATGCTCGCTCAGCACCGACAGGAATCCCACCCTTGCCACATCCGCCATCGGGTCCTCCCGACTCATATGAAGAGCTGTATCTTCGACTCGGAGGCTTTGGAAGCGGGATGACATTCTGGGCCTTAATCATCTTCTTGAACATCTATCGGCCGATGCCGCTGAAATTGAACTTCGATGGTCCGATCCTGTCGGCCCCGCCGCGCCGTTGGCGATGATGAAAGCCCCCATCACCTTGTCCATGTCGCCGCTTAAAACGATGAGACTGACCTTTTCGGAAGTGTTGCCTTCGGACACTTCTGCCTCCTTGCACGAGAAAGACCGATTCCGCAGTGTGAGAAACATTTGCTTTGCGCGTACTCCTTCTGTTGCAGCCTGCACTTCATCTTCTTCGACCACATGGGAATGTCTTTATACTATTATGGAGATCGGTGCGCGTCAATGCTCTATAATCACAATTATTATAAGGATTATATGACGCCCTGGACCTGGCTCAGTCTTCCTTGATTTTGAAGACAGTATATTATCTCGTCCTTCGACAGTCCAAGCGCGAGCTCCCCGGCTCCGGGATTGCAGACACATCCGGTCCGCAGTGAGATGTTCTTTTTCGCGGCCATGTCCTCGACGATGCGGTGGTCTATGACTGTGCCGTTTGCCGTATAGATGTTCAGCGCGATGGTTCTTCCCCTTCCCTTCGTATCGGTGGGCCCGTAGATCCTGACCATCGGCTTTCCGTTCCCGTGCTTCAGTTCCATAAGCTTTTCGAGCATATAGTATGTCAGGCACATCAAGCGATCGTGTATCGTATTCATGCCTATCGACTCGATGAAATCTATACCCGTCTCGACGGCCGGCAGGCATGGAGAGTGCCATCCTCAAAGCCCTCCACTCCCTCGGCGAGGTAATATTTATCCGCCTGAACGGAGGCCACGGTGATAGTCCCCCCGGCGAACCACGGCCTGCGAAGCTTCTCGAGGGCCTCGCACCTCGCGACCAGCGTTCCTACGCCGGTCGGATACCCGAATACCTTGTAGAACGACACTGCGGCGAAGTCGGCCTTCCACCTAGAAATGTCGAGCCTGTTTGTAGCTACGAACGCGGCCGCGTCGAGAAGTACGTCCCATCCATGCTCGTGAGCCCTTTCTATCCACTCCAGCGGGTGGTGAACGCCGGAGAAAATCGACTGGGCAGGATAAGCGAGCAGCCTGTTCTTTGAATCTCCGACATCCGAGAGGCTCCTCTTGAGAACGCGATCGTAGAGGCGCATGTCTGGAGGTACGACGGGGATGTACCTCGTGATCGCGCCGCAGGCCCTGTCGAATTCCCTGATGCCGTTGACCGAGTTATGGTTGTCGAAGCTCAGGAGGAACATGTCTCCCCTGTCGAAGGGATACGATTCGCCCACGAGCTTCATCGCGTGGGTCGCGTTGGCCGTGAAGATCGCGATATACTCGTCGGTGGGCGCGTTGAAGAACTCGAGCACCCGGCGTCTGCATCGTTCGACCATGTCGGTCGTGAAACTCGAAGTCGGATTGAACGAGTGGGGATTACCCAGGACGTTGCCCAGCAGGAGATCCATGTGCTTCCGTATCTGCAGGTCACTGTAGAGGCCGCCTCCCGTGTAATCGAGGTATATGTGCCCCTGGCTGTCGAGCCTCGAATACTCGGTCGCCCTTAGCTCGTCGATCCTGCTCGTCTGCTCGTACCCCGGACACTCCGCGAGAAACTCCTCGAAGCTTTCTCTCCTGCCGTCTTCTGCATTCTTCATCGGCGCGCTGCCTTCCTTGTGGATCCAGTCATCTTATATATCTGTCGCAGACAGATAGAATATGTCAATTATTCCCTTTTCAACATGTATCGAGAAGCCGCAGGTGTGTATAATACGCCCGATTCCCAGAACGACACGAGCTCATACGGAAGGAGTTATTCGACCATGATCCGCAGACTTTCCATCCTGATGCTCATATGCCTCGTATCGTCTTCCCTGCACGGTACCGAAGCGACGACCGTCGATTTCCTGGCCGGGGCCGGGCTTTCCATCAACGCCGCTGGTCCGGTCATGGTGCTGATGGACGAGAAGCGCGGCAGGCTGATCGCGGCCAATACCCTCAGCTCGTCCCTCACCGTCATCAGTTGCGCCGACGGCGTGGTCCGTAACATCCCCCTGGACGGTCGCGCTTACCAGCACCTGAAATCCGAATCGATGATCATCCGCAGATCGAGCGGGCATGTCTGCCTGATCGGGATCGGATGTTTCTATATCATCGATCCCGGGAGCGGATCTGCCCTCACGGTCAAAACGAACGCACAACTCGAATCGATCGCCATCGACGAAGCGACCGGCAACGTCTTCCTCGCGGGGCGCGAGAGCCGGCACCTGTACTTCTACGAGGCGGGCAACGGGAAGCTGCACAAACTCGAATGGCTCGAAACAAGCGAAGCGCTGATCAATCTCAACGCCACTCCCCCTCCACCACTGCGCAAGGTGGTCTGTGACGCCGTGCTCGACAAGATCGTCGCGGTGGACGGGTACACCTCTACGCTCTGGCTGTTCGACGCCGTCACCGGAAAACTCGACGGCTCGAGGCCGATCCCCGTTGCCAGCGGAGGGCGCTGGCATCTCGGTGGATACGATGACGTGAAACACTGCCTTTACCTCGTGATCGAAACAGACACACGTAAGGTTATAGAGGCGGCGAGGCTCGACGTGACCGGGTCCAGCGATATAGTCACAGGCCTTCCCGGATATACCGAAGGTGTCGGCATAATCTGCAATCCCGGGAGGGACGAGGTCTACATCCCCTATGACAATGCTGCGTCCGTCCATGTCGTGGATTTCGGCGACGGTGGGACACTCTACGAGATACCGGTCCCCGCATACGGAAACGATGCGAGCGCCATCGACATCGAGAAGGATCTGCTGTTCATCGGCAGCTGGGCTCATGGGGAGATCGATGTCATCGACCTCGAATCGCGCAGGATGATCAGGCGATATCCGAACCTCGGCATAATCCCCCATATGTTCACTATGGTGTACGATCCGGATGGCGGGGTTCTCTACTTCCCCAAAGGGGCGTCTGCCGTCAACGGAACGTTCGGTGCGGCGATCAGCGTCTTTGATCCCTTCAGCGGAGAGTTGTCCAAGATACGTACAGGATGGGCCCCCGTTGATCTGGTGGAAAATCCCGCGTCCGGCGATTTCGTCGTGTTCAACTCCGAGGACCGGTTCGCCGTCGTCGACGAGAGCTGTTCGATCGAGTTCATGGATCTTCCGTTCGACTATCCCGTCTGCGCGATCCCGTCGCCCGAAGGGGACATCTACCTCTCGTACGGACCGCACCAGTCTTACTGGCCGACCGTATACATATGGGACGCGAAGAACGGCGTGCTCCTCATAGATTCGGACGACTACTCATTCTACGACAGGCGTATTCCCCGGCAGGCCCTAGCGATGACGCTCGGTCCCGCCGGGCGGCTCTTTTTCAGCCAGAACAACTGGGGTCGCGAGGAGCAGTTCATAGGCACCCTTGTCGACCAGATCAGACTCTATGAGCCCGGGCAGCGTCTGCGCCTCGAAGACGAGGTCGAGCGAGAGATCACCCAGCGTATACTGGAATTCGACGAGGCTGCGGGGCTGCTCTACCTCGTCAGACTCGGCGAGAAGGATGACGATCCGGGCCTGCTGCAGATAGTCGATACCGAGGAGAAGAAAGTGACCGGCCGGGCAGCGCTCGGTCTGACGGCCACGGATCTCGTCTTCGACGACGAGACGATATACGTATCGAACTTCGATTCGAGGACGGTCTCGGCAGTGAGCAAGGCCGATCTCTCGGTCGAGGAGATAGAAACGGGTGATGGCCCTCTGAGAATGTGTGTTGCATCGGGGAACATATTCCTGATCAATCACATGGACGGTACGCTTCAGGAACTGGGCAGCAGGGGCAGACGGAAGAAGATCCCGTTCAACGGCAGGCCGGACAACATATTCGAGTGGAACGGCAGGCCGGTCGTCTCGGCCCATTCTCCCTGTGAGTTCCGGCTCCTCTCGTACGATCCGAGGCGGGGAAAGTTCAGGACGATCCTGAAGCACGAATACCCGTATGGTGATACTTCGTACGATACGAACAACGTATCTTTCTACCTGCGGGGACAGTTCGGCGACGCCGTATTCGATATCACGAAGGCGGCGGTAGGCTCGGACGGAAATCTTCGTGTTATAGATTTTCTGTCGGGAAAGATGTTCATTCTGGAGAAGTAGTAACCGGGCTGATCCTGACGGCCTGGCCTCCACCCGGTGCGAGCTCGAGCTTCAGGACCGTAGAGGAATTGACAATCTCCTTCCTGATATCGGTCACATACGGCCTGTCCTTCCAGTCAGCGCCGCGGCCGTCCGCGTAGACGGTCGCCTCGTACCGGCGCCCCTCGTCCAGGAAGGAAAGCGAAGCCTCGAGCGTACGGCCGTCCTCGTCGGTGATGCTCCCGATAAACCAGTCGTTTCCCCCTCGTTCCTTCCTCGCGATGGTAACGTAGTCGCCGATCGCCGCGTGCAGGACCAACGTCGTCTCCCAGTCGGACGGGACGCTCTTTATGAACGTGAAGGCTGGGTGTCCCTCGTAGTTTTCCGGAAGGTCCGCCGCCATCTGCATCGGGCTGTAGATAACGACGTAGAGAGCGAGTTGCTTGGCCAGCGTAGTGTTGACCCGGTTTTTCGGTCTTCCGGCCTCTGTGAAAAAGAGATCGAATATGCCCGGCGTGAAATCGAACGGCCCGCCGAGCATCCTCGTGAAGGGAAGGATGGTCGTATGATTGGGCGGGTTCCCTCCGTCGCCGCTCCAGGCGTTGTACTCCTGCCCCCTCGCTCCCTCGCGTGAGATCATGTTCGGCCAGGTCCTCCGTATCCCCGTCGCCTTGATCGGTTCGTGGACGATTACCATTATGCGGTGCTCTGCGGCCTTCTCCACGACCTTTCTGTAGTGGCGTACCATGTACTGACCGTGATGCCACTCGAACTCGTTCGTCCTGTGGCCGACGTAACCCGTCTTGACCACCTTGACTCCGAGCCTCTCGTAATACGCAAACGCGGTGTCCAGCTGCCGCTCGTAATTGTCGATGTCGGCCCCTGTCTCGTGATGGCCGATGAGATACACGCCCTTCTCCGCTCCATATCGGCTCAGCTCCTCGATTTCGAAATCAGGATGCGGGATGGTGAACCGGAAGGCGCTCCCGTCGGCCCACCAGTCGTGGTCCCAGCCGAGGTTCCACCCCTCGACGAGGACGCCGTCGAATCCGTGCATGGCGGCGAAATCGATGTACATCTTCGTGTTGTCCGTCGTCGCCCCGTGCTCCGGGCCCGACCCCCACGAGTACTTGCCGATGTGCATCCCCCACCAGATACCGACATACCTGCCCGGCCTTATCCACGAGGTATCCTCGATCCTCGAAGGCTCCTTGAGGTTGAGTATCATCGTTGAGGTGACCAGTCCCGCGGCGTCGCCGGATACCGTAATAGTCCTCCAGGGGGATACCGCGGGCGTCTTTCCCCTCACCTTCGTGCCGTCCGACCAGGGGACGAGATCGCACTCGAGCACGCCGTTGCCCACGTTCACCAGCACCATGCTCGCCCAGTCGGTCAGCGCCGCCTCTTGTATCGAGAGGACGGTGCCTCTCGACGTCTCCATCGTCAGCGGTGTATGGACCACACGCAGGCCGCTTAAGGCAGACTCGGTGAAGAGATATTCGTAGCGGTTGTTCTCGTAGGCGGGAATCCACCAGCAGCGGTAGTCCGAACTCAGGACGAACTCGGTCTTCTCGTCGGTGATAATGAAACGGGGCTGCTCCTCTCCACCGGGGATCTCGTACCTGAAACCGATTCCGTCGTCGTACGCTCTGAAGACGACAATAAGCTCGCTACCGGGATCTGAATCCTTCGCGACCGTGACCGCGATCTCGTTGAACAGATCGCGGACATCCTTCACCTCCCCCCAGGACTGTGTCCAGACGGTGTCACGCCGGGCCTGCGATGTGGAGACTATACGAAGGCCGGTGGACAGATCGGTCCCGTCAGCGAACTCGATCCCCAGAAGAGAAGGATGGATTATCGTCTCACCGCGATGAACGACGGAGTATTTCAGGGTTCCGTCGTCATGAAGGTCCACTACCGCCTTTACCCAGCCGTTGTCGGAAGTGACCATGCGCCTGTCGACTACCTTCGATTCCGCGGGCAGGGAAACAGCCACGGTTACAATAATGACAAGATGGATGAAAAGAGATTTATTGATCATAAGAGATGTTCCATCACAAAGGAGAGATCCGGACCAGGACTACATCTCCCATGTGAATCGGTACCTGCAGCAGGTGCCACCCTTCGCCCTGCACTCTTCATCTACGGCCTGGACGTTCTTGGCGCCGCACATCTTCAGCGCCTCCTTGTACCATCCCACGATCGTCAGACAGTCGGCGACAGAGAACGTTTCCGCCTCGTACGTCGAACGGATACCAATTCACAGTCACGATCACGTCGCCGAGGATCTGGCAGTCCTCATCGCTCATCGACTCGAGAACGCGGCTCCAGGCGTCCTCGCCGAAGTGTTCCTTAACGTAATCCATCCGGGCGTGAAGTACCGGGCCCTTTATCTGCATACCTATACCTCAGCCGGGAAGTCTCACACCGGCGCAGGTAAATATCAAGTGTAATTACCTGTGAATGAAGAACCTTTATCGATCAAGACTGCTGGTCGGCCTGAATCTGACGGTGAGACTGTATTCGCCGGTGGAGTTGTTACGACCTTGAAGCCGAGTTGCTGCATCTAGATACAAATTCGGTAAGTAACCCTACTCCGTTTAACAAACCTGGCGAAACAATATTTGCTTAAAATATTTTAAATATCTCTTAATATATTTGTTTGATTACTTAAAATATCGGTGTATACTTATGGCATGGCTATTCAGATAAATCTAGATGTGATGCTTGCCAGGAGAAAGATGTCGCTCACCGAGCTGTCGGGTAGAGTCGGGCTGTCGCTGACCGCCCTCTCGCTCTTCAAGACGGGGAAGATGAAGGGCCTTCGCTTCGCCTCCCTCAACTCGATATGCCGGGAGCTCGACTGTCAGCCCGGAGATATCATCGAGTATATCCCGGATTGAGCCAGGCACTCTCCTGCCCTGCATTGAAAAGGGTCCTGTTTCATGGAGTTCGAGCCGCAGTCATAATATTCGTGCTCCTGATGCTGCGAAAACTCCTGAACGAACGATACCACTATGACAGGACGAACCGGATCATCACGGCGGCGATCATCTGGTACATCGTATTCACGCTGGGTTCATTTGTCCTGATATTCTTCGCCGATACCTCCTGGACCGCTCCCGATTCCAGATCGATGATCGCGTTTCTGACCTTCTTTATCCTGTCGATGACCTCCGCCGGGATCATCGAGATATTTCTCGGCCTGCGTCTCCTGCAGATAAAGGAGAGAAAGAACGAGCTGAGACCATTATCTTGACTGTGGCCGCCAGCCGTGTTTAGTGTACCACCACCATGTCAGCATATTATTCGCCATGCCTCGAACCTCGGCAAAGAGCCCTTATCCAGGTCTCCCTGTTCCTGCTCGCCCTGACCCTGCGGCTCACTCTCTTCCTGATCGCCTCCGGCGACGAGACGAGGTTCATCAGACCCGATACACCAACGTACGTACGCCCGGCGATCAATCTGATCGATCACGGTATCTTCTCGGCCAGCACATAGGAACCTTACGAACCGGAGTTCGATGTAACACCCGGCTTCCCGGCTTTTCTCATCGCCCTTTTCGCCGTTCTCGGCAGATCGCTAACCCGCGTCGCTCTGGTGCTGCTGATCATCGATTCGACTGTTCCTGTCATCCTTTGCAGGGCCGGCGAAAGATGGCGATCTTGGAAGGTAGGAACGGCAGCGGGCGTGCTCTACGCAGTCAGCCTGCTAAGCATCATCTCATGCCAGCACATCCTTAGCAACAGCCTGTTCACATTCTTTCTCTCACTGCAGATCCTCTTCTATATCCGCTTTTTCAGGGAAGGACGGACGCGGGATCTCCTGGTTTCCGTGTTGCTTCTCGGGATCATGACTCTCATCAGGCCGACCGCTTCCTACTGGATATTTATCCTGCTTGGAATGCTCCTGTTCAAGAGACCATTGCCCGGAAATAGGAGACTGTTTAGAATACTCATCACTGCTGTAATCTTCGCGGTGATCTGCGCTCCATGGATCGCCAGAAACATCCAGCGTGGAGCCGGGTTCCGTCTGGTCTCCAACACTGCCAAGACAGTTCGTTACTACTTCGCCGCCGCTGTCGAGGCCGAGGTTACCGGCATACCCGCCGGAAAGATTCGGACGGAATGGAAAGAGGCAGACATAGCTCTCTTCGAGAGCAACCCCGGTCTCTTCCCTGACGAGAACGCCAAGGCCGGTTACAAGAGGGAGAAGGGGCTTGAGACCATAAGACGATATCCACTCGTTTTCTTCAAGCTCAGCGCCATACCTTATGTCCTGTTTCCCGCCGTCGATGCCTTCTACGAGCACATCGGATTGTCCGCGGGAGGAAATGGCACCCTCGACGTCCTCACCCGTAAGGGACACTGGGCCGCCGTGGAACATTACTTCGACGGGAAGACCCGGCTGCTTATCCCGGTCATACCCTGGATCCTCGTTCTGGGCCTGACCTATATCGCATGCATCCGCGGTCTCTTCATCTGCTTCAGGGAGAGGAACTGGGGAAACATTCTTTCCTTCGCATTCTTCGCCCTGTACTACATCGTGCTCCTCGGGCCGCTCACTCTTTCCCGCTACAGGCTGCCGGCGATGCCGGCGATAGTCCTGATGGCGGGACTGGGTATGACTCTGTGGAAGAAATATCCCCTGAAGATCAGGTCTTGATCGATAAAAAATGAGCCGCCCAGGACTTGAACCTGGCACCCCCTGCTTAAAAGGC